>JAKPQH010000255.1 GCA_029580855.1 bacterium | reverse complement strand
GCCATCCTCATCAACGCCGCCCGGGGGCCCATCGTGGACGAGAAGGCCCTGGTCAAGGCTCTCAAGGAGGGCAAAATCGCCGGCGCGGGCCTGGACGTCTACGAGAAGGAGCCCAAGTGCGAGCGCGCCTTGATCTCCATGAAGAACGTGGTCCTGGCGCCGCACACCGCCAGCGCCTCCATCGAGACGCGCACCAAGATGGCCATGATGGCCGTGCAGAACTGCATCACCGGCGTGAACGGGCAGCGCCCGCCGAACCTCGTGAACCCCGAGGTCCTGACGCGCTAGCGGCCCGGCCCCCCTGCGCCGCGCAGGAGTGTGCGCCCCGGAAACACCACGGCCCCGGACGAAATACCCCGGGGCCGTCTCGTGTAGCGGGGGACACGGGCCGCCTTACATCTTATACTTGCCGAAATCCTCGGGTTTCAAACGCTCCAGCCACTCCTTCCACTTGTCCGTCTCTTCCTTCTCTTCGGAGATCTCCACGCTCTTCGCCTGCGATACCACTTTCTCCGTGACGAAAATCGGCGCGTTCACCCGCAGCGCCAGGGCGATGGCGTCGCTCGGCCGCGAGTCGATGTTGATGACGGACCCGTTGTGGTTGAGCTCGATCACGGCGAAAAAGGTGTTGTCCTTGAGGTCGTTGACGACCACCTGCCGGACGCTGACGCCGAGACCGTCCAGCACGCTCTTCAGCAGGTCGTGGGTCATGGGGCGCGGTGTCGTGACCTTCTCGAGTTCCAGCGCAATGGCGTTCGCCTCGAAGATCCCGACCCAAATCGGCAGCGCCTTCCGCTCATCCACATCCTTGAGGATGATGATGGGCATATTGGTGATCGGATCCAAGGCGATCCCGCGCACCGTCATTTGGATCAGCATGGGACCCCTACTCCCTGTCCTCGCGGAAGAAAGAAACCAGCTTCGCGTACGTGGCGTCCAGATAATCCGGCATCACCTTGGTATCCGCCAGCACCGGCATGAAGTTGGTATCCCCCACCCAACGAGGAACCACGTGGATGTGGACGTGTTCCGCGATCCCGGCACCCGCGGCCTTGCCCAGGTTCATACCCACATTGAACCCCTCGGCGCCGAAGACCCGCTGCAGGATCCGCGTGGCGCGCTGGGATTCGTGCATGAGCTCGAGGGAATCCTCGGGGGAAACCTGCCCCAGGTCAGCGCAGTGCCGGTAGGGTACAATCATGAGGTGCCCGTTGTTGTACGGGTACCGGTTCATCACCACGTACGTTCTCGGGCCCCGATGCAGGATCAGACTCTCGCGGTCCTTGTTCTCGCGGGGCAGGTCGCACAGCAGGCAGCCGTCGCTCCGCGGCCCGCCTATGTACGCCATCCGCCACGGCGCCCAGAGCGTCTGAGTCATGCCCGCCCCCGAGCCGGCAGCGCGCCGTTTCCCGCCTCGACCTCTCCGACCCCGAGGCGATAGATGGCGATGGAACGGCCGACGCCTCTGAATTTAGCATCGCCCACATACTCTAGCAAGATGTTTTTTTTCTCCCTGTCGTCGAACAGGCGGTACCCGTGGACGTCGCCGCGCGCCCACGGCTCGGCTACGCCCTGCCTCACCAGCTCCTCCACGGTATCCTGGCTGACGACGATTCCCGTGTTGAACAGGATCCCGGATTCGTCCACCCACACCTCGCGACGCGCGCCGCCGCCCTCGGCGTGCGTCTGCGCCGCCTCGTCGGGCGCGTCGCCCCCGATGGTGGCGCCCTGGATCTTGGCGGACCCGGAGAGGCGGCCGGCGATATTTACGTTTCTCCCGATCACGGTCCGGTCCATGGCCCGGTCGTCCACGACAAAGTGCGCCACCTGGGCCCGCCCCGTGTGGACGCTGATCCCCATGCTGAACGTGGTGCGGCCGCTCGCCCGGAGCTGCGCCATCATCTCCTGGATCGCCAGCGCCGTGCGCAGGGCGTTGCGTTCGTCCTCGGGGGTCACGCGGGAGAAGCCGAAGGTGATCATCGCGCCGTCCCCAGTGAACTTGTCGATGCGTCCGTGGTACCGTTCGACCAGGGAGGCGAAGGGGTCGAACACCTCGTAGAGCTGCTGGGCCAACTCCCGCTCCGAGATGCCCCCTTCCGAGGCGGCGGTGAATCCGCGCAGATCGGCGAAGACCACGGTGATCTTGCGGGCCAGCTTCAGGATCTCGCCGTCCGGGTAGAACCGAAAGAGCCGCCCCTCCTCGTAGGACACCCGGAGATCGGCCTCCGCCTGGAGCTGGGCGACCACGTCGATCCTCTGGCGCGCCAGATCCACGACCTCGCTGCGCTTCACGGCCTGGAGCAAGTCGAGATAGTCCGGCACGAGCTCGCGCCACCTCCGTCGGCTCACCCGCTCGAGCCGGCGCAGGGGCGATCTGAACCCTTCCTCCCCGGTGTCGGTGAGGTCCGCCAGCAGGCATACCAGCACGCGTTCGTCGAACAGCAGCCGGTTTATGGACCGTTCGTCCTCGTGTGCCTCCGGCCGCGCGTCGGGCAGCCAGCGGCGGATCGACTCGAGGGCTCGAGGGTCCTTGCGCCGCAGGATCTCCCGCAAGCGGTCCCGGAAGGTGGCGTGCATCTCGCGAAACTCGGGAAAAGTCAGCCGGAACCGCTTGTTGTTCTCCACCAGGATCTGTTGGAAATTGAGCCGCGCGACGCTCGTCTCGGTGAGGGGGAGCTGGTCGTCGACGATGCAGTCGATCAACGCCGTGTTGAAATCGGCTCCCAGGTTCTGGCGCAGGATGTTGCCGTTGCGGTGCTTGAATCGCGCCCACACCCGCTCCAGGGGGTTGCGGTGCACACCCGCCAGAAACGGGTGCATCTGGTACTTGATGCTCTGCTTCACGCCCCGCTGCGAAAAAAACTCCTGAAGCACCTCCGCCGCCACCTTCGAGTGCGCAAGCCAGAAGAGGTTCATCAGGCCGAGTCGTCGCTCCTGTTCGACGATGGCGGCCAGAACCTTCTCCAGGACCCGCTCGAACTGGTCAAAGGCGGCCGCATCTTTCCCGGAGGCAAAGGCGCTCTGCTCGGCGCTGCCCGAGGAAAGACCGCGATAGATGTGCTCGACCAGCTCGCGCAGGTTCGTGCGGATAGGTGGGAAGAGGTCGACGAGAAACTGCTCCCCCGGCGCCGAGCCGGCGGGTCCGCCGGGCAGGTCGAGGGTGCCGCCCCCGAACAGCCCCCCGATCTCTTCGACGGTGCCGGCGATGAACCGGAGCTCCGTGGTGGCGCCGACCCCGAATATACGTCGCATAGGCTCCCCCGGCATCTCCCCGCCGCTACGCGCCCGCCCCTGAAAGAAAAAGCAGGGCGGGCCGCCCTGCTCCAAACACCGGGAATCTCCATCGCAAACTATGAGTCCACCAGCGCCTTGAGCTCTTTGCCCGGCTTGAAATACGGCACGCGCTTGGCGGGAACCTGGACGGGGTTGCCCGTTTGGGGATTCCGCCCCTGCCGCGCCCGGCGGCGGCGGACGCGAAAGCTTCCGAACCCCCGCAGCTCCACCTTCGCATCGTTCTTCAGCGCCAGTGCGCGGGAAATGCTGTCGAAGATGGTATCGATAACAACCTCCGTATCCTTTTTGGTCAGGTTCACCTGCGCCGCGACCTTCTCCACCAGATCGGCCTTCGTCATGGAATCCACCTCCTCGAGTGGCTGCCAGTCCCCAAAGTTCCCCCGCACGGTCATCCGGCGTCGTCAGGGCCGGGAGGCCGCCGAACGTCGGAGACCCGCGGCATGCCGTGCGTTTCGGATGGCGCTGGGATCCGCCTACGATTACTCCTCCTCGGCGTCTTCTTGCCGCCGCCGCTTGCGGGCGTGCCCCGTCTCACCCTCCGGTGGGACGTCCCGCAGCGAGTCCCCGACGGCGCGGAGGCTGAGCCCGATCTTCCGTTCTTCCGCGTCCAGCTTGATCACCTTGAGAATCAGCTCCTGGCCGACCTGGACGACATCGTCGGGTTTGTTGACGCGCTCGTGAGACAATTCGGAGACGTGCAACAGCCCCTCCACACCGTCCTCCAGCTCAACGAAGGCGCCGAAGTCGGTCGTCCGGATGACCTTGCCGCGCACGTCCATACCCACCTTGTATTTTTCAGGAACGGCGTCCTGCCACGGATCCTGCTGCACCTGTTTGAGGCCCAGCGAAATACGGTGATTCGCCTTGTCCACGTGCAGGACGACGGCTTCGACCTTTTCCCCCTTCTTGAGGAGCTCCGAGGGATGCCGGATCCGCTTGGTCCACGACATGTCCGAGATGTGGATCAGGCCGTCGATGCCCTCCTCCAGCTCCACGAAGGCGCCAAAGTCCGCGAGATTCCGGACGCGCCCCTCGACCCGTGTCCCCACCGGATACCGCTCTTCGATAAAGTTCCAGGGGTTCGGCTCGGCCTGCCGCATCCCCAGCGAGATGCGTTTGTTGCCCCGGTCCACGTCCAGGACCACCACCTCGACCAGGTCGCCGATGGCCACCACCTTGGAGGGATGTTTGACACGCTGGGTCCAGGACATCTCGGAGATGTGCACCAGACCTTCGACGCCCTCCTCGAGCTCCACGAAGGCGCCGTAGTCCGTCATGCTGACGACCTTCCCCCTGAACTTGGCGCCCACCGGGTAGCGCTGCTCCACCGCTTCCCACGGGTCGGGCAGCCGCTGCTTGTAGCCCAGCGACACCCGCTCGTTGGCGCGGTCGAACTTGAGCACGACCACCTCGATCTCGTCGCCCACCTGGAACAGCTCCGACGGATGGCCGATCCGGCCCCACGACATGTCCGTGATGTGCAGCAGACCGTCCAGACCTCCCAAGTCCACAAAAGCGCCGTACTCCGTGATGTTTTTGATCTTCCCTCTGACGCGCTTCCCCTCCGCGAGCGTCGCCAGCGTCTCCTCCTTCAAGTGTTTCCGCTCTTCCTCGAGCAGCTCGCGGCGGGACAGGACGATGTTGCCCCGCTTCTGGTTCAGCTTGATGATCTTCATCGGGAACGCCTTCCCGATGAGCTTGTCCAGATCGCGAACCGGCCGCAGGTCCACCTGCGAGCCCGGGAGAAACGCCCGCACACCGATGTCCACGATCAGGCCGCCCTTGGTTCGCCCCAGGATCGTCCCGGAGATCGGCCCGCCTTTCTCGTACACTTGGGACAGCTCCTCCCAGATCTTGATCTTCTCGGCCTTCTCGCGCGACAGGACGATCAGGCCGTCGCTGTCCTCGCGTTGCTCTAAGTAGACATCCACGGCGTCGCCCACCTTCGCCGTGACCTCCCCGGAAGGCGAGCGAAATTCCCGAAGCGGTATGAGTCCTTCGGATTTGTAGCCGATGTCCACCAGGACGACGTCTTCCCGAATCTCCAGGATATGCCCCTTGACGATGTCGCCCTCGGCGATATCCCGCAGGCTCTGCTCGTAGATCGCCCGCATCTCGGGCGAGGGACCCGATGTCTCCATCTCCTCCGGGTCTTGGCTTGGTTGCACATCTGCGCCCACCGACTCTCCTGTCATAAAACCGTACTCCTCCTGCGCGCGGCGGTGAATTCGAGGCGCCGCTTCCCGATCCGGCCGGGCGAGTCGGCGATCCTCCGGAGGCGGCCATGCCGCCTCGTGCTCGTTTGCATGCGGCCCGCGTTCCCCGCCTCGCGGACCAGGCCGATCGGCCGGGGCCATCGCCGGACCCAAACCGCCCCGCGGCCGCGTCCGGCGCGGTCCCGTGGCGTTTCCGGGATGTGCGTCCGGCGCTCCCGCGAGCGCGTTGAAAAGCGTCGCACGATGTAGCGGCAGCCGGGGTGCCCGATCGGGAACGACGCGCCGTGCCGTGCATCCGGGCGGGGCGAGGGTCGGATCATACACGGGCGCCCCGGTCCAGGCAAGCAAAATAAACCGCACACGCCCGCAAAATAGGGACTTATCCCGAGGCGAGCGTCTTGGCCACCTGCCGCAGCATCACCCGCACCACCGCCTCGGCGTCGAGCGAGGTCGAATCGATCCGAACGGCGTCCGGCGCGGCGCAGAGGGGCGCAACCTCCCGCGCGCGGTCGCGCGCGTCGCGGCGCGCCACCTCCTCCCGGATCGTACCCGGCTCTGCCGCCCCCCCGGCCCGCTGCAGATCCTTGAGGCGCCGCTCCGCTCGCACCGTCAGGTCCGCATCCAGAAAAAACTTGACCTGCGCGTTGGGAAACACCACGGTCCCGATGTCGCGCCCGTCCATCACCACGCCGCCCGCCCGCGCCATGCTGCGCTGGAGCGCCACCATCCGCTCCCGAACCGCCGGGCACATGGAGACCACCGAGGACGCCTCGTCCACGGCCGGGGTCCGGAGCGCGTTCGTCACGTCTTCGCCGTCCACCAAGACCCGCGATCCGCTCCGGCCCGCCACGATCCGCACGTCCGTCCCGGCGGCCAGGCGCGCCAGCGCCCGGTGATCGTGCAGACCGACCCCCAGACGCAGCGCCTTCCACCCCAGCGCCCGGTACATGGAGCCGCTGTCGATATGCACGCACCCCAGGGCCTCCGCCAAGCGGCGCGCCACCGTGCTCTTCCCGGCGCCCACGGGGCCGTCGATGGCGATGACGAACCCGGGCGGGACCGCCGTCCCGGCACCCGGGTCGATCCGGGGTTCAGACACCGGCCGTCTCCTCGCGGATGCCGCACGCGGGAGCCGTCTCGGCCAGGACCCGGGCGAAACCGGGGAACGAGATGTCGGCGCAGGCGACATCCCGGACGACGGTCTCCCCGTCGGCGAAGAGCGCCGCCACCGCGAGGCTCATGGCCATCCGATGGTCGCCGCGGCTGGAGACCGCGGCGCCCCGCAGCGGCGCGCGACCCCGGATGCATAAGCCGTCCTCGGTGGCCGCGATCGCCGCCCCCATGCGGCCCAGCTCCTCCGCCACAGCGGAGAGCCGGTCCACCTCCTTCACGCGGAGCTCCGCCGCTCCGCTGATGACCGTCTCGCCGTCGGCCAGCGCGGCGGCCACGGCCAGCGCCGGCACCTCGTCGATCAGCCGCGGGATCAGCTCCGCGCCGACCCGGACGCCGCGTAGCCCCCGCCCGCGGACGACGAGGTCGGCCACGGGCTCTCCCCCCACGACGCGCCCGCGCTCGCGCCGCACCTCGGCGCCCATCCGCTCCAGGACATCCAGCAACCCCGTCCGCGTCGGATTCACGCCCACGTCGCGGACGCACAGCTCCCCCGGGCCGCCGGCAGCCGCCGCCACCAGAAAAAACGCCGCGGAGGAGAGGTCGCCCGGGACCGTCAGGGCGGCCGCGGTCAGGCGGCGGCCGCCCGGCACGGTCACGGTGGTCCCATCGCGGCGCGGCACGAGTCCGAAGGCGCTCAGCATGCGCTCGGTGTGGTCGCGCGAGAGCAGCGGCTCCGTGACGCTGGTCTCGCCCGCGGCTTGCAGGCCGGCCAGCAGGATCGCCGATTTGACCTGCGCGCTGGCCACCGGCGAGCGCCAGGCGATCCCGCCGAGCCTCCCCCCGCCGATCGCCAGCGGCGGGAAGCCGCCCTGCGCGCGACCCAGCACCGTCGCCCCCATGGCGCGCAGCGGGTCCACGATGCGGCGCATCGGGCGGCGGCGCAGCGACCCGTCCCCGGTCAGCAGACTGCAGAAGGGCCGACCCGCCAGCACCCCGGCGAGAAGCCGCAGGGTGGTGCCGGAGTTGCCGGCGTCCAGAACCGACTCCGGCTCCCGCCACGCCTCGGGCCCGCGCCCGTGGACGCACAGCGTGCCGTCGGGCGACTCCGCCACCTCCACGCCCAGCGCGCGGAGCGCCGCCATGGTGGTGCGGCAGTCCTCCCCCTGGAGGAGCCCGTGGATTGCGGTGGTGCCGTGCGCCATGGCCCCCAGCAGCAGGGCGCGGTGCGAGATGGATTTGTCCCCCGGCACGCCAACCGCCCCGCTGACCGTCGCCGGTCCCCGCAAGCGCCAGGAGCGGGTCGCGGCGCCGGCCGGCGCGCCGCTCACGGCGCCTCCCCCAGAACAGCCGGTTCCTGGACGGCGGGGGGGCCGCCGAGGTCCGCGGCGCGTTCCAGCCGGGCGAGGAGCGCCGCCGCCGCCGGCTCGACCCAGTCCGCTCCCCGCAGCGCGATCCACTCGGCGGCGGGCTCACGGCGGAACCACGTCAACTGCCGCTTCGCATAATTGCGGGTGGCGCGCTGCATCTCCGCCAGCGCCTCGGCTTCGCCCATCTCCCCCCTGATCACCGCCAACGCCTGGCGATATCCCAGAGACTGGAAGGGGCGCAGCTCCGCGGTAAAGCCCGCCGCAAGCAGCCCGCGCATCTCGGCCACCAGCCCGTCCCGCCACATCTGGGCGGCCCGGCGGTCGATGAGACGGAACAGCTCCTGGCGCTCCCGCGTCAGGACGACGTAGGCCGACACCGCGACCCGGGGCGGATCCCAGAAACCCGGTCGGATACGCGAGGGCCGCTGCCCCGTGGTCTCCCAAAGCTCCAGGGCGCGGACGATGCGAAAGAGATCGCCGGCGCGGATGCCGGCCGCGGAGTCCGGGTCCACCTGCCGCAATCGGTCGTGGAGCGTCGCCGGCCCCCGGGCCGCGGCTTCGGCGCGCAGCCGGGCGCGGACGGCGGGGTCGCCCGCTCCCCCCGAGAGCTGCCCCTTGAGGAAGGCCCGCAGATACAGACCGGTCCCGCCGACCAGGATCGGCAGTCGGCCGCGGCCGCGGATGGCGGCCACCGCCGCGTGCGCCCGCCGTGCAAAATCGAAGGCCGAAAACGGTTGGGTGGGATCACAGATGTCCAGCAGGTGGTGCGGGACCGCGTGCCGGTCCGCCTCCGAAGGCTTGCCGGTGCCCACGTCCATCCCGCGGTAGACCTGCATCGAGTCGGCGACGAGGATCTCCCCCGGCGCCCGCGCCGCCACCGCCATCGCCAGCAGTGACTTGCCGACGCCCGTGGGGCCGGCGATGATCAACGGGGGTGGGGGTCGAATGACGCGCAACTCCTCTGCGGGGATTTCAGGGCGCGGGGACCGTTTTCTCGATGCGGAAGTGGAGGGTGCGCCGGTACAGCGGGAGCTCCAGCGGGACCTCCCACGCGATCCGGACCACGATCAGGCTCCCCTCCTGGCCGATGTCCACCCGCTCTTCGTCCAGCGCGACGCCGACCTGCCTGGCGCGGGCCATCAACTCCGTCCGCACCTCGGCCTCTTTCCCGTGCCGCGCATAGGCGATGGCGGCCTCCTTGACCGGGTCCTGCAGCGAGAGATAGTCCCAGTACGGGGGGATGAGCTTGCTGGCGGCCAACCCCAGGCCGACCAAGACCAGCAGCACCACCAGCACCTTGGGTCTCACCAGACCCGAGGGAGCCCGTGGTGCGTGCGCGCGAACCACCATGCCGACGCGTCCCCGTTTCGCGCGCCCCCTTAGGGGCGCGCCTTCAGCCAGCTCATCATGGCGCGGAGCTCTTTGCCGACGACCTCCACCCGATGCTCCGCCTCCTGCCGCCGCATGGCCAGGAAACCCGGCCGCCCGGCCTGGTTCTCCAGGATCCACTCGCGCGCGAACTGCCCGCTCTGGATCTCGCCCAGGATCTTCTTCATCTCCGCCTTGACCGACTCGTTGATGATCCGCGACCCGCGGCTGTAGTCGCCGTACTCGGCCGTGTCGCTCACCGAGTAACGCATGTACGCCAGGCCGCCCTGGTAGATCAGGTCCACGATCAGCTTCATCTCGTGCATGCATTCGAAATAGGCCGACTCGGGCTGATACCCCGCCTCCACCAGCGTTTCGAACCCGGCTTTCATGAGGGCCGAGATCCCGCCGCACAGCACGGTCTGCTCGCCGAAGAGGTCGGTCTCCGTCTCTTCCTTGAACGTGGTCTCCAGGACGCCCGCCCGCGTCGAACCCACCCCTTTGGCGTAGGCCAGCGCCTGCTCTTTGGCCTTGCCCGAGGGGTTCTGATGCACCGCCACCAGGGCGGGCACGCCGGACCCCTCCGTGTACACCTGCCGCATCATGTGGCCCGGCGCCTTGGGCGCGATCATGGACACGTCCACCTCGGGCGGCGGGACGATCTGGTTGAAGTGGATGTTGAAACCGTGGGCGAACATGAGGGTCTTCCCGGGGCGCAGCGCAGGGCGGATGGATTCCTCGTACACCTGCTTGTGCGTCTGATCCGGCAGGAGGATCATGATCACCTGGGCGGCCTCTGCGGTCTCCGCCACGGTCCCCACCTTGAGTCCGTCCGCCTTGGCCCTATCCCACGATTTGCTGCCCTTGTACAGCCCCACCATGACATCCAGGCCGCTGTCGCGATGGTTGAGGGCATGCGCGTGGCCCTGGCTGCCGTACCCGATGATGCCGATGGTCTTCCCCTTCAACAACCCCAGGTCCGCATCTTTGTCGTAGTAGAGTGTGGCCATGATCTCCTCGTCTCAGTCCGCCGTCGCCTGTTTCCGGCCGGCCATCCGCGTCCGCGCCTCGTCCCGCCGGGGAAGGCTCTTGCTCCCCCGGGCAATGGCCAGCGTCCCACTGCGCACGATTTCCTGGATCCCGAACGGCTGCAGCAGCTCCAGAACGGCCCCGATCTTCTTTTCCTCCCCCGTCAGTTCCAGCGTGTAGCTTGTGGGGGTCACGTCCACGATGCGCCCCCGGAAAATCTCGTTGATCCGGAGGATCTCCGCTCGGTTGGCGGGCTCGGCATTCACCCGCACGAACACCATCTCGCGGCCGATGTGCTCCTCGTCGGTGAGATCGGTCACCTTGATGACGTCGATCAGACGGTGCAGCTGCTTTACCGCCTGTTCGATCACCCACTCGTCGCCCTGCAGGGACAGCGTCATCCGCGATACCGACGGGTCCAGCGTCTCCGCCACCGAGAGGCTGTCGATGTTGTAACCCTTGGCGGCGATCAGCGAGGCGATCTTGGCCAGGACGCCCTGGTGGTTTTCCACCAGCACGGACAGGATGTGTTTTCGATAGTGCTTCGGATCCGTCATGGGCCCTTACCGCCAGCCCTGGAAGAGCTTTTCGGGGACCGGTTCGCCGGCGTCGATGATATCCTTGAGGGCGCCGCCGGCCGGGATCATCGGAAAGCAATTCTCCTCCCGCGCCGTCACGATATCCACCACCACCGGCCCGGGGGTGGCGATGGCCTTCTCGATCACGGGCCGCACCTCGCTCGGTCGCTCCGCGCGCAGCCCGCTGGCCCCGAACGCCTCCGCCAGCTTCACGAAGTCGGGCTGCACTTCCAGGTCCACCTGGGAGTACTTGCCGCCGTAGAACAGCTCCTGCCACTGCCGGACCATCCCGAGGTAGCGGTTGTTGACGATGAAGATCTTTACCGGCAGATTGTACTGCACGCAGGTGGCCAGATCCTGCATGGTCATCTGGAAGCTGCCGTCCCCGTCGATGTCGATGACCAGCCGATCGGGGAAGGCCGCCTGGGCGCCCAGGGCCGCGGGAAATCCGAACCCCATGGTTCCCAGGCCGCCCGAGGTCAGCCAGTTGCGCGGACCGCGCGCGCGATAGTACTGCGCCGCCCACATCTGGTGCTGGCCGACGCCGGTGGACACCACCGGGTCGTGCGCCTCGCTCGCCTTGTAGATCTCGTCGATGGCGAATTGGGGCAGGATGGCCCCGTCGCGGGCCTGGTCGTACCGGAGCGGGTGCGCCCGCTGCCACTCGGCGATCTGGCCGTACCACTCCTCCAGGTCCGCCGCCCAGTTCCGCGAGCATTTGGCCAGCTCCGCGTTGAGCTGGGTCAACACCCGCTTCACGTCCCCCACGATGGGCACGTCCACGTGCACGTTCTTCCGGATCGAGGTCGGATCGATGTCGATGTGGACAATCTTGCAGCTCTTGGCGAACTCGGACAGCTTGCCCGTCACCCGATCGTCGAAGCGCGCCCCGATGGCGATCATGAGGTCCGCGTGGGCCATCGCCATGTTGGCGGCGTAGGTGCCGTGCATGCCCAGCATGCCCAGCCAGAGGGGGTGGCTTGTGGCCAGCGCCCCCAGGCCCATGAGGGTGAGCGTCGTCGGGATCTGCGTCAGGTTCACGAGCTGGGTCAATTCGGGTGAGGCGTCTGCGTGGATGATCCCCCCGCCGCCGTAGATCACCGGCCGCCGGGCCGAGGCGATCAGCTCCGCCGCCTTGCGGACCTGGCCCGGGTGGCCGTTCACCGACGGGTTGTAGCTCCGGATGGAGACGCCGGACGGATAGCCCGTGAATTCCGCTCGGCCCATGATCACGTCCTTGGGCAGATCCACGAGGACGGGGCCCGGCCGCCCGCTGCGCGCGATATAGTACGCTTCCTTGATGATCCGGGGCAGATCCTCGGTCTTGGAGGCGAGAAAGTTGTGCTTGGTGCAGGTGCGCGTCGTGCCCACCACGTCCGCTTCCTGAAAGGCGTCGCATCCCATGACGGCCGTGGGCACCTGACCGGTGAACACCACGATCCCCATGGAATCCATGAGCGCGTCGGTGAGCCCGGTGATAGTGTTCGTCGCCCCGGGCCCCGACGTCACCACGGCGGTTCCCGTCCGGCCGCTGGCCTTGTAGAACCCCTCCACGGCATGGATCGCCGTCTGCTCGTGCCGACAGAGTATGTGCTGAATCGGATAGTCGAGCAGCACGTGGTAGGTGTGGAGAATGACGCCCCCCGGGTGGCCGAAGACGGTGTGCACCCCCTCGGCCTGGAGACACTTGAGCAAGATTTCCGATCCGGTCAAACGCATGGCCAACTCCCCCCCTCCCGCGGGAGGATCGCTCCCGTCGGGTCCCCCGCGCCACCACCCGCCCGGCCGTCCAACGCTCGGACCTAGGGGTCGGGTCCACAAACGCGAGTTTTTAGCACGGTATTCCGGTGCGCGTCAACCCCGATCTGGCCGCGCCCTTCGCCGCACCAGATCCCACGCCCACCCCAACTCCTCGCAACGCAAGAGTCGCGCGCCGACGACGAACACCGCCCCCGCCACGCCGACCTGACAGATCAACGCCCCGACCCGGCCGGCGAGCGACGGTGCCGCCATGGCGTCCCACCAGAGCCGCGCCGCGATCCCCCACGCCGCCATGGGCGCGCAGGCCAGGGCGGCCCGGCCGGCGGCGCGAAGCATCACGCGCCCTCCCAAGAGTCCGATGCGCGCGCGCAGCCTCCACACCAGCTGCAGGCAGTTGCTGAGCGAGGCCGCCGCCGTGGCCAGCGCCAGCCCCACGGCGCCCAGCGACCCCATCAGGAGAAGGCTGGAGGCAATGTTGACGCCCACCGCCACCACGCCGGTGGCCATCGGCGTCCACGTGTCGCGCATCGCGTAGAACGCGGGAGCCAGGATTCGATTGGCGATGTAAAAGACCAGCCCGATGGCATACGCGCCGAGGATCGAGGCCGTCAGGGTCGTGGCCGACCGCGTGAACGCACCGCGCTCGAACAGGATGCCGACGATCGGCACGCGGAAGACGATCAACCCCACCAGGGCCGGCAGGGCCAAGAAGACCCCCAGCCGGAGACTGTCGCGGAGCGCCTGCTTCAGGTCATCCACCGCGCCCCTGGCCATCGCCTGCGACATGACCGGCAGGGCGCCGGTGGCGATGGATACCCCGACGATGCCGATCGGGTATTGCACCAGCCGGAACGCGTAGCCTATGGCGGCCACGCTCCCCTGGGGCAACAGCGAGGCCAAGAGGGTGCCCACAAAGACGTTGATCTGGGTGATGGCCAGACCCGCAACCCCCGGGAGCATCAACCGGCCGATCTCCCGCACCGCGGCGTCCCGCGGGGCGACCCGGATCGCGGGCTGCCAGCCGAGCCGCACGGCCGCGGGGATCTGGATGACGAGCTGTCCGACTCCTCCCAGCACGACGGCGATGGCGATCGGGATGACCGGAACGCTCGCGCGCGGGGCCACCAGGAGCGCCGCCGCAATGATCACCACGTTAAGGACCGTGGGGGACAGCGCCGGGGTCAGGAAGTGACCCAACGAGTTGAGGATGGCCATGAAGAGCGCGGCGAGGCCCACCATCAGGATGTACGGGAACATGATGCGGAGGAGCGTGGCGGTCAGCTCCAGCTTCCCCGGTACCTGGCCGAAACCAAAGGCGATGGCCCGGGCGATCCAGGGGGCCAGCAGCACGCCGGCGGCCGTCAGGAGAGCCAGGACCACCAGGAGCGTGCCCATGACCTTCGAGGCCATCGTCCAGGCCGCGGCGCGCCCGTCGCGGCTCGCCGTGCGCGTGAACGCGGGAATAAACGCGGCGGACAGCGCCCCCTCGCCCAGCAGTTCCCGGAGCGTGCTGGGGATGCGGAAGGCGGCGAAGAACGCATCCGCCACCATGCCCGCCCCGAACAGCCAGGCGAAGACCATGTCGCGGATGAAGCCCAGGGTCCGGCTGAGCAGCGTCGCCGTCCCCACGATGCTCGCGGCCGAGGCGATCTGCCGGACCGACGTGGATTGCCCGCCTGCCGATTGGTCGACCATGCGTCGCTCGCTCGCGGTCGCGGACCGACGGGATCAGAAATCGCTTGACATCCCGGGCCGACTCCTCTACAAAAGCTAGGCTTTCCAGGGCCGCCCGGCCTTCGCGGAAGCCCTCTTCGTGAAAGGAGTGGTCTGCATGCCCATCATCAAGTCGTCCATCAAGGATCTGCGTCGGACCGAGCGGCGCAGCGCCAGGAACCGCGCCGCCCAGGGCAAGCTCCGGTCGGCGCTCAAGCGGGCCCGGGCGGCGGTCGCCGCGGGCCAGAGCGAGGCCGCCCGCAAGGCCGTGGCCGAGGCGCTCCCCGTGATCGACCGCGCCCCCGGCAAGGGCATCCTGCACAAGAACGCCGCCGCCCGGCACAAGTCGCGCCTGATGCAGCGGCTCTCCAAGCTCGGCCCGGCCGCGTCCTCTTGAGCCTACCCGGCGCGGGAGGCCTGTGGGCCCCCCGCGCCGCCTTCGCCGCGCCGTCCCCCCGGTCGGACCTCACCACTCTTCCAGCAGCCGTGCCACCAGCTTGTTCGCCAGATCCTGCGCCGCAAAGGTCAGCGCCTCGGCCTCCGAGTTGCTCACGCTGACCGCGCCGACGCCCGTCGTGTAATAGGCCTCGCCCACGATGGTCTCTTTGAGCCGAACCTTCCCTTCCGCCCGCTCGGTCAACGTGGCCAGCAGGGTCACCCGGACGCGGTAGCGCCGCCCGATATCCTGCCGATCGAACGCGATGGCCTCGTTCTGGTACCCGGTCACCCCGCCCGAGAGAATGAGCGCCGGCGGGCCGCCCTCGGACGCGCCCAGCACCCCGTGGAGCCGCAACTGGCGCAGGACCGCGGCACCCACGATCCCCTGGATGCCGGGACGCATGGTCTGGTTTGCGATGGCCTCGACCGCGATCTGTCGCGCCGCCGAGCCGGGACTCCCCATCCCGACCGGATGATACCCGCAACCCGCCGCGACCGCGGCCCCCACCGCCAAGAGCGCCCCGACGGCGCCGCCCCACCGCCTCACACGACCTCTCCCCGGTCCCCCCGGCGCGGCCTACCCCGCCACGACGATGTTGACCAGCTTGTCGGGAATCACGACGGCCCTGCGCACCGTGCGGCCCTGGATCCACTGCCGGATACGCGGCTCCCCCAGCGCGAGTCCCCGCAACTCCTCCTCGCCGCGGCCGCGGGGCACCTGCAGGCGGGCGCGGACCTTGCCGTTGACCTGGACGACGACTTCCACGTCCTCTTCCATGGCCAGAACGGGGTCGGCGGCCGGCCAGGGCTCCCGCGAGACGCTGACCGCATGCCCCAGCATCTCCCACAGCTCTTCCACCATGTGGGGCGCAAAGGGCGCCAACATGGTGAGCAGGGACGTCACCCCCTCGGCAAAGGCCAGCAGCCGCGGGTCGTCGGCCGGCCCCGCGGGCAGCCGCTCCTGGAACCGCGCCAGGGCGTTCTGCAGCTCCATGAGCGCCGCCAGGGCGGTGTTGAAGTGGAATGAGTCTTCCAGATCGCGGGTCACCTTGGCAATGGTCCGGTGCGTGACCCGGCGCAGCGCGCGCACCTCCTCCGGCGGCTCGCCGGCGGGCCAGGTCTTCCCACGCGCCGCCAGCACCGCCCCCGCCCGCTCCTCGACCAGCCGCCATACCCGCTGCAGGAACCGGTAGGCTCCCTGGACGCCGTCGTCCGACCACTCCAGATCCTTCTCCGGCGGCGCCGCGAAGAGCGAGAAGAGGCGGATCGTATCCGCCCCGTAATCGGCCAGCAGGTCGTCCGGGTCCACCACGTTTCGCTTCGACTTCGACATCTTCTCGGTCCGGCCCACCTCCACCGGCTGCTGGCATTCGCGGCAGCGGTTCGTCTTGTCCACCTCCGCGGGCAGCCGGTAGCCGTGCGTCGGACACCGGTACGACTCCTTGCAGACCATGCCCTGGGTCAGGAGATTCAGGAACGGCTCGCCCACCGAGCAGAGCCCCAGGTCGCGACACACCTTGGTGAAGAACCGCGCATAGAGGAGATGCAGCACGGCGTGCTCGATGCCGCCGATGTACTGGTCCACGGGCAGCCAGGCCCGCACCTTGGCCGGGTCCAGCGGCCGCGAGTCCTCGTGCGGGCTGGCGAACCGCAGAAAGTACCAGGAGGAATCCACGAACGTGTCCATGGTGTCGGTCTCGCGCCGCGCCGACCGACCGCACCGGGGGCACGCGGCCTTGGCAAAACTCTCCACGCGCGCCAGCGGCGATCCGCCGGTCATGGTGATGGCCACGTCCTCGGGGAGGATCACGGGGAGCTCCGCCTCCGGCACCGGGACCGTCCCGCACGCGTCGCAGTAAAGCACCGGAATGGGCGTCCCCCAGTAGCGCTGCCGCGAGATCAGCCAGTCGCGAATCCGGTAGTTCACCGCCCGCTTCCCGATCTTGTGCGCCTCCAGGTAGTCACACACGGCCCGGATCCCGTCGCGGCTCGGCATGCCCGTAAACTGGCCCGAGTTGACCATGCGGCCTTCGCCGTCGTACGCCGCCTCCAGGCGTTCCCCCTCGGGCAGCGGGTCGCCGTCCGGCTGGATCACGACCCGGATGGGCAGGCGGTACTTTGTCGCCAGGTCAAAGTCGCGCTGGTCATGCGCGGGCACCGCCATGATGGCCCCGGTCCCGTACTCCATCAGGATAAAGTTCGCCGCCCAGATGGGGATACGCTGGCGGGTAAGCGGGTTGACGGCGTAGGCGCCCGTGAAGACGCCCTCCTTCTCCGCGGCCGCGTCCGTGCGGACGGTCCGGTCGGCGCGCCGCATGCGCTCCACGAACGCGGCCACCGCCTGTTCCTGCGGGGTGCCCGCCGCCAGGCTCAGCGTCAGCGGGTGCTCCGGGGCCAGAACCATGAACGTGGCGCCAAAGAGCGTGTCCGGCCGCGTGGTGAAGATGCGCACGCTGCCGCCGCGCTCCAGGGCGAAGTCCACATCCGCCCCGACGCTCTTCCCGATCCAGTTGGACTGCATGGTCCGAACCCGCTCCGGCCAGCCGGACAGGGTGTCGATGTCGCGCAGCAGCTCCTCCGCGTAGGCCGTGATCCGGAGAAACCACTGCTCCAGCTCGCGCTGGACCACCGGCGTGTCGCCGTGACGCCAGCAGACGCCCCCCTCGGCCTGTTCGTTGCTCAGGACCGACTGGCAGCGCTCGCACCAGTTCACCGGCGCCGTCTTCCGGTAGGCCAGGCCGCGCTCCAGCATCTTCAAGAAGAACCACTGATTCCACCGGTAGTAGTCGGGATCGCAGCAGGTGACCTCGCGCTCCCAGTCGTAGGAGAACCCCATGCGGCGGAGCTGGGTCTTCATGTAGGCGATATTGTCTTTGGTCCATTTGGCGGGGTGGACGGCGTGCTCGAAGGCGGCGTTTTCCGCGGGGAAGCCGAAGGCATCCCATCCCATGGGGTGCAGGACGTTGCGGCCGCGCATGGTGAAGTAGCGCGCCACCACGTCCCCGATGGAGTAGTTGCGCACATGCCCCATGTGGATCTTGCCCGAAGGGTACGGGTACATCTCCAGGCAGTAGTACTTCGGTCGGGTCGGGTCCTCCGTCACCGCGAAGGTGCGGCGCTCGTCCCAGATGGCCTGCCATTTTCTCTCGATTGCCGCAAAATCGTAGCCGCGTGGCATCCGCATCCTCCGCTTTTCGTTGCGCTTATCTAACACGAGTCCCCGACGTTGGCAAGCCGGGCCCGCGGCGGGAAGCGATGCGGCCGGCCGGAGGGCGGCGGCGGTCCCGCATCTCAGTACGCCACCGCCACCAGGCAGAGCCCGTGGGGGGGCGCCGTCTTGCCGGCGCGGCGCCGGTCGCGCGACGCCAGGATCGCCGGCATATCGGCGGGCCGCCGCTTGCCGCGTCCCACCTCCAAAAGGGTGCCCACGATGATGCGCACCATGTGCTGCAGAAAGGCGTTCCCCTCGACCTCGAAGCGCCACAGATCGCCCTCCGCCCGCCACGCGGCCCGACGCAGCGTGCGGACCGGCGTCGTTGCGGCGCACGTGCCCGCGCGAAAGGCGGAGAAATCGTGGGTGCCGACCAGGCACTGCGCGGCGTCGTCCATGGCCGCCAGGTCCACGGCGTAGGGCACGTACAGACAGTAGCGGCCCTCCAGCGCCGAGGGATACGCCCGCCGCAGGAGCGTGTACCGGTACGTCTTCGAGCGGGCCGAGCGTCGTGCATCGAACTCGTCCGGCGCCGCCGCCACCTCCGCCACCACGATGTCCATGGGGAGGATGGCGTTCAAGGCCCGGCGCAGCGACCGGTCGTCGAGCCGGATGTCGGCGCTGCAGCTCGCCACCTGCCCGAGGGCGTGCACCCCCGCATCCGTCCGGCCGGCGCCCATCACCTGCACGGGCGAGCCCGCCAGGCGGGACAGCGCCGCCTCCAGCCGTCCCTGGACCGTGTCCAGACCCGGCTGCACCTGCCACCCGTGATACGCCGTGCCGTCGTACTCCAGGACCAGCTTGAGACGACGCAGCACCCGCCGTCCTCCGGCGTGCCGGAACGCTCCGGCGGCGCGCCGGGCACGAAAAAGGGCTCCCACGGCGCCATCGACCGCGGGAGCCCGTCTGTCCGTTCGTGCCGCGCCGCGATTAGAGGTACGTCTCGACCAATCGCTCCGCGATCTGCACCGTGTTCAACGCGGCGCCCTTGCGGAGCTGGTCCCCCACCACCCAGAAGTTCAAGCCGTTCTCCACCGCCAGGTCCTCGCGGATGCGCCCGACGTAACAGTCGTCGGTGCCGGCCGCGAAGAGCGGCATGGGGTACCGCTTGTTGGCGGGGTCGTCCTGCACCTGGAGCCCGGGGAACGCCGCAAAAAGCTCCCGCGCCTTCGCCAAG
>JAKPQH010000254.1 GCA_029580855.1 bacterium | reverse complement strand
GAGAGGACTCCGCGGATCTTGTCGGCGTGGCGGTCGAGGAACGTGTTCATAGCACCGATCAGTCTAGCGCTAAGACGCGAGAGTTGCCATCAGCAGATCGGAAACCCAGAGCCTGTTTGGTTCCGGCTATGCCGGGTTAGGGACTACGCGTCGAGCGTGACCAAGCCGTGCTTGAGGGCGAAGCGGACGAGGCCGGCGGTGTCGTGGTGCGAAGTTTCGCCATGAGGTGGCCGCGGTGTTTCTCGACGGTCTTCTCGCTGAGGTGGAGGTGGGTGGCGATCTCGCGGTTCGTGTGGCCCTCGGCGATGAGCTGGAGGACCTCCCGCTCGCGGGAGGTCAGCTGATCCAGCGGCCCGAGGTCGGCGAGGCGCGAGGGCGCGTCCACGAGGGAAGAGACCACCGGTCCGGCCACTTCGGGGCTCAGGAAGGTATCGCCCCGGCTGACCGCTCGGACGGCCAGGAGGAGTTCGGCGGAGACCGCGCGCTTGAGCAGGTAGCCCTTCGCCCCGTTCCGGAGCGCCCGCCGGACCAGAGTCTCGTCGGCGTACATGGAGAGGATGAGCGTCCGGGTCTTCACCCCGAGGCTCCGGAGCCGTTCGACCACGTCCACTCCATTCAGGTGCGGCATGGCGATGTCGAGCACGAGGACGTCGGGGAGAAAGCGCTCGACCAGCGTGAGGGCCTCGTGCCCGTCGGCCGCCTCCCCCACCACCTCGATGTCGCCCGCCTTTTCCAGGAAGGCGCAGAGCCCCTGCCGGACCAGGTGGTGATCGTCGGCGAGAAGGACGCGGATCATGGGACGGCTTTCCAGGGGACGCGTGCCCGGATACGGGTCCCTTGACCCACCTGCGAGGTGATCTCCAACCGCCCGTTCAGCAGATCCAGTCGCTCCTGCATTCCCAGCAATCCCACACCCTTTCGCGTTTTCCCACCAAGCTTCTGCGCGACGTCGAACCCGACCCCGTCATCCTCGACGGACAGACACAGCGTACCGCCATCGCATACGAGGGCCACGCGGACCCGGCTCGCCTGCGCGTGTTTGCCGATATTCGTGAGCGCTTCCTGCAGGAACCGATACAGATGAATGCTGATCCCGTCCGGTATTGGCGGAAGGTTCCGACCGGCATACTCGATGGGTAATTGCGTCCGCCTGCTGAAGTCGCGGCAAAGGCCCTCGAGGGTTGCATCGATCCCCACGGTGTCGAGGGCCGGAGGGCGCAGCGCCTGCGCGAGAAATCGAAGCTGGTCCGTGATTGATTCGGTGACCGCCACGGCATCATCCAGCCGTTGGTGGAGCGAAGCCGCGTCCGGAGGGAGATCCTCTCGGATCAGGCCCAGGCTGATCCGAAGCGCCGTCAGGGCCTGACCGGCCTCGTCGTGCAGTTCGCGCGAAAGGCGACCCCGCTCCTCCTCCTGAGCGGAGACCAATCGTCGCGTCAGGTCCATCAGGCGCTCGCGCCCCAGATCCACTTGCTCGAAAAGCCGCGCGTTCTCCAGCGCGATGGCGCTCTCGACGGCGAGAGCCTGGAGCAGCTCGACTTCTTCGGCATCGAAAGTGCGGAGACGTCGCAGAAATACCGCCAAGGTCCCGGTGACCCGGCCGCCGACCACCAGCGGCAGGACGATGCCGGATACCAGCCCCTCGGACGCCGCCCAGGAACGATTCACAAATCGAGGGTCCCATGCGACACCCGTGCTGACGACGGGCCGGCGCGTCGCGGCGGCGATGCCCGCAAGCCCCTCCCCGACGTGAAGGCGCAGCGACCGCGCGGCGTCGGCGTCTCTAAGACCGATGCTCGCCACCACGCGAAGCTCTTTTGCGCCCCCCGGCAACTCCGGGAGAACGCCGGCCGAGCCGCGGATCAACTTCTGCACAGCCTCCAGCGCCCGTTGAGTGACCAACAGCGGATCCAGCTCTGTCGTCAGCGCCCGCATCACGGTGTTCAGTGTCTCGAAACGCTGCGCACGGTGCACCGCCGTTGTGTGCAGGCGCGCGTTCCTGATGGCGGTCGCGGCGTGATCGGCCAGCTGTAAAAGCGTTCGTTCGTCGCTGTCGTTGAACGGGCGACTCGATCGATTGTCCACGAAGAGCACACCTTCCACCCGTCCTTCCAGACGGATTGGAACACCCAGCTCCGCCACCACTCCCTGAGCGAGCGTATGCGGCAGATAGTCTTTCGTGATGCGAAGATCCTCCGCGTAATTGGCAGTCCGAAACGGCTGCCCGGTGGCCATCACCATCCCGCCGATGCCCTTCCCGGGGCTATGCGATGGGTGTCAAGTCGGTCGGAATGGGATCCTGCCCGGTAACGAAATACCAGCGTGTCGGTGGGATCGTCTCGAAGCGCGATCTGCGCCAAATCGCATCCGGTCAGCTCTCGGGCTCCGTCGACGACCCGCTGTAGGACGGTGTTGTAGTCGAGGGAGGTGTTGAGCTGTTGCGAAAGGTCGGCCACCAGCTCGATCTCCCGCCGCTGTCGCTCCGCACTTTGGAAAAACTCGGCATTCTGAATGGCGATCGCCGCGTGCGCGGCGAAGAGACGCAGGAGGTCCCGGTCGCGGTCGTTGAAAACCCGCTGCGACATCCGGATGTTGTTGAGGGAGACGACGCCGAAAAGCCGGTCGCGGCAGACCAGCGGTTCGGCGAGAACCGCAGTGGGGTTCGTGTGCTCCAGGAACCACGGTGTCAGTACGGGGAGGCGCGGAAGTCGTTGACGATGAGCCCTTCCCGACGTTGCGCGACGACTCCGGCCACCCCCTCCCCCATACGGAGCCGCACGGCGGGAAGGTCGAGCGAGTGACCGTACCGGCCGGTGGAAACCAACTCGTGTGTCCCTTCATCCCAGAGGTGCAATACCCCGGATTGGGCCCCGACCAACTCCACCGCACGCCGAGGGATGAGTTCCAGTAGCGGGGCCACCTCCAGCGTCTGGGTGAGCTCCAGTGCCATAATGCGAATCGCGTCGAACTGTGTTGTCGGCAGGGCCAGCGCTGCCTCCACTCGCTTGCGCGAGGTTATATCGTCGAGGAAAGCCATAACACCGACGATCTGCCCTGCGGCATCCCGGAGCGGTGCCGTCCATAGGGTCACGTCGATCGGTGAGCCGTCCTTCCGCTGGCGGTGCCGCACTAGACCGGAGGTATTCTCCCCTCTCATCCCCCGTTGGTGAAGGACGCGGAATTCGGCCTGCCTGTCCTCGGGAACGTACGGAGGCGTCCGACCCAGCACTTCCCTTTCGCTCCATCCGAACATGCGTGCGGCGGCGGCGTTCCACAATCTGACCTTCGCGTCGGCATCGACGGCGATGACCGCCAGGGGCGACGCTTCGATCATCGCCCGGAATGGGATGTCGGACTCCCGGATCGTCTCGTGCATGGGCGAGGCCGTGATCCGTTGCCAGAAAACGCACGAGCCGACTCCCGTGCGAGAATCGGCTCGGTTTCCGCGAAGGCCCCCTCTGGCGAACCCGGCGGGCAAGCCCGCTCCGCCGGCGGAAGCGCAGCTCCGCCGTCATTCGCCCTTGCGGGCCTGCTCCAGGATGCGGATCGCGCGGGTGACATTGAAGATCCCACACGTGCAGAAACGCGCCATGGTGGCTGCGGCCTGTTGCGGCGTGCGGCGGTTCTCCCGGACCATGTCGATCATCTTGCGGGCGAAGTTGTGCGACAACATGCCGTGCCCGCACATGGTGGACAGCTCCAGGACGTGCCGGTCGGGGAGCTGGTTTAGGTCCCCGTGGAACCCCAGCGAGTATTCGACACTGTGCCGTGTGATCCCGGCTCGCTTGCAGCAGGCGTTGGCTTCAGCGGTCAGACCGCTGATGTTGACGGACAGCCCGAGGTCCGCCGCCTTCAGATCCTTGACGAGCGCTTCCACTTTCGCGACGTCGTCGAAGACCGCGGCCACCACCGAGGGCTCGTCCATGGCCTCGAGGACGGCCTCCGGATCCGCCGCGTCCGGGCGGGACCAGTGGGCGAACGGCGTGAGGTTCGACGATGGCCGGTACATGCCGCCCTTGCTGCCCTGGCCTACGTTGACGGGTCCATGCTTCAGCGCCAGTCGCAGAAAGGTTTGGAGCTTCGGAATCGCCCCCTCCTCGTTGATGCCCTTGGAGGGCATGGCGAAAACGATATAATCGTCCCGCTGGGTCTCGGGAGCCCCGAAACGGTGCAAGGTGTTCGTCATCGCGGCGCTCTCCTCTCGCTGGGTTCGCGTGACGGCAACAGTCGGTCGCCGGCGGCCGCAGATCCTGCGGCGGCGAGCTGGGGCCGCCGGCCCAGCCCGAGGTTGGTCTTGCCCCGGAAGAACACGTGCCCCTCGCGCTCCAGGATGGGTGCGATTTGATCGTCCCCCTGCGCGTCGCAGCGCGTGGCCACCCCGATACTCACGATGGTGTCCACTTGCCGGGCGACTGCCTCCACGCGCTCCAGGACCGTCGGAACGTGCTGGACGCGGGTCTTCAGCTCCAGTATCGCGGACATCACCTTCTCGTCCAGGACGTCCGGCTGCAGGGTCCCGGTGACGCGGTCGGTCATCAGCGACGAGACCGGATTCTTCGCCTCGAACTCCACCGGCAGGGGGGCCAGTGCCGTCGTCATCTTCTGCACGTCGCGGAAGCGGACTCCGACCCCGGGCCGCCCAAACTCGATGGTGAATCCGGCTTCGCCCTCCCTGACGCGATCCGTCACATCGTTCGTTTTGACTTCCTCTGTGCCCCGCCCATGAACGCCGGTCGACTCGTGCGGCACGAGCGGGTCGCTGAAGGCCCACCGGACGGTGCGGGGCCACGTCAGCTCTTGCGGCGTCAAGGCGTCGGTCGGGCACACGTCCGGCTCCGGATCGAACCGGAACCGCAGCCACTTGGCGACGCGGCGCACCGCGCGCACGAGCGTCGGGTTCATGTGCTCCTTGCTCATCCCGCGGTAGCACGTAAAGCATTCCACGCACTCGTCGAGATTCACCGTGGCCCGGTTGACGGCCGGATCGATGTAGATGGCCCCCATCGGGCAGACGGGGACGCAGTTGGCGCAGGCAACGCACTTCTTGTCGTCGATCTGCACTGGTCACTCCATGACTCGGGTCTGTCGCGCAAGCAGCGAAACCTGCCGCACCCCGGCCCCCACCCGTCCGGAGCCGAAACGGCGCGACATGGTATCGTTCTGCGTCGCCGAGTGTCAAGGTTTTCGGGGTGCGCCGGGAAGTCCGCTTCCGCCGGCTTGCCGCGCGCTTCGCCTTCCCGGGGTTTCGCGCGGAGCCGCCGCGTGGGTGTCGCCAACGCCCTTTCGACGTCGCGGCGATCCTCCGCGAGAATCCTTGACGGGAATCCGGCTTGACACGAAGTGGCGACCCCCGTATCTTGACCGCGGCGCGCCTCGAACCGTCGAACCGAGGAACAGTTGAGCCGCCGAACGCTCATTTTTATGTACGCCCTTTACTCCGACCACTACATCATCGATCTGCCCCCCACCCACAGCTTCCCCATCCGGAAGTATCGCCTTGTCCGCGAGCGGCTCCTCGCCGACGGGACGCTGCGCCCGGAGGAGTTGATCGAGCCGACCCTCGCGGACCCCAGGGACATCTGCCTGGTCCACACCCGCGAGTATTGGACGAACCTCAGCGGGGGGACGCTTCCGGCCGAGGCGATTCGTCGTCTGGGTTTTCCGTGGTCGGAGTCGTTGGTCCGGCGATCGCGGGCATCCGTCCAGGGTACACTCACGGCGGCCCGGATTGCCATCCGGGAAACCCTGGGCGTCAACCTGGCGGGCGGCACCCATCACGCCTTTCCGGATCGCGGCGAGGGGTACTGCGCCCTGAACGATATCGCCGTCGCCATCCGGGTCCTCCAGCGCGACCGCTGGATGCAGCGCATGGCGATCATCGACTGCGACGTTCACCAGGGAAACGGCACCGCCGCCATCTTCGCTGAGGAGCCGGACGTCTTCACCTTCTCCATTCATGGGGCCAACAACTACCCCTTGCACAAAGTTCCCGGCACGCTGGACATCGATCTCCCCGACGGCACCGGAGACGACGAATACCTGGACGCCCTGGAGCCCGCCCTCTCCCGGATCCTGGCCGAGTTTCGGCCCGGACTCGTGTTCTACGTGGCCGGTGCGGACCCGCACGCGGGCGACCGGATGGGTCGCCTCCGGCTCAGCCACGCCGGACTTGGTCGCCGTGACGAGATGGTCCTGGCGGCCTGTCGAGATGCCGGCGTTCCCGTGGCGATCACGCTGGGGGGAGGATACGGGAAAAACATTGAGGACACCGTCGAGGCCCACTGCCACACCGTGCGCGCCGCCCGCGCCCTCTTTACCCTTCCATAGCATCTGCAGATCCAAGCCACGGCACGTTGTTGCCTAACTGGACTTGTTCCGTGACAACGAAAGTATACTTAGACAACAACGTCCCCTAAATTTCACTTAGGGGACGTTGTTGTCTAATTGTACTTGTTCATTTGAACAGAATTATGTGTAGACAACAACGTGTCCGAAAATCGGGTGATCCGCCAGCAATTGTGAATCCGAGGATTTCGCTGGAAGTCCGGCGGGATGGTGCGGCGCGTGATATCCTCAACGCTCAAGCCGGGGAGTGCGCTGCGGTGCATCTGGAAGTGGCGGAAGTTGTTCGAAAACAGGATCAAGCCGTCGCGCGCCAATAGCCGCGCCACGTTTTGCAGAAGGGCCACGTGATCGCGCTGCACGTCGAAGGTGGTCGGGCCCATCCGCTTGGAGTTCGAAAAGGTCGGCGGGTCGACGAAGATCACGTGGTAGCGCTCGGAATGGGGGGACGCCAGCCACGCCAGACAGTCCGCCCGGACGAACCGGTGCCCGCGGCCCTCGGCGAATCCGTTCAGGGCCATGTTGCGCCGCGCCCAGTCGAGATAGACCGACGACATGTCGACGGTCGTCGTCGAGACGGCCCCGCCGGCCGCGGCGTGGACGCTGGCGGCGCCGGTATAGGCGAAGAGATTCAGGAACCGCCCACCGGCCACCACGCTCCGGATGAGCGCCCGGATCGGTCGATGATCGAGGAACAGGCCGGTGTCCAGGTAGTCGGTGAGGTTCACCAGGAAGCGCAGACCGCCCTCGTGCACTTCGTGAAACTGCCCCGTGGTCGCATGCCGCTCGTACTGCGCCGGGCCTCTCTGGCGCCGGCGAACCTTGAGGGCGACCCGATCGGCCGGGATTCCCAGCGCCTCCGGAATGACCGCCATCGCGCCCGCGAGGCGCGCGTGGGCCACCGCGGGATCGATGGTCGGCGGCGCCTCGTACTCCTGCACGTGGACCCATTTTTCGTACAGGTCCACGGCCAGGGCGTACTCGGGCAGGTCCGCGTCGTAAACCCGGTAACACGTCACCCCCTCCCGCCTCGCCCATTTGCCGAGATGCCGTAGGTTTTTCCGCAGGCGATTGGCGAGCATCAGGGTCCCGGAACCCGCAGCCCTGGGGCAGGGGCGCATCGCGTCCGACACCGTACCGCGCTTCGCGTCGCCGGGAGACCGCATCGACCGGCTTTCCTTCCCCACCATCACAGTGCGCCCCCGAGGACGGCACGTCGCGGCGGCACCCCCGAAGGTGGGACCCGCGACCGCCGCTGAGTCGACCGTCCGCCTCACCGGTCGAGCCGGTACGTGAAGGGGTAACGGATCGGACCGCCATAGGGAGGATATGGCCCGGCTCGCCGTACGGCGGTTATCGCGGCCTCGTCCAGGAGCGCGTGGCCGGAAGACCGGTCGACCTCCACGCTCGCGACCGAGCCGTCGACCGCGATGCGAAAGCGAAGCCAGACGGTGCCCTCCATCCCGTCTCGCCGCGCCTCGTCGGGATAGGTCCATACGCGCTCGATCCGACTCCTGATGATTCGCAACAGATGGATGCCGTCCCGCGCGCCGGACCCGGCGGCGTTCCCGTCGCGTGCCACGGCGGCGTCGGCGCCCGCCGAGCCGTCGCCCGCGCCTGCCCGCTCGCCCCAGCCCGCGCCCGGCCCTTGCCCGGGGCGATTCCCCGACCCCGACCCAAACCCCGACCCGCTGCCGACACCGGAACCATTGCCCTGCCCCGAGACCACGTAGACACCCCGCGGCTCCGACTCGGACGCCGGCGCCAGCGTGGACGACCCGGAGCTTCCACCGGTTTGGGGCACCCGCTCGTCGTTCCCGGATACCGACGGACCAGGCACTTCGGCAGACCGGTCACCTCCAAGGGGCCCAGGCAGGGATTCGGGAAGTCGCCCCATCACCGGAGCCGGCGGCGCGGGTGGCGACGGCGTCGGGACCGGAGCCGAAGGCGAGGCGCTCGGGGCCACGGGGGGATCGTCGCCGATCGGAGGCGTCGGCGCGGGCGGCGACTCGACCCGGGGCGCCGGCAGCGCGGGCAGCTCCGACAATCGTGGGGCGGGTCGCGGAGAGACCCGGCGCGGCGTCGACCGCGGCGGCAACGGAGCCTTCGTCGGCGCGGGCGGGCGCACGATGTCGGTGACCACGGGAGTGGGTGCGGGTGCGTTCACCTCCTCCACAAGTCTCACGCGAAGGACAGGACGCGGATGTTCGGACGCCGGTTGAAACAGGACGCACGCGCCCACCAAACCGAGGTGCGCCAGTGCGGAGCCGGCGACGCATCCCGGCCAGCGCTTCTCGAAGGCCCGACTATTCCGCCAACCCGCACGCATGACACTCCCGCGGTCGAGATTCAGGACGCCCGGCGATCGGCGCCCGGCTCTCCCGCGCCGGAATCCCCCCCGCACCCTCAGTAGTAATTTTCGAACTTCAGACGCAGGCCGACCAGAACATTTATCCCCGGCGCCGGCATCAGAAAGACGTTGTTGGTAAAGCTCCGCGAATCGAAGGCGTAGATTCCGTACGTCTCGTACTTCGCGTCCGTCAGATTCATGCCCTGCACGAACAGCGTGGCGGACTTCCACGTGTACGACGCTTGCGCATTCAACACGAACGAGTCCTGGATTCTGAAGGGAGTCTGATTCGTTTCGTTGTTCAAGAGGACCTGTTGTCCCACGTACTGGCCGTCCACGCCCAACTCCAGTCCGTCCAGGGGACGGATCGTGAGGCGTCCAGACACGCGATGCAGCGGAACCAGGGCGACCCGGTCGCCCCGGTGGATGGTCGTCCCGAACAGCGCGGTCTCGCTTCGATAGCGGGCGTCCGTGTAGCTGTAATTCATCTGCAGGTCCACGCGCGCGTGGGGGCGAAGTCTCACGCCGACCTCCACACCTTGGCGCCGACTCTTCCCAGCGTTCTGGTTCTCCCCGAACGTCACTCCCGTCGGATCGGGGACAAACAGAATGTCGTCGCGGACATCGGTCAGGAAGTACGCGCCGGTCATTTCCAGCCAGTCCAGCGCCCGCACACGCGCGCCCAACTCGTAGGTCCTGGTCTTGACCGGGGTGAGATCCGGATTAGACCCCAGCCCTGCGAACGCGAACAGCTCATCCGTGGTCGGAACGCGAAACCCCTCCCCGTAATTCCCGTAAAGGGTCAATCTGCTCCAAGGCGTATACGTCACGCCCGCGCGTGGAGTCACCCGGCTGAAGGTCTTGTTCCCGTTGTTGACTGGGGCGATGATATCTTCGAATCCGTACTTCGTCCTGTCGTAGCGGACAGCGCCCGTCAGCGTGAGATTGGGGAGCACATCCAGCGCATCCTGCGCGTAAAGACCGTACGTGTCCTCGTCGATCTCGCGCCGGCTGGGGCCGAAGGTGGAGGTCGACCCCGTGCTGACCCCGCTGTGCCGGATCTCGCCCCCAAGCGTGAGGTCGTTCCGCAACCCCCACAGCCTCTGGGCGTGCGAGAGCTGTAGGATGCCGCCGGTCGTATCGGTGTCCGTCGTGGTGCGGCCCGAGCTGGACAGCCCCACCGTCAGGAGATCGCGCGATATCTGCCGATAGTATCCCGTCCCTGCCAGCGAGAATCCCGCGGGCAGTGCCTGGCGCCCCTGGAGCGTGACCGCGGATTGTTCCGTGGCGCTGAAATCCGTGGGGCTGATGTTGCCCTCGCGATTCCGCCCCAGATCCGCAAGGCCCAGTGTCCCCGCCTGCTCCAGTCGGTTGTTGACATACCCATAGCTCAGGCGGAGATCCGTCGATTCGGACGGGCGGTAACCCAGCCTGCCCGTAAAGCTATTGACCCGCCCATCGGATTCGTCGCGAAACCCGCTTTCACGATCCCACGTCGTGCTCGCATAATAATCGAAGTCCTTGACTGGACCGCTCGTGGTCGCCTGAAGACGATAGTGGTTGTAGCTACCCCATGCACCCTCTACTGTCGTTTGAGGGGATCGTCCGCCGCGCCTGGTGATGATGTTGATCGCGCCGCCCAGGGCGTTCGCCCCGAATACCGCCGTCGCACCGGGAAAAACCTCGATGCGCTCGACGTCCTGTATTGGAACCAGATCGAGGTTCACGGCGTTGGAATCCGGATCGTTGATACGAACGCCGTCGACAAACACCGACACACCCGACGCAGGTTGCGCGTTGAAGCCGCGCAAATCCAGCGTGGGCTGAAGCGAATTGCCAATACCGTTGTACGTGACGATGGAGGGAACCTCGCGCAGAGCGTCCTGCACCGACCGCGCGTGTTGTTGTTCGATATCCTTCCGGGTAATCACGTAGACTTGCGCCGGTACGCGACGCAGTTCCTGGATCATGTCCGGCAAACGTGTCGCCGTGAGGACCAGCTCCTCCCCGACCAGCTCCTCCTCCGGTTCCGTCGCCGCCCGGGCCACTAGGCCGGGGAGTATCATCGAGAGCGCCGCCGCCAAGATGCTGAAAACCGCGATGCCATTGCCGAGCCGTCGAGCCATGGGGAACCACACTCCTTTCCGCGAAGTGGTGGAGTCCAACGCCCTCGGATAGGTCTCCTGACTTGTGGATCCTCGCTTCCCCGCGCCTTCCCATCCCGGCGGCGGCGATTGGGCAATTGCGCAACGAGGCAATTCGGCAATGAGGAAACGCCACGAGCCGTTCCGCAATTGCCCAATTACCAAGTCGCCTGATTGCCCAGTCGCCTGATTGCCACCCTTTCGGAACAGTGGCATCGTGCGGGGTCGCTCCCCACTCACAGTGGCGGGACCGTGCTGGATTCCCCTACCGCAGGCGGGGGTGACCAGCTTCCCTTACATCCAAGGGCTCTCCGTTTCCAGTTGAACTGCGCCCGCGTGCACAGGGCTGCTCCGCACTCTGGGGCGTCGAGACAGCGGATCCACGTCGACTTGCACGGGGCAACCATACGCGCGTTCCAGTCGATCCGGGCGGATCACCTCCTCCGGTACGCCAAAGGCCTGCACCGCTCCGCCCGCCATCAGCAACAGGCGGTCGCAGTGCTCGGCCGCGAGGTTCAGGTCGTGCGAGACGATCATCGTCGTCCGTACGCGATCGGTTCGCGGGGCGAAGATGATGTCCACCATGTCGCGCTGATGGCGGAGATCGAGGTGGGCCGTCGGTTCATCCAGGAGCAGCACCGACGGCTCCTGGGCCAATGCCCGCGCCAGGGAAACGAGCTGCCTTTCCCCACCTGACAGTTCGTCCACGCGCCGATGCGCGAGGCCGGCGATCCCGGTCACGTCCATGGCCGCTTGGGCTACAGCCCGGTCCCGGGTGCTCCAGGCCCCGCCGGCCGCGTGCGGATACCGGCCCATGAGGACGACCTCGTTCACGCTGAATGGAAAGGCCACTTGGAAATCCTGCGGGACGACCGCGACCTCGCGGGCCAGCGCCAGGCGCCCCACCCCGGAGATGTTCCGTCCGTGAACCAGGACCGCGCCGCTGTGCGGGGTCAGGACCTTGCTGAGCAGACGGAGGAGCGTGCTCTTCCCGGCGGTGTTGGGTCCGACGATGCCCACCCGCTCGCCGGGCGCGACGCTGAACGACACCCCGCGGAGCCCTTTGCCCGACCGATACCGGAACGTCACCTCGCGGACATCCACGGCCGTCACCATGCCTCGGCTCCCCGTCGACGCCGCAAGAGATAGACAAAGAGCGGCGCGCCACAGAACGAGGTGATGACCCCCACCGGGAGCTCCGTCGGGGCGGCGATCGTTCGAGCCCCCAGGTCCGCCAGGATGAGGAACGCGGCCCCCAGCCCCACGCTCGTGGGAACCAGCGCACGATTGTCCGGCCCCAGGAGCAGGCGGGCGGCGTGAGGGACGATCAGCCCGACAAACCCGATGGAGCCCGCCGCCGAGATGGCCGCTCCGGTCACGAGCGACGCCGCCACGAAGACGGCGCGCTTCACGCGCTCCGCCTCCACACCGAGCTGCAGCGCCTGCTCGTCTCCCAGCGCCAGAAGATTCAGGCGAGGCGCTTGCCGCGCCAAGACGGTCACGCCGACGGCCAAGACGACGGCGAGCACCACGAGGGTCCCCGGGTTGGCCGGCGCCAGGTTCCCCATCAGCCAGAAAACCACCCCTTGCAGCTCCGCCGCCGCCAGGACCACGGTGGCCAGCATGACGCAGGATGTGAAGAACAGGCCGATGATCACACCCGAGAGGAGGAGGGTCGTCACCGGTAGCCGTCCATCCACTTGCGCGATGGCATAGACCAGAACCGCCGCCAGCAGCGCCCCCGCGAACGCGAACAGTGTGGGGAGGATGGGGCTGCTGGTCGGCCCGGCGACCCCCAGTAGGATGGCCACCATGAGCCCGAACGACGCGCCGCTGCTCACGCCCAGCACCGATGGGTCCGCCAGGGGATTCCGCGAGATGGCTTGAAAGCCCAGACCCGCCACGGACAGACACGCGCCCACGATGCCCGCCAGCAACGTCCGCGGAAGACGGATTTTCCGCACGATGGTCGCCGCCGTGTCCTGAGATCCGCCCTCAACGAGACCGCGCAGCACGTCCCAGGGCGACAGCCGCACGCTGCCGACCATCACCGAGGCCACTACGCTGGCTACCAGGATCGCGGCGAGCCACGCCAGGATCGCGGCGCGGGAAGCGCCCGGAGGACGGCCAGTCGCCCCGGCGCTCATTTCGCCTCCGGCACGGGAAAAGCCTCGGGGTGGATAGCCCGACCCAACCGGAGCAGACCATCCCCAAGTCTCGGCCCGGGCCGCAGGATCGTGTTGCTCGAAACGGCGAGAACGCGTCCGGTCCGGGTCGCCGGCACGGCCTGCCAGGCTCGCCATTCCGACGGCACGTCGCCGCGACCGATCGCCGGATCTTCGCTCTCATCCCGATGGTCTGCCAGCAGGATCACGTCGGGCATCCGGGCGACCACCTGCTCCCAGTTCAGGCGCGGGTACGAGCCGGTCCGCTCCCGCACGATGTTCCGGCCTCCCGCCAGTCTCAGCAGATCGTCGAGGTACGTGGCGGCGCCGGCGGCGATCAGCGGCTCCGTCCAGAGCAGATAGAGGACGCCGGGCCGGGACCGACCGGCCACGGCTCCCTGCACACGGTCCACGTGCCGCTGGATGTCATCCACGATCCGACGGGCGGCCTGGTCCGCCGAGAGGGCTCGCCCCATGGCCAGGATGGATTCGATCACACGCCCGTAGCTGTTGGGCTGCAATGCAAACGCGGGCAGGCCGAGCCGCTGGAGCCGATCGAGCAGATCGCGGGTATTGCCCTCGGCGGTCGTGAAGACGAGGTCCGGCCGCAACCGGACGATCTGCTCCAGATTCGGCGCCACGATGCCGCCGACCTTGGGAAGCTGCCGCACCCGCGGCGGAAAATCGCAGACATCCGTGACGCCGACCAGCCAATCGCCACGCCCCAAGGTATAGGCCGTCTCGGTGATGCTCGGCGCCAGCGACACGACGCGGAGCGGCCGATCCGGGATCGCCACGGGCCGCCCCAGCATATCGGGCACCACCGCCGCGTCCGCCATACCGAGCACGGCGGAGAGAACCACGCCGGCCAGGCGGACGGCGGTGAGGCCGCGTGACCCAACGCGGTATCCCGTATGCTCGGCGTACCGCACGCTCTCCTCAAAAAACAAAACGCCCCGATCCGAGATGAGCGGATAGGGGCGCCGAGATCCGGCAGCCCGAGCGACGTGGCTGGGGCTGGGACATACGGGCGGCCCCTCCCCGCGGAGGGATCATGACACCCGAAAGGCTGAGCAGGTTTCCTGGCTTGCGGCTCGACTTACTCTCTGCGCCTTCCCATCCCGTCATCGGCGGGACAGTGGCCCGTGCAGATTTCAACGCCGCTCACAGTTGCGGGGCAGCAATGGTTTCGCTCCGCGGGTCGCGGCGAACGCGGAGTCTCACCATTTTCCCTCGTGGGTCCCCCGGCGGGGACCACTCAGCCTCACCTGTTCACTTGTCGGACAGCACCCTCCTCGTACGCAGAATGCCGCGCGGCGCCATATGTAGTTGAACCGGGCGAAGAAGTCAAGCGCTTTGTGGGAAAACCGCAACCCCCCAAACACCGAGGGCACCCCGCACGGGGTGCCCTCGGTGGTGCTCGGTTTTCGAGTCGAGACGGACTAAGACTTCTTCTCGGGAGCCGGAGCCGGAGCCGCCGGGGCGGGCTCCGCCTTCTTCTCGGCGCTCTTCTTCGGGGCCTTCTTCGCGGCCTTCTTCTCGGCCTTCTTCTCGGCCTTCTTCTCGGCCTTCTTCTCCGCCTTCTTCTCGGGCTCCGGAGCCGGAGCCGCCGGGGCCGGTGCGGCCGGAGCCGCCGGGGCCGGGGCCTTCTCCTCGGCCTTCTTGGCCTCGCCGGCGAACACAACACCGGAGAAGGAGACCGTCAGGGCCAGAGCCAGAGCCAAAACGAACAGCTTCTTCATTCTCGATTCACCTCCTCTCCCTCGAGATTTACACCGCGGAAAAACTCATCGAGGGAGAGCAGTATCCGTGCCAAATGCGGGCGACCTTAAGATTTTTCTTACCATTGTGTTTTCGGCAAGTTAAGGGTTCGTCTGGCTCCGATGGCCGCACCGCGTCGTTCGCGACTCGATTCGGATACTCCATTTGGGTTTGGGCTGCACCTTTTGGAGTAGGCCCTCTCGTCTTGGTCTTACCTGCTCAGGCCTTTCGATCGCCTCTTCAGACGCAGGGCGGCCGCCAATAATTCATTCGCATGGTCCAGCGCCGTCCCGGACCGCCCGCCCCCGCCGAGCATGCGGGCGACCTCGCGCGGCCGCTCCTCCACGCTCAGGGTGCGGACCGTCGTCTCCGTCCGATCCGCGGGGTTCCGTTTCTGGACCACGAGGTGTTGATCTCCGAAGCAGGCGATCTGCGGGAGGTGCGTGACGCACAGCACCTGATGCCGTCTGGAGGCGGCCCACAGTTTTCGTCCCACCACCTCGCCCATGCTCCCACCGATTCCCGCGTCCACCTCGTCGAAAATCACCGTCGGCGTCCGGTCCGCGTCCGCCAGAATGGTGCGGATGGCCAGCATCACGCGCGATAACTCGCCGCCGGAGGCGATCTTGTGAAGAGGCTTCACCGGTTCCCCGGGGTTCGGCGAGATGAGCAGCTCCACGGCGTCCAGGCCATGGGGACCCAGCGCGGCCTCGTCGCCCGCGGCCGTGGCGACGCGGACCTCGAACGCCGCCTTGGCCATGCCGAGCTCGGTGAGTTCGGCCAGCACCGCCTTCTGGAGCGCCTGGGCCGCCCCTCTGCGGGCCGCCGACAGCGCCGCCGCCCGCTGGAGGAGCTCGGCGCCCGACTCCCCCAGCGCGCGCTCCACGTCTTGCAGGCGCGCCTCCGATCGTTCCAGCGCCTCCAAGTCCCGGCACACCCCGGCCAGCCGCGCCAGCAGTTCCACCACCCCGCCGCCGTACTTCCGTTTCAACTTGCCGATCTCGTGCAGCCGCGCTTCGATGCGTTCCAAGCGCTGGGGATCGAACTCGATGCGGCCCCGGTAATCCCGCAGACCCCGCGCCGCTTCGCCGAGGTGCACGAGGGCCGTTTCGAGCGCCTCCAGGACCGCGCGCAGCCGAAGGTCGATGGCGGCCGCCTCGCGCAGGCGCGTCGCGAGCGGTCCCAGGCGCGTCAGGACCGCATCCTCCGACTCCTCCAGCGCGACGTAGGCGCGCTCGACTGTCGAGAAGAGACGCTCGTGGTTGGCGAGGATCGCACGCTCCGCGGCCAACGCCTCCTCTTCGTCCGGCGCGAGATGGGCGCCCTCCAGCTCGCGTCGCTGAAACTCCAGCGACTCCGTGCGGCGCTCCCGCTCGCGCTCCAGGTCGAGCAGCGCGTCGCGTTCCCGCTGGAGGCCTTGCCACGCGACAAACCGTTCGCGATAAGCGGCGGTCTCGGACAGGATGCCGGCGAGAGCATCCACGAATTCCCGATGCCGGCGGGGATCGAGGAGCGGCTGGCCGGGGTGCTGCCCGTGAATGTCCACCAGGTATTCGGACAGCGCGCGGAGCGTCGCCGCCGACGTCAGCCGCCCGCCGACGTAGGCTTTGCTCTTGCCGTCCCGGAACACGTGCCGGCGCAAGACCAGAAACTCGCCCGGGTCGACCGCGATCCCCTCGGCCGCCAGCAACGCCAGCCCCGCGGGGTCTTCGGGCGGATCGAACGCGGCCTCGACCACGGCCTCCTCGGCCCCGGAGCGCAGGAGATCCTCGCTGCTGCGCGCCCCCAGGACCAGCTGCAGCGCGTCGATGAGAATGGACTTGCCCGCCCCCGTCTCGCCCGTCAGGACGTTCAGTCCCGGGACGAAGGGGACCGTCAGCGTGTCAATCACCGCCACGTTCTTGATGCAGAGCTCACGCAGCATGCCGGATACCTGCCGCCGGGGGCGACCAGCGGGGAAACCTAGCGCTCGCCCCAGCGGAGCTTGGTTCGGAGCAGCTCGAAGTAGTTCAGCTTGGGCGATTTCACCAGCCGGATGACGTTCGCCGATCTTTGCACAACCACGACGTCCCGATGCTGCAGCGCCACATCCACCTGGCCGTCGACGGTCAGATGGACGTCCTCGCCCGGCGAACGCTGGACCACCTCCAGCGTGGCGCTATCGGGCAGCACCAATGGCCGGTTGGTGAGCGTGTGGGGACAGATGGGAATGACCACAAGCGCCGGCAGCGTGGGATAAAGGATCGGCCCGCCGGCCGAGAGGCAGTACGCCGTGGAACCCGTGGGCGAGGCCACGATCAGGCCGTCCGCCCGATACGTCGCCACGTACTCGCCGTTGACGAGCGTCTCCAGCTCCACGATACGGGAAGGCGCCGTCTTGCTGATGACGAAGTCGTTCAGCGCCTCGTACTCGCCCGCCCCGGCGGTGGCGCGCCGCACCCGCGCGGTCAGCATGCGTCGGTGGCTCACGCTGTACTCCGCCTTGAGCACGGCCTCCAGCGCCGCAAAAAGCTCCGGCAGGGCGATCTCCGTCAGGAACCCCAGCCCCCCCAGGTTCACGCCCAGGATGGGGACCTCCCGCGAGCCGATCAGGCGCGAGATGGAGAGGATCGTCCCGTCCCCGCCCAGCACCACGATGAGATCCGCCTGGGCCGCCACCTCGGCGCGCGGCCGCCCGGGCCCGCACTCCGGGCAGACGGCGGCCGCCTCCGGGTCCAGCAGCACCTCTCGATTCCGTTGCCGGAGCCAGACGATCAGCTCCTGGAGCACCGGGCCGGCCTCGGGCTTGTCCGGCTTGAGTGCGATCCCCACGCGGTGCACGGGCATGGTCATCATTCCTCGTCGGTCGAAGTCTCGGCCAGGGCGGTGGCGATCGGGGGCGAGCTCCCGCCGCCACCGGGCCGGAGGTGGACCAGAAACTCGCGGTTTCCCCTGGGGCCGCGTAGCGGAGAGACCGCCACCCCGACCACTCCGCAGCCAAGATCGGTCGCCCAGGCCGCCACGCGCTCCAGCACCGCGCGGTGCAAGGCGGGGTCCCGCACGACGCCGCCCTTCCCGACCTGCCCCCGGCCCACCTCGAACTGCGGCTTTACCAGCGCGATGAGATCGAAGGGCTCCGCCAGCAGCCGCCGCACGGGGGGAAGGACGAGGGCTAGAGAGATGAAGGACGCATCGATCGTGGCCAGGTCGGGCACGGCCGGCAACCGGGATGGCTCCAAGTGGCGGATGTTGGTCCGCTCCAGGACGTGGACCCGTGCGTCTTGCCGCAGCCGAAGGTGGAGCTGCCCGTATCCCACGTCCACCGCAACGACCAGCCGCGCGCCGGCCTGGAGCAGGCAGTCCGTGAATCCCCCCGTGGAGGCGCCCACGTCGAGGCAGACCCGGCCGTGCGGGTTCACGCGAAAAACGTCCAGCGCGTGCCGCAGCTTGACCCCGCCGCGGCTCACGAAGGGGTGGTCCGGCCCGATCACCGAGAGCGGCGCCTCGGCAGACACCAGCGTCCCCGGCTTCTCCACACGCCGGCCCGCCACCGAAACCTTCCCCGCCAGGAGAAGCCGCTGCGCCTCGGCCCGGCTGGCGCACAGACCACGCTCCACCAGGACGAGATCCGCGCGGCGTCGGCCGGCCGTCATGGCACGCTCACGCGGCGCAACGACTCGCCGCCGGTCACGAACGGCGCCGCTCGACAAAGTCCGCCAGGGCAACCAAGACCACCCCGCCGTCCCCGAGGGGCCTCACCGCCTCGCGCGCCTCCGCCAGCAGCCGCGCCGCGTCCCGGCGCGCGGCCTCCAGCCCAAAGACCGCCGGGTAGGTGGCCTTGTGCTTACGCGCGTCGCTGCCGGTGGCCTTGCCCATCTCGGCGCTGCTCCCCTCGATGTCCAGGATATCGTCTACGATCTGGAAGGCGAGGCCCAAACGCTCGCCATAGCCGGTGAGGCATGCCATCGCCGCGTCGTCCGCGCCGCCCGCCAGGCCTCCCGCGCGCAGCGACGCGCGCAACAGCGCGCCCGTTTTCTTGGCGTGGAGCGTGAGAAGCGTGGCCGGCTCCAGCGTCTCCCCCTCGGCCTGGATGTCCATGGTCTGGCCGCCCACCATACCCAGGCTGCCGGCGGCCGTGGCGATCTCGGCGACGATCTGCAGGCGCCGTGCCGCGGGGACCCCCGTGGCGATCGGGTCAGCCAGAACGCGAAAGGCCTGCGTGAGCAGCGCGTCCCCCGCCAGAATGGCGACGGCCTCGCCGTAGACCTTGTGGCAGGTGGGCCGCCCCCGCCGGAAATCGTCGTCGTCCATGGCGGGCAGATCGTCGTGGACCAGGGAGTAGGTGTGGATCATCTCCAGCGCCACCGCCGCCGGCATGGCGTCTTCCAGCGTTCCCCCTACGGCCTCGCAGCCGAACAACGCCAGCATCGGCCGCAGCCGCTTCCCGCCGGCGAACACGCTGTAGCGCATGGCCTGGTGAATCGTCAGCGGGGGCTCGTCGGCCGGCGGCAACCGCCCATCGAGCGCCGCGTCCACCAGGGCGCGGCGCTCCGCCATGATCTCGGCCAGGTCTCGTCTCGAACCCGCGTCAGGCATCCGTGGCCCCCTCGCTACCCGCGGCGAACGGCACCTCGCCCTCCGTCCCATCCGGGGCTCGCGTGAGGAGACGCACCCGCTGCTCCGCGTCTTCCAGACGAGCCGCACAGGTTCTCGCCAGCCGTACCCCTTCCTCGAAAGCCCGCAGGGCATCCTCCAGCGAAAGGTCGCCCCCCTCGAGCTGGGTGACCACCGCCTCCAGCTGCCCCAGCGCCTCCTCGAACGTCGGCTCGCTCATGTCGCGTCCTCCGCGGCGCGGGCCCCCCGTACCACGCACTCCAGCTCGCCCCGATGGAGCCGCACCGCCACCACCGATCCGAGCGCCGCGTCGGCCGCCGTCTTGACGACCCCGCGCCCGGGGAGAGCGAAGCAGATGCTGTACCCCCGCGCCAGGATGCCCAGCGGGCTGAGCGACTCCAGCTTGGCCGTGGCCCGCGCCAGCCGCTCGCCCCGGACCGTGCGGAAGAGCGCCCACCAGGCGTCCAGCCGACGGCGCAGCCCGTGCAGTCGCTCCGCCTGCCCGACCAGCTGAGCCACGGGGCTCAGGAGCAGCAGATGGCGGCGCAGCATCTCCGCCCGACTCCGTCGCACCGACACGCCATGCTGCAGCGCCGCCAGGCTCCGCGCGGTGAGTTCATCCACTCGCTGTCGCAGCTCGTCCCGCCGGGCCACCACCAGCTCTGCCGCCGCCGACGGTGTCGGCGCTCTGAGGTCCGCGACGAAATCCGCGATGGTCACATCCGTCTCGTGTCCCACGGCGGAGATCACGGGGATGGGGCTCGCCGCGATGGCGCGGGCCACCGCCTCTTCGTTAAACGCCCAGAGATCCTCCAGCGAGCCGCCGCCCCGGGCTACGACCAGGACGTCCAGGTCCGTCCGGGCCCCCAGCCGCCCGAGCGCCGCCGCGATCTCACCGGCCGCCCCTTCCCCCTGCACCGCCACGGGGCAGATCAACACCTCCAAGCCGGGGAACCGGCGGCCGATGATCGTCAGCATGTCCCGGATCACCGCCCCGGTGGGTGAGGTCACGATCCCGATCTTCCTCGGCAGGAGGGGGAGCGGCCGTTTGCGGGATTCGTCGAAGAGCCCTTCCGCCTCCAGCTTGGCCTTGAGCTGCTCGAAGGCGAGCTGCAGCGCGCCGATCCCCTTCGGCTCCATGAACTCCACGGTGATCTGATACTCGCCCCGCCGTTCGTAGACCGTGACCGTTCCGCAGACCCGCACGGAGAGACCGTCCGCCGGCCGAAACCGCAACAGACGGTTGTGGCCGCGAAACATCACGCCGCGGATCTGGGCCTGGGCGTCCTTCAGCGTGAAGTACATGTGCCCGGAGGTGTGATGTTTGAAGTTGGACAGCTCGCCTTCCACCCAAATGGCCGAAAAGCCGTCCTCCAGGACGGCTTTGACCTCGGCGGTCAGCGCGCTGACCGAATAGATGTGTCGACCCGGCGGAGAGATCATCCGGGTCCTTGTAGCACGCGATCTTCGGGCTTGTCAAACGCTTTAGACGTGGCGCTCAGTCGTCAGCCGCCGGCGCTCCCGCCGCGGCTCGCGGCCCGGATCTTCGGCACTCCAGCCTTGGCGGTCCCCCCGAAGTGTGTTAGCGTCCGCCCCCATGACACATGACGAACGGACGGGGGTTGTCCAGGCCGTCGCGGCCACGCTGTGTTTCTCGACGGGTGCCGTCCTGATTCGTTGGGCCGCCGACTTCTCGCCGGTGGAGGTGACCGCTTTACGGCTGCTCTTGGCCGGTGCCGTTGTGGGTCTGGCCGCTCGGATCGGTGGACACCGCGTCGCACTCGCCCCGCGCGAGTGGGCGCGTCTCGTTCCCATCGGGATCGTGGCGGCGCTCCATTTTTTGACCTTTATCGCCTCCCTGTATTTCACCACCGTCGCGCACGCCCTCACCCTGACGTACACGGCCCCGCTGTTCATCGCAGCCCTGTCCTTCCTGGTCCTCGGGGAGCCGCTGCCCCGCCGCACCGTTCCCGCGGCGCTCGCCGCACTGGTCGGTATGGCCGTCCTGGCCGGCTTCGAGCCCCGGCTGGATCGGCGGATGTTGGTGGGCGACGCCCTCGCCATGGGGGCGGCGGTCACGTTCGCCGTGTATTCGCTTCTCGGACGCCGCGAACGCGCGCGTCTGCCGCTCCTGTCGTACGCCGCCGGAGTCTATCTGGTCGCCGGTCTGGTGACCGCCCCCTTCGCCGGGAGCCTCCTCCGTCCGGGACTCCCGCTCCCCGCGCTCGGAGCCGTATGCGCCATGGCGCTCGTGCCGTCCGCCCTCGGTCATACGCTGTACAATGCGTCCGTTCGGCGGCTGCACCCCAGTATTCCAAACCTCATCGCCACGCAAGAGGTGACCCTGGGCGTGCTGTTGGCGTGGACGCTGCTCGGCGAGCCCGTCCCGTGGAACGCGGCGGCCGGCGCCATGCTCACCCTCCTCGGCGTGAGCCTGGTCCTGCGGTAAAGAATGGTGACTCGGAAATTCGGCGACTCGGCAATTTGGAAGAACTCTCTGCTTTGACCGGCTCGCTTCTTATTTACCCAATTGCCGAGTCGCCAAATCGCCAAATCGCCAAATCGCCAAGTTGCCAAGCTGGCCGATTGCCAAGTTGCCGTCTTTCGCGTATAAGTGTGGGCGTTGAGGTGGGGAGGCTGAGACGCCGTGCCGAATTTCTATACGATATTTTGCCCTGCCGTGCCGAGCCACCGGGTCGACTGGACGCCGGTTCCCGCCTCCGACCAGTCGTTGCCGCTGATGGCGCCGGGAAAACCCGGCAGGAATCCCGAACTGGTAAAGCGCCTGCAACGATGCCCACGTTGTGTCGTGCGGTTCCTCGTGAAACCCTGAAGCGATCGGTGGAGCCGGATCGGCGGGTTTCGGGTCGATCCGAGTCCCGGACGACAAGGAGGTATCCGTGAAGCGTCGGTTCTTCGTGGCCACCCTCTGGCTTGCGCTTGTCGTATCAGGCTGCGCCGGTACCACCCTGGAAAGCTATACGCCCAAGGGTAGAGACGAGGAGATCATCGTCGCCACGCTCATGAAGATCCCGAAAGGCATCAAGGCCAAGTCTCCCGACTTGATCATGCAGGCATATGCCGACGACCTGTACGTGGGGAACTTCGACCGGTTCATCGGTGTGGCCACCGACCCGACGGTTACGCGCATCGGCAAGCCCGAGCTACGCCAGGCGTACATCCAGGCGTTTCGAGCCGTGAAAGAGATCTCCATGGATGTTCGGGATTTCCGTTTGATCGTCCAGAGCGACCGAGCCGTCGCCGAAGCCAACACGGAACTTCTTATCGCGCTCGAGGCGGGACGGAAGGAGAGCAGGTCGGAGGTCATCCGGAACGAGGTCACGTGGCGGCTCAAGCGCGGACCGCTCGGCTGGAGGATCCAGGAAGAGGTATTCCACTAGCCCCCGCGCGCGCCTCTCACTCCTCGCGGCGGCTGCGGACCCGTGTCTCCCCGGGCCGCATCTCCACGCTGATCGCGCCGTGCCGGTCCGTTCGCAGGATGCGGACGCCCGCCGCCTGATATCGGGCCACGACCTCGGGGTGCGGGTGCCGGAATGGGTTGCGGTGCCCCACGGAAAACAACGCCACCCTCGGACCCACGGCGTCGATAAATGCCTGCGTGCTGGAGTAGCGCGACCCGTGGTGTGGCACCTTGAGGACCTGTGCCGCGAGCGTCGCTCCAGATCCAAGGAGGGCCTCCTCGCCCCGCCGCTCCAGGTCCGCGGTCAGCAGAAGCGCCTGATCGCCGTTTTGCACGCGCAGGACCAGCGAACGATCGTTGGCTCCCAGCCCGCGCTCGGCGCGCATGGGAGGCGTGCTCCCGTTTTCCGCGGCGGGATGAACGACCTGCACGACGGCGTGTCCCCAGTAAAGCGGCGGATCCCCGGCGGCAACCACCCGATGGGGGATGCGCCACCGGCGCAGGTACTCCTGAATCCACACGTCCGTAGCCGAGACGGCTGGCGATCCCCCGGTCCACACCTCCCCCACCGGCACCTCCCGGAGAATAGTCGGCGCGCCGCCGATGTGATCCGACTGCGGGTGCGTGAGGACCACGACATCTAACCGGTTCACCCATTCGTGCCACAGGAACGGGACGATGACGCGTTGGCCGATGTCGAAGCCTTCGCCGAGCATTCCACCCGCGTCCACCAACATCCGACCACGGCCGGGGACCTCCAGGTAGAGCGCCTCCCCCTGCCCCACGTCGAGCATGGTGACCCGGACCAGGCCGTCGTCCACCGTCGGATGCAGTCGCCAGAGGATCTGCACCGCCAAAAGCGCGCAGCAGGCGAGGGCGGCCCAGCCCGCCGGCCGACCGAAACGGCCGCGGGTCGCCGTCCCGGGATGCACCGGCCAGACCCAAACCGCCGCGGCCAGGGCCGCATAGTAACACACGACCATGCCCGTCGTGGGCGCGTAGACGCGGACGGTGCTCCAGGACCAGGCGCCGAACCAGCGCGCCGACGCCAGAAGCGCGTCCACCAGCCACCCGTTCACCTGATTCAGCCAGGTCAATCCTGACGGCGCCGCCAGCAAGGCGGCGCAGGCGGCCGTCCCGAGCCCGGTGATCAGACCGCTGAGCGGCACGATGGGGATGTTGGCCACGAGACCGGCGGGCGAGACCCGGTTAAACGCGCCGGCCAGGATTGGGAGCGTCACGCCGGTTGCCGCCACGGTGATGGCCACCGACTCCAGGATCCACCGCGCCGGGCGGGGCAGCCGGGCGAGCCGTGTCTGGCAGCGGGGCATCACCAGGATGATCCCCAGCGTCGCCAGATAGGTGAGCTGGAACCCGACGTCATGGAGATAGCGCGGGTTCCACCACAGGATGGCGAGCCCCGAGAGCGCCAGGCTGTTCGACAGGTCGGCGCGGCGGTCCAGCACGACCGCCAAGAGATAGACATCCGCCATCACCGCGGCCCGCACCACCGACGCGCCCGCGCCCGCCAGCGCGGCGTAGAAAGTCACCAGGATGGCCGAGGCTGCCGTCGCGAGCCGCGGCGAGACCCGGACCAAACGGAAGAGCCCGAAAAGGGCCCCCGCCAGCAGGCTCACGTTCAACCCCGAGATCGCGAGAATATGGTACGTCCCCGAGTCCAGGAATGCGCGGTTCATCTCGGGTGTGAGCCCCGACCGATCGCCCAGTACCGTGGCCTTGAGCAATCCCCCCTGCGCCGGCGGCATGGCCGCGTCCAGCCGCTGCAGCAGCCGCGACCGTACCCCGAAGACGGCCGCCAAGAGGCGCGACCCGCGGGAGGCCCGTGTCACCTCCACCGGGTCACGTGTCCAGCCTTCGAGGAACACGCCCTGGCTGGCGAGATACCCCGGATAATCGAAGGCGCCCGGATTGTCGAAACGACGGGGCTGCCGCAGGCGGAACGTGCCCCGTATCTCGTCCCCATAGCGCACGTCCACCGGCGGGCCCAGCACCGTCAACCGTGCCCGCCCGGTGGCCGGGACGCGGCGACCCTCCAGCGTCAGGTGCGTCACCTCGGCGACGAAACGCGTCCGTTGGGCGTCCCAGGTGTCGCGGGTGTCGGGCGGTTGCGGGTCCGGCGGGGTCGCCACCCACCCCTCGATCGCGAGCGAGGCGGCGAGCGCGGCCTCGGGTAGGCGGCGAACATGATGCGGCGGCATACCCCGTTCTGCGACGACGGCCGCGTGCGCCCCCAGACAGAAAAATGCCGCCGCGAGTGCGGGCCGGGGCAGGCTCCGGAGCCGGACCCACGAGCCCATGGCGCCGAGGGCGAGTCCGACGAGCGCCGCCGTCGCCCATCCCGCGGGCCCGAGTGGAAGCGCGGGCGCGGCGGCGATCCCCATACCGAACGCCACGGCCAGTGGAACCAGGGGGCCGGCGCGGGCGGCCGGAGGCGGCACCGCCTCGGGCGCGTCGGGGGGAAAAACTGCTATGTCCGCTTGGCTCGCTGGGGTAGAATCCGACGGTTCACCCCAAGGTTCCGCCGAGGACATCGATGCGGCTCCTGGATCGTGCCATACTCAAAGAGATGACCGCGGCCTTTCTGCTGGGCCTCATGGTCTTCACCTTCGTCCTGCTGACCAACAAGATCCTCCGCCTGGTGGAATTGATTGTCAACAAAGGCGTGGGGATTCTCACGGTCGTTCAACTATTCCTCTACGTCCTTCCGTACTCGCTGGTCGTCACGATTCCCATGTCGGTACTCGTGGCCACCCTCGCCACTTTCACGCGCCTGAGCACCGACGGGGAACTTCTGGCCCTCCGAGGGTCGGGCGCCAGTCTCTGCAGGCTCACCCGGCCGTCGGTCCTTTTCGGGATCGCCACAACACTCGTCACCCTTGTCATCACCATCTGGATCCTGCCGTACAGCAACCATGCCTTCAAGAACTTGGTGTTCAACATGGCCCGCCGCCAGGTGGCCATGGGCCTGCAGGAGCGGGTCTTCAACAACATCGGCGGGGTCACCCTGTATATGGAACGCCTCGACCCGCAGACCTCCGAGATGCAAGGGGTTTTCCTCGTGGACAGCCGCAACCCGGCGGAACGTCGGGTCATCGTGGCCCAGGGGGGCCGCTTCCGATCGGACCCGCAAAAACTCCGCATGAGCCTGAGCCTGCGACACGGCACGAACTACTTCCCGAGCGACGAACTGGCCGGTCGGTACCGCTTCCTGAAATTCCAGGCACTGGAGTTGACCCTCGACGAGCCTCGGATGCTGACGGATCCCATCCAGCGGCCGCTGGGTGAGCAGGAGCTCACGCTGATGGAGTTGCGCGAGCGGGCGGCCACCCTGCGGGCGCGGGGCCAGAATTACCATCCGCCGATCGTGGAATTCCACAAGAAATTGGCGATCCCTTTCTCGTGCGCCCTCTTCAGCGTGCTGGCTATCCCTCTGGCCAGCCGGATTCGGCGTGGGGGGCGCGGGCTCAGCCTCGCCATCTCCGTGGCTTTCGCCGTGGGCTACTATATGCTCATTGTCGGTGGCGAAGGGCTGGGCGACCGCGGCAGGATTCCCGAGGCGCTGGCCATGTGGCTTCCCAACCTCCTCATCGCCGTGGGCGGGTCCGTTTTCTTTCTCCGCGCCGAACTGCACCCCGCCACCCTGGCGCAGGCCTGGCGATCGGCGCGGGCCCGGCGGGCGGCCGGTCCACAGGAAGGGTGAGCGGATGCGCATCCTTGACCGGTACATCGTCCGCGAGTGTGTGAAGGTGCTTGGGCTGTGTCTTGTGGTCTTCACCGGGATTTATATTATCGTGGATCTATTTGAAAAGCTCTCGCGCTTTCTCGAGGCGCACGTGAGCGCGGAACTCATCGTTCGCTATTATCTCTTTCTCCTCCCCAAGATCTTCACCGAGGTCCTGCCGGTGGCCGTCCTCCTGGCCTGCCTCCTCAGTCTGGGCGGTCTGGCGCGGAACAACGAGATCCTGGCCATGAAGATGGGCCAGACCGGGGCGCTCCGAATCGCCCTGCCGTGTATCGGGGTGGGGCTGGCCGCGAGCCTGCTCGCCTGGGCCACCGTCGAGTATGTCGCGCCCCCCGCCAGCGAGCGGGCCCTCAACATCGAGCGCACCCAGGTGCGGCGGCTCCCCGCGTACCGCATCACCCGCGACAGCGATATCTGGTACCGGGCGCAGGACGATCGTTTCGTCCACATCTCGTTGATCGAGGCCCAGTCGGGCATCATCCGGGGCATGAGCATCTTCGAGTTGTCGCCCGATTTCAATCTCCGACGTCGCATCGACGCCCGCGACGCCCGGTTCGGCCCGCAGGGCTGGACGGTCCATGACGGCTATCAACTGGAACTGGACAAGAATCCCATCCGGATCATTCCGTTCGACGAGTTGTCGTTGTCGCTCAAGGAACGACCCGAGGAGTTCGCCCGCGTGGCGCGCTCCCCGGAGGAGATGAACTACGCGCAGCTCCGCGCGTACATCGATCGGCTGGTCAAGAGCGGTGTGAGCGCCACGCGATACAAGGTGGATCTCCACGCAAAGGTGGCGACGGCGCTGGTCGCGCTGGTCATGGCGATCCTGGGGGTGAGCTTCGGTCTCCGGACCGGGCGGTCCGGCGTCATGCTCTGGGTGGGGATCTGCATCCCGATGGGGTTCCTGTATTATATGCTCCTCGTCCTTGGCTTTTCCCTCGGCCGGGGCGGCGCCCTCCCCCCGCTGGTGGCCGCCTGGCTTCCCAACCTGGTCTTCGGCACCGCCGGTGTCGTCTCGCTCTGGCGGCTGCGCGGGTAACGTACATCCAACTGTGCGCGTCCTTGGCTTGCGCTAACGCAGGCGAAGGTTCTTCTCGATTCTTTCAAGCAGGGTATTGATTTCCTGAGTGACAGCCTCGGGCGGAACAGTCTGTCCGTCGCCAACTTCGATCCTTGCGTAGAACCGAATCGGCAGGCCTGCCTTTGTTCGCACCGCCAGTAGCGTAGGGACATTGTCCGCGAGATCCTGGACCTGTGCCGGCTGCAACTCGGCCTGAGCCACGAGGATTGTCCCCCGAGCAACGTCCGTCACCCCGCGCCAGCCGCTCGCCGGACGATCGGCCCCGGTCGCCACCTTGAACTTGGCGAACTGAGCCGACGGAAAATCGCAGGGCCACGCTTGCGATCCCTCCGCCACCTCGATGAACCGTGCCTGCAGGGCGGCATTGAGACTGTCCCGGATGGTCTTCCACGGCAACGTCTTTCCAACCTTTACCGAGAGGGCCGTCGCGAGGGAGAGCCCGGAGGCGATCCCGTCTTTCCACGGCGACGGGAGGTTCTCCGGAAGGATCTCGGCTGGAGCAATGACGGGTGGCGGGGCGCTCAGATGAGCACCGGGATTCAAGACGCCCGGTGGTATCGGTTCGCCCAGAAGGCTGGCCGGGCCGGACAGCAACCAGAGGTTACCCGCTTCGATCGCGCTGCCGATCGCCTTTTCGACAACGGCCGCTGCCGCTTTCGGAATGGGCATCGGCTCCGTGTATCCTGTCCGCTCGACCTGAACTACCGTTGACCCGTTGAAGTAGTCCGCTACTACCTGTGCGGCAATCTCTGGCGTCACCCAGAGCCCTGGCAGCCTTCCAGGAGCCAGCAAACTTGGTCCGATGTCTCCCAGCTCGGCTGCCTGGGGAAGCACAAGCTCCAGAGCGGAATCGCTCAATGCGTTCTCGTCCGGTCTCGACATCCACCAGGTTCGGGACGTTCCATCCGGACGGACGAGCCGCAGGACAAATGTGCCGCGCTCGCATCCGCCCGCCAGCGTGTCCAGGATGGCGCCGGCTTTGAGCATCTTCGGCAGGTGCGGGAGCTGCGCAAACGCGCCGCCGAGGTCCTTGACGCGCCGGGACGATTCGCCAGTTCTCCACAGATTATATGGACCATCCGGCAGGAGCGCTTCGGCCTCGATGGCGGTATCCTGGATACGGGAACGCTTATCGTTCTTGATGAGCGTAAAATGCGGCTCGTCGGTCACGGTGATCTTGAAGGCCTGGACCTCGTCCTTTTCCGAGACCGTCACGACGACGCAGTACGCCTGCTTGATCGCCTCGGGCATCCGCCCTTTAGCCTTGTCGATATTGATTTGAAGCGTCTGCGCACGAGCTGGGTCCACGTTTCCATCTTTCTGTTGTTTTCGAATCTCATCCCGGACGACTTCCCAGGCCAGGTAGTCCCGCACTCTCGCCAACGCCAATTCAACTCCGTCCCGAGACGGCACCACAAGCAGGACCGCGTTTCGATACACGCGTGGCTTGTCGGGACCCGTGGTCTCGTTCAGGAAGAGCGCGGCGGTAGAGCTTGGCTTGCCGGATTCCGACGCCGCCTGCAAACCCAAAACGGCGTAATGGAAGGCGCCGTCATCCTCGATGTCTCGCGGTCGGGGCGGCAGCGTGTGGACGCGCACCCCCATCGCCGAGGCACTCGCCGTGAGCGCCTTGACCTTGCCGATCTCGTCCAGCAAACGAGCGCGGACCGTATCATCGGCCATATTCTTGGCCGCCACCGCATGCATCTGCGTCAGATTGGGCCGATTGCCGAGCCGCCACGTGCCGGGAAGCTGCCCCTCATCCATCGCCGCATACAGGTCGTCCAGCCAGTAACTGGTCTGCGCCCATCGAGCGAGCCCCTTCTCAAGCTCGATCTTGTCCGGGCGCGCGGCGGCCAAGAGTATCACGAGGTCGCGTGTGCGTGCAGTCTGCCCGATCGGTTGAGAATGCAGGAAGGTTGCGACGACCGCCTGCTCGATCTCGCGGAATTTCAGACCGACCGACTCGACCTGAATGCGCCTGGCCTGGGAGAATTCGTTGTCCAGGATGCCGGTCCAGGCTTGCTTCTTCCCTTCCCATTCCTCGGTGTCGGCAACGGCGACCATCTCTCGCAGCGCCTCAGAGAGGCCTTCCCTATCTGGCGCATTCAAGAAGACCGCGGGCCCGATCAGCGGATTCGTATCCCAGGCTTCCGCCGAACGAAGCGCGAGGGCAAACGTTCGTAAGACACCCCGCGTCCGCTGGAAGCGTGCAAGCTGCGTCCACTTGGAATACAGGACCTCGGTCAGGTCCGGGTGGAAGGGGAAGCTGCGCAGAAACCGCTCTTCGGCCTCCGCCCCCTGCTTGGCCGTCTGTTCGTCCACGGCGGCGATCCCTTTGAGCGCCGCCATGACATGCTGCCGGAAGCCCTCGCGATCCCTCAGAGACTCGGGGGTGAAGAACCGCCGCCGGAGCAGTTCGGCCACGTCCTCCTTGACCACCGGCTCCACGGCTTCCTCGCGCTGGCGCTGGAAGATATCGTAGAGTTCGGCCTGGATTTCGCGCCCGAGCTTGTCGCTCTTCCGTGGATCGGTGGCGAGGAGGGAGGCGACGAGGCAACACCGGTCCACCCGGACGGCCGCTTGCGTCAGGTATTGGAAGAAGTTGGCCAACCGCGCCCGCCACTCGGGGTCCTGAGCGACCTTCTCGCGGGCGTACATCAAAACCTCGTCAACGAGGATTAGAACGCCCGGCGCCTCCGTGCCAGGAAGTTCGAAAAGTTCGGTGAGAAGATTTTCGGCCGGCGCCGAGTCGCGCTCTTCGGCCTTCCCGTCGGCATGGAGGACCTTGAGCCCCGCGTCCCCCGCAATTTGATATGCCAACACGCTCCACGGCTGCTTGAGCGTCCGTGCCTTGCCCTCGGGCGAAAGCACCTCCATGCCCTTTTCAACGTCCAGCTTGTCAAAGCAAAGACTGGCCACCCGGCATTTCGGCGGCCGCTGACCGATCTCCTGGACGAACTCGGCCACCGCAGGAAGATCCGGCAGCCGCGCCGGATCGTGGACCAGATGGCGAAGTGTGATCAGCGTATGCGTCTTACCGCCGCCGTACGTCAATTCCAGCTGCCGGACGGCCTTGTCGTTCTTGCCGGCCAGGCGCAGCACGACATCCCTTACTAGTCGGCGGAGGTTGTACGTCGGAAACGTCAGCGCGAAAAACTGCTCCGGCTTCTCATAGACCGGCCGCTTGCCACGCTGCATCACCACATCGTACAGGTCGGCCGCGAACATGTGGAGCGGCAGCTCGCCCGACTTCAAGTCCGCGCGTAGCGCCACCGCCTTGTGCCACGGGGTCCAGGGCAACTTCGCCATGCCAGTCTCCCTTTGCTCACTTCAGCCAGAGCAGCGTTGAGAGCGAGATGGGGACAATGCGCGGATCGGGAACCTTCACGTCGTCATCGAGCGTCACCAGCACGCCGAGCGGGGCGTTGTAGACGGTCTTTTCCAGGAATGCGCGTAGCCCCCGCGTGTCGTCATGCGGGTCGATTCGCCGCCGATACTTGACCTCCACGGGAATACGCCGCGTGCCGATCGTCAGGACGAAATCCACCTCGGGTTCGTTTCCTCGGAGGGGGAAGTGCGCCACGTCCAGATGGGGAATCGAGGCGAAGAAGTATCCGAGAACACTCTCCGCAATGTGACCCGCCAGATCGGTCAGGTGGGGATTCGCGGCGAGACTTTCCGGAGCCAGCGGGACCACCTCCTGGAGCCACGCCGCCCGCAGTGCATGGTCGCAGAGGCAGACCTTCGGCGGCGACTTTTTCCGCTTCAGTCGCAGCTCCAGGGGCTGCACCAGGCGAATCAAGAGCGTACCATCTATGAAGCGAAGGTAATTGAGGATGCGGTTCCAGCCGATGTTGCCCGCCAACGCCTGTTGGATCTCCGGGACGAAGACCGCCTGGCCGGGGGTCTGCCCCGCATACCGGCAGCACAAGCGGAACACCTCTTCAAGAAGCTTCTCGTCCCGCTTCTGCCCTCGCGGCCCCATCCGAAGATCGTGCTGGATCGCCCGCTTGATGACCGTTTCGTTCAAGAGATCCGCCACTTCCTCCCACGGAACATCCGGGCGATCGTGAGCCATGGGATAGGCCCCACGCTGCGAAAAGGCGAGAAACGCCGCATCGCGCCGATCCCGGGTCGCCCGTCCATGCCGAACGGCCTCGATCCAAAAGTCTTGCTTGCCCAGATGCTCCAGGCCGTTCTCCGGCCAGAAGGGGGAGGACACTTCGTCTTGACGAAGGTCGGCGATCTCCCGAAGGAAGAGCGATCCGACATCAAGCGTCGTGATCCGGCCCGCCAGGCTATCGCGACCGGCCTCGATCCGGAGGGACGAGCTGCCGGTCACGAGAACGCGGACGCTGTGGTTGTCCACAAGGTTCTTCACCTGCGGGGCCCACGCATCGAGGTTCTGTACCTCGTCGAACAGCAGATACGCCGTGTTCTTCTTGCGAGCCGCCTGATTGAAGGTGCTTTTCAGGATCTCCCCCTCGTACCAGCGTGCGATGCCGAGGACGGGTTCCCGCAATCCGCGCAGCGTCGGAAGCTCGTCGAACGGCACATAGAGGAGACGTTGCGGCGCCACGCCGTCGGCGAGCAGGGACTCGATCAACTGCCGAAGCAGGATGGTCTTTCCCACGCGCCGCGGCCCTCGTAGAACGGTGGCGGGTGTCATACCCTGCATCAGTAACCGCTTGAGCCGCCCGAACGGCCACCGCTTGAACGCCGGCAACTCCTGCCCAGGCAAACCTCTCCACCACGGGTTGAGCGAACGAATGTTCTCGGCCAGCTCCACCGGAAGCTTTCCGAACAAGCGATTGTCGTCCAATGGGAGGCGGCGGTTGGTCATCGGACACTCTCTTTGTGATGCGCTTGCGAACGACGAGACTGGGAGGCGACGCGGGGACGCGGGGACGCGGCGACGCGGGGAGAGCGATTGGTGCCGACCGTCCAATCCTCTGGATGCTCGATCATACAGACCAGTTCTGCGAGAATCTTGTCGAAGACGCCATCCAATTCAAGCGCCTCGGAGTACGACAAGTATCCGCACCGCAAGGCAAGCTCTGTCCACGTCTGAGATTCAGCGGCCTCACCCTCTGCATCGTTAAGCTTACTCACGAATGCCGCGGGGCAGCGCCGCTTCCGCCACGCTTCCGCAATATTCGTGGCAACCGACCGCGAAGCGCGCCGGAACTGATCCGTCATCGAGTACTTCTCGTCACCCGGGAACGTCTTGGTCAGCTCAAAGACTCGCATTGCCGCATCCATCGCGTGTTGCCACACCCTCAACTCCTTGAACGACCGGATATTACCCATCTCCCCGTCTCCGCGTCACCCTCTCACCGCGTCCCCGCGTCTCCGTGTCGTCTTTCTCCCCGTGTCCCCGCGTCTCCGCCTCCCCGCGTCTCCGTGTCTCCGTGTCGCTGCTCCACACCGCGTCCCCGCGTCAACCATCTCCAGTCGCCGCAAACGGCAACTCCGCCAACCTCTCGGCGGCAGCCCCCTTCGCGCCGACATGGTTGCTGATAGACTCCAAGAGGGATCGCTCTTCGCTTCCGGCGGGCGATAGCTCGATCAGCGACTGCACAAGCCGCTTGAAAAGCTCCTGCCGCCGGAGGGCGTTGCCGTCAAGATATTCGTCAACCCTTTGAAGATCACCCGCCTTCCAGAGGTGCATGAGACAATGCACACGATCAATCAGCGGAATGGGCTTGCCACCGCGAGCATCATATCCCAGTGACCGACTCTTGCGCTGTACCCATGTCTTCAGCCTCACCTTACTCCCAGACTCTTCCTCCGCATCCGTCTCTTCTTCTTCACCCGCCATCTCCGCGTCCCCGCGTCCCCCCGTCTCCGCGTCTTCTTCTTCCCCTGTCGACTGCCCCTTCGTAAATGCGATCAAGTCCCACGTGCTTGCAAGATCCCTATCGGAAATGCCGCACGAGATCGCATACAGGATGCACGCCCCGGCGGGCGCGTCGTCCATGCCGAAGTCGTGACGATGCAGCAGATAGTATGCAGTGGGCTCGTCGAGGTCGCCTATCGGTGTTTCTGGAACAGACACGGCCACGCGGTGACGCGGTGACGCGGTGACAGTCTCCGCGTCTCCCTGTTGCCCCGTCTCCGCGTCGTCTTCATCCCGGTACATCACGCGCCCGACCACATAATCCACGACCATTCGCCGGACATGCGTCAGGAACTCCGAAACCGTCATCACCTCGCCGGGGTCGTTCGCTTTCTTCACCACTGGGTGCTTGCTGTACGCCTCCAGCGCCGGCCCCGTCGCCGCCCACACAAAATCCGGTCCTCGAATCCCGGCATCCCAGAATTCCCGGAGCTTCTCCCTAATCTTGCGCCGCATTTCGTCAAGGACCTGATTATCCCACCCGGGCCTTGTTCCTTCTGGGCGCTTCTTACATACCAACCAGACAGAAGACGATAAGGAAGCCCTGCCAAAATTCCTCACCCCTCCACGCATCTCGGTGGCAATGGGCCAACTCCCATGCACGACAAAACCAGCACGGATGACGGCTGAAACCAAAGTACCCCAAGCTTCGGGCTGCTTATTCGCAAATACGACTACAAGACGGCCAGATGAATTCAAAGCTCTGCAACACGTACCGAAGGCGGCTGACATTCCGTCCTCGTATGCCTTTCGCGACGCGTCCGCGTTACCATCGTGTCGACTTGAATCGTCGATCAACTCACCGTCGCAAGTTGCCTTGTCCCATTTTGGGGACAGCGGTCTCGCGAAGATCGCCCTGATGTCCTTTGGAGAATGTGCCAAACTCCTTTTTAACCAAACATAGAAGAAGTCCATCAAGTCCGAATATGGAATAGCATCATAGTAGGGGGGGTCGGTGAGTATGAGGTCCTGCAACTCCTCATCGACCCTTGCTAATGCACTCTCGCAAGAAACCTGCGGCCGGGGACGCCCAACTGCAGCAGGTAGGAGCCCCTGAAGGACTTGCTCCATGCTTCCGACAGCACCCTGGAAGAACCGATCGATCGGTGCAAGCGGGTTTCCCTCCACGAAATCCCACGTGATTGGGAGGGCAAAACGTAGAAAGGTCTGCTTGACCTCGGCGGCAACTGGCTCCCATATGCAGATGGTACTGAGATAATTCACTGCCCGGTCCAAAGAGCACGCCAAGTAGAGTAAGATGGCATCGCGAAGTTCGATGGTCGGCCAAGCATCGGCCATCTCACGACCCGAACTGGCGATCGACTTTACAAAGACTCCGAGCGCCATGAGTTGACGTGGCGTGAATAGCTTGCCCCAGTTGTCGAAGCCGTAGAGCGGAACACGGAAGCCCAGCGCCTCTTTCGAGGGCAGTGGCTCATCCGGCAAACCGAATGGAATCTGAGCAAAAACCGCAGGAAGGAGATCTTGGGCCTTGGCTGCCATCGCGATTTCGGGCTTCGTGGGGAGTCGGTACTCTTTGCCAATCGGTCCATCCGTGACTACCGCTGTGTTCGCCGTCCCTAGTCGACCAGCCCGCCCTTCCAGGCGAATATCTTCCATCATCATAATTGCCGGACAGCAAGGACATTTCGCTCCGGACCGGGACATGGTTCCCGCACCAATCCGTTTATCGTGCTCGCGCCGCTGGGCGGGGTTCCCGCCTTTGACGGGTACGTTCGTCTCGATCCCGAATTGAACGAACGGCACCGCTTCCTCGCATCCCGTCTCCGCGTCCCCGCGTCCCCGCGTCCCCGCGTCAGCCTTCACCGGTTCCATCGTGAGAACGACCCGCTTTTTCTCCTTCTTACAAAGCCACCGCGTCTTGAGGAGCGGGATTGTGGCGCGACAATTCTTGCAGGTCACTGTCCTGGCCCAGAGGTACGCGACTGTGGGCTTCGCCACCCAGCGCGGGTTTCGTTTGTCGGCCAGGTATTCCTCGCTGAATTCCGCGTTGAGCGCGTCCACGTCTGCCGTGCCATCCTCCTTCAATGGAACAAGTCGCATGGGTTGCGCCTCGTAGGGTTTCGAGGCATCCTTCTCGACCGGTTCAAAATCAGCGTAGGTCGGGTAGTACTGTGCCAGCTCCCGGCGTGCCCGATCCAGCACCCATTGACCCCACGCGCGGACATGCCATGCGAGGTCCGCCTCGGTACCCACTCCCTGACCCGCGTCGAGATCGAGCGCCGCCTGCTCGCCTTTCTTCAGGCTGCGTCCCAACCGCTCCAGGGTCTTGGTGATCTGTCCCTTACTAAGCCCCTTGGCTTTCGCGAGGAACTCGCGCATGAACGATTCATTCTGCAGAACGAACTCAGGAAGCGGCCATGTCTTTCCGGCCAGCTTCTGTGGATATTCAAGCGTGCACTTGAGAATGAACCACGCGACGGGGTTGATGTCTACCGCAGTTGCCTCGCAACCAAGGCGCATAGCCTCCAACGGAATCGCCCCGCCGCCGGCAAATGGATCAAGCACCTTCGGCGCTCGGCCGCCGTAGGCTTTGCGGATCTCCTGCCGGAACCACTCCAGATCGGCCGCGTTCTCCGTCTCGCGACCCCAGTGGAGGATACCGCCCTCAGTGACCTCTTTCTCGCGCTCGACGACCTGCCCGTTGGGCATCCGCTTCTTCTCGATCTGCTTGACGACCTTCCCGCCGATCTTCTCGCACAACTCCTGGCGCTGACGGATGACCTCTTTACGCCACTCCTCGTCACTCATACCTTCCGGCTTGGGCTGCGCGCTCGGATCAGGCAGGAGCGTCGCAATCAACGCCGCCCGGCAAGCTGCCAACGGTCGCCGCGCTGGCCAAATGTGCAAAGTAGAGATATGGCCATGCCGGATGTTCTTCTCATGAACACTATCCAGCGACGCCTGTTTCAATGGAAACGCGTGTTCGATAAGACGAGGGGTATCAGTCATTCGGGCCTATCCTGTTCTGAACGATGAACCAATGCCCTTGCTCAACCCGAGAAAGTTGTATTTTCGACAAACGGAGGCTATACTTTCGTCGTTGGAGGTTGCCCATGGCTACAAAGGTCATCGCAGCCAGTCGTGTTTATCCGGCGTCCATAGGCGGTGCCACATCTACGCCCTTACCCGTCGGGAGCTCCTCGCCGGTCGTTTTTCCTACCCCTTCTCGGCCCGTTGAGCACCCCCAGGTTCTGTCGACGACTGTAGAGGCTGGTTTTCCGCCTTTGGTTCCTCTGAATGACTCCATTCTTGCGACAGGATTTCCTCCTGAATCCCAACCTGACCAGGCTGAGGTCCCTGCATAAGGCGGTACCGCCGCTCAGTAATATGCCGGCTACACTTGCCTGCGCTTTCCACGATTGCATGGACGATACTGTAATTTTTCGTTTTCGGCCCTTGCGCGGGATCAGGCATGGCAGCGAGGTCGGCTGCTGGGTTGAAGGGTTTTAGATTCTCGAATTCTGCCTCAAAATCTAGATAGAGCTCCCACATCACGGTTTCCAGCGTTGGCGGCAATTCAGTCATCACTTTAAGATTCAAGTCGCTCTTGGCCTCTTGGCGGTTTATGGGATGGCCGTGGAAATAGAGTTTTGAGGCCAGGTTTTCCACAATCTCTTGAATCGTATGGTCTGATGCCTCCTTCATGTGCGTGCGCATAATCTTTGTCGCAATCATCCGAGACTGAGAAAGAAAGCGTTCCACGTTTCCCAGCGCCAGTGGGTGGACCTTACTGGCCAAGACCTCAATCGCCCGGACCAGTTCATCCTCGTGGGTAATCCCAACGCCGGACTTGATGAAATTGACGTAGGCTTTCACATCTTCAACGCTGATGCCAATGCGTCGCCCTGTTCCTTGCTCGACTGGGTTGAAATCATTCGAAACAGTGGGATCAATGGGACCAAGCTCGCCAAAGGGGTGCATGACGATTTCGTCTGCGCCAAGCGCGAGGAGCGTCGCAGCACTGTAGGCTCGATACGGTATCAAGACACCAATCGACCTCGAGAACTCCCGAAATAGCGACACCAATCTCCACGGTACTGTACCGCTGCCACCGTTGCTACACAGGAAGATGTCGAGCTTGGGAACAGGTCGGCTCGGCAGTCGAAGGATATGGTCGAATACGACTCGAACTGCATCGTCAGCCATCTGCGCCGGTACGTTCTGACGAAGGCTGGTGAGATAACAGATCACTTTGGACGAGCGCATGCGTTCGAGCTCTTCGATTAGCTTGAAGCGGTTGGATCGTTCCATGTCTCCGTCCTTCTTCCGGCTTCTTGACCATCGTAGATTGCGGCAATCTTAGGAAGCTTGCGCACTCAAGATCTCTTTCGCGCCAACCAACACGCTCCCCTTCGACTTCGCCAACAGTCTCCCAAACGGATCCTGCACCCGAACAAGTCGCGGATTGGGCGTCGCACAGTCGTAGACGGCATAGAGCCAGTAGCCGTCTCGGAGGTTGCAGGCCTTGGCCCACTCGTTGGCGGACACCTCAACGTCTCCGGTTCCTGCCCGGCCCTTGACCTCGATGGCGCGCTTTTCGCCCTCTGCCCTGACCGAGAGCAGATCGAACCCTGGGTTTTCCGCCAAACCCGCAGCGCGAGAGAGGTCCGGGGTGTGGACATCGTGCACCGTGGCTCCTGCGGCCTCCTCAAAGGCCCTGGCGATCTTCATGGCGGCCAACTCGACGTTGACGTCGTGCTGCTCGCGGTCGGCGGGATCGGATGACGGCACGATCAGCGCGTGCGCGACAAATTCCACCGCGCCCGGCGCGATCAGCTCGGGCTCGCGTCGCAGAACAGCCAAAGCGGCCTCTCGCCGGCCCGCCAGTTCGCGCTGATGGCGCTTCACCTCTTCGAGGGCCTCAATCGCCTTCCGGTTGCCGCTCCGGGCCTTCTCCGAATGCTTTGCCCGGACGGCGGACAGCCCGACCTCCTGATAGTCGAAACCGCGCCGGACAAAGCCTTCCCGCTCCGGTAGGCTCTCGATGACCCGCCGCTTTCGTTCCACCGCCATCTCTCGCGCGACGCGCTCGACAAGAAAAGACCGGGCCAACTCCTTCTCGTCCTGCGCCGTCACAGCCAATCGCTGGGCTGCAGCGGGGAGCCCCCGGCCCCCTTTCAGAAGCAACAAATGCTCGACGGGGCACAGGGCGAGCTCGGCTCCTTCAAATTGCTTCACGCCGACAAGGCGGCATTCCAGCAATTCTTCCTTCGTCAGCTCTGGAAGCTCCGGGTCGGCCTTTCTGACGATTGACAGGAGAGCTAGGTGAAACAGATACGGCTTATCGGTCGCGGGATCCACGAAGACCGCGCCGCGTATTCCATCGTCGGCAAGACGGTCACGCACCAGTGCGCGGAGCTGCTCGAAGACGGGTTCGCCAGGATGCAGCCAGATCACATCGTCCCTGTCCGCCGGACGCATCACCGAGAAACGTCTTCGCGTTTTCTCTGGGTACAATTCCAGCGCGGGCAGCAGACTGTCGGTTGCTCCTGGTATGGTCGGCCTGAGCGAAAACTCGCCCGCCGCGTCCCCTTCGAGCGCGATGCCCACGAGCGGCGCGGCCTGGTCCAGGTATTGCCGGATGTAACCGGGCAGCAGACGGATATAGACTTCCCTGTCGAGGGTCGTGCGGAGAGCCGGCAACGCCGTGGCGACATCCCCGCCCGAGCCGTACAGTGACTTCTCGCGGGCGGCGAGCGCCTGGACCTGCTCGTTCGTCAAGCGGCCGTCCAATTCTTGCGCCACAACCTCTGCGTCCTCGGTGATCGCAAGCTCCATGTACCGCGTGATGGACACCCCTTCAAAAATTCGTCCGATGCAATCGAATACCTTGTCCGACCGCAGCTCTTTCCGGATCCGCTCCAGTTTGCAGAGAAGCGTCGCCAGAACCTTGCCCTCGCGCGTGGACGACGAGACCAGATTCAGGATAATCACGGGATCGTGCTTTTGCCCGTACCGATGAATGCGCCCCATGCGCTGTTCCAGACGGGCCGGGTTCCACGGGACGTCGTAATTGATCATCAGCCAACAGAACTGCAGGTTGATTCCCTCGCCCGCGGCATCCGTGCAGATCAGGAAACGCGCGCCGTCCTCCGCAAGGGGTTTTCGGAATCGCTCGACCTCCTCTTCGCGCTGCGTGTAGTGCATGCCGCCGTGAATCTGCGCTACCTGGCCGGTGTAACCCATCCCGTTCAAGCGCTGGACGAGGAACGACAAGCTGTCCCGGTGTTCCGTGAAGACAATGAGCTTTTCTCCGCCGAACGTGGGATCGGTGAGCACCTCGCGGAGCCGCTCGAACTTGGATTCGTGGCCACGCTCGTGCACCTTCCTGGCAAGATCCAGAAGATGCGCAACCTGTTCCTTCTCCGCCAGAAGGTCCGCGAGGGATGCCGCGACAACGCCTTGCAGTAAGGTGTCTTCGGCGGCCTCGTTCTCCTCGCGCTCCGCGTCGGGCGATTCATCATCCGCGGTCTTCGCCTCCAGAACGTCATCGTCTTCGTGAATGCGCTGCTGGAGGAGCGTGAGTTGCTCGAACGTGAGTTCCCCTTCTTGGACGTCGGCGATGAGTCGGTCCAGTTTCTCGATGCGGCGCTCGAACGAGCGCAGGAGCGCATAGATGGAGCTGGCGAGACGGCGTTGGAAGACGCTCATGGCCAGGCGCGCTGCCTCTCGGTTCAACAGCTTCGCCCGATTGTAAACGTAGCGAAGGTATTCGGTCGTTTCGTCGTACAGCGCCTGTTCGCTGATTTCACCTTGCGTCAGCCGAAAGGTCAACGTGTCGGATATCCGGGTCGGGTAGAGCGGCTGACCATCCAGGTGCACCATCTCTTCCTTGGTGCGACGAATGAAGCGTTGGTGGCGAAGCTCCGCAGGGTATGCCTCGAATGCTTCCGGCGTCGAGAGGACATCCGGCTCCAGGAGGCGCCAGAGCGCGTAATACGGATACGCTTTCCCCATATGCGGAGTAGCAGTGAGCAGCAGGAGATGATTGACAGCCCACGGGAGACGCCAGCGTTCGTCAACCCCCGACACTCCCACTAGTGCCTCCGCCAAGGAGTACCGCTCGGTCTTTCGGACACGCAGATCGGTCCCCCGATCCGCGGACAACTTGTGCGCCTCGTCGAATATGACCAGATCGTAGGGCGGAACGCCGGTTTCCTTGAGTCTCGCGAATGCGCGCGGACTTGCCAGCGTATCGACGCTGACTATAACTCGATCGCCAGTCGGAGTTGTAAAGGGGTTGCCCTCTCGAGCGTCCGCGCCCTCGACGATCTGGAATGGCAAATTGAAGAGTCGGAGCAGTTCCCGCCGCCAGTTGCCCACCAATCCGGCCGGCGGCACGATCAAGATGCGACGCAGGAGCCGACGCGACAGCATCTCCCGGATATAAAGTCCGGCCATGATGGTCTTGCCCGCTCCCGCGTCGTCGGCCAAAAGGAAGCGGAGTCGGGGCTGAGGGAGCATGCGATCGTAAACGGCGATTCGCTGGTGCGGAAGCGGGTCAATGTTGGAAATTTCGGTGGCGAAGGTGGGGTTCACAAGGTGGCCGAAGGAGAGGCGTTCCCCCTCGGAGAGCACTTTGACGACACTGGGGTCAGAGGTGAAGTCGAGCGTGGGGGGAGGTTTCTCTTCAAAGCTACCCGACGAAGGCGGCTCCGCGATACCCAACTCCAACTGGCGGAGCTGATTCCACGAAAGCTTGGACGGTTTTGTCTGGCCGTTTTCCCAACGGTTGACTGTTGCGAACGAAACCCCCAGTTCATTTGCGAGGGCCGTTTGCGTGAGGCCAAGCCGCCCCCTCAGCCGCTTTACGCGCTGGTCGTAGTCATCGGTGATTTCCGGAAGAATTAAACGACCAGAAGAATCCACAACGGAAATATAGCATCTGCTATATCGCTCGTCAATTATTCACACGATGCTTCTATAATTCCTGCTTGCCTCCGACGCGATCAGAGACTACAAAGTAGACCGTCTAGCCCAAAGCGTCCTCACAAAGCACGAGGGCCGGGAAACGGAACGCTTCCCGGCCCTCGGATTCCCTTGCGCCCTCAGCCGCTCAGCGCCGCGCCATCGCGCCTCCCGGCTCCTGCGAGTCCATTGCTCCATACGTCAATTGGTCAACGTGCGGAACCCTGCGGATAAATCGGCCAGTTGCCCCATTGGCGACTCGACGCCCGCACCCCTCGGCACCCCGCACTCGCTGCAAGCGATCAGCGGTCAGCACTCAGCTTTCAGCTTTCGGAACTCGGCACACCACACCCGGCACTCCGCGGCTCGAGGCTCGCCTCCTCCGCACCGGGTACTCGGCACGTGGCACACTGCGGTTGGTGGCTCCTGGCTCGTGGCTCGCAAGTCGTCCCCTCGGCACTCGGCACTCGATACTCGGCACTACGTCCCCATCTCCCACGACGCGAGGTACTTGCGCTGCTCGTCGGTGAGCGCGTCGATCTTCACGCCCATGGATTCCAGCTTGAGCCGGGCGATTTCGGCGTCGATGGATCGCGGGATCCGGTACACCTTTTTCTCCAACGTCCCCCGGTTCTTGACGGCGTACTCGGACCCGAGCGCCTGGTTGGCGAACGACATGTCCATGACGCTGGCCGGGTGCCCCTCGGCCGCCGCCAGGTTGATCAGCCGCCCCTCGGAGAGCAGATAGATGCGCCGTCCGTCCTTCAGCCGGTACTCCACCACCTCGTCCCGGATGGGGGCGCTCCCGTTGCTCAACGACGCCAGGGCCGGGATGTCGATCTCCACGTTGAAGTGACCGGAGTTGCAGACCACGGCGGCGTCCCGCATGACGTCGAAGTGCTCCTTGCGGATGATATGCATATTCCCCGTCACCGTGACAAAGACTTCTCCTTGCCGCGCCGCCTCCAGCATCGGCAGCACCGTGAAGCCGTCCATCACCGCCTCCAGCGCCTTGAGGGGATCGGTCTCCACCACGATAACGTTGGCCCCCATGCCGCGCGCGCGCATGGCCACGCCGCGCCCGCACCAACCGTATCCGCACACGACGAAACGCTTGCCGGCCAGCAGCAGGTTCGTCGCCCGCAGGATCCCGTCCACGGTGCTCTGACCGGTGCCGTAGCGGTTGTCGAAGAAGTGCTTGGTGTCGGCGTCGTTCACCGCGATGATGGGGTAGAGCAGCACCCCGTCGCGCTCCATGCTCTTCAGTCGGATCACGCCGGTGGTGGTCTCCTCCGTCCCGGCGATGACGTTGGCCGCCAGGTCCTTGCGCTGGGCGTGGATGACCCCGATGGTGTCGGCGCCGTCGTCCATGGTCAGGTGCGGCCTGGAGTCCAGCGCCGCGTTGATGTGGCCGTAGTACGTCTCCTTGTCCTCGCCGCGGATGGCGAAGACCGGAATCCCGAACCCCTTCACCAGCGCGGCGGCCACGTCATCCTGCGTGCTGAGGGGGTTGCTCGCACAGAGGCGCACGTCCGCACCGCCGGCCTTGAGCGCCCGCATCAAGTTGGCGGTCTCCGACGTCACGTGTAGACAGGCGGAGACCCGCAACCCTTTGAGCGGCTGTTCGCGGCTGAACCGCTCCTCGATCGAGCGGAGCACCGGCATGCTGCTCCGCGCCCACTCGATGCGGCGCGTGCCCCTCTCCGCCAGCGCGAGATCCTTGACGTCGTACTTCATGCGGTGTCCCTTTCATGCAAAGGGCCAGGGGTCGTCCCCGCCCCTGGCCCTGGCTCGTATCGGGGGTGTCCGGTCGTTTCGCGGCACCCGACCCCCTGTTCTCGATCCCGTTCCCGCCTACGCGCCCAGCTTCCCCGCGTCCGCCTGCAAAGCGTCGGCCTTGTCGGTCCGCTCCCAGCTGAAATCCGGATCCGGCCGGCCGAAGTGGCCGTAGGCCGCCGTCTTCCGGAAAATGGGCCGGCGGAGGTCCAACGACTTGATGATTCCTGCCGGCGTCAGCTCGAAGTGCTTGCGCACCAGTTTTTGCATCTCTTCGTCTGGGATGCGCCCGGTCGCATGGCTGTCCACCATGATGGAAACGGGCTCCGCCACGCCGATGGCGTACGCCAGCTGCACCTCGCACTTCTCGCAGAGACCCGATGCCACCAGGTTCTTGGCGATGTACCGGGCCATGTAGGACGCCGACCGGTCCACCTTGGTCGGGTCCTTGCCCGAGAAGCAGCCGCCGCCGTGGCTCCCGACGCCGCCGTACGTGTCCACGATGATCTTGCGGCCGGTGAGACCGGTGTCCCCGTGCGGCCCGCCGATGACGAAGCGGCCCGTGGGGTTGATGTGGTACGTGATCCGCTCCGGATTCACGAGCTCTTTGGGCAGCACGGGCAGAATGACCGCCTCGATGATATCCTCACGGATCTGCTTCAGCGTCGCGTCCGGGCTGTGCTGGGAGGAGACGACCACCGTGTCCACCCGCACCGGCTTACCATCGAGATACTCAATGGTCACCTGCGATTTCCCGTCCGGCCTCAGGTAGTCGAGGATCTCCTTGCGCCGGACCTCGGTCAGGCGCATGCACAGTTTGTGCGCCAGCAGGATCGGCATGGGCATCAGCTCCGCCGTTTCGCGCGTGGCATAGCCGAACATCAGCCCCTGGTCCCCCGCCCCCTGGATGTCCACCCCCAGGGCGATGTCCGAGGATTGCTCCTGGATCGCGGTGATCACGGCGCAGGTCTCGAAGTCGAAGCCGTACTTGGCCCGGGTGTACCCGACGTCGCGGATGACCTCCCGCGCCACCTTGGGGATATCCACGTAGCAGCGGGTGGTGATCTCGCCCGCGATGAAGGCCAATCCGGTGGTGACCAGCGTCTCGCAGGCCACGCGGCCGTAAGGGTCCTGACTAAACACGGCGTCCAGCACGGCATCGGAAATCTGGTCGGCAATCTTGTCGGGGTGCCCCTCGGTCACCGACTCCGACGTGAAGAGATATTGACGCGCGGACACGCTTTCATCCTCCTACAGAAATGTTCGCGGGAAATGTGCCGGTCGGAGAAGCGGCGAGACTCTAGCACAGGCGAGGCGATTGTCAAGGAAAAGTCGGCCGCTCTTGGCGTCCCGCGGGCGCCCTCACAGACCCAGATAGTGCGTCTTCAGGTGCTCGTTGGCAAGGAGTTCCGGCCCCGACCCGGTCAGGACGATGTGCCCGTTTTCCATGACATAGCCGCGGTCGGCCATCTCCAGCGTCTGCTGCACATTCTGCTCGATGCGCAGGATCGTCATCCCGCGGTCGCGGATGGTCTGCAGGACGGCAAAGAGCCGGTCCACGACGACCGGCGCCAACCCCAGGGAGGGCTCGTCCATCGCCAGGATCGTCGGCCGGGCCATCAGCGCTCGCCCCACCGCCACCATCTGCTGCTCGCCGCCGGAGAGGGATCCCGCCTGCCGCCGGCGCTTGTCCGCCAGCTCGCCGAACAGGCTGTAGACCTCCTCCAAACTCCGCTGCCGCGCTCCTCGAGCCCTGGGGCAGAGGGAGCCCACCAGCAGATTCTCCTCGACCGTCATCTGCTGGAAGAGCTGCTTCCCCTCCGGCACCTGCACGAACCCCAGCTCCACGACACGATGGGGCGGCGCCTGGTCGATCCGCTCGCCGCGCAGCCGGATCTCGCCGGCCGTGGGCCGCAACAGCCCAGAGACGGTGCGGAGCAGCGTAGATTTCCCCGCGCCGTTGGCTCCCACCAGCGCCACGACCTCCCGCTCCTCGACCTCGAGGCTCACCTCCTTGAGAACGGTGATGTCCCCGTATCCGCCCTGCACCGCGCGCACCTCAAGCATGGGCATAGCGCGCTCCCAGATAGGCCTTCAGCACCACGGGGTCGCGGCTCACCGCCTGCGGGTCGCCGACGGCGATGGTCTCGCCGTGGTGCAGCACCAGCACGCGGTGGCTCAATCCCATGACCACGCGCATCACATGCTCGACCATGACGATCGTCACACCGCTCTGCCGGATCCGGCCGATCACCTCCATCATGGCCACGGCCTCGGCGGGCGTGGCGCCGGCGACGACCTCGTCCAGCAGCAGGAGCTCCGGCTCCGTGGCGAGACAGCGGGCCATCTCCAGCCGCTTCCGATCCACCACGGTCAGGTTCTGCGCTTCGGTGCCCATCCGGTCGCTCATGCCCACGAAGGCCAAGACCTCTTCGGCCTTCCGCCTGGCGGCCGAGCGACTCCCCTGGTTGTGAAACCCCCCGACCATGACGTTCTCCAGAACCGTCAAGTCTCCGAAGGGCTTGGAGAGCTGGAACGTCCTCGCGATCTTTCGATGCGAGATATCCCAGGGGCGCAGTCCAGCGAGATTTTCCCCTTTGAACCGGATCTCCCCGCTGTCCGGAGGAAAGTATCCGGCGATCATGTTGAACGCCGTCGTCTTTCCCGCCCCGTTGGGGCCGATCAGACCCAGGATCTCGCCCGATTCGACCGTGAAGCTCAGCCCCTTGACGGCCTGGTTGCCCCCAAAGGACTTGCTGATGCTCGACACCTCGAGGAGTGGCATCGCGGACTCCCTGTGCGCCGTCTCAGGCTTGCGTCGATTTGGCGGCCGCGCCCGAGACCGTGGGCCGCCGATCGAGCAGTCCCCGCAGGGGCTGGATCAGCCCCTTGGGGAGGAAGAGCATGGCCAGGATCAGGACCAACCCATAGATCGCCAGGTGCAACCCGGGGAACTTCCCACCCAGGGTGGCCCGCGTGATCTCGCCGGCCGGGGTGAGCAGAAACGCGCCCAGGATCGGCCCCACGACCGTGCCCTGCCCGCCGACGATCCCCATCAGCGCCAGTTCGATGGAGAAGTCCAGGCCCATGTTCCGCTCCGGGTTGATGTAGCGGTAGTACTGCGCGTAGAAGCTTCCGCCCAGCGCCGTGAGGAAACTGCTGACGGCCATGGCGGACAGCAGATAGCGGGTCGAGTGGACCCCCAGCGCTTCGGCCGCATCCTGGTCCGCCCGGATGGCCTTGAGGTAGAAGCCCATGCGGGACCGCTCCATCCACCAGGCGATCGCCATCAGCGCCGCCACCATGGCTAGGATGATGCAATAGTAGGGCACCTTGCCGTCGAACTGGAAGAGGGCCGGCGCGTGCCCTTTGAGCGGGATACTGAGCCCCTGCGCTCCTCGCAGCTCGATGCCGAAAACCTCCTCGGTGTTCTCGGTCCAGATGCGCAGGATCTCCGCGAAAGCGATCGTGGTCAAGGCGAAGTACGGTCCCCGTAGCCGGAAACAGGGCCATCCGACGAGCACCCCCACCGCCGTGGCGCAGACCCCCCCGGCGACCATGCCGATCCAGGGGCTCAGGCCGGCGTTGATCAGCAAGAGCGTCGAAACGTACCCCCCGATGCCCGATAGCGCCGAATGCCCCAGCGAGAGCTGCCCCGTGTAGCCGCACACGATGTTCCAGGCCGACGCCATGTACGCGAAGTAGAGGGTGGCAATCAGGACGTGGAGGTGGTACTCGTCCGTCACGGCCAGCGGAGCCGCCAGCAGGAGCACCCCGATCGCCGCGGTCGCGGTCACCACGCGGTGTCGGCCGCCGGATTCTGTCGCCATGACTGCGTCGCTCCCCGTGAGTTCAGACCTTCATCCCCAGCAAGCCCGTGGGCCGGAAGAAGAGCACCAGAATGAAGATGACGAACGAAAAGATCGAGGCCGACGTGGCCGTGACGAACTGGGCCGCCACCGACTCTACCACGCCCAGGACCAACCCACCGAGGATACAGCCCGGAATGCTTCCGATGCCGCCCAGTACCACGGTGATGAACGAGCGGATCCCGAAGGCCAGCCCGATGGACGGGCTCACCGGGTAGAAGGGAATCATCAGACACCCCACCACACCCAACACGGCGCAGCCCATGCCGAACGTCACATTGTAGATTCGCATGACGTTGATCCCGCAGAGAGCGGCGGCGTCCCGGTTCTGTGCGGTCGAGCGGATGGCGCGCCCCAGATCCGTCCGTGCCAGGAACAGGCTGAGCAACGCGGTGAGGCCCAGGCTGACCAGAAACGCCAGGAGGCGCGTATAGTTGATGTTCAGGTAATCTCCGAACCGGAAGGCCTTGGAGGCGAAGTCGAGGGTGATGCCGCGGAAATCCGGACCGAACGCCATGAAAGTCAGGTTGTCCATGATGAGGCCGACGCCCGCGGTGAGCATGAGTACGGAGACGGGCTCCAGGACCATGGCCCGCTCGCGCCGGTAGAGGGGGGCGATCAGGACGGCTTGCACGGCGTAGCCCAGCATGAAGAGGGCCGGCGCCGCGATCAGGACCGAGACGTAGGGGTTGACCTTGAAGAGCTGCCACAGCCAGTACGGGACGAACAGGCCGATCATCAGGAAGGAGCCGTGGGCGAAGTTGATGACGCGCATCACCCCGAAGATGAGGCTCAGCCCGATGGCGATGGCCCCGTACAGCCCGCCCAGCACAATGCCGTTCACGACCGCCACGCCGAGAATGACCGCATCCATGCCGCGCCCCTGTTCCGAGAGAGCGGCGCGGCGAACCCGCCCGCCGCGCCGCCGGGTGATGCCGCTAGCGATCCTTCCAGGCGGGAACGGGCCAGACGGGCTTGATCCCCTTGGGACGGTTGGTCACCGGCCAGACGGTGGTCCGCTTGCCCCTGAGATTCTGCGAGATCACGCCGTGAGCGTCGACGTTCTGGCCGTCCTTGTCGAAGGCGATCTTCTGCCAGCCCATGATCAGGGCCGGCCCCGAGGTGATGTTGGTCTTGACGAACGCCTCGCGGATCTTCTCCTTGTCCAGCGAGCCGGCGCGCTGGAGGACGTCGTAGATGGTGTAGATCGCAGAGTAGCCCTGGGCGCCGTAACAGGTCAACTCGTACCCCAGCATCTCCCGGAACTTCTTGTCGACGGCCTGGGTCCAGGGAGCGACCTCCGTGATGTCGATCTGGAAGTCCTCCTGGACGAACATGTATTCGACCGCCTGGGGCGGAACCGCCTTGTAGAAGTTCGGATCCTCGGACCCCGCCCCGACCGAGTGAATGCCGAAGGGGATGTCCAGACGCCCTTCGTAGATCTGCTTCGTGAAGACGATATGATCCGGCGTGTACATGGCGATGATCATGGCGTCGGGCTTCTTGGATTTGATCTTCAGAATCTGCGCGGAGAAATCCATGGTGCCGGGGGAATAGGCCTCATCGAAGACGATCTCGTAGTTTATGTCTTTGGCGAGCTTCCGGAGGTTGGCGGCATGGGACTTTCCCCAATCCGATCCCTCCACGAGCACGCCGATGCTTTTGGGACCCTTGCCCGTTTCCTGCGCCAGGGTCTTGATGGCTTGGAGCTGCTCGTTGGCGTCGTAAACGGCCTTGTTGTTGGGGCGGAAGGTGTATTTGAAACCACGTTGGGTGATGATGTCCGCCACCGATCCGGTGACCAGCCACGGGGTCTTGTACCGCTCGGCCACTTCGGTTGTGACTGTGGTCACCGCGCTCTGGTACGCTCCGAACATGAGGGGAACATTCTCGCGCTGGATGATGCGCTCCGTTTCGGAAGCGCCGACGTCCGGCTTGCTCTGGGAGTCTCCGAAGATCAATCGGATCTTGGCTCCCCCGAGGGCTGGGATCCCTCCTTTGGCGTTAATCTCTTCGGCGGCAATGATGGCGCCGGTTTTCGTCTGGGTGCCCTGATTCGCGGCGCCGCCGGACATGGACATCACCGACCCCAGCTTGACCTCGTCCACCTTCTCGCCCGCGACAGCCGCAACACTCCAGGCGGTCAGGCCGAACACGACCGAAGCGACAACCCAATTCGTCCGTTTCATGGCGCATCACTCCTTCCTTTGTGGTGCTTTCCCCGCACGCATCGACGATACGAGATCCCCCGGGTCCTTTCCCATCGGACAGCGTTCCCCGCGCATCGGAAGCGTACCCCGTCGCCTCGATGCCAAGATCCCCAGTCCTTGCCGCTTGCTATCACCCCCTTTTGTGGGTCACTTGCCCGGGTCCGCCTCAGTCCGAACTCGCGCGCGAGTGCCCCGAGGGCGCGCTCGAGATGTACTCCGGAAAGCGGCTGCGCATCTCCTGTCGCAGCAGCTGCTCCACCTCCTGGGCGGTGGCGCACCCGAAGAGCCGATGGCCCAGATCGGCGGCCTGGCTGTAGGTGATGGACCGGATGATCCGCTTCACCAGCGGGATGGAGGCCGGCGTCATGGACAGCTCGTCGAACCCCAGCCCCACCAGGAGCAGACCGTAGAGCGGGTCCCCCGCCATCTCGCCGCACATGGACACCCAGATCCCCTCGTTGTGCGCCGCGCTCACCACCGTGCGGAGCATCCGCAGCACCGCCGGGTGGAGCGGCTCGTAGAGGTATGCCACCTGCTCGTTGACCCGGTCGATCGCCAAGGCGTACTGGATGAGGTCGTTGGTCCCCACGCTGAAGAAGTCGACCTCCCGCGCCAGGAGATCGGCGATCACGGCCGCGGACGGGATCTCGATCATGGCCCCGACCTGGATCGCCTTGTCGAACGGAATGCCGGCCTCGGTCAACTCCGCCTTGACCTCGTGCAGCAGGGCGTTGGCGGCGCGAACCTCGGCGACGCCCGAGATCATCGGGTACATGATCCGGAGCGGCCCGAACGCGCTGGCCCGCAGGATGGCACGCAGCTGGCCGCGGAACATCTCCGGCCGGTGGAGACACAGCCGGATGGCGCGCAGCCCGAGCGATGGGTTCTCCTCGGTGGCCAGGTGGATGGCCGACGCCAGCTTGTCTCCGCCGAAATCGAGCGTCCGGACGATGGTGGGGCGAGGCTGCATATCCTCCGCCACGGCGCGATACACGGCGAAGTGTTCCTCCTCCGTGGGGAGGTCGGGGCGATCCAGGTAGAGGAACTCGCTGCGGTAGAGCCCGATCCCCTCCGCGCCGTGGGCCTTGGCCTGGGCAAGCTCGGCGGGAAACTCGATGTTGGCCGTCACGCGGACGCGGTACCCGTCCACCGTCTCCGCCGGCAGACTCCCCAGCTTGTGCAGCGTGCGGCCGAGGTAGTCCAGGTGCTGCTTGCGGGCGTGATAGTGGCCGAGGATCTCCCGGTCGGGAGTAACGATGACCAGGCCCTCGAGCCCGTCCAGGATCACGGTGTCCTGGTTCTTCACGTGGGCGCAGATGCTCTCGACGCCCACCACGGCGGGAATTTCCAGCGACCGCGCCATGATGGCGCTGTGCGAGGTGCGCCCGCCGGTTTCGGTGGCCACCCCCAGGATCGACTCGCGCTGGAGCGCCGCCGTGTCCGACGGGGTCAGGTCGCGGGCGACCAGGATGGTCTCTCCCCGCCGCTCGATGTGGATGGTGGGGCGCTGCCCCAGCAGGTTGCGTAGGATGCGGTCGCCCACATCGTCGACATCGCTGCGCCGCTCGCGCAGGTAGCCGTCCTCGATCCGCGAGAACGCCTGCCGCACCGGCTCCAGCACCTCCTGGACGGCGTACTCCGCGTTCACGTGCTGCGCCTGGATGTACTTGACGGTCTCTTCGGCGAGCAGGCGGTCCTCCAGGATCAGCAGGTGCGCGTCGAAGATCCGGCCGTACTGGGCGCCGACCTCGCTGGCGATTCGCCCCTGCACCTCTGTGATCTGGCGACGCGTATCCTCCAGCGCCTTCGTGAGACGGGCGATCTCGGCGGGCACACGGCTCGGGTCCAGGACCTCGCGCTTGGCCCGCGGCCGGCGCGCCTCGATCACCAAGGCCCGCCCGATCGCGACCCCCGGCGACACCCCGATGCCGCGGAAGACTTGCGCTGTCATCGATGCGGACCCCCGCGAGAGACTCCCGTCAATCCCCGCAGCGACGGCGGATCGCCGAGTGCCGTCGGTTGCTCATTTCGCGTCGCCGCCCCGTCGGCTCGAGGGCCGGTTCCCGTTCTGGCGGGCCAGGGACGCCCGGATGAATCCCCGAAAGAGCGGGTGGGGGCGGCGGGGCCTCGATTTGAACTCCGGATGAAACTGGCCGCCCACAAACCAGGGGTGCGACGGCAATTCCACGGTCTCCACGAGATTGCCGTCGGGCGAAAAGCCGCTCAACAAGAGACCGTGCCTGGTCAGGATGTCCCGGTATTCGTTGTTGAACTCGTAGCGATGGCGGTGTCGCTCCGAGATCTCGCCGACCCCGTACGCCTCATCGATCCTGGAGGCGGGAAGCAGCCGGCACGGATAGGCGCCGAGCCGCATCGTGCCGCCGAGGTTGGCGATACCGCGTTGGTCGGGCAGCAGGTCGATCACCGGATGGGGCGTGCGGGGATCGAACTCGCGGCTGTTGGCCCCCGTCAGCCCGCAGACGTTGCGCGCAAACTCGATGACGGCGCACTGCATCCCCAGGCAGATTCCCAGAAACGGGATCAGCTCTTCCCGGGCAAACCCGATGGCGGAAATCTTCCCCTCGACCCCCCGGCTCCCAAACCCACCGGGGACCAGAAGACCCGAGACGTCAGCCAGGTGCTCCTTCGGCCCGTCCCGCTCCACCCTTTCGGCATCCACCGCCTTGACCGTCACCCGGCAGTCGTTGGCGATGCCGCCGTGTGCGATGGCCTCGAACAGGCTCTTGTACGCGTCGCGCAGCTCCAGGTACTTTCCCACCACGGCGATGGTGACCTGGTAAGACGGATTCCGCACGGTGTGCACGATCCGTTCCCACCCGGACAGGTCCTGTTCGTGGTCGGGGAGACCCAGCATCCGCATCACCAGTTCGTCGATCCCTTCACGGTGGAGACTCAGCGGAACCTCGTAGATCGTCGCGACGTCCTGCGCGGTGATCACCGCCTTCTCCGACACGTTGCAGAAGAGGGCGATCTTCTTCTTCAGCTCCTTCGGCAGATCGCGGTCCGCGCGGCACAACAGGATGTCGGGCTGGATCCCGATCTCCAACAATTCCTTGACGGAGTGCTGTGTGGGCTTCGACTTCAGCTCGCCGGCGGCGCCGATGTACGGCACCAGCGTGAGGTGCACGTACAGGACGTTCTCCCGTCCCACATCCGCCTTGAGCTGGCGGATCGCCTCCAGGAACGGCAGACTTTCGATGTCGCCGACGGTGCCGCCGACCTCCACGATGACGACATCCGTGTCCTTGGCCACCCGCAGGATCCCGCGCTTGATCTCGTCCGTGATGTGCGGGATGACCTGCACCGTGCCGCCCAGGTAGTCGCCGCGACGTTCCTTGGTGATCACGGAAAAATAGATCTGGCCCGCGGTGATGTTGTTGTCCTTGGTCAGCCGGGCCTCCGTGAACCGCTCGTAGTGGCCGAGGTCCAGATCCGTCTCCGCGCCGTCGTCGGTGACAAAGACCTCGCCGTGCTGGAACGGGCTCATGGTGCCCGGGTCCACGTTGATATACGGGTCGCACTTCAGCAGCGTCACCGTGAACCCCCGGCTCTCCAACAGGCTGCCGATCGAGGCCGCGGCCAGCCCCTTGCCGAGGGACGACAGCACGCCGCCCGTCACGAACACGAACTTGGTCGCCATGGCTCTTCCAACGCCTGCGCAGGACGACGGGATGCGGAAGGAGCGCGTTGGCCTTTCCGCATTACCCGTTTCGCGGGACGCGGTCCGCCCCGTCCATCATCCGCCGTACCCGCTCCAGGTCGGCAGGGGTGTCCACGCCGAAGCTCTGATGCTCCGTGACCGCCACACGAATCCGGATCCCGTTCTCCAGGGCGCGAAGTTGCTCCAGTCGTTCGCGCTCCTCCAGCGGTGTGGGCGGGAGGCCGGCCAGCGTGAGCAACGTCTCGCGCCGATAGACGTACAGCCCCATGTGGAGCAGGTAGGGCCGTTCCGACGGAGGCGGCGCGTCGTCGCGGAGGTAGGGGATGCGCGCGCGGGAGAAGTACAGCGCAAACCCCTGCCGGTCGACGACCACCTTCACCTTGGCGGGGTCCGCCGCCTCGGCGACGCCCATGGGCCGCGCCAGCGTCCCCATGCCGATGGACGCGTCGCCGGCCAGGGGTGTCACCGCCTGGTCGATCACGCCGGGTTCGATCAGGGGCTCGTCCCCCTGGATGTTCACGACCAGGTCGCAGGCCATGTCGCGGACCGCCTCGGCGATACGGTCGGTCCCGGAGGGATGCGTCGGCGACGTCATGCACACCCTGCCGCCGAATCGACGCACCGCCTCCGCGATCCGTTCGTCGTCGGTGGCGACCAGGACCTCGTCGAGGAGTGTCGCCCGCGCGGCCCGCTCGACCACGTGCTGAACCATCGGCTTGCCGGCGAGGTCCGCCAGCGCTTTGCCGGGGAACCGGCTGGAGGCGTATCGCGCCGGAACGACCCCCACGATCCGCGGCTTCATGTTCCTCCCGTTTGGATTGGCCCGCTGCCCGTTGTCGGTGGCCGGGTGTTCATTGCCCGTCGTCCCGCAGCGCGCGCGCCAGCTCCGCCCGGCCCACGGTGGCCGTGCCGCGCTTTCCGACCACGACCCCCGCGCCGTGATTGGCCAGGACCGCCGCGTGGCGCAGCGGAGCCCCCGCCGCCAGGGCCAGGGCCAGGATGGCCATCACGGTGTCCCCGGCCCCGGTCACGTCGTAGACCTCGCGAGCCGAGGTGGGGATGTGGGTCACCGGACGTCCCGCCTCGAAGAGCGACATCCCGTGCTCTCCCCGCGTGATGAGGACCGCCCGGGCCTGCAGCCGGTGGAGAAGCGCCTGCCCGACACGGAGGAGGTCGGCCTCGTCTCGGACCAGGATACGCGCCGCCGCGGCGGCCTCCTGGTGGTTGGGGGCTAGCACCGTCACACCCCGGAACAGCGGGACGTGCTGGACCTTCGGGTCCACCGCGACGGGGATCTTGTTCCGGGCGGCCACGGCCAGCACTTCGCGCACCAGACGCGCGCCGACGACACCCTTGGCGTAGTCGGAGACGAGGAGGACGTCTGCCCCGGGAAGCCGCGCCCGCACCCGCTCCAGAATCTGCCGCCGCACAGCCGGGGAAAGGGGCGCGTCGCTCTCGCGGTCGAAGCGAACCACGTGCTGGCTGCCGGCCACGACCCGGCTCTTGATGGTCGTCGGGCGCGTGCCGTCCCTGACGAGGCCGTCCGCCGTGACCCCCGCCCGCGTGAGTTCCCGCACCAGGCGCTCCGCGGCGGCGTCGGCGCCCACGACACCGACGATGTCCGCCGTCCCGTCCAGCGCGGCGATGTTGGCTGCAACGTTGCCGGCCCCGCCGATCTTCAGGCTCTCCGCCCGGACGGCCACCACGGGGACGGGGGCCTCCGGGGAGATCCGGGAGACCGTTCCCCAGACGTATTCGTCCAGCATCACGTCGCCCAGGACGAGGACCCGCCGGCCGGGAAAACGCCCCAGGTATCGTTGCAGATTTTTCGCCGGTTCCACGCGATAAACCCTCTCAAAACGCCGGCTACGCTATCGTATTTTTGCGTGGAAGTCCACCGCCATCTCCGGGCAAATCTCCGCGCGGATGCGGCGTCGTGTGCCGCCGTGGGGCGGGGGGCGGGGCGCGGCTTACCCGGCCGCGCGCCCTTGAAAGTATGCGAGCGTCTCCCGGAGGCCGGTCTCCAGGTCGACCTGGGGGCGCCACCCGAGCAACGTCTGCGCCCGGGCGATGTCGGGCTGGCGGACCCGGGGGTCGTCCTGCGGAAGGGGGGCGTAGGTCACGGGGAGGGCGCGGCCGAGGACCTTCTCCAGGGTCGCGACAAGCCCGGCGATGGTGAACTCGGTGGGGTTCCCGATATTGACGGGGTCCACTTCGTCGGAGAGGAGCACGCGGAGAATCCCCTCGACGGTGTCTGCCACGTAGCAGAAGCTCCGGGTCTGGCTGCCATCCCCGTAGACGGTGAGGGGCGTGCCCGCCAGCGCCTGGATGCAGAAGTTGGATACCACCCGGCCGTCGTGCGGCCGCATCCGCGGGCCGTAGGTGTTGAAGATCCGGACGATCCGGGTGGCCACCCCGTGCGCGCGGTGGTACGCCATGCTGAGGGCCTCGGCGAAGCGCTTGGCCTCGTCGTAGACCCCCCGGGGCCCCACCGGGTTCACGTGGCCCCAGTAGGCCTCGGGCTGGGGGTGGACCTGGGGGTCGCCGTAAACCTCGGAGGTGGAGGCCAGGAGAAAGCGGGCCCCCTTGGCCTTGGCGAGGCCGAGGGCCTTGTGGGTTCCGATCGAGCCCACCTTCAGCGTCTGGATGGGGAGCCGGAGGTAGTCCACCGGGCTCGCCGGGGAGGCGAAGTGGAGGAGGTAGTCCAGCGGCCCCTCCAGGTAGAGGTACTCGGTCACGTCCTGGTGGAGAAAGCGGAAGTCCGGCCGACCCAACAGGTGGGCGATGTTGTCGGCAGACCCGGTGATGAGGTTGTCAGCGCAGACGACCTCATGGCCCTCGGCGAGGAGTCGGTCGCAGAGGTGGGAGCCGAGGAATCCGGCGCCGCCGGTGACCAGGGTACGGGGTTTGGCGGTCATGGGGTCCTCGGAGGTGTGGGGACGGGGCGGCCGCGGCCGATGCCGAGGTATTCGAAACCGAGGGCGGTCAAGGCCTCCCGGTCCAGGGCGTTGCGGCCGTCCAGGATCAAGGGCCGGACCATGCCGGCTTTCAGGCGGGCGAAGTCCAGCCCGACGAACTCCGGCCACTCGGTGCACAGCACCACCGCCTCGGCCTGCGCCGCTGCCGCGTAGGGGTCGGGACAGATCGTGAGACCCGGCACGGCCTCGCGCGCCTTGGCCGCCGCCTGAGGATCATACCCCTGCACGGCGGCCCCCTCGTCCAGTAGGCGGCGGGCGAGGGCCAGCGCCGGCGCCTCGCGGACGTCGTCGGTGTGCGGCTTGAAGGCCAGACCCAGGAGGCCGATCCGCTTCCCCTGGAGGATCCAGAGCGCCTGGCGCAGCTTCTCCACGACTTGCACCTGGCGGTGGGCGTTCAGCCGGGTCACCTCTTTGAGAAGCGTAAAGTCGTAACCGGTCCGTTCGGCGATCTTTACAAAGGCCCGCAGGTCCTTGGGGAAACAGGAGCCGCCGAAGCCGAGCCCGGCGTTCAGGAACGCGCGCCCGATCCGCTTGTCGAGGCCCACCCCCTTGACGACCTCGAGGATGTCCGCCCCCGCCGCCTCGCAGACGTCGGCCACGGCGTTGGCGAAGGTGATCTTCAGGGCGAGGAAGGAGTTGGCGGCGTGCTTGATGAGCTCGGCGCTGGCGATGTCCGTCACGAGCACCGGCACGGCCCGGTCCACCCGGCAGTCGGGGTGGACGGGACAGGCGAAGCGACCCTCCACGATGGGGGCGTAGAGCGCGCGGAGGACCGCCTCGGCGCGCGGGTGCGCCACGCCCAGCACGAGCCGGTCGGGGTGGAGGAAATCCTCGACCGCCATGCCCTCCCGGGTGAACTCGGGGTTGGACGCCACGTCGAAGGTGAGCCCCGGCCGCCTGGCGTAGAGCGCCAGCGTCTTCTGGATCCAGTGGCCGGTCTGCACCGGCACCGTGGATTTCTCGACGAGGAGGGTATCCCGGGTCGCGTGCTCAGCGACCCGGCGGGTGGCCGACTCCACGAAGCGGAGATCCGCCTCGCCGTCCGGCCGGGGCGGGGTGTTCACGCAGATGAAGATCACCGCGGCGTCCCGCACCGCCTCGGCCACGTCCGTGGTGAAACGCAGCCGGCCGGCCCGGGCGGTCTGGGCCACCAGGTCCGCCAGGTGGGGCTCGTAGATCGGCAGCCCCCCCTGACCGAGGACCGCGATCTTCGCCGGGTTGTCGTCCATGCCGACGACCTCGTGGCCCACCGCGGCCAGGCAGGCGCCGGTCACGAGGCCGACGTAGCCGGTACCGATGACTGCAACGCGCATCACCAACCCTCCTAGGGATACGACCCACCCCGGCCGGGAAGGCCGGTGATGGTCGCGCTCACGGGATTCACGGCGTCTTTTCCCGTATGGCGCGCACCAGATCCTTAACCTCTTGCGCTCGCGCCTTGGGGCATACCAGGATCCCCTCGGGCGTTTCGACCACGACGATGTCCCGGAGCCCGATCGTCCCGATCGGGCGGGTCGTGGCGTAGATGATACACCCGTGGCTATCCCGGCCGGTATGGCGGCCGACGACGACGTTGCCGGTTTCGTCCGGGGGGAGGATCCGGCCGATGGCGTTCCAGGCGCCCACATCGTCCCACGAGAAGGTCGCCGGGATCATGTAGACGTCCGCCGCTCGCTCCAGGATGCCGATGTCCACGGACACGCGCGGCATCCGGGGGAACACCCGATCCAGAACGGCCGCCTCGTCCGCCGTGCCCAGGGCGGGCCGGATTTCTTCGAGACACCGCCAGTGCTCGGGAAGGTGCCTGGCCATGGAGTCGAGCAGCGTGGCCGCGGGCCACAGGAAGATCCCGCTGTTCCAGTAGTACCGGCCGTCGGCGACAAACCGCTCCGCCGTCGTCCGGTCCGGCTTCTCGGTGAATCGCTGGCAGCGGCGGGCCACGGCATGCTCCGGCACCGCCTCGCCCGCCAGAATGTACCCGTACCCCGTCTCCGGCGCCGTGGGGGGGATGCCCAGCGTCACCAGACCGTCCACGCGCTCCAAGAGTTGAAGACCCTGACGGACCGTCTCCTCGAACGCATGGAAGGGCGCAATGAAATGATCCGATGGCATCACCAGCATCCGGGCCCCCGGCCGGCGCTTTTCCACCACCAGCGCTGCCAAGCCGATGCAAGCCGCCGTGTCCCGCCCGACCGGCTCCAGCAGACAGCTCTCCCGCGGGAACGCCGGGATCTGTTGCTCGACGATCGGCAGGAGTTCCCGCCGGGTGGCCACCAGGACGCGCCCCTGCCCGACCAGGCTCACCGCGCGCTCGACGGTCCGCTGAAAGAAACTCCGCCCGTCGAGAAGGGGCGGGAACTGCTTCGGGCGGTTCGGCGTCGAGAGCGGCCAGAACCGCTCACCGCTCCCCCCCGCGAGCACGACGACAAACAGTCGATGCATTCGAACCTCCCAAGCCAGTTCAAAATGAAAAACCGACAACCGGTCAATGAAACGCTTCTGCGGGTGCTCGGTTTTCAATTGTCGGTTGTTCGTTTTTCATTTCACCCGTCCGTAGTCGTCCTGCGTCCGGATGATGTCGTCCTCGCCGAGATAGCTCCCGTGCTGGACCTCGATGACCACCACGGGTCTGCGCCCTCGATTCTCGATCCGGTGCCACACCTGTCTCGGGATCACCGTGCATGTGCGTGGCGACAGCGTGAGGACCCGCGTCCCGTTGGTTACCGTGGCGGTCCCGGCGGCGACGACCCAGTGCTCGGCGCGGCGTCGGTGCTTCTGGAGGCTCAGGCGTTGCCCGGGAAGGATCACCAGGCGTTTGACCTTGTACCCCGGGCCCTCCTCCAGCGTGTGAAAGCTCCCCCAGGGCCGCCGCTCCTCCTCGATCGGCCGGCTCTTGACAGGGCCGATGTCGGGCATGGCCACCCGCCTCCGAACCGTCGGCATCGTCGCTACCCCTTCCCCAGCGCCGCGGCCTTCCCCCACTCCAGCAATGCCGTGACGTCGGCCGCGCTGCGCGCCTCGGCGTAAATCCGGAGCAGCGGCTCCGTCCCGGAGGCCCGCAGCATGAGCCAGCTCCAATCCGCGCGGATCAGCTTGACCCCATCCAGCGTTTCGGTTTGTCGGAGGGGCTGCCCGCAGAGGCGAACCGGCGGCGCGGTCGTCACCTGCCGCACGACGCGGTCCCGATCGGCCAGCGTGGCCAGGCGCAGATCGACGCGGCCGTATCGGTGGGGACCGTACTCCGACTCCATGTCGCGCACCAAGGCTCCCAGCGACTTTCCCGTCATCGCCATGCATTCCAGGAGCAGGAGGGAGACCAGGCCGGGGTCGCGTTCCGGAATGTGCCCGCGCATGGCGAAACCGCCGCTCTCCTCTCCACCCACCAGCGCGTCGTGCTCCTGCATGGCGGCGGCGATGAACTTAAAGCCGATGGGGGTGACCACCAGCGGCAGCCCCGACGCTTGGGCCTCCAGATCCACCATGTGACCGATGTTCACCGATTTGACGACAGCTCCGCGCTCTTTGCGGTTCCGGACGAGATGCCGCACGAGCAACGCCAGCGTCTGGTGCGGGGAGATGACGGCCCCATCCTCGTCCACGGGTCCGATCCGGTCGCTGTCCCCATCGAAGGCGAACCCGACCCGACTCCCCGCGCCGTCCCAACCCGTCACGGCCTCCAGCAGCGCGCCCATGTACGTCGGGATCGGCTCGGGCTGGAGACCGCCGAATCCCGGATTCACCTCGGCGTGCAGTTCCCGCACGCTGCACCCCGCCTTCCGCAACCGCTCCGCCAGCAGACCCTGCCCCGCGCCGTACATGACGTCCAGGGCGACGCGGATGCCGCTGCGCCCGATGCGCGGGACATCGACCAGCTCCTCCAGCCGATCCAGCCACGGTGTGCGCGCATCAAAAGACCCGATCCCCGCCCGCTGCTCGCTGCCCGCTGCCCCTTGGATCGCTTGGGCCTCTATCCGCCGGATCTCCTCCTCCACCCCCCGCGTGAACGAGACCGGCGCCGAGCCGCCGAAGGCGGCCTTGAACTTGACCCCGCTGTACTGCGGCGGATTGTGGCTGGCGGTGATCACCACGGCGCCCGCCGCGCGCAGACGGACGACGGCGTACGAAAAGGCGGGGGTGGGGGCGAAGCGGTCCGCAAGGCTGACCCGGACCCCCTCCGCCGCCATGGCCTCGGCGGCGGCCTGGGCGAAGTCCCGCGACAGGAATCGCGTGTCGTACCCCACCAGGATGTGCGGAGGGGGCGGCTGGCCCGCCTCGACCAGGACCCGCCGCGCGATGGCCCGGGCCACCAGGCGGACGGTGTCGAACGTGACATCTGCAGCGATGATGCCCCGCCAGCCGTCGGTTCCGAATCGGATGTTCGTCATCGGTCCACACTCCGGAAACACAAAACGCCGCGACGACGCGGCGTATTCTGCGGGACCCATCCCGACCCGTCAAGAAGAAATGCCCGTCCGCTATGCGCCCGGCAGTGGGTAGACGCCGTGCGCCAGAAACTCCAGCCGGACGACCGTCCCGGCAGGAATGACACCGCCCTGCATCTCGTAATCGGTGATCAGGACGGGGCCCAGCTCGGTTTCAACGGTGTAGTCGGCGGACGACCCGAGATAGGAGACCTTCTGGATCGTGCCGGCCAGCCCTTCCCCCTGGCGCCGGACCCGGATCGCCTCCGGGCGGGCCAGGACCGTCACGGGCCCGGGCTGGAGCGGGGGGCTGGTCACCTGCAGCCGCTGCGGGCCCAGCGCGATCCGCGCGTGGCCGTCCTCCATGGCGTCGAGCCGAGCGGGGAGGAAGTTGGCCTCGCCGATAAACTCGGCCACGAACCGGTTGCCCGGCCGGCGGTACAGCTCGTCCGGCGAGCCCATCTGCGAGATCCGCCCCTTGTCGATCACCACGATCCGGTCCGAGATCGCCAGGGCCTCCGCCTGGTCGTGGGTCACATAGATGGCCGTGATCCCCAGCCGCTGCTGCAACAGCCGGATCTCCTCCCGCATACGCTTCCGGAGCTTGGCATCCAGATTGGAAAGCGGCTCGTCGAAGAGCAGGACTTTGGGCTGCATGACCAGCGAGCGGGCCAGCGCCACGCGTTGCTGCTGGCCTCCCGAGAGAGCGTTCGGTGGCCGCTCGCCCATGCCGGCCATGCCGACCAGCGCCAGCGCGTCCTCCGCCGACTTCCGCACCTCGGCCTCCGATCGGCGCAGGACGCGCAGCCCGTATGCCACGTTCTCGAACACGCTGAGGTGCGGGAACAGCGCGTACGACTGGAACATCATGGTCACGTCGCGGGCGTTGGGCGGGAGGTGGGTGACCTCCGCATCGCCGATAAACACGCGCCCGCCGGTCACCGTCTCGAGACCCGCCACCATCCGGAGGATCGTCGTCTTCCCGCAGCCCGACGGGCCGAGCAGCGTCACCAGCGACCCCGGCTCGATGTCGAGGCTGACGTCGTCCACCGCCACCGTCTGCCCGAACCGCTTTGTCACATTCGTCAGCGTCACGCGAGCCGCCCGGGGATTGCGCTGCGACATCATGCCGTGCCTCCGCTCTGCATCCCGCCCCGCGTGGCCGTCTTGCCCACGAGGAGGTACATGAGCACCACCGCCAGCGCCATGATCACGATGAGGACCGTGCTGTACGCCGTGGCCAGGCCGTAGCGGCCGTTCTCCGCCTGGTCCAGGATGACCTTGGTGGAGAGCTGCCACTTGGCGCTCACCAGGAACACCACCGCGCTGATGGCGGTCACCGCGCGAACAAAGCTAAACACCAACGCCGAGATGATCGCCGGTTTGATCAAGGGCAGCACGATCCGCCGCAGCGTGCCGGCAAAGGAGGCCCGCAGGGTCACCGAGGCTTCCTCCAGCGCCGTGTCGATCTGGGCCAGCGCGGCCACGCCGCTCCGGATGCCTACCGGCATGTTGCGGAAAATAAACGAGATGACCAGGATGGCGGCTCCGCCGGTCAGGAGCAGCGGCGGCTCGTTGAACGCCAGGATGTAGCCGATCCCGATGACCGTCCCCGGCACGGCGAAGGACAGCATGGAGGTGAACTCCAGCAGCCCGCGGCCCGGAAACCGGTGGCGCACGACCAGATAGGCGGTCAGGATCCCCACCACGGCCGTCAGCGGCGCGGAGACGCCCGCCAGGATCAGGGTGGTGTTCAGCGCGTCCAGGCCGTCCCGCAGGAGCTGCCGATAGTGTCGAAGGGTGAACGCGTTGTTGATGCCCCAGATCTCGACAAACCCGCCGTACACGACGAAGATGTACAGCGCGAGCGTGAAGAGGCACCATGCCACGCAGAACCCCAGCAGGCCGATCTCCAGCCCGCGCGGGAGGGGCTGGGGTTTCCCGGAGGGCGGCTTCCCGGTCACGGTGACGTAGGATCGATTGCCAAGCCAGTATTGCTGCAGCAGAAAGGTCACCAGGCTGGCCGACAGGAGGACGATCCCCAGCGACGCCGCCAGCGTCTTGTCGAACCGCCCGATGATGGCGAAATAGATTTCCGTCGAGAGAACCTCGAACTCGCCGCCCAGGATGATCGGGTTGCCGAAATCGGCCAGCGATTCCACGATGGTGAGAAGAAACGCGTTCGCCACCCCCGGGCGCAGCAGCGGCAGCGTCACCTTCCAGAATGTCTCCCAGGGGCCGGCCCGCAGAGTGAGGCTCGCCTCTTCCAGCGCCGGGTTCACCGATTCGACCACGCTGGCGATCACCAGGAAGGCGACCGGGGCGAACGAGAGCGTCTGGGCCAGCGCCACGCCGGGGAACCCGAAAATTCCCCGCGTCTTGAGTCCGAGCAGCGCGCCCGTGATCAGCCCCTGCAGACCGAAGAGCAGGATGATGGCCAGACCGACGACGAAGGGGGGTGTGATCATGGGCAAGAGCGAGAACGCCCGCAGCAGAACGGTCAGGCGCGACTGCGACCGGGTGGCCGCCAGGGCGAACCCGAGCCCGATCAGCGTCGAGGCGACGCCGACGAAGACCGCCAAACCGAGGCTGTTGCCGAGCACACGCCCGAAGGACTTGTAGTGCCGGAGCGTATCCAGGAACAGCCCGGGCCGAAAAACGCCCTGGCCGTCCATCACGCCATGCCGCAGGACCGCGAGGATGGGGAAGATGACGAAGACCAGGACAAAAAACCCCAGCAGGAGGATGCTCGCCGCCACGAACGTGTCCGCGCGGATGTACCCTCCCCGCGACAGGCCGTAGGCGAGCACCAGGAGGCAGGCGGTCATGGCCAGGAGACTTCCGAGGCCGAACGCGTAAGGCGTGCTTCCCGCGGCGATGGTCAGCCAGATGACCAGCACGCACCCGATCAAGCCACCCCAGAGGGCCGGGCGATCCGGACGGTCCCGTCGCAGCAGACCCAACGCCACCCACGTCACCGCCAGCGCGATCAGGAGCCAGAAGCCCGGGTACTGGCGGGCAAGGGCCAGCGGCGTGAGCGCCAGATCGGCCCGCCCGATGGGAAACACCTGCCCTTGACGGGACAGAAAGGGCACGGCGGTGGTCGTCGCCAAGAGCGCGAGGCCGCCGTACAGGCATGCCGGGTTGCGGACAGCGCTCACCGGAACCCCCGACAAAGCGGTCAACCGTCAGCGGCCAGCGGCCGGCCGGCCGCGGAGGACCCGCAGCCACGCTGACCGCTGACCGCTTCCGTCCCGTTATCGCGCCTGCGTGAAGATCTGCTCGGACCAGCGCTTGATGATCCGCTCGCGGTTCTTGGAGGCCCACAGGAAGTCGTACTTGATGGTCTTGACCTTCTCAAAGTCCATCCCGTGCTTTTTGACCACATCGGGCAGCGGCGTGTTCTTGTTGGACTGGAGCTGGAACGACCGGAAGTCCTTGGCGATGAGCTGCGTGTTGGGTGTCAACGCCCAGTCGATGAACTTCTTGGCGTTCTCCTTGTGCGGCGCGCCCTTGATGAGGCTGATGGCGCCGATCTCGTAGCCGGTGCCGTCCGCCGGGGCCACCGGCTTCACCGGGAAGCCCTCCTCGGCGAACATCACGGAGTCGTGCAGGAACACGATACCGATGGCAACCTCGCCCTGACCGGCCAGCTGTCCCGCCGCGGACCCCGACTTGGTGTACTGGGCCACGTTCTTGTGCAGCTTCGCCAGGTACTCCCAGCCCTTCTCCTCGCCCTTCAGGAGCAGGATCGACACCAGCGCCGTATAGGCGGTTCCGGCGGTCGTGGGGTTGGAGATGGCGATCAACCCTTTGTACTCCGGCTTGGTGAGGTCGTCCCAGGTCTGCGGCATGGGTTTGCCCATCTTCTTGAGCAGTCCTTCGTTGACCGCCCATCCCAGCGGGCCGGCATACAGACCCACGGCGCGGCAGTTGCCGATGGGATCGCGCATCCACTCTCTGAGGTCGGCGAAGTTGCTCGGGCAGTACGGCTCCGTCAGCCCCGCCTCGGCCGCCGAGAAGTGCGGGTCGCCCGTCCCGCCGAACCAGACGTCGCCCTGAGGATTCGCCTTCTCCGCATCGATCTTCGCGTACATCTCGTTGCTGCTGGCCCGGATCCAGGGCGTCTTGATTCCCGTGTCCTTTTCAAACTTCGCGGCGACGGCGGCCACCCAGTCTCGATCCGGGCTCCCGTAGAGGACCATGACGTTCTGTTGCGCCAGGGCCCCGCTCGCGAAACCCACGATCAGCATCCCTGCACCGACCCACCACCATCGTTTCATTGGCGTCTCCTTTCCCATCCCTTCCATCACGAAACCGCCCCAATGCGCGCAGAGGCTATCAGGCACCAACGGCGAGTTTCAAGGGCAAAATCGCTTTTGTCGGCCCCCCCCGGCCGCTCGACCCCCAGCGGGGGACCGACTCGGAGGCTCCTCCGCCGTTTAGCGTCCGGTCTTCACGAAGCCGACCACGACATAGGTCCCGCTGGTCGGGTCGGTCCGCAGCACGATGAAGCCTCGCTTCTGGGCATCCTCCAGCAGATCGCTGAACGTCCGGTAGCCGTAGGCCCGCTCCGTGAAGGCCGGGCGCTTTCGCTTCATAGTGTCCTTGATCATCGAAGACCAGAGGATCTCTTTGTTCTCCCGCATGAGCCCGGCGATGGTGTCCAAGAGAAGCTCGAACGCCTCCCGCTTCTCCTTCGGGATGTCCTGCACCCCCGGCGGCGCGATCCGCTCCCCCACCGCCAAGCTCTCGTAGAAGATGAATTCGTCGCAGTTGTCGCTGAGGAGCGCCGAGGTGGAGCCTTTCATGCCGAGCCCGATCACGCGCTTGCCGTTCTCTTTGAGCTTGGAGACCAGCGGCGAGAAGTCGCTGTCGCCGGACACGATGACAAAAGTGTCGATGTGCTCCTTGGCATAGCACAGATCCATAGCATCCACGCACAAGCGGATGTCCGCGGAATTCTTGCCGGTCGTGGAGCGCTTCGGGATCTCGATGAGCTCGATGGCGGCTTCGTGCAGCTCCTGTTTATACTTCGCGTAACGGCTCCAGTCGGCGTACGCCACCTTGACGATCACCTTGCCCTTTTCGACGAGCCGCTCCAGGACGCGGGTGATGTCGAAGTCCTCTTTGCCGTGTTTGAAGCCTTGCGCCAGGTTCTCGAAATCGATGAAGACCGCCAGCGTATTCTCCGCGTCCGCCATCGTCGGCTCCTCGCGTCGCCCTTCGACGCGTCAACTCGTCAAGAGGTCAGTTGGTCAATTTGGTCAGGACCAATTGACGACCCGACCATTCGACCAATCGACTCCGTCCCCCGGCACTCTGCGCTTCGCGGCTCGCGGCTCTAGACTCGCGGCTCGACCTTGGGCACCAGGCTCAGCGCCTCGTCGATGGCGGACTGCGGCAGCTCGTAGTCCTCGAGCTGCCCCGTCATGTACCGCTCGTACGAGGCGAGATCGAAGTGGCCGTGCCCGCACAGCACGAAGGCGATGGTCTTCCGCTCCCCGCGCTCGCGGCAGCGGACAGCTTCCTCCATCACCACCCGGATCGCGTGGGACGGCTCGGGTGCGGGGAGGATGCCTTCGCTCTGCGCGAACTGGAGGGCCGCCTCGAAGACCGGTTTTTGCGGCACGGCGACGGCCTCGACGATCCCGTGGTCGTACAGCACACACACGAGCGGGGCCATCCCGTGGTATCGAAGCCCTCCGGCGTGGATGGGGGCCGGCACAAAGGAGTGCCCGAGGGTGTACATCTTCATCAGCGGAGTGGTGCCCGCGGTGTCACCGAAATCGTACAGGTACCGCCCCTTGGTGAGACTCGGGCAGGCCGTGGGCTCCACAGCCACGATGCGCAGGTGGGGCGCCTTCCCGGACAGTTTGTCCTGCACAAAGGGGAACGTGAAGCCCGCGAAGGAGCTTCCACCTCCGACGCAGCCCACCAGAACGTCCGGATATTCCCCCAGGACCTCGAACTGCCGTTTGGTCTCCAGCCCGATGACCGTCTGGTGCATCAGCACGTGGTTCAGCACGCTGCCCAGCGCGTACCTGGTATCCGGGCGCGACACGGCATCCTCGACCGCCTCGCTGATGGCGATGCCGAGGCTTCCGGGAGAGGCGGGGTCCGCGGCCAGGATCGCTCGCCCGGCCGCTGTGTCCGGGCTGGGGCTGGGCACGACGTTCGCCCCCCAAGCCTCCATCAGCAGCTTCCGGTACGGCTTGTGCTCGAAGCTGATCTTGACCATGTAGACCTTGCATTCCAGACCGAACTGCCTGCAGGCCAGGGCCAGCGCGCTCCCCCACTGCCCCGCGCCCGTCTCGGTCGTGATTCGCTTCACCCCCTCCCGGGCGCTGCAGTACGCCTGCGCCACCGCGGTGTTGGGCTTGTGGCTGCCGGCGGGACTTACGCCCTCCCACTTGTAGTAGATGCGCGCCGGGGTCTGGAGCGCGCGCTCCAGACGATGCGCCCGGTAGAGCGGTGTGGGCCGCCACAGCCGATAGATGTCCCGCACGGCCTCGGGAATCTCGATCCAGCGCTCCCGGCTGACCTCCTGGGCGATGAGCTGCATGGGAAAGATCGGCGCCAGGTCGTCGGGTCCGATGGGTCGCATCGTCCCCGGATGGATGACCGGAGGCAGCGGGAACGGCAGATCCGCCTGCAGATTGTACCACTGTGCCGGGAGCTCCTTTTCCGTCAGCACCACCTTGGTCTCGGGCATCGCCACTCTCCTTCCCTCGTACACAGCCGCACGCGAATCTCAAAAAATTCCGTCCCGGGCTTACGTTCCCGTGGATGTCCCGGGGCGCTCGCGGAACCATTGAAGCGTTTTGCCCAGTCCGACCCGCACGTCCACCGTCGGTTGCCAGCCGAGGACGCTCCGGGCGAGACCGGCGTCCAGGGCGCTCCGGCGCTGCTCTCCGGGCTTGGCGGGGCCGTGCTGGAACCGCAGCGGTCGACCGGCGAGATCCTGGAGTGTGGCGACCAGGTCGTTGACGGACGTCTCCGCCCCGGTGCCGATGTTCAGGATGGGCATCCGGTCCCCCACCGGGAGGGCCGCGGCCAGGACGACGGCTTGGACGACATCCCCGACGTAGGTGTAGTCCCGGGTCTGTCCGCCGTCGCCGTTGATCGTAAACGATCGGTCGGCCACGATGGCGCGGGAGAAGATGGCGATCACCCCCGCCTCGCCGTGGGGGTTCTGCCGGGGGCCGTAGACGTTGGCGTAGCGCAGGACGACCGCCTCCAGGCCGTGCATGACTTGAAAGGCGTACAGGTACCGCTCCACGGCCAGCTTGGCCACCCCGTAGGGGCTTACCGGTTCGGGGTTCACGGTTTCCGGGGTGGGGGGGACGGCCCGGTCCCCGTACATCGCGCCCCCGGTGGAGGCGAAGAGCACCCTCCGCACGCCGTGCCGTGTCGCCGCCTCCAGCAGGTTGAGGGCCCCCAGGATGTTGATATCGGCGTCGCGTTTTGGCTCGCGCACCGAGACCCCCACGCTCATCTGCGCGGCGTGGTGGCTGACGATCTCCGGCTGAAACTCGCCGAGGATCGCATCAACGGCGGGGTCCCGGATGTCCGCGCGCCAGAACCGGGCGCGCGGATCCAGGTTGTCGTTGCTCCCGCTGGACAGGTCGTCGAGCACCCCGACGTCGTGACCTGCGGCCAGGAACGCGTCCGCCACGTGTGACCCGATGAATCCCGCCCCACCCGTGATGAGAATGCGCATGGAAGATCCGACCTCCTGGGTTCGATCTGTGTTCGATGACGACACCGCGCCGAGCCCGCGGTCACGCGAGCCGGAGCGACCGGACGAGGTTGCCCAGATAGACAGCATCCAGCCGGTGGTAGACGGCCAGCGCCGACTCCGGGAGCGAGAAGAAGCGCCCGCGCAGCCGGAATCGTCCGCGCGCGTCCCGCTCGCTCACCGTGGCAAACGCGTAGTCGTGGACGATGAGATCCCCGGGGTCTCCGGGAATCTGGCGGGCGGAGGCCGCGGCCACCCGCTTCGCCAGCGTCTGCCAGCCCGCAGAACGCGCGGGCGGCGCGCCGCTCACGAGTCCCGCGATCTCTCGCGCCGTCCCGCGCGACAGGGCCTTTCCCTTCGCCACGGCCTCCAGCGTCTGACGGGCCACCCGGGCGGTCTCCTCCGCATGGCTTCCCGCCAGGGCGACCACGCGGCTCAGGGCGCTCCGATACACCTCCTGGAAGAGTTGCCGCCCCACGGACCCCGCCGGACTCGCGCCGAGCGACCGGAAGAAGTTTCGCTGCCGGTCGGGGGAGATCTTGTACCAGAAGCTGCCGCCGGTGGCTTTGGCGAGGATGCGTCGCGTCGAGATGCTCTTGCCGTCTCCGGAGTGAATCCCCATCACGGCGCCGAAGTGCTTGCTGATCCCGGCCAGGATCCGGACCCGGGTGGCGAAGGCTCCTTCGGGATCCTGCACGTCTACGTCCAGCTTGCTGAAGCCCAGGCCGGGCGCCAGGGAGAACGCCCGGATGTTCCGACGCGCGAGCTCCGCGCACAGATAGTAGAAGTGGTGCGGCTCGCTCATGCCGGGCACCTCGTCCACCGACACCTCGATGGCATACGGCGCCTCGCCCTTGACCCTCCGGATCTCCGCGCAGGCGTCCTGGATGGCGTCCAGGGGCTCCTGAAATCGCACGGCACAGTCGGCAAGCTCGGCGGCGCTCATGACGATGACGTGATCCTTCCTGCCTGCGGGATCCGGGACCCGGAAGCGCTTGCCGACATACCGCGCCGCCAGATCTCGCCGCTTCCCGGGGGAGAATCGCTTCCGGAACGCCGCGTCCACATCCGCCCCCCGGCCTTCCGGGACGGCGCGCATGAGCCGCGCGTCGCCCCCGTAGAAGCAGAAGTGGGGGTCCAGCGTGAAGAGACTGCGGTCCGCGGCCTCCCGGATGAGCCGGCGCGCCAGCTGCCGCCCCGCCCCCGAGGCCGCGCGCAAGGGCAGGTGATCCGCGTCAACCACGATGGGCGTAGGATCGCCGAGCTTCACCCGTGCCATCGTCATAGCCAAGAACTGGCCGGTGATGGACATTCCCGTGTGGCCCAACGGCACCAGGCCGACGCCCGGCAGGTCGATCTGGGGCAACGGGAGCTTCGTGAGATCCGCCAGCGGCGCCAGCTCCCGGTACACCGAGCTTTGAATCACGGAGGCGCAGAGTCCGAACCGCCGGACCGCCTGCAGCGCGACCGGCACGTCCAGGACCCCCATCCGGCACCCGATCCCCAGACCGGGACGATCGGGCGAAGCCGGGATGTAGGCCGGAGCGACGGTCTCCAGGAACGCGCGCAGCCGCAGCAGGTCCACGGGAAAGAGGCGCACGGCCGCCGAGTGACCGCCCGCGGCGATCCGGCGCTCGCACAGCGCGTGGCCGAAGCCCGCGGGCGCCGCGGCCGCGCCGGGGCTCACGGCCACGAACACGTGCTGGCCGTCCTCGAGGATTCCCACAAGCCAGAGACCGGACCGCGGATGCGCGCAGGCCGACGCCGGGACCAGGGTGAGCGGCGCGCTGGAGGCGCGCCGGATCCGCCGGTCCAGGCCCCCCGCGGTCGCCGGGTATCCGGCCGCCACGGCCCCGACCAGCGGCGTAAACCGGTCGTCGCTTAACGCCTGGTGTCCCAGACGCGCGGCGCGCGGCGCGTTCCACGTCAAGGTGTCCAGAAAACCGGGATTGCAGGCTGGCGATGCCGCGTCGATGCTCATCGTTGGCTCCTGTGTCGGGGAATCCGTCGGGTTCGGCAAACCTACAGTCGGGCATTCAATCCAGCACGATCTCCCCTGCGGCGATGCGACGCAGCGTGTCCGGGTACAGCCGGTGCTCTTCGCGCAGGACGCGCTCGGCCAGCGCCTCCGCCGTATCTCGCTCGCGCACCGGTACGTCGCACTGGGCGAGGATCCGCCCGTGGTCGTACAGCTCGTCGACGACGTGGACGGTCACCCCGGTGACTCTTTCGCCGGCGCTCAGCACGGCCTCGTGCACGCGTTTCCCGTACATCCCCCGGCCGCCGTACTTCGGCAGGAGGGCCGGGTGGATGTTCAGGATCCGCCCGCGATACGCGCCCAACGTTTCCGGGCCGATCCGCTTCATGTATCCGGCGAGGACCACAGTGTCCACGCCGTGCCGCCGCAGAACACGCAGGATCTCGCGGTCCTCTTCGGCACCCGGATGCGTCACGGCGCTGACGTGGTACGCGGGAATCCCCGCCCTCCGCGCCCGTTGCAGCGCCATGGACTCGGAGTTGTTGCTGATCGCCACGCACGGCGCGGCATCCAGCCGTCCCTGCTTGCAGGCGTCGATGATCGCCTGCATGTTGCTACCCCCGTGCGACGCCAGGAACCCCAGACGCAGAGTCGGCATCTCCGTGCTCACCGCCAACTTCTCTAGCCGCTCGCTACCTGCCGCCCGCTGCCTGCAGTATTTTCGGCCCTGCCCAATCGCCGAATTGCCGAGTCACCCAGTTGCCGAGTCGCCTAATTGCCCAATTGCCGTCACACGACCGCGATCGCCTCCACCTCGATCAGCCAATCCGGGTGGGCGAGCGCCGCAACCGCGACCAGCGTGGAGGCCGGCAGCTTCTTCCCAAAGAACTCCTCCCGGACCGGCACGATGTCCGCGCGGTGCCGGATGTCGGTCAGATACGTGTTCAGCTTGACGACGTTCGCCAGCGTCCCGCCGCCCTCCTCCACCTGCGCCTTGATGGCCCGGAACACCTCGCGGGCCTGCCCCACGATGTCTCCGCGGTGCGCCGGCCCCCCCTTGTCGTCGTAGGCCACCTGCCCGGACAGGAACAGGATGGTCTGCGCGCCGGTGACCTTCACAGCCTGGGAATACGCCGACGGATTGAATACGCTCGTTGCGCAGTACGGCTCGATCTTCACCATGGCCTCCTCCTTTCGGGTGCATGGCCCGCGACGACCCGGCGCCGTAGCGGCGGTGCGTCCACCAGGGATCATCGCAGACTAACCCAGGTCCGGCAAAGACACAAGCGGCAAGGTGCCCGTATCTGTCGCGGCCGGTACCGCAGGGGCCGTCGTCCCCGGGGTGCGGACGTCGCGGAGAAAGGCCCACAGGCCGGCAGATTCCAATGGGCGACGTGCATGACGTGGGCTCTCTGCGTTGCCCGACCCGCGGATTTCCGATCCGCCCTCAGGAGGACCCCCGCGGTCCGGATAGCCAGCACATGGCGCACAGCATCGCAAAACGAGACACCCGTCATCTCCGCCGCGAACCGGAGCGCGCTCCAAACAGTATGCCGAATCCAGCCGCGCTTCCTCGAAACGTTCGCCCAGAAGGGTTTCCATCACCTCGCGCCGCCTGCGGAGGAGTTCGCGCTGGAGAGCTTCGTTGACAAGCCGGCTTCGCTTCCGGGGGCACAAGCGCATTCAACTCCTGCCTCACGTCCTCGTCAAGAATGAAGTTGGCCTTCCCCATTCCACCTCCGCTGATGGGGGATATCTATGGTGTCGTTATATTACGGCATGCGTGGAAGTAGAGTCAAAACCACGCAGCGCGCCTCGCCTGGCGGCTTCGGCGCCGTCCCAAATATCATTCGCGGCTTGACGCGCCCACCGGAGAAGCGGTAGTCTCCCGCCCATCCTTGAGGGGCGTCGTGGGTTTTCCGCCTTCTCCGTGCCTCCCGCGCCCCAAGGTCGTTGCCCCCAAACCGTCGCCCGGCTCGTTTTTTCCGGAGGCACCGGCGCGTGGCGCACGGCGAGTTCAGTTCTACCCCGCACAGATCCGACGGAACGCGATCCGCGCTGCCTTCGGAAACATGGTCCCTGTGGATGAAAGAAGGAGAGTTGACATGAGAAACGCTGCGTTCGGTCGCAAGGTCGGAGACTTGACAGTTCTCGCACTGGCCACGGCGGTATGCTTCCTTGGCGTTCCAGCGGAGGCCGGAGAGTTTGCGCCCACCAAGCCGATTCAGATGATTGCGGCCGCCGCGCCGGGCGGCGGCAGCGATATCATGGCCCGAACCATCGCCCAGATTGTTGCGAGCGAGAAACTGTCGTCCCAGCCGATGGTCGTCCAGAACATTCCGGGCGGAGGAAGCGCCATCGGTACCACGCAGGTGTCCCAGATGAAGGGGGACACCCACACCCTCCTGGTCTTCAACCCCGCGTCGGTGGCCGGCTTGCTCGTGGCCGGGAAGGGCGCCGCGACCATTCGGGATCTGACGATGATTGCCCAGCTTGCCCTGGATGAGCAGATGATCGTCGTGAAGAGCGATTCCCGGTTCAAATCCATCAAGGATATCGTGGCCGAAGCCAAGAAAAAGGAGAACGCCCTATCGATCGCCGGGGCGGATCAGGCCGACCGGGTCTGCAGCCGTTTGTTCGAAAAAGCTGCCGGCGTCAAGATGCGGTTTGTGCAGTTCAACAGCGGGGGGGAGGCGATCACCGCTTTGCTGGGCGGCCATGTGGATATGATCTGGGCCAACCCCCCGGAATTCGTGGCCCAGCAAGAGGCCAAGATGGTCATCCCACTGGTGGTCGCCCAGGAAAATCGTGTCCAGCAGTTCAAGGACATTCCCACCTTCCGGGAAAACGGTCTGGATGTTGTGTTCAAGTTTTACCGCGGCGTCGTCGCGCCGCCGGGACTCCCCGCCGAAGTGATCGCCCACCATGAGAACCTGCTGAAAAAGCTCAACGACACCAAGGCCTGGAAGGACCTTTATCTCTCGAAATACATCTTGAGCCCGGGATGGCAGGGCAGCAAGGATTTCACCAAAACCGTCGCCGACAGCGAGGTGATCTTCGAGGAGACGCTCAAGAGCCTGGGGTTGATCAAGTAGCATGGGACGGCGGCTTCCGGCCGTCCGCGGTCAGCGACGGACGCTTCGTGCGGACGCGAACGTACGGGATGGCCCGGCGTGGATCCCGCGCTGTTGCTCCGTGCCGCACGCTGACCGCGGATGGCTGATCGCCTCTTCCGGGGGATGCGAATGCGGCTTGCGAATATCGTGGTGGGGGTCGCGGTTTTCCTGCTCGGTCTCGCGACCACCGTCTTGGCCTGGACGACGCTGCCCTACACCGGCGATTTCGGCCCGGGGCCGGGGTTTTTGCCCTTCTGGCTGGGTCTCGCGTTGATGGTCTGCGCCGTTCCCGTCATCATCGCGGATCTCAGGGCCCAGGCCAACGCGGAACCATTGTTCCGGCCGGAAACCGTGAAGTGCGTCCAGGTGCTGGGCCTGATCGTGGGCGTGTTTCTCTTCCTACCGTTCTTGGGTTTTTCCGTCGGTCTCGCTTTGATCACGGCGGGTGGCATGCGCCTCATGGGGAAACATGGCTGGATTTCCTGCGCAGCCACCGCGCTCCTGACGGCCGTCTTTATCCATTATCTGTTCGGCCAATGGCTCAGTATCCCCCTGCCGAAAGGCGTGATCGGCTGGTAGGGGGGTGGGGGCGACATCGTCAATGGATCTGCTCAACAATCTCCATACCGGATTCACCATTGCGTTGACCTGGCAGAATCTCCTCTGCTGCACCGCGGGCGTGCTCTTCGGCCAAATGATCGGCATCTTGCCGGGGATCGGCGCACCCACGGCCATCGCGCTCCTCCTCCCCCTGACCTTCTCGCTCAACCCGACCTCAGCCATCATCATGTTCGCCGGCATCTATTACGGCGTCGCCTACGGCGGGACCGTCACCTCGATCCTGATCAATGTCCCGGGGGAGTCGTCCTCGGTCATGACCTGCGTGGACGGGTACGCCATGGCGCAGAAGGGCCGAGCGGGCGCGGCGCTTTCTATCGCCGCCATCGGGTCGTTCATCGCCGGAACGGCCGCCATCGTCCTGCTCATGTCCTTCGCCCCGGCGTTGGCCGCCTTTGCGCTCCGGTTCGGTCCGGCGGAATACTTTGCCCTCGGCGTCATGGCCTTCGGTCTGCTCACGGTATTCGGCAGCGGCTCGCCGTTCAAGATCGTCATCTCCACCGTCATCGGCGTCTTGATCTCGACCATCGGCATGGACGGCGTGAGCGGCATGCCCCGCTTTACCTTCGGCATACCGCAACTCCTCGGCGGCATCGACTTCATCGTCATCATCTGCGGTCTCTTCGGCCTGGCGGAGGTATTTAACAGCATCGAGGAGCCTGAGGGCGGCCGCCTGGTTCACGACAGATTCAAGCTCAGCGAGGTCTTCCTGACGTGGCAGGAGTGGGTCGAGAGCCGCTGGGCGATCCTCCGCGGCGGCATCATCGGCTTCCTCATCGGCCTCATCCCGGCCGGCGGGATCACCACCGCCTCGTTCCTCGCCTATATGGCGGAACGGCGGGCGTCGAAACACCCGGAGACCTTCGGCAGAGGCAACATCGCCGGGGTGGCGGCGCCGGAGTCGGCCAACAACGCCGCCTCCATCAGTGGGTTCGCCCCGCTCCTCGCCCTCGGTGTGCCGGGGTCCGCGACGACGGCGGTTATGCTCGCCGGTTTCATGATGTGGGGCATCCGTCCGGGCCCCCTCCTCTTCACGACCAAGCCCGATCTGGTCTGGGGTCTCATCGCGAGCATGTATGTCGGCAACGTCATTCTCCTGCTGATCAACATGTTCTTGATCCCCGCGTTTGTGGCGATGCTACGGATCCCCTATTCGATCCTCATGGGGTTTATCGTAATCTTCGCCTCGATCGGCGCGTACAGCGTGAACAACAGCATGTTCGAGGTGTGGGTGATGGTGGGCTTTGGTCTCCTCGGTTATGCCATGAAGAAGCTGAAGTATCCGACCGTGCCGCTCATCCTGGGGATGGTCCTCGGGACGCTGGTCGAGAAATCCCTGCGACAGGCCCTGGTCTTGTCCGCCGGAAGTTTGGACGTCTTCTACAGCCGGCCGATCGCGCTGGCCTTGCTGCTGATCGCGCTGCTCGCATACTGCAGCCCGCTTATCCGGGCGGTGCTTCGAAAGGCCGGGTACGGCCAGAACGTCGTCAACCTGGAATCTTTGTAGCGCTGCCGAAGGGTTCCTTTCGGCCCAACGTCACCCCGCGGGGAGGTATCCATGGTCGCACTGAATCCGTTCGCCATCGCCCAGCAGCAGTTGGACCGGGCCGCAGCACGATTGGGCCTGGACCGGGCGACGCACGAACTCCTGCGCTGGCCCCAGAAAGAACTGATCGTCGCCTTCCCGGTGCAGATGGACGACGGGAGCAGCCGGGTCTTCCGGGGATACCGCGTCCAGTACAACGGGGCCCGCGGCCCGAGCAAGGGGGGAATTCGCTGGCACCCCGACGAGACCATCGACACCGTCCGGGCGCTGGCGGCCTGGATGACGTGGAAGACCTCGGTGGTGGACATCCCGCTGGGCGGCGCCACGGGCGGCGTGACCTGTAATCCGAAAGAGATGTCCGAAGGGGAGAAGCAGCGGCTGGCCCGCGGGTACATCCGGGCCGTGGCGGATGTCCTCGGCATCTCCAAAGACGTCCCGGGTCCCGACGTCTACACCACCCCGCAGATCATGGCCTGGATGATGGACGAGTACGAAACCCTCGTGGGCGAGCACCACCCCGGCGTCATCACGGGGAAGCCTCTACCCCTCGGCGGCTCTGAGGGGCGCAGCGATGCCACCGCGCGGGGCGGGATCTACGCAACCCGCGAGGCGGCCAGGGAACTGGGCGTCGACCTGGCCGGCAAACCCATGGCGGTCCAGGGATTCGGGCACGTCGGCCAGACCGCCGCCTTGCTCGGCCACGAGATTCTCGGTCTGAAGCTGGTGGCCGCCTCCGACTCCAAGGGCGGTATCCACAATCCGAAAGGTCTGGACCCGCGGGCGGTCGTGGATTACAAGCACCGGACCGGAAGCCTCCAGGGCTTCCCGGGGGCCGAGCCGATCGACACCGGGGCGGTCTTGGAGCTGCCCGTCGCCCTGCTCTTCCCCGCCGCCCTGGAAAACGTCATCACGGTCGAGAACGCCGCCAGGATCAAGGCCCGCATCTGCTGCGAGCTGGCCAACGGGCCGACCACCCCCGACGCGGACGCCATCCTCTCCGACAACGGCGTCTTCGTCGTCCCCGACTTCCTGGCCAACGCCGGGGGCGTCACCGTGTCGTATTTCGAGCAGGTCCAGAACACGTACAACTTCTACTGGCCGCTCAGCGAGGTGCATCAGCGCCTGGACGAGAAGATGACCCGGGCGTTCTCCGGCGTCTACCAGATGCACACACGCGAGAAGGTGAACATGCGCCTGGCCGCCTACCTTGTGGCCGTGGCCCGCGTCGCCGAGGCCTGCAAGCTGCGCGGCTGGGTCTGATGTGCCCGCAAGACTGCCGGTGCGCGCCGGCGCGGCGTTTTATCGTTGGTGCGCGGGGCAGGGATCGCGGTGCACGAAGACGCGACAGCCGCTGTGCATGTTTGCGGTTCCTGCCCCTCAGCGGACGGCGGGTGGCGTGGAGCCCGGTGGACGGACACCGACCGCGAGACGCCGAATGGCATGCGGGACGTTGTTGACCGTTTGTCCTTCCTGCCGCGGAAACCGTACCGACGGGGAGGTGGCTATCGCGAAAAAAGACCCGGAGGCGCGCCTCCTGGCGACACAGCCCCCGTTCGGTTCGCCGCGACCTACGCGTCCCCGCGCAACCGCAGGATGATGTCGGCGGTTATCCGGGCCGCGGCGGCACAGACCGTGGGGCAGCCTTCATCGTCGTGTCCGCCCGCCTCGTGGAAGGCCTTCTGCTCCTCGGGCTCGTAAAGGCGATAGGTCCGGCCGAACTTGAGCTTGTGGATCTCCCCGCACAGCGAGTGACCGACTTCGTGCCGAAAACGGAGGTACAGCTCCGTGGCGATGTCGCGCGCCTTCCGCAGCTGCGGGATATCCTCCAGCCGCTCACGCCCGATCTCGTTCGCGATGGCCAGCATCCCACCGGTCAGCGCACCGCAGGTCTCGCCGCGTCCGACGACGCCGCCGGAGAGGCAGCTCCCGGCCTTGAAGACGCGGGCGTCGATTCCGCCCAGCTTGGCTTGCAGAGCCGCAAGCACGGCCTGCGTTCACCCGAAGTAGGTCTTCTCGTTGTGATGCGCCAGCCCGCCGACCTCTGTCAGCAGCTCCTCGCGTGTCGCCATGGCCGTCTCCTCTCGGCGGCTCCGGAAGCGTGGGCGGGGTTCGGGCCGCACCCGGGGCCCCGCAGGGTGTTGTTCGATCTCGTGTCGTATCCGGCCCACCCGACCGTCGACGTCGCGGCTGCCCCCTGGCCGGCCGCAAAATCCAGATGGGCCTTTTTTCGGTCGCCGGTCACATCACCACGCCCCCGTCCACGTGGAGCGCCTGCCCCGTGATGTTCCGCGCCTCGTCGGAGGCCAAGAAGACAGCCGCGTTTCCGATATCCTCGGGGGTCTGCTCGCGCTTCATGGGGATGATCACGTTGACGCGATTCTCGAACACCTGCCGCGGGGTCATATCCGCGAAGATTCCGCCGGCCTTGATCAGCCGCTCCGCCGTCTCCTGCCAGAACTGGGTCCACAGGATCCCCGGACAGATGGCGTTCACGTTGACGTTGTGCTGGGCCATCTCCTTGGCCACGATCTTGGTGAACGTGACCACCCCCATCTTGGAGACGCTGTACGGCGGCATGTTTGGCGAGTTCATGGTTCCCGCGATGGAGGCGATGTTCACGATCTTGCCGTACTTGCGCTCGATGAAATACGGCGCGACGGCCTTGCAGGCGAAGAAGATCGATTTCACATTCACCGCCCAGACCCGATCCCAGTCCTCCTCGACGTTCCGGGTGAAAGGGTTGCCCGGCGGGCATGCCGCCCCGGCGTTGTTCACCAGGATGTCGATCTGCCCGAGATCGTTCCGCACGGTCTCGTACAGGATTTCAAATTCGGTCTGTCTGGTGACATCGGTCTTGACGGCAACGGCCTTCCGGCCCAGCGCCGCGACCTCTGCGGCTACTTTCCTGGCCCCCTCGAGCTTCAGATCGGCGATGGCGATGTCCGCCCCTTCTTTGGCCATGCACAGAACGATGCCCCGTCCGATACCCTGGGCGCCTCCGGTCACGATGGCCACCTTGCCCGCCAGTCGCATGGCAACCCCCTTCACGAAGGCTCAGGTGATCCGCAGATTACGCAGATTTCACCGATTTCACACATCCTTTCGGGGTTTTGTTCCGCGTGAATCAACGCAATCTGCGAAATCTGCGGATGACGCAGTGGTGTCTTACCAGGAATCCCCCGGCTTGGCGGCCCACTCGATGCCCAGCTCCGCCAGCTTGGCGAAGGTCGGCCAGCCGGTCTCCGGGTCCCAGCCCTCCATCTGGTGGTAAAGCCGGAGGGCCCGCTCGAACGTCTCCGGATCGATCCGTACACCCTGGAGCGGCCCGTCGGTAAAGGCCTCGTGCAGCCGCTGCGGCAGCCGATCGTCCTTGGGGGTGAACCCCTCGCGGCAGTTGAAGGCTCGCGCCAGCGCCTTGGCGCGCTCCCCCACCTTGATCAGCTCCCACAGGCTGGTGTCCCAGCCGGTGACCGCCCGCATGGCGTTCGTCACCAGGGTGATCCCCACGGCGTCGATGGGCGCCGCGGCCAGGTGGCACACCCCCACGGCGCTGCACATCGCCCACCAATGGTTGGCGTACAGGAAGGCCCGGACTTTCTTGGGCGAGAGCTCCAGCCGCTTCAGCGGCTCCGCCAGCCCCAGCGGTTCCAGGGCGTGCGCCCCCTTGGGGTGGAAGCCCTCGTAGACCGGATCGTGCGGCGCCCGCATGTGATCCGCGCCGGCCGGCGCCGTGGCGTAGGCCAGGGAGAGACCCTGCTTCCCGCGCGGCTCGTGCATCGGGATCTCCTGCTTCTTCACGGCGAGGGCGAACCGCTCGGCGCCGCGTCCGATCTTCCGCGCGGCCCGCGCGGCCCCCAGCGCCAGAATGTCGCCGAGCCCCTCCCGCTTGACGATCTTCTCGGTCATGGCCAGCAGCGCGTCGCCGTTGCCGAATGTGAGCTCGATGCCGCCGGTGTCCTGCGTCGTCAGGATCCCGTTCTCGAAACACTCCATGGCGAAGGCGATGGTCATGCCGACGGAGATGGTGTCGATGACGTGTTCGCCGCAGATCTGGTGGAACTTGGCGATGACCTTCAAGTCCCCGACCCCGCAGGCCGAGCCGCCGGATCCGATCGTCTCGTACTCGGGCCCGCCGTACTTCGAGGTGACCCCCATCTCGGGCACGTCCACCTCGCGCTTGCACGCGATGGCGCAGGCGTAACAGGTCCCCTCGTCCGTGAGGATGGTCTCGGCCATGGTCTGGCCGCTGATCGCCTTGGCGTGCTCGAACTGGCCCTGCCGGAAGTTCCGGGTGGGCAGGATACCGTCGGCGCTCATCGCCACGACGTTCCGGGAGGTCCCGTACTTGTGGAGCATGTCCTTTTCGCGGTCATAGTGCTCGCGCATCCACTTGAGGACGGCCTGCAGCCCCTCCTTGTCTTTTGGTTCCAGCCGGTCTTTCCCGCGCACGACGATGGCGCGGAGCCGCTTGCTGCCCATCACGGCGCCGAGCCCCGCCCGGCCGTTGAAATGTTTCAGCTCGTTCACGAGGTTCGCGTGGAGACACCCCTTCTCGCCCGCGGGGCCGCACTGGAGGATCCGGGCGCGTTTGTCCGTCTCGGCCGTCAGGACATCCTGCACCTCGCCCGAGAGCCGGCCCCAGAGGTGCGCCGCGTCCCGCAGCTCGACCGTGCCGTCCTGGATCCAGAGGTAGGTCGGCTTCGCGGCCTGGCCGGTGACGATGAGCCCGTCGAAGCCCGCGAACTTCAGCTCCGGCCCCCACCAGCCGCCGGCCTCGCTCTCGCCGTAGCCGCCGGTGAGCGGTGATTTGGCGGCCACGCTGAACCGGTTGGTGCCCGAGAGCGGGATGCCGTTCAACGGGCACGTCGCGACCACCAGGATATTCTCGGGCCCGAGCGGGTCCACGCCCGCCGGCAGCTCTTTCATCAGGATGGCCGCGGCCATGGCGGCCCCACCCATGAACATCCGATAGTGCAGATCGGAGAACTCCTCCACGGCGGTCGTTCCCCGGCTCAGATCCACGCGCAGATACTTCCCGGTGAATGCCCCTTGCATGTGCGCCTCCTCTGCGTCTCGAAGATATAACAACGCCGGCCCTCCGCCGGCCCTCCGCCTGTGCTCGTTCGGCGCCGCACGAACCCGCCGAAAGGTCCTCGCACTGTATCCTTTCGACGCCGGATACGCAAGACCGCGGGCCCAAAAGGGCGGGAAATCAGACCAAGACCCCATTCCCGGGGCGGCGACGCCCGTCGGAGACGGTGAAGGTTACGCTTGACCTTGACTGAAGCGTGGGGGGATAATTCTCCTGGATCTCACGTTGGCGGGTCCTCGGCGGAACGCCGGAAAGGGGGGATGGATTCGGGAAGGTCAGCGCTTCGCCCATCGAGTAGTCCACCACCGCACACCATCCGACGGCCTTCTTCACACACGGAGGGTTCGGCCCATGCGACGATCACAAGTACTGGCCATCGCGCTCGCCCTGCTCTTCGTCACCCCGACGGGTGTTCTGGCCGGGGCGGCGAAAAAAATCACGCTCTGGTACCCCGCCGGAGATGTCACGGCCGGGGCGGCCCATTTTGGCGATAAGACGCTCTTCGCCGAATTCGAAAAAAAGAACAACGTGACGGTCGAGGCTGTCGCGCTCGATTACGACACCATGCAGCAGAAGATCTTCGCGGCGGCGGCCGGGAGGAACATCGCCGACGTTCTCTTTATCGACGACTCCTGGATCCCCGGCTTCCTCAAGGAGGAGATGCTGGAGCCGGTGGCGGACGACAAGGCCAAGGCCTGGTTGGCCGCGGTGTCGCCCGAGATCAAGACCTTGTCCGATTACGGCAAGGGCCGGATGTGGGGGTACACTCAATACGGCATCGACGTGTACGGGTTGACCTGGAACAAGGACCACTTCAAGGAGGCCGGCCTGGACCCCGAGAAACCGCCCAAGACCTGGGACGAGTTCCGAGACTACGCCAAGAAGCTCACCAAGCGCGACGCGCAGGGCAACATCACTCGCGTCGGGTACGCCATCCGGCATGTCGGTCAGCCCCACGGGATCGTCCACAAACATTTCTGGGCCATCTACGGCGCCGGCGCGAAGCTGGTGGACGACCACTACCGGCTCCGCGGCGGGAAGACCATGATCAACACCCCCGGCGGCAAGGCGGCCCTCCAACTCGTCCTGGACATGCTGGACGTGGACAAGTCCACCAGCCTGAACTTCCCCGACCCGCGAGCCGCATTCCTGAAGGGCATCGCCTCGATGCAGATCAGCGAGACGGTCAGCATCCAGGCCCGTCAGCCGAAGGAAGCGCCCGACCTGAAATGGGGCATGGCACTGCCGCCGGTGCCGAAGGCCGGCGATCGGCCCGCCAGCAACCTGGGCGGTTGGCTGTACAGCGTTCCGAAGCTGGCCAAGAACAAAGCGGATGCCTGGAAGCTGATCGAGTGGCTGAACAGCCCGGCGAAGGACTACGAGCTCTGCAAGAAATATAACGCGTCGCCGCGCTACACGGTCAACTGGGACAAAGAGCCGTTCAAGTCGGACCCGTATAACCAGGGCCTCAAGCAGATGTACCCGTACGGCATCAAGCTGCCCATCAACCTGGGCTTCAACGGGGTGATGGAAGCCACCGGATCCGCCATCCAGAAGGTGTGGCATCACGAGGCCTCCGTGGACGCCGCGCTGGCCGAGGCAGAGAAGCTGGCCAATCAGGCCATCGCGGACGCCGCCAAGTAGCCCGAGCCGTGTACTCTCGTGCTGACTGCCCCGCGGGGAAACCCTGTGGGGCAGTCAGCGTATTCGGAGATCGAACCGTCGTGAGCGACACCTCGGACGGCGCAGTGATCCGTTGCTGGCGCATGCTGCGCGCGCGGCATATCCTTCACGCCTATCTCTTCATCGCGCCGGTCGTTGTCCTGTTTGGCATCTTCCGCGTCGCGCCGGCCGTCCAGACGCTCCTCTACAGCTTTTACAAGGTGGAGCTGCTGCGGGGACGGTTTACCTTTATCGGCCTCGACAACTTCGCCCGCCTCCTCACGGATCCGATCTTTCAGCAAGCGGCGCGGAACACGCTCGTCTACGTCGTCGCCATCGTGCCCATCTCCGGCATCCTGGGCTTGCTGCTGGCGGTCCTGTTCAATTCCAGGTTCCGTTTTCAGGAGTTTTTCAAGGCCGTCTATTTCTCCCCCATGGTGACCAGCACCGTGGCGGCCGCCATGGTCTGGTGGTGGATGTACAATCCGCAGTTCGGCATCATCAACGTCCTGCTCAAGCTGGTGGGGATCCGCGAGCAGCCCTGGCTGATGTCCAGCTCCATGGCGCTGCCCGCCATCATCATCTTCAGTGTCTGGAAGACCGTCGGCTACAACATGATCATCTACCTGGCCGGGTTGCAGGGCATCCCCGTCCAGTTCTACGAGGCGGCGACCATCGACGGGGCGTCCGCCGTCCGTCGCTTCTGGCGCATCACCGTCCCCCTGCTGGCGCCCACCACGACCTTCATCTTGATCTACAACAGCATCCTGGCGTTTCAGGTCTTCGATCAGGTGTTTGTCCTGACCGGCGGCGGGCCGGCGAATTCCACCAACGTGGTGGTCCTGGATCTCTATCGGCAGGCCTTCCAGCGGTACGATTTCGGCTACGCCGCTGCCGAGGCCATGGTCCTGTTCGTCTGCATCCTGGGCATCACGATTTTGCAGTACGTGTACAGCAAAAAATACGAGATCGCATACTGAGGGACGCGCATGCTGCCGAGAGGCCTGCGAGGGATGGGGCGCCTGCTGCTGTATCTCCTGGTGTCGGGCGTCGCGGTCCTGATGCTCCTGCCGTTCTACTGGATGCTGATCACGGCGGTCAGCCCCGCGCCGGACATCATCGCCTTTCCGCCGAAGTGGATTCCCAGCCGCTTGACGCTGGAGCACTTCCAGACGGCCTTCGACAAGGCGGCCTGGCTGACCTACTACTGGAACAGCACGGTCGTGGCCGTGGTCTCCGTGGGCAGCTCGCTTCTGTTCGGCCTCTTCGCGGGGTACGCGTTTGCCGTCTACCGCTTCCCCCTGCAGAACGTCTTCTTTCTTCTCATCCTCGGCACGCTCATGGTGCCCGTGCAGGTCACCTCGGTGGCGCTGTACGTGTTGCTGGCCCAGATCGGATGGGTGGACACGGTCCTGGGCATCCTCGCTCCCAACTTTGCCAGCGCCTTCGGCGTCTTTATGATCCGGCAGGGCATCAAGATCGTCCCCATGGACCTCATCGAAGCGGCCCGCATGGATGGCGCAGGCGAGGTGCGCATCGTGCTCACCATCATCGCCCCCTTGATCAAGACCACGCTGGCCACGGTGGCCATGCTGCTCTTTCTGGGTTCCTGGAACGACTTTCTCTGGCCGGTGATCGTCATCAACTCGACCGATCTGCGGACCTTGCCGGTCGGCATCGCCCTGTTCAAGGATCCCTACGGGAACATCAACTACGGGCCGCTCATGGCGGCCACGGTGATCTCTACGGCCCCCATGCTCATCGCATACGCCATCTCGCAGAAGTACATGATCCGGGGAGTCGCACTCACGGGGCTGAAGGGGTGACGGCGTCACGACGGCGGCGGGCCCCGACCGGCAGCGGCGAGCGATCGGTTGGTCGGTTGGTCGTGTGGCGGAGCGGCAAAGGCAGCACGCGACCAAGCCGCAGGATGGCCGACGGCGGTGTTGTTGTTGACCGTTCGCGGCGTGTGCGCCGTCGACTGCGGGCGGAACGGCACGGTGCGCAACGGGGGGAGCGACTATGGAGCAGAGACCGTTGACACCCGAGCGGGCGGCGGAACTGCAGCGCTACATCGGCTACGGAGCCAGCTGGCTGGGGCCGGCGCTCGTATCCGGTGAGGGGTGCCGGGTCACCGACATCCACGGCGCGTCCTACATCGATTGCACCTCGCAGGCGTGGTCGCTGGCGCTGGGGTACAACCATCCCGAGGTCATCGAGGCGGCCGTGGCGCAGATGCGCACCCTCGCCCACGCGCGGGCGGGATTCCCCACGCTCCCTCGTCTGCTCCTGGCGGAGAAGTTGGCGGATCTCTGTCCCGGCCACCTGAAGAAGGTCGTGAACGCCCCGACCGGGTCGCTCGCCGTCGAGGCGGCCATGAAGCTGGCGCTCATCAACCGGCCGACCGCGCACCGCTTCGTGACCTTCTACCACGCCTACCACGGCAGCACCTTCGCCACCATGGCCGCCGGCTGGATGCCGACGCACACACCGGGGCGTTTTGGTCCGGGCGCCAAGTTTCTCCCGTTCATGCAGAACGTCGTCCGGGTACCGAACCCGTACTGCTACCGGTGCCCCCTGGCGCTGTCGTATCCCGCGTGCGGCGCCGCCTGCGCGCGGTCGCTCGGCGACACCATTGCGCGGGGTGTGGACGGCCCCGTGGCCGCCGTCATCCTGGAACCGATTCAGGGCAACGGGGGGCAGATCCCGTTCCCGGCACTGTTCGTGACGGAGGTGCGGCGGATTTGCAGCGACTTCGGAATTCCCCTGATCTTCGACGAGATCCAGACGGGCTTCGGCCGGACCGGGCGGATGTTCGCGCTGGACGGGTTGGGCGTCGCCCCGGACATGCTGGTGCTGTCCAAATCCATGGGTGGGGGATTCCCCATCGCGGCCGTCGTCGCGGACGAACGCCTCACGCAGTTTGAGCCGACGGGCGAGGATGTCTACACCTTTGGCAGCAACCCCGTCGCCCAGGCCGCAGCGCTCAAGGTCATCGAGGTCCTGGAACGCGATCGGATCCCGGAGCACGCCGCTCGGATGGGTGCGCTTTTCACGGAGGGTCTCAAGCGTCTTCAGGCGCGCCATCCCCAGATCGGCGACATCAGGGGGCCCGGCCTCTTCATCGGGGTGGAGATGGTCAAGGACCCCACGACCAAGGAGCCGGCGACCGACAAAGCCAAGGCTATCGTGGCCCAGGCCTGGCAGCGGGGCGTGATCCTCGCCACGGCGTCCGCGTTACCCAACGTGATCAAGATCAAGCCGCCGCTCATCATCCGCGAGTCCGAGGTGGGCACGGTGCTCGAGGTGCTTTCCGACTGTCTGAAGGCCGTCGGTTCCTGATCACGCCGTTCGTGTGCCGCCCGGATGCTTTCCGTGCAGCGCGCTGCGCAGCCGGGTGGCGATGGTCTCTGCGTCCCCCTCCCGGAGCCCGACGGGATTGACGATGAGGACGCCCTGAGCGGCGTTGCGTTCGCCGAGATGAACGGGGGGCTCGCCCTGCTGCAGCCCCAGGGAGAGCGCAAAGGCCGAGAGACCCAGCGCGGTCTCGTCCACGCGCAATTCGAGCAGCGGATCCCGGCCGGTTTCGGCGGCCGGCAGGAGTCGCGCGCGGATGTGGGGGCTGTCGGCAAGACGGTTGCGGATGGCAAGGAGCAGCGCCTCCTGCCGCGCTTGCTCGGCGGCATGATCCAGCGTCGCGAAACGTTCCAGGGCGACCAGCAGGCCGACGATCTCCTCCTTGCCTACCTTGAAGCCTCGCCCGATTCCGTGATGGGGAATTCCGCGCAGCGTCTCCTGCCGCCGATACAGGTCTGGCGGACGCCAGGTCTCGGGCCGCACGTCCATATCGAGTTGCTGGAGCGCGGCCGACGCGACCAGATCTCGGCGCCCGCACAGGATTCCCGTCCCCTGCGGACCCCGGATGGCCTTGCCCCCGCTGAAGACCGCCAGATCGGCGCCGTCCGCGATAAATCGACGCAGGTTCTCCGCCGGCGGGAGCTGGGCGGCGGCGTCCACGAGCACCGGCAGGCGATGCCGGTGCGCCATGGCCGTCACCTCGGCGAGCGGGGGCTGGCTCTCCGGCGTGGCCATGTAGGCCACGGCGACGACGCGCGGGGTAATGGCGGCCTCGAGCTCCCAGACCTCCACGTCCCGCACCCCGGCGCCCGTAGCCCGATCGTTGAATCCGACCTCGCGGATCCGGGCGCCCGCCGCCCGGATGGCGTGGTCGTAGCTCGTCCGGTGCGTGCGGCACATGACGATCTCGTTGGGAAGGTCGTCCGTCTCCGGGAGCCGATCCATGCGCCCGGTGTCGAGCCCCGCCAGACACGCCGCCGCGCCCAACGTCAGCCCGGCGGCCGCCCCGCTGGTGACAAGGCCCGCCTCTGCACCCGTATGCCGCGCAATCACCGTGCTTGCGGCCGCCTGAAGCTCCGCCAAGTCGACGAAGCTTGCGGCGGCCTGCCTCATGGCGTCCAGAACCTCAGCGGGCATCAGGCTTCCGCCCAGCCGTGTGAGCAGGCCGGCCGCGTTGATCCGGGAGCGAACGCCGAATCGATCATAGATGGTCATGACGTCCTCCGTGGCATCGGCATGAGGCTTTCGGAGGCCGGCTGTCCGCGGCCCGCCCGTCGCTCGGCCGCCTTCTCACCGCGTCGCGTGCCTCCCCGCGCCTCACCCCACCGACCGCGTGACTATCGTCCGATCCCCCCTGCACCCTTGCGCCTCTGGACCCCGGGCCGCAAACACTAATTCATCAGCGCGATGCCGAGGACGGTGGCTGCGGCACCCAGGATGGTCCGGCGTGTCGGCCAGCGGCCGAGGACCGCGATCTCCAGCGGAATCGTGAACAACGGCGATGTCGTGGACAGGACGGTGCCGATGGCCACACCGGCGTGTTTGATCCCGAACGCGTAGAGAATCGGACTGATCGCGCTGAACAGACAGATCGCAGCCAGCACGAGCGCCTCCCGACCGTGGGTGAGGCGCACGGTACGCCACGTTCCCTTCGCCCAGGGCGTAAGCCACAGCACGGCACCCACCAGAGGGCTCCGGATCGCGGTCGCGACGATCGGGGAGACGACCTGGAGCGGCGGCTTCAGCATCACCGAGCCCACCGTCCAGGAGACGGCCGCTACCAAGACCAGTCCGATGCCCCGCCGCCGCGCCCGCGACGCCTCGACGCCGCCCTCGCCCTGGCCCGTCACGATGTGCGCCAGCCCGCCCACGACGAGGAGAATGCCGGCCGCCCGTGTGGTGCTCATGACCTCGCCGAACAGGGCGATCCCCGCCACCGTGGACATCAGCGGATGGATCATGCTGAGCGTGTGGGCGCGCGTGACGCCCAGATGTTGCATGCCCAGAAAAAAGATGGTGTCGCCTCCGGCATACCCGATCAGAACGGACGCCCACAGCGTCAGCGCGACCCAGAGCGGCATCGTGACGATCTCGGCGCCGTACCCGGTGGCCACGGCGCCGATGAAGACGACGAGGCCCCCGACCAGTGCGCGAAGCCCGTTGATCCCCGCCGAGGTCAGCCGGCCCGAGAGAGACTGCGCCAGGATGCAGATGAGCGCCCATGTGGCCGCGCTTCCCAGCGCACCCACGATCCCCAGCGCAAGCTCATCCATGATCCGCCATGTTGCCTAACCCCAATTGTCGGCCGCCCGCGGTCGCCCCTCGGCTGTGGGCACCGGGCACCCGCGACGCCACGCGTCGATTCGTCCACTCGTCGAGTGCTCGATCGAGGACATCGGATCGACGAGTTGACCGGTCGACCGGCCGGCGGCAGCCCGCAAAGTGCCGCCCGGCGGTTCAGCGAAGGGTTCGCCGGTCGTTTCGCGGCAGCATCAGAAGGCCGAGCCCTGATGCCGGACGCGTACCGTATCACAGTCGGCCCCGGCCGGGCAAAGGCAACCCGATCCGGCTCATGGCGGGATGAGGCCGGCGCATGCAAGGTCTGCACGGGGCATACGCGGCTCTTGGCAATTCCTGCAGAGAACGCGCGTCTGGACGGCGGTCTGTTCCCTGAATGACTTCGGAAATTCTGCTTTGCGTTCTCGAGGGTTTCCGTCAATCCTGCTCCATGCAGCCTGGCGCGGGGGTCGCGGGGCACCGTGGCATCGCACTTGCTACCAGTTCTCGTCCAGAACAGCCGTCGCGCAAAAACGGAACCGCGCAGTTCAACTATCCCGAATGATTCCGATGCCCCTGGCTTGAGGCGTTTCTGGAAAGCACCGGTATGAGTCTTGGGCTGGATTTGTGGACCCGCGGAGGCTGGAAATGACAGATAGCCTTTATGGAGTAATCCTTGGGGTGATTCTGCTGTTCCCGTGGTCCCTGGTGGCGATGATGGTCGCCGGAGCTTTCTGGGGCCGCATCAGGGCTTTCGCGCACGTCCGGAACCGCGACTAGCGCGCTGTCCCGCATCGCGGCCGGCGGCTGCGTGGTTTCGCATCAATCAACCGTCCCGCCGATTCACGCTCGACCCGCCCCGCGCCTTCTCGGCCTCGTACCTGGTCGGCCAAGCCGTTGTCAAAGAAAAACGTGATCGGAAAAACTCCTGAACGACACCGGGAGGCGTACCGAAATCCAAATAAGGGCCGAAAGATTTCATGACCGCTTTTAAGGAGCGACGGGGCTCCGGATGATCACCCCGCCGCCGGCCCCCTCGATGCGCGTCGGCCGCTGCGGTGTCTGCACCGTTCGAGTTTCCGGACGCCCCGGCTCGGCCTGGAGACCCTGTCCCGGGATGTCTCGGCGTCCCTGAAGCGCGATCTCGAAGTTCCGCTCCTCCCCCGAGTCTGCCCGGAGCAAGAAGGCCACGCGGGTGCCCGTGAGATTCGTGTCGGTCCCCGGAAAATAGAAGTACACCAGGCCGACCGCCGACCCCTGCGGCGGTATCGGGATGTCTTTCAGCGCCCGCGATTCGAACTGCTTGTACCAATCGGAATTCTGATAGGCCGCGGCCGACGGCCCGAGAATCGGCAGAACCGCCCACCACCCCACCGGCGGCTTGACCATCTCGAAGGCATCGCGCGGCGAGAGCGCGGCCTCCCGCTGGCCGTTGGCCCGGATCAGCTGGAAGTCCGCGCGGTCCGCGCGGATCGTTTGCTGGCTTCCGTTCTCGATGAGGATGCGAACGGGCAACAGGCCCTGCTCCTCGAATGCCTCGCCGCCCGGGAAGTGGGCACGCGCATGTTCCTTGGAGAAAAGCGGCTCCAGGGCCACCTTGACGCCCCCCAGCGTTTGGCGAAGCGCGTAGCTGTCGATGGGCTGGACGAGAAACGCCTCGGGGCCGCCCGAACACCCCGCCGCCATCAAGGCAAGGCAGCACGTCCGGATCGCGCTCCCGGTCAAGCCTCGCAGCATGACGAATCCTCCCCGCCTCTCGGAGGCCGCTCCGCCGTCACTTCCACGGCGTGAGCCACCAGAAAGCCTTACGCGCGACCGCGCCCGCCGTGACCAGCGGCGTCCGTCCGACCTCGCGATCTCCGACCCGCACGATCATGGTGCCGACCGTTTGCCCTTTCGGCAGAGGCGCCCTGAGGTCGGGTTGAATCTCGAAGCTCGTTTTGATCGCGTCCCTCTCCTCCTTCTTCACCAGCACCTGCACATCCCTGGCCGCCAGCGGGCGAAAGGGTCCCTTGGCTCGAGAAATCTGGAGCTCCGTTCCCACCGGGGCCCCGGCTTTGACCACGGTCACCTCGACAAAGCGCGCGAACCCTTCGCCCAGCAGGCGTGCGGCCTCGGTGAACCGCGCCTTGTTTGTCGGTGCGCCCATCACCACGGCGATCAATCGGAGATTCCCGCGCTTCGCCGTCGCCGCGACGTTGTACCCGGCTTCGCGGAAGTGACCGGTCTTGATGCCGTCCGCACCCTGGAAATGGCCGATCAACTGATTGCTGTTACGGAGGATGAACGCGCCGCCGCGAAATGGTGCCTCCGGAGTCCCAGTCCAGCGCAGGATGTCCGGGAACTTCACCAGTTCTTGACCCAGCCGTGCCATGTCCCTGGGGGTCGTGACGTCGCCCTGCTGGCCGGGGCCAGGGGGAAGGCCGTGCACCGACCCGAAGCTCGTTTTCGTAAGCTTGAGGGCCGCGGCGCGCTCGTTCATGAGCTTCACCGCCCCCTCGATGGTTCCTCCGATCCGCTCCGCCAACGCCGCGGCCGCGTCGTTGGCCGAGCCGATCATGAGGGCCGCCATCATTTCCTCGACCGAAAATCTCTCGCCTTCTTTGAGGTACACCTGGGAACCGCCCATCTTGCTCGCCAGCCGGGAGGTCTGGATCGGATCGGTGAGCTTGAGCTGGCCGTCCTTCACGGCTTCCAGTACCAACAGCGCCAGCATCATCTTGGTCATGGAGGCAGGGGCACCCTGTCGATCCGGTTCCTGGCCTGCAACTTCCTCTCCTGTCGCGGCGCTGATGACGATCCAGGACGTCGAGCCGGGACCGGCCCCCTCCTTGACGGGAGTCTGTTGACTGGCAGCGGGACGCGCCGCACGGGCTCGAGGCCGCGCCGCAAATGCCGGCTCTGCGAGCGAGAGCAGCGCGGCCGTCAGGAGCAGCCACACCGCCGCCCGCATCCCCCTCCCTGGTCTTGCCGTCTCGCACGGTTCAACCGCAACGCCGCCGAACCTGATCATGCCGATCCTCCCTGGATGGACAACCGATGTGGTCCCCCCGCCGCTCGCCTCGTAGAACTGCACCCCGAACAGGAACCGTGAGCGGTCAACCCGTCACGGAACGCCGTTCTTTCTCTCGGGCCTTTCCATGGCGGTCCATCGTGGCGTCTTGGCGGTTTGGGGTTTTCCCCGGTCCGGGGCGACCGCCCACAGGCGGATGGGCTGAGAATGCCACGCGCAAGGTGCCGGGTCAACTTGCATGCGGGCTTTGTCACCCCCGCCGACTCGCGCGCACCCGCCCAAAAACAAAACGGGATTGGCGCAAGGGCCAACCCCGCTTCGCGTCCGTGGTGGGCGCTGGTGGACTCGAACCACCGACCTCCGCCGTGTGAAGACGGCGCTCTAACCAGCTGAGCTAAGCGCCCGAGTACCGGAAAATTCTGCCGTTGCGCCCGTCACGATGTCCGTTGCCTGGCCAAAAGCAGCCGGAGAGTAACGTAAAGAGGAGGATCGGTCAAGCCGTTTTACCGTCTGGGTCGTTTTCCCGTCTGCTCGCGCGGCGTGCGGTGCGGCGTTCGGATTGCTCCCGAGCTTCCGACCTGCTCGTCCCCGGGGCACTCGTGGGGTCTCGGCTGTTCAGGCGTATCGCGGGGACACCGGCGTGGCGCCTGGCGCACGAAGACCCCGATGCCGGCAGGTCGACCGTACACAACGTGAACGGCCGCCGAATGAAATCAAACCGATATCTGCTAAATGGGTAGAGTAGAGCACTGGTCACCCGCGGGTAGGTCGGGCCTATCTGTTCCCGCCCCTTTCGTCTGGCGGTGCCTCACGAGCCCGACCGTGCGCGACGGCCAGCACCCCCTCATCGAACCGGACGTGCGGTTTGCCCGCA
>JAKPQH010000253.1 GCA_029580855.1 bacterium | reverse complement strand
GGGTCTGCTCCTTGTCAGGGACACGATGGACGAAGCTTGCCGGCGGCCGCGCGAAGCGGGCCGGCAAGGGGAGCACGGCGCCGCGCTCGGTGGGCGCCGGTTCGGTCTCGAGGGCGTGCTGCAGGATCCGCTGCACGCGCCGGACATCCACGAGGTCGAAGGCCAGCGCCCGCGCGCAGGCGGCGTTGACCCGAGGGGCACCGAAGCGTTCGGCCAAGCGCAGCACGGCCTGCGCCTGCCGCAAGCGCGCCCAGGGGAAGACGCCGCCGAGCAGGACGGTGAGGAACTGCCCCACGGCGGGGCCGAGCGCGGTGCCCTGCTGGATGCAGCGGTCCGGCGCCCGCAACGCATACGGCGTCAGGTCGGCCGGGTAGTCGGCGTAATCGGTCGAGCGCCGACCGGGCGGGTGGACGGGATGCGTCTTGATCAACACGCCGCGGTGGTAGATCCGGACCAGGCGGCTGTCGCCTCGGACCTCGACGCGCTGCCCCACGTAGCGGGTCGGCACCGAGTACAAGGCACGCCGGAACTGCAGGTGGTGGTCGGGGTGCCCGGTGGCCTGCGCCCACGTCGGCCGGTCGAACGGGTCGGGGGTCAGCGGGAGCAAGGCGGCCCGCTCTACGGTCTCGAACACGACGCGCGGGATCTGCTGGGTGGTGCCGTGCACCCGCGTCCCCGCGACCTCGCGACACCAGACGAGCGCGCGGGCTTGCATCTCGGCCAGGTCTCGGAACTGCTCGCCCCGGAAGAAGTCCTCCCGGGCAGAGGGCACCCCGCGTTCGACTTTGGGCTTCCCCGTGGGATGGACCGGCGCGGTCGGATCCACGACGAAGCCCCGGTACTGGGCGTACTCCACGAAGACCTTGCTCAGGGTCGGCGTGTAGCGATCGGCCTTGGTCACGGCCGGCCTGAGATTGTCGAGGACCAGGCGCCTGGTGACCCCGCCAAAGAACGTCCAGGCGAGTTCGAGCCCGTCGAGGAGGGCTCCGAGATCTTGCCGCAGGCTCACGGCGAGACAGGCGTACCGGCTGTGGCAGAGCATCACCAGGAGCCCGTAGACGCGCCGCCGGGTGCCGGTGGCCGGATCGGTCCAGAGGCCCAGCACCTCGAAGTCGCCCTCGGCGGCGTCGCCGGGAGGTGGGTCAGCGACCCGGACGGTGATCGCCGGGGTGCCGAAGCCGCAGTGGGTTTGGGCGAAGCGATACAGCGAGCTGTACGACAGCGTTACGCCTTGCGCCCGCAAGCGGCGGTAGATCTTCGTGAGTCGCAGGCCCTCCCCGAGCCAGGCTTGAATCTGCGCCTGGTGAGGCTGCAGCGCCGCGCCCGCGTCTACCTGCTTGGGGCGGCCCGGTCCTCGGAGCGCGGTGAGGATCGTGGCGAGTTGGGTCTCGGTCGGCGGCGGGCCTCCGGGGCGGAGCCCCACCGCGGTCCCTGCGCGGATGAACTTCCCCACGGTCTTCCGGTCGACGCCGGCCCCGCGGGCGATCGCCCGGAGTCCGGCTCCATTGACGTACCGGCGCAACACCTCCTGCACCTCGATCATGGACAGCTCGCGATAGGCCATAGCCCCTCCTGGAGTTGGTGGAGGGGGCACCATAGCCCGAAAGCCCGCATGCCGGGGTGGCGGAATGTTTGCGACAAACTCGTGGGGGAAAGTTTCTGAAAAACTCAGGGATTACTGGGGGAAAGTTTCTGAAAAATCACAAGCATCACGGACGACACGGGCACCTTTTTGAAAACCGCTACAAGTCCGTCGTCTGCGACGAGGACTCGTACTTCTGAGAACCGGTTCGGTATATCCAGCCGAATCCGCTTTGGGCAAAATTGTGTTCGGGTGTAACGGAGCCAGGTCGATACCCGTGGTGCAGATACTCCGTTAAATTCCGGGAACGTACAGTGGCCGCGGCAAGATCGGCGCTACGTCCTCTCGTGATTCGGTGTGCGGGAAACGGACGCGGCGATGGCGTATCGCCGCTTCGTCCAAGACGGCATTGCGCAGAGGAGACGGCCGGAAGTCCTCGGCGGTGGGTTGATCTACATTCTTGGCGGGCGGACGGAGGTCGAAGCGCTAAACTCGCGAGGCGATCAAATCCTCGCCGGCCCTCGGATTCTAGGGGCAGACCCATTCGTTGAGCGACTGGTCGCGTATGGCGAAGGACGATTACGGCGCATGCATGCAATTGCGGAACGAAGCAAGCAAACCGAAAACGCGTTCGGGGGGTGTACATCGGCGGGGATCGGTCTTGGTGAACTCCAGCTTGATGGGTGTGGGCGGCACGCCGCGAATGCTCGGGTGAAACTGGCTCGACAGTCGGTGAGCGAATTCAGTATCAGGTGGCCAAGGCGGCCAGGCGCCCCGGAGTTTCGACATCGGGTATCGTGAAAATACTAACGAGGGTGTATTATAAAAGGTTTACTTAGGCAACAACGTCCCCTTAAATATTTTGCCACACACAATATGTCGAGAGCGGGGCCTGCGATTGTGCTGCGCGGCGCCCAAGACGGGCTTCTACCGCGACGGTGTGTGCAGCACGGGAGCGGACGCGTACGGGGTACGCGTGGCGTGTCCGCAGGTAACCCGGGAGTTTCGCGTGTTGGCCGGGCGGCAGGGTGACGATCTCTCGACGGCTGCACCCGAGTCCCACTTTCCCGGTCTCAAGCCCGGTCGCCGATGGCACCCTGCCATGTGGTGGGAGGAGGCGATGGCGCCGGCGTGGCGCCACCGGTGATCCTGAACGCCACGCACATCTCGGCACCGGAGTTGGTTTCACCCGAAGAACCGCGGGTCCACGCGTTGGAGGGCTGAGGGTCAGTGGAAGATCGCTGCGAGCGACTCCGGCGTCCCGGTGTCCTCGGCCAGACGGATGAGATTGACCAGAACGTAAACCGGTAGGGCGATGCCGTCTCGCCGCGCCCGCTCCTGGCGCTCCCACTCCATCTCGCCAGGCAGGTAGATCCGCCCGTCGCCTGCCTTTGGCGCCGCCTTGATCTCGCGGATCATGGCGTCCATCCGCGCCTTGAACTCGACCAGTGGTGTCATGGCTCCCACGTTGATTGCGAGAAACGCGTGCCCCTGGTTGGTTTTGTCCGGGATGTCGAAGGCCCAACACTTGACCCCGCTCAAAAAGGCGGCGCCGGGAATCATGGCCGTGAGCGTTTCCACCAAAACGGCCAAGCCATAGCCTTTGTGGCCGGCCATGGGGAGCAGCGCTCCCTGGGCCGGGTAGTTGGCCGGATCGTCGGTGGGCCGCCCGGCGTCGTCCACCAGCCACTTCTCGGGCAGTCGTTTCCCCGGGGCCTTGGCCGCCAGGATCTTGGTGACGGCGACGGAGCTGGTGGCGATATCCAGGAAGACGGGCCGCTCGCTACCGGCCGGGATCGCGTAGGCAATGGGGTTGGTGCCCATGATGGGTCCCTTGCCGCCGGGTACCGTCATCCAGGGATCGGTGTTGGTCATCGCGATCCCGATCATGTCGTGCGGGAGGGCCATCGTCGCATAGTAACCGGCGGCCCCGATGTGGCTTGACCGCTTCACTCCGACATAGGCGATCCCAGCCTCCCCCGCCTTCCGGATGGCCGACTCCATGGCGGTGCAGGCGGTGACGAGCGGCATGGCGCGGTTCCCGTCCAGAATCGCAATGGCCGGCCCTGCGGCAGTGACGCCCGCCCGCGCTGTGGCGTCGATCCGGCCGTCCCGGATGTTCTTCATGAGCTGGCGAATCTGCCGAGCCCCCTGGGTGTGAATCCCCCAGCGATCCGCCGTCGTCAGGACGCGGGCCGAGACGGCGGCGGCGTCCCTGGGCAGGCCCGCCTGCTCCATCGCATACGTGCAGTACCGTTCCAGCTCCACGGGGAAGACGCGCTTCTGGAGGAGATCATCGAGCAACGCCATGGCCCTATTCTCCTTGTATGGCGGACGGAGCGAACCCGGTGTCCGCAGTACGGCGCAGACCTCAAGAGGGTGTCAAGGGCAACCCGCTCGGACCAGAAACCGCTTGACGCAACAGGAGGTCCGGCCGGAAGATACCACCTCGAACGGGGAGAACCGTGACTGGAGAAGGAGAGCGGATATGGCGGCGCTGGCGGAACTGGAGCCCCGGGCCAGGCAAATCTTGGAGCGAGAACGGGTGGTCTATGAGGCGAGCAATCCGCGGTCGAGGGAAGCATTCGAACGATCCTGCCGCGTCCTGCCGGGCGGCGTGTCGCGCACACTCTGCTACTTCCCCCCGTTCCCATGTCAGACCGCCTACGGGGAAGGCTGTCGCGTGGTGGACGTGGATGGGCATCGGCGGCTGGATCTCTTCAACTGCGCCACAACGCTGATCCTCGGGCATCGGCCGCCCGTCGTCGTGAAGGCGGTGGAAGAGCAGCTCGGCCGCGGCACGGCGTTTCAGACGAATTCCGGGCTGGAGACGGTCCTCGCCGAGATGCTCGTCGACCGCGTGGCCTCGGTCGAGCAGATTCGCTTCACCAACAGCGGGAGCGAGGGAACGCAGATGGCCATCCGGGCCGCCCGGGCGTTCACCGGGCGCCCGAAGGTCGCAAAGATGGAGGGCGGGTACCACGGAACGCACGACTGCGTGGAGAACAGCGTCCGCGTGCCGGCGGGAAGCGGCGGGCCCGCCGAGGCGCCGGTGGCCGTGGCGGGATCGGCCGGTATCACGCCGGGCGTCCTGAACGACGTCGTCATCATTCCCTACAACAATCTGGAGGCGGCCAGGCGGATCCTGGCGGTGCATGCGTCCGACCTGGCCTGCGTGATCGTCGAGCCGATCCTCGGGAGCGTGGGCTTCGTTCCGGCCGAGCGGGATTTTCTCGTCGGGCTCCACCGCGAGGCCACGCGCCTCGGCATCGTCTTCATCCTGGACGAGGTTCAGAGTTTCCGTCTGGATGGCGGCGGGGCGCAGAAGCTCTTCGGCATCGTGCCGGACCTCACGTGCTTCGGCAAGATCATCGGAGGCGGTTTTCCGGTGGGGGCGTTCGGCGGGCGGCGGGACATCATGGCGCTCTTCAACACGGCAACGGGGGGAGGGTCGATTCCCCACGCCGGAACGTTCAACGCGAATCCGATCACTATGGCGGCGGGGATCGCCACGCTGGAACAGCTCACGGAGCCGGTCTACGCGCGATTGAACAGGATGGGCGACGGGCTCCGGGATCGCCTGAAGGCCCTGGGTGACCGTTATTCGGTCCCGATGTACGTGAGCGGAATCGGCTCCATGTTCAAGATCCACTTCAGCGCCGCGCCCGTGCGCTGCTACCGGGATACCCTCCAGAGCAGCAGCCTCATTCATACCGCGCTGTTCCTCTTCGGCCTGAATCGTGATGTCTTCCTTTCCGAGGGCGGCCGGTGCTGTCTGTCCGTCCCGATCGGCGATCCCGAGCTTGGCGAGTATCTTGGCGTCGTGGAAGAGTTCTTGGCGGCGCTGACGTGCTGAGAAACCGCAGACGCGACGCGGTGCCGGGTTGCGCGTTCGCAACCGCAGACAAACCAGCGGCGTCCAGGCTCGCGGGCTTTTGCAAAGCGGACTAGGACGCTATCATGCGGTCGTCAAGCCTGATCCGCCGCGGATCTCAGGTGGCTCTGGGAAAACGACATCGGGGTGAAGTCGGTCTGACTGCCGCAGGAGAGAAAGGATGGCTATCGCAACCCGCTCGCTTGGCGCCGACTTGCGCCGATTGCTTCCCCCCCATCAGGTCTTCGACGGGATCGAGGATCGGACGCTCTACGCCTACGACGGCACCAGCCTCAAGGCCCTGCCCGACGCGATCGCCCAGGTGCGAAGCGCTGCGGAGGTGGCGGCGGTCCTGCGCTTTGCATCCGACCACGCGGTTCCGGTGGTCCCCCGGGGCGCGGGCACGGGACTCTCCGGCGGATCGGTTCCGGCGCAGGGCGGGATCGCGCTGGTCCTGGCAGGGATGCGGAGCATCAAAGAGATCGACACGAGCAGCATGATGGCCGTGGTGGAGCCGGGCGTCATCACGGGCGTCTTTCAGAAAACGGTCGAGGAGGCGGGGCTGTTCTATCCGCCCGACCCCGCCAGCCTCAACTACTGCACTCTGGGCGGCAACATCGCCGAGAACGCCGGCGGGCCGCATGGCGTGAAGTACGGCGTGACCAAGGATTACGTGCTGGGGCTGGAGGTGGTCGTGCCGTCCGGCGACGTACTCCGGTTGGGCGGGAAGCAGATCAAGAATGTGACCGGCTACAACCTGGTCCAGCTTTTCGTGGGGTCGGAGGGCACGCTGGGCGTGATCACGGAGGCCACGCTGCGACTGTTGCCGAGGCCTCCGGCCAAGAAGACGATGCTGGCCATTTTCGACCGGCTGGACGACGCGGCCACCGCGGTGGCGGGGATCATGGCGGGCGGCGTCACCCCGGCGACGCTGGAGATCATGGATCAGAAGAGCATCAACTGCGTGGAGGACTACCTCAAGCTGGGGCTGCCGCGGGACGCCGAGGCCATCCTCCTGATCGAGGTGGACGGGATGCCGGCGGCCGTGGAAGCCGAAGCCGAGGTCATCGATCGGATCTGCCGCGAGAAGGGTGTGCGGAGCTTCCAGACGGCCAAGGACACGAAGGAGGAGGACGCCCTCTGGAAGGCCCGGCGGTCCATCTCGCCGGCCATCTCCGCCGCACGGCCGAGCAAGATCGGCGAGGACATCAGCGTGCCGCGCAGCGCCATTCCCGCCATGGTGCGGGAGATCCAGCGGATCGCCAAGGAGTACGACCTGCCCATCGTGATCTTCGGGCACGCGGGGGACGGGAACCTCCACCCCAACATCCTGACGGACCGGCGCGACCACAAGGAGATGGAGCGGGTCGAACGGGCCATCGCGGCCATCTTCGAGGCCTCGGTCAAGCTCGGCGGGACGCTTTCCGGAGAGCACGGCATCGGCCTGAGCAAGCAGTCCTACATGGGGCTGGCGGTGTCGAACCAGACGGTGAAGCTGATGGCCGACATCAAGCGGGCGCTGGATCCGAAGAACATCCTGAACCCCGGAAAGATCTGGAGGGCGTGATGGAGTTCAGAGAACTCGCCGCGCTCTTCAAGTGCAACAAGTGCGGCTCCTGCACCTCCGTGTGCCCGCTCTACCAGAACACGGTGCACGAGGGGATGGCGGCGCGCGGCAAGGTGGCGCTGTTGGAGGCGGTCGCGGACGGCCGCCTGAAGGCCGGGGAGAGCGTGCGGGCCAAGCTAGAGGACTGCCTGCTCTGCGGGGCGTGCGCCACCAATTGTCCGAGCTTCGTCCCGACGACGGATCTGTTCCTGGAGGCGCGGGCGGGCCTCGCCAAAGACCTCGGTCTTCCCGTTCCCATCCGGATGCTCCTCGCCGCGCTGCGATCGCCGGCCCTGATGAGCCTCGGCACGCCGCCGCTGGCCCTTCTCCAGCGGGCGGGGATTCCCAGGATCATGCTGGAACAGTTGGGTGGGTTGCTCCCCGACGCGGTCCGGGCGGGGCTACGGTCCATGCCGCCGGCGCCGCTGCGGTCGTTCCGCTCGCAGGCGGAGCATCTGCCGACGAACGGCGACGGGCGTCGCGGGACGGTGGGCTACTTCGCTGGCTGTTTTATGAACTGGGGGTACGCCGAGGCGGCCATGGCGACGAGGACGATGCTGACGGGCATGGGCTTCCGCGTGGAAGCCCCGGCCGTCGTCTGCTGCGGTGTCCCGCACCGCGCCTACGGCGATATCGAAGCCGCGCGGGATCTCGCACGGAAGAATATCGTCGCACTCGAGGCGTATGAGCACGTCGTCACGGATTGTGCCTCGTGCGGTGCAGCCCTCAAGGAATACCGGCACCTCCTGAAGGACGATCCCGACTACCGCGAGCGGGCCGAGAAGTTTTCCCGGTGCGCCGCGGACATCTCCGAATTCCTCGTCAAGCACGAGTTTCCCAAACCGGAAGGGCACATCCCGCTTCGCGTCACCTACCACGATCCCTGCCACCTGGTGCGGGGACAGGGCATCAAGAGCCAGCCGCGGGAGATCCTGAAAGCGATTCCCGGCGTCGAGTACGTGGAGATGCAGGGGGCCGATGTGTGCTGCGGCGCCGCCGGCTCGTTTTGCGTGACGCACCCCGCGCTCTCCGAAAGTGTTGGACGCGACAAAGCCGACCACGTCATTGCGACCAAGGCGGACGTGGTGGTGAGCGGCTGCCCCTCCTGTCTCACGCAACTCAGGGCCATGCTGGCCGCCAAGGGTTCGAAGATCAAGGTCATGCACCCCATGGAACTGCTGGCGGCGAGCTGCAAGGCCGGCGGCGGAGAATCGAAGTAGTCAGTCCGTTCCTTCAGAACGAGTTGAATTGTGAGCGCCGAAAGAGAGCCGGACTGCTGCGGCGGGCCGCAGCCGATGGCCCGTTTCCTCCGGAGCGAGCGTCTCGGGTTTCGGACGTGGTCCGGCGCCGACATCGATCTGGCGATGGGCGTGTGAGGAGATCCCGACGTGATCAGGCTCATCCGGGCGCCGTTTTCCGACGCGGAAGCTCAGAAGGGTCCCATCTGCCCAGACGACTGGCCGATCTTCGCCGGCCACGGTCGGACCCGTGGGGCGCGGCGGCCGTCGGCTCGACGGGCCGAAAACGGGTGTCGCCGAGATCGGGGCCCCTTGCGACGCGCGTACCGGGGTCGTGGGGATGCTTCGGAGGCGACCCCGGCCGTGATGGGTACACGCATGCACCGCTGTCGGCGTGCGGGCGGTCTTCGCAGGTCACAATCCGGCGAACGCGGCATCGCGGCGGATCCTGGGGCGACCGGGTGTCGGTACGGGCACGACGCGTTGTACCCTCCCACGGGTCTCGCTCATCGTTCGTACTTGCTCACCGCGGAGGAATGCGGACGACCGGGCACTCGTGGCGTGAGACCGGCGCAATAACGGGACGACTACGGGGCAACACCAGCGCTCACACCGGAACCATTTGCCGTCCATCTCGCCTGCCGGGATCCGCGCGTCCCCTGGCGCGGGCGGGTGCTCGTGGCGTGCGGGGTCGGCTACGCTTTCAGTCCGATTGATCTTCTTCCCGATCCTGTGTCCCTGCTCGGGTATCTCGACAACCTGATCCTCAGTCCGCATTCCGCTCGGCATTCGCGTGGTCCTCGGGATCATCCCGCCGGACAGCAGAACCGGGGGCAAACCCAAGAATCGGATCGCCGCTGGGATCATCCTGGCCACCGGGAACCTGCTGGCTTTGGCCGCGGTGGTGCCGATGCATCGCCCCTTCGGATCGTTATCGGCATTTCCAAGATGGGAGGCCGTGCGACGACCGGACGTATGGAGTTGCCAAGGCGGGTCACGCGACATATCATATGCGCCGATATGCATATGATGAGGTGACGATGAGGGATATTCTACGAATTCTCGCTGCGCTGCGCGATCCCGTGCGACTGCGCCTCCTTCGGCTTCTGCGCGGGCGGGAACTGTGCGTCTGCGAGTTGGTGGACACCCTCCGGATCCCGCAATATGCCATCTCACGGCATCTGCGCAGCCTGCGCGCGCTGGGCCTCGTGGCGGCGCGAAGGGACGGCCGCTGGATGCACTACCGACTCCACCGGGGTGCGACGGATGGGACCCCCGCGGCGGATCTGCTGGCCGTACTGTGCCGTCATCTGGAGAACGAGCGCACGTTGCGCAGGGATGATGTCAATCTGAAACGGCGACTGGCCATGGGCCGCACGGCGCGGTGCGCGAGCGGGTCCAGTACGAGAGCTCCGGCAGATGCCCGCGGAAAACGGCGGAGGATGATACATGAGTGACGGAGTCAGGAAGCGTTTGTCGTTCCTGGATCGCTATCTCACGCTCTGGATCTTCCTGGCAATGTTCGTCGGGGTCGGGCAGGGATACCTGTTCCCTTCGAGCACCCGCTGGATCTCGGCCTTCCAGGTGGGGACCACCTCCATTCCCATCGCCGTCGGGCTGATCCTGATGATGTACCCGCCCCTGGCGAAGGTGAAGTACGAAGAGATCGGCCGGGTCTTCAGGGATGTGCGGGTGCTCCTGCTGTCGCTGCTCCAGAACTGGATCATCGGGCCCGTCCTGATGTTCGTCCTGGCGATCACGCTGCTGCGCGACTACCCGGAGTACATGGTCGGTCTCATTATGATCGGCCTGGCCCGCTGCATCGCCATGGTCATCGTCTGGAACGAACTGGCCCGGGGGGACACGGAGTACTGTGCGGCCCTGGTGGCCTTCAACTCCATCTTCCAGGTGCTCTTCTTCTCGGTGTATGCGTATGTCTTCATCACGGTGCTGCCCGGCTGGTTCGGCCTCCGGGGGACGGCGGTGAACGTCTCGATCCGGGACATCGCCGAGAGCGTGTTCATCTACCTGGGGATCCCGTTCCTGGCGGGGGTGATCACACGATTCACGCTGATCCCGTTGAAGGGCAAGGAGTGGTATAAGAAAACCTTCATTCCGCGCATCTCCCCCATCACGTTGATCTCTTTGCTCTTCACCATCGTGGTGATGTTCAGCCTGAAGGGGGAATACATCGTCCGCCTCCCACTGGACGTGCTGCGCATCGCCGTACCGCTCCTGATCTACTTCGTGGTGATGTTCCTGGTCTCGTTCGCGGTGAGCCACCGCATGGGGGCCGACTACCCCAAGAGCGCATCGCTCTCCTTCACGGCGGCCAGCAACAACTTCGAGCTGGCCATCGCGGTGGCGGTGGCCGTCTTTGGGCTCAACTCGGGCGCCGCCTTCGCCGCGGTCATCGGCCCGCTGGTCGAGGTGCCCGTGTTGATTGCCCTCGTCAACGTGGCGTTCTGGTTCCAGCGGCGCTACTTCGCCGCTCCGATATCCGCGGAAGCCGTAATGGCCCGGCGGTAGCGCCTCGTCGGGGAAACGGCAAGCCCCACGGCGTACGGTGGCCGGAAACCCGTTGCAGACGGTAACCGGCTATGCTTCTAGATTCACATTGAGTGCTGCCCGACGAATCCGGGGCCGCAATCAGGAGACAACGTGCGCGCATTGTATGGCCGGGTGGATGACGAGGGGAATTTGAGAATCCCGACAGAAATCGCGCGGGCGATCGGCCTGGAGCCGGGCGCTCACGTGAAGCTGAGCACGCTCCGGGATGGCCTGGTGGTCCACCGGCCGATCATGCAGCTTGCACGTGTATACGTCGAACCCACCACAGCCTGCAATCTTCACTGCCGGACGTGTATGCGGAGCATCTGGAACGAGCCCATCGGCTACATGGAGTGGCACACGTTCGGTCGGATACTGGAGGGCATCCGGGGTCTCGATCAGCGGCCGACCCTGTTTTTCGGAGGTCTCGGCGAGCCGCTGATACATCCGGAATTCGTGCGCATGGTGGGAGAGGCGAAGCGCTTGAATGTCCAGGTAGAGGCGATCACCAATGGGATGTTGCTGGACGAGGCGCGAACAGCGGCGCTGCTCGACGCCGGTCTGGGCACGCTATGGGTTTCCATCGACGGCGCCTCCCCGGAGTGCTATGCGGACGTGCGAAGGGAGGGCGAGTGGCGGAGGGTGATGGAGAACCTGGAGCGTCTGCGGGACCTCAAAATCGAGAAGCGATCGGAAGCCCCGGAGATCGGTGTCTCGTTCGTGGCCATGCAGCGAAATCTCGCGGAGCTTCCGGAGTTGCTGCGGCTAGAGCACCGCATCGGGGCGCGGAAGTTTCTCGTGACCAACGTGTACCCACACACGCCGGCGCTTCTTGAGGAGATTCTGTACCGGCGCTCTATTGGCGAGTTGCTGTGGGGCCGTTCGACAATCCGGATGGCGCGGATGGACCCGGGACGACGGTGCGCGGGCATCCTGGAAAACGTCATCCAGGGATTGTATACACCGAGGCTCGAGGGGGTCGAACTCCTCTGGCCTGTTGACACATGCCCCTTTGTCGCACGCGGCAGCACCTGCGTGCGCTGGGACGGCGCCGTGAGCCCGTGTGTCCCACTTCTGCACACGCACGAGAGCTACCTGGAGGACCGCGTCCGAACCACCACGGCGCACACGATCGGTTCGGTGCACGAGCAGACGCTGCGCGAGATCTGGATGTCGCCGGAATACGTCGCGCTGCGCCAACGACTTCAAGACTTCGATTTCTCGCCGTGTACCGCCTGCAACTCCTGCGAAAAGGCCGACGGGAACCAGGAAGACTGCTTCGGGAACACGACGCCGGCCTGCGGGGGCTGCCTTTGGGCGCAAGGCTTTATCCAATGCCCGTGAGGGCCGCGTCAACGGGGACCCCCGCCCTGGGGTCGTGGCCGCCCGGAAAATACCTTGACAATCGGGGAGATGGAAGAACTTGTAACATACAAATAAGGCTGAACGAAAGAGGGTCGATGATGACGCTAGCCGAAGAAGCCGGGCGGCTGCACCATTTGACGAAGGAACGTCTCCGGCGGCACCAGTTCCACGACTGAAATCAGGTCTGCTGCTACGGAATCTCCGCCAGCCAGAGCCATATTCTGGATATCCTGACGGAGGCCGGCGATCTCACCATGCAGCAGTTTGCCAGGCGCATGTTCAAATCCGTCAGCACGATGACGCGTGCCGCGAGCCACTGGGCGCGGAGGGGATCCATCAAGCGCCGACGGGACCCAGAGGATCGGTACATCGTCCACGTGTCCATCGCGCCGCACGGGAAAGCCATTAGCGCCGCGATCCAGCGGGACCCGATCGGGACGCAGAAGGCGGTCCTGCAGAGCGTCCCGGCCGAGGTGTGGGCGGGCGCCGTCAAGGTGCTGGTGGCGCTCTCGCAAGGCGCGCGCCGGTGGCAGGAGACCTGGTGCAGGCCGTGATTTGTTATTCGGAAATACTTGTATACCGCAAAGCGAATTGACCATCGACATCCCGAAGGAGGCGTTATGTTTCCGGCGACTCTCGAAAAGCAGTTCAATGACTTCTATCACGCTGCCTATGCCGATGGCGAGCTTTCGCGCGGCACCAAGGCGCTCATTGGCATGGCTGTCTCCATGACACAAGGCTGTTACCCCTGAATGCGTTACTACCTTGGCGTGGCCAAGGACCAAGGGATTACCGAAGGGGCCATACGCGAGGCGATGGCCGCCGTTACGGCCACCAACGGTGGGCGGCCTCGGGCCCAGGCGCGCGAGGCGCTGAAAGGTCTGCTGGACCCGCTGCCGGCCGGTCCAGCGAAAGGAGGATGTTGCCATGACTGAAAGGGAACTCCGCGAGCGGGATATCAAGGATGCCGTGAAGTCTCGCTATGCGAAGGCTATTCAGGGCTCGTCCTCGTGTTGCGGTCGATCGGTTAGCCAGGAAGGAACCCAGGCAGACTCCTGCCATGCGCCGGCGATCGTCGAACAGAAGGGCGGCATGGTCAAGATTGCCGGCTACGATCAGGGCGAACTTAGCCGGCTACCGGCTGACGCCCTCCAGAACTCTTTCGGATGCGGAACTCCGCTGGCGTTTGCCGGGGTGGGGCCCGGCCAGACGGTGCTGGATATCGGATCGGGCGCCGGGATCGATTGTTTCATCGCCGCGGAAAAGGTCGGGCCAACGGGTAAGGTCATCGGCCTCGACATGACACCCGAGATGATCGAGCGTGCCCGCCAGAACGCCAAGGTGGTCGGGCTGGCAAACGTCGAGTTCCGTGTCGGCGAAGCGGAGAAGATGCCGGTTGAGGATACCTCGGTGGACTGGGTGATCTCGAACTGCGTGATCAATTTGAGTCCCGACAAGCCGGCGGTCTTCGGTGAAATCGGCAGGATCCTTCGCCCCGGCGGCCGGATCTCCATCTCCGACATCGTGGCGCAAGACCTTCCCGAGGCCGTCCGGCAGAGCCGTGACGCCTGGACCCGGTGTCTGGCTGGTGCGATCAGCGAAGAGACGTATGTCCGGGGCCTTGAGAAGGCCGGCTTGCGGGACGTGCGGGTCACGTCACGCATCGTGTACGACGCGAGCCAGCTCAAGGGCCTGTTTGGCGGTTTCTGCTGCGGGGCGGGTGCGGGACAGGATGCCGCGGCTTTGGCGGACGCGGCGGCCGGAAACATCTGGAGCGCGCGGTTCGAGGGCGTCAAACCGCAGCCGACGTCCGCGGCCGCCGAGGTTACCGTGGAGGCGGCAAAGAAAGGCGACCGCTCCGCCATCGAATCGCTCTTGACGGAGGAGGGCCTTCCCACGGATGTTGCATCGCATCTTGGCGATTTCTTGGTGGCCCGCCATCACGGAAGGGTTGTCGGGTGTGTGGGGATGGAGATCCGGGGCGCGGACGCGCTTTTCCGATCGTTGGCGGTCATTCCTGACTATCGCGAGGCAGGCATAGGCCGACGACTCTACGACGCGCTCGTCGAGAACGCCCTTCGAAAAGGCGTCCAGAAGGCGTATCTCCTCACGGCAACGATTGTTTCCCTGGCAGAGTCGTGGGGATTCCAGCGCCTGGCGCGGGACGAAGTGCCCGAAGCGATTCGCGACACCGCGCAGTTCCGGGGCGAATGCTGTGTCTCGGCGGTTGCTATGTGGAAAGACCTGACCGCTCAGCCCTCGAAATGCTGCTCCTGTTCTTGAACGTGAGTGAGCGGTCTGGTCCGGACCGCAACGCTCACCAGCTCGCTGAGAGCGATCCATCGATCGGGCATCCCTCTTTGGAGAGGTGCCCCATCGAAGGGTCTGGCCGTTCAGTGCTCGACGCGACACCCTCTTTGAGAGTTCCTCGATTTCTTGCTTGACACCGCGGTTTGGTGTGAATAGGATATGAACACATATTCATAAGGAGATAATCCAGTGGCGGATGATCGGATGCGGCAACTCAAGGCGGACCTGCTCAAGGCACTTGGCCAGCCGACCCGCCTCAAGATCCTGGAACTGCTCCTCGATGGGGAGCGGTGTGTGTGCGAAATCTTCCCGGCGATCGGCGGGGAGCAGTCGAACGTCTCGAAGCATCTCGGGTTCCTGCGCAGCCAGGGGATCGTCATCGCCGACCGACGCGGGATGCGTGTTTTCTATCGGTTGGCCGACAAGAAGATCGCCAAGCTGTTGGAGGATGCGGAGAACTGCGTGAAAGGGACGATGCGGTCGCGCTTCAGCGCGGTGGCATGATTTTTTTCGCGCCGAACCATGAACGGCGGGTCATAAGGTGGCTGTGCGCGAACCTTGCGCTGTTTGCCCTATCACGCTTTCGGGAGGAGGCCCATGAAGATTCAAGTTGCCGGTCCCGGTTGCCCACGGTGCCAGATGACGGAGAAAAACGTGTTCGACGCCTGCGCCGAATTGAACCTGGCCGCGGACATTTCCCACATCACCGACCGAAAGCAGATCCAGGAGTTAGGAGTCTGGACGACGCCAGCCGTCATCGTGGACGGGAAGATCGTCGTGTCGGGGAGGATCCCGTCGGTGCCGGAGCTGAAGAAGTTCTTCGCCGATACGGGCAAGGCGTCCTGACCACGACCCGCGAGAGTCGATCTCTCACGGATTAAGCGAGGGCATCATGGAGTGGGGGGCGTATCTCGTCTTCTTGCTGCAGAGTGGTTTGGGGGGCTTGGCGTCGTACCTGGCCGCGCACGTCTTGCTGTGTCTGCTGCCGGCGTTTTTCATCGCCGGGGGCCTCTCGGCGCTCGTTCCGAAGGACGCCATCACACGTCTGCTGGGGCGGAACGCGCCGAAAGTCATTGCGTACCCATCCGCGGCCATGGCGGGAAGCGTCCTGGCCGTCTGCTCGTGCACCATCGTGCCGCTCTTCGCAGGGATCTATTCCAAGGGCGCCGGGCTCGGGCCGGCGATCACGTTTCTGTTCTTCGCGCCGGCGGGGAACATCCTTGCGCTGGCCTACACGGGGGTCGCCCTCGGCGGGGACTTCGCCCTGGCGCGGGTCGTCCTCTCCCTCACCTTCGGCATCGGGATCGGTCTGATCATGGCGCTCATCTTCAGCCGGGACGACCAGGCCCACGCCGAGGCGGCTGACACCGGTTTTGTCGGCGGAGAGGGCTTGACGTCCAGGACGGTCCTTTTCCTGGTCCTCATGGTGGGGTTGCTCGTCTTCGGGACGCTGCAGGTGCGCCTCCTCCTCAACTCCTACGCCTCGTTTACAATCCCGGTCGACGGTCTCGATCGGGCCCAAGATTTTCTGTTTCGTCTGGTGCCCTTCGATGCGGCCAAAGGCGAAGAGGGGGTATCCGTCCAGGGGGCGATCCTGATCGGTCTGCTTCTGCTCATCGGGTTCTCAGCCTGGAGAGGGCTTGGGCGGGTGCATGAAGGATACAACCGTTGGACGTGGGTCTCACTTGGCCTGATCGGACTGACCCTCCTCGTGGCGGCCGTGCGAATAGAGCCAAGGGCGCGCGGGCTGGATGTCGCGATCTCGGGAAAGGCGTTCGGCGTCCTGCTCACGATGAGCGTCCTCGCCTTCATGGCAAGAAAATACTTCGACGCCTACGAGATACAACAATGGCTCTGGGAGACCTGGCGGTTCGTCCGCCAGATCTTCCCGCTGCTCGTGGTGGGCGTGTTCGCCGTCGGGATCATCCGGCAGCTCATCCGGCCGGAATGGGTTCAGGCGGTCGCCGGGGCGAATACGATTTTCGGCAACCTCGCCGGCGTCGTCTTCGGCGTGTTCATGTACTTCCCCACGCTGGTCGAGGTGCCCATCGCCAAGATGTTCCTGTCGCTGGGCATGCATCCCGGACCGCTCATCGCCTATCTCATGGCCGATCCCGAGTTGAGTTTGCAGAGTATCCTGATCACGGCCAGCATCATCGGGCGGATCAAGGCGTGGACGTACGTAGGGTGGGTAGCGCTCTTCAGCATGATCTCGGGGCTCTTGTACGGACAGTGGATGGACGGGGCGAGCCCTGTCATTCTCACGACCTGCCTCGCGGGGTTTCTCATCGTGCTGACGGGTAGCCTGTATGCCATCGGACGGCGGAAGGAGGCGGTGGTGCGGGGCGTTGAGGTCAAAGAGGTCGGGCGGGGCTGACGCCGTGCAGACGTTTAGCGCGGCAGCGGCTCTGGATCGCGTCTCGCGCGGCGGCTTGGGAGCGCTCCTGGGGAACGCGGTCAAAAGGTGTGGGCAGGTGACATCGGGACCTGTCTTCACATTAGAGCCCCGACGTGAGGGGGCGACGCTGTCCGGCTGATCTGTTGCCCGTGTGGTAAAAGAAAACCGGTCGGAGCCTTGGAGGTTCCGGCCGGTTGTTCGATTCCCCGATTACCGGTTTGTCTCGGTTGCGGCTTCACCCCACCAGTTTTGCTTGGAACTTCCCCGCTTCCTGGATTGCCGTAATCATCCGGTCGGGTGTTGTCGCCGTCCCTTCCAGCACGACGCGCGCTTCCTTTTTGACTCGATCCGCGGTGGCATTTTTTACGCCTGCAAGCCTCTCCAAGGCTTGTCTGACTTCTCTCTCGCAGCCTCCTCAGGTCATGCCGGTGACGGAAAAGACCAGTTCTCTGGTTTCAGCCATGCGATCCTCCTCTTGGTAGGTGTGTGTCCTCCGTGTTAGGTGGATTTTAACTCGGGAAAGAGTAGGACGGGAAGCTCAATCTTCGTCCAGAGAAACCAAAGAAGGGAGGGGAGCGCTCCCCTCCCTTCTATGTCAACAGCGTCCCTCGGGAGAAGCCGGTTATGCGGCTTCGACCTTGATCGCCTTGGGCCGGGCCTCTTCCTTCTTCGGGAGCTGGATCTCCAGCACACCGTCCTTGTAGGTGGCTTTCACGTGCTCCGAATCCACCGTCGGGGGCAGGACCACGGAACGCTGGAAGGTGCCGTAGCTCCGCTCGAGTCTGGTAAACCCCTCCTCGTTGACCTCGGATTCGTGCTTCCGCTCTCCCTTGACCGTGAGGGTGTTGTCCTCGAGCGAGATGTTGATATCCTCCTGTTTCATGCCGGGCATCTCGACCTTCAGCGAGATGGCCTCCTTGGTCTCGACCACGTCCATCAGAGGTTTCCACTGTCCGGCGGTGAGGCCACCGTCCCGCACGAACCCCGCGAACGGCTCGTCAAATAGACGCCGGAAACCGGCCAACTCTTCAAACGGATTCCAGGTGCTGAGCGACGGGAAGCGAGGCTGCCATTTCGTGATCATCATCGGTACATCCTCCTTTTGATCAGCCGAGACCAGCTCGGCATCGTTTCTGTAATTGGCCATTTTCTTCAGCCACGCGTATATATATAATCTGAGTCTAATATTGTCAAGTACAAAAAAACAAAAAAGTCGAATACCTTTTTAATATACTTATTTTCAGTAGTTATGAATGAAGATCGTGTGTACTTTTTATATTTGGCGAACGACAACGATTCTTGGGATGGTCACCAGCCACGGAGTTTGTCGGGTCGCACGAGATGTCGAAATCAACTCAAAAACACTCCAAGAAGCTCATTCCGAGAAGTCCGGCGACCTTCGGAGGAGTCCCTAGAAAGCTGTGGACCACACCCGGGGCGTCGCGCGTAACCGCTCCGCCGACGTCGACTTCGCCCAAACGGCAAGCGGAGCCTGAATCGTGCCGTTCGCGGTGGCGAGGCGGATAACCGCATCACCCGATGTTGCGAGGCCCGCTCGAACAACGAGACTTGCGCTGATGGAGATGCCGCTCGCTCCTGTGTCGAGAATAAACACCCGGCCCGCTCCCTATTGACGCAGGCCGGGGCCAGCGCAGACACTCCTCGCTACTGTATCGGGACCTCGACCAGGAAAGCGCTTGACTCGTCGAAAGGTTCGAGGGTTTGCCGGGTCGCGACGGCGTAAGAAAACGCGGGCGCCATATGCCGGATCTGACGGTCAACACGGTACGCGTGGGCCGAAGCGGAAGTCTCACCCAGTATGCGGTACGATTCGGTCACATCCCACCAACGCTGCGGACCGCGGGGCGCACGATCGGTTGCCCGAATGAACTTTCCCAATGCACCGCGGTAATGGCCGCCGTCAAAAAGACTCAACCCGTTTTCGAAGGGGCCCACAGACACCGGGCGTGCTGCGATGGCGGTTGCCCGGGCGACCGACCCGAGCGCCAGCGTTTCGTGATGCCTGCCGCCTCATAAACCACCTACAAGGCGTCTCTCCGGTTTTGACGTGCCTCCGCCGCGCTAACGCCGGCACGGGGACCCGGCGTGTTCGGCGACCACCGCCAGCGCCCTTGTCCGGCGGAATCGGACCGATTATACTTCCGATGCACGATACGACGCCGATCAGCCGAGTCCTGCCCGCGGGACGGGGGAGCCGGATGGAAATCGAGTTGGAAATCGGCCTCAAAAAAGCGATCGAGTGGATCGGCCAGCGCCGCCGGGACGATCCGACGACGGGTTTGGCGGCGCTCGTGGACGAAGCGTCTCGGCGCTTTGATCTTAACCCCATCCAGGCGGATTTTCTTTTCCGCCATCTCGCCCAAAGCTAAGCGGGCCTCCCGATATCACTGGATGGAGTCGGCGTCGTCCGCCGCCTTGGCCGCCTCGATCGCTTCCCGAACGGCCGGAAGCACGAACACGCCTTCCAGATCGAACTGGGTAAGGCCTATCGCAAGAAGGCGAGCCTTCTCTCGATACCCCAAGGTTCGTTCGATGATGATCCGGCGTTCCCCACGAAAGATGCAGAGGCCCCCGCGGCCGGTGAACTCCTCCGTGCCAACAGCGGCATAGCGGACCGGAATTCTGAGCTGCTCCGCCAACTCTTCTAACCGGGAAAGCAACTCCTCAGCCTGCATGGCGATTACCCCTCCGGCTCACGCACGCGGCGCGATCGCTCGCCGCCGTGTCCCGACGCCGCGCGACGACTCACATGGATCTCAGGGCCTCCGCCATGCGGATCGCGTCTCGCGTCGGGCCCACGTCGTGTGTCCGGACGAGGTGCGTGCCGTTCAGCACGGCGACCGTCGTCGCGGCGAGTGAACCGTGGAGCCGTTCCACGGGATCTTGGCGCCCAAGTATTTTCCCGATAAAGGATTTCCGGGAGAGGCCGACGAGAACCGGTTGCCCCAACGTCCGCAGGCTGCCCAGATGACGCAACATTTCACAATCCCAGCGATCCCATGAAACGGCGGCTTTGCGGAAAAAGCCGATCCCCGGGTCCAGAACGATGCGATCCCGAGGGACCCCGGCTGCATCGGCGAGGGCGAGGCTTTGCTGGAGAAGGGTGCGCACGGTGACGACGGGCTCCGTCGCGCCCGGCGAGGTTTCGGACGCCATGAGGATCGCCCCCCGCGAACGCTCCGCCGCAAGCTTGGCCATCGCGGGGTCACGGCGGAATCCGCCGACGTCGTTGATCACGGCGGCGCCGGCATCCAGCGCGGCCGAGGCCACGCAGGATCGACTGGTGTCCACGGAGATCGGCAGCGCGACGGCCGAGCGGAGAACCTCGATAGCCCAGGTCAGCCGCCGTATCTCTTCGACCTCGCTGACGGCGGTCTCCAGGTAGGGAGCGGTTGCCATCGCCCCAATGTCGAGCATGTCGGCGCCCTCGGCGGCCATCCGTTCCGCTCGCCGTCGCAACGTGTCTCCGTCCAACGCGACGGAGCCGCGATAAAAAGACTCCGGGCTGACGTTCATGGCGCCCACGATGCGAACGGGGTGTCCGTCGCCGACGTCGAGTCCCGCCAGATTTGCGTAATTACCCATACCCGTTTCCCAGCCGACGCCCGGCTCCATGTCGACATCTCAGCTCGGGCGCTGCCGGACCAAAGCAAAACGGCGTCAGGAGCTGCGGTCCCAACGCCGTTTATGACCCACCGTCAGCCTCCGGCCGTCAGACCGATCTCTTCTCGCCGGTGAAGGCCTTCAGGACGTCGATCGGGAGCGGGAAGACGATGGTGGAGTTCTTCTCCGTCCCGATCTCGGTCAACGTCTGAAGATACCGGAGCTGGATCGTGACCGGCTCGGCGGCGATCACCCGCGCTGCCTGCGCCAGCTTCTCGGAGGCCTGCAGCTCGCCGTCGGCGTGGATGATCTTGGCGCGCTTCTCGCGCTCGGCCTCGGCCTGCCGGGCCATGGCGCGCTGCATCTCCTGGGGCAAGTCGATAAACTTGACCTCGACGGCGGTGACCTTGATACCCCACGGCTCCGTGTGCTCGTCGATGATGCGCTGCAGTTTCTGATTGATCTTGTCCCGCTCGGCGAGCAGTTCGTCCAGCTCGGACTGTCCCAGGACGCTCCGCAGCGTCGTCTGTGCGATCTGTGACGTGGCGAACAGGTAGTCCTCGACCGCGATCACGGCCCGTTCCGGATCCATCACCCGGAAGTAGATGACGGCGTTCACTTTCAGGGAGACGTTGTCACGCGTGATGGTGTCCTGGGACGGCACATCCATGGCCACGATGCGGAGACTGACCTTGACCATCTTGTCGATGATCGGGATCAGCAGCAAGAGGCCCGGCCCGTTGCCGTTTCCGCCGGGGTTGAGCAGGGCTTTCGAGAGACGGCCGAGCCGGAAGACCACGGCGCGCTCGTACTCTCGGAGCACCTTGACCGAGGCGGAGAGTATGTAGATGGCCAGTATGACGAGAAAAAGCAGGGGGATGAACGTGAACGGCAGGACGTTGATCATTCCGACCTCCCCGGCGCGACGGTGCCGGACGCGGCCATCGCGCGCTGGACTGGGACAACCCGCAGCGTGAGTCCGTCGATATGGGTCACCCGCACGGATTCGCCGGGCTCGACGGGCACCTCGGATTCCGCGTTCCACAGTTCGCCGCGCAAGAAGATGTGTCCCCGGGGCGCCAAGGTACTGCGGACGACACCGATTTCGCCGACCAGGCCCTCGCTGCCGGTGGTCGTCTTGGACCACAAAGCGCGGACTCCGGCGCCCACGATGAACATGAAGAAGGCAGCCACCGCCAGCGCCGTGAGAACGACGGTGGTCAGCGGGATCCGCATGTCGGGGAGGGGGCTGTCGATGAGCATGACGGAGCCCAGGATCATGGCTACGAGGCCGCCCAGCGTCAGGACTCCGTGAGACACCACCTTGATCTCGGCGACGAACATGAGGATCGCCAGCAGGATGAGGAGCACACCCGCGTAATTGATCGGAAGCTGCTGGAACGCGTAGAGCGCCAGGATCAGGCTGATCCCGCCCAGGACGCCAGGCAGCACGGCGCCGGGTGTGCTGAATTCGAAATACAAACCGGCCAAGCCGAGGAGCAACAGAAGGTAGGCAACGGTGGGATCGGCGATGATCTTCAGGACCTTCTCGCGAAGATTCATCTCCCCGCGGTTGATCGTCGCGTCTTTTGTTTCCAGCTTGATCTTGCCGGCCGCCGTCGTGACGACTCGGCCATCGATTGTCCGAAGGAGGTCTTCCAGCTTTGGAGCCACGACATCGATGAGCTTGGCTTTGAGCGCCTCGGTTTCCGTCTTGGCGGTGGCCTTTCGTACCCACTCCTCGGCCAGGTCGATGGGCCGACCGCGCTTCTCGGCGATGGTGCGCATGTAGGCCGCCGCATCGTTGGTGACCTTCTTCTCCATCGTCTTGTCCATCTGGCCGCCCATGGCGACGGGAGCCGCGGCGCCGATGTTGGTCCCCGGTGCCATGGCGGCGATGTGGGCGGCGAGGGTGATGAAGGCCCCCGCGGATGCGGCGCGGGCGCCGCTGGGCGCCACGTAGACGACGATGGGCCGCTCGGCGGCCAGCATTTCTTTGATAATCACCCGCATGGAGGTGTCGAGCCCGCCCGGCGTATCCAATTCGATGACGAGCGCGGCGGCCTTGTCCTTGTCGGCCTGCTTGATGGCGGAGACGATGTAATCCGCGGCGCTGGAGGAGATCACACCCTCCACGCGGATGACATGGACCTCGCGGGCCGCGGCGAAGGCGGGCATCAGCACGAGAAGAAACGCCGCCAGCCCCAGGCAGGCCCGCAGGCGGCGAGCAGCGGCGGCACAGACACGGACGCGCATGGGACACCCCTGGTCGACGGCGTCTCGGTTGAACGTCGCTTTTAGTATACCATACCCAAGTGGCGCAGGATAGCCGGGGCGACATCGGAGAGGTCCCGGATTCCGGCGGCCACGTTGGCGGCCCCGGCGCCCCAGAGGAGCGTCGGGACGGCATTGCGCGTGTGCGTCCTGACCGACAGATCCTCCAGGTTTCCGTGGTCGCTCGTAAAGACGACCAGACTCTTGGAGAGGTCAAGGTGCTCCAAGAGGGCATCCAGGAACGCTTCCAAATTCTCCAGGACCTCCACGGCGCTGGACATGTCCTGGGCATGGCCGGCGAGGTCGGTGAGAAAATGCTCGTACATGGTAAAGGTGTGCGACTGGACAATCGCCGCGAGGCGCGCCCCGGCTTCGGAGGGTGTGACGGGCGGCGCGTGATATCCCCGTGCGAGCAGCAGGCGATTGGTGTAATCGTGAAACACGGCGTCCCCACGGGCGAGGTCATCGAGGGTCCGGAAGCGGAGGCCTGCCCCGGCGGTGGCGACGGTCGTGACGGAGAGGAAGCGCGGCGGGTTCTTCAGATAATGTGGCGTGTAGGCGTTTGCGAAGGTGGCGCGACCGCCCGCGGTCCGGACCCGGTGGAAGAGAGACCGGCCGTCGAGAAGGGCCGCGAGCGACGGCGTGCAGTGTCCGCTGACGTGCTGACCGACCTGGGCGGGTGCGTTGACCCCGGCCAGGATGGAGGTCTGCCCCGTGGCGCTCTGCGGCAGGCCGGGCACGCCCAGACAGGCGTCGGTCGGAACGAGGATGGCGGCGGGGTCCGGCACCGGTCGTCCCTCCGCAAGGCGGAGCCGCCTCACGTGGGCACGGAACAAGGGGTTGCATTCCGGATCGGGCCGTCCCAATCCCACGCCGTCAACAAAGAACAACAGCACGCTCACGGTTCGCCCACTCCAGAAAATCCGGCAACTTGGCAACTGGGCAATTTGGCGACCGGGAAGAAAGGAAGAACCGGAACGCCGTGCGGGAAAGATCTCAAACCAAGGTTCGAGGATCGCCCCACCTGCTTCGTTGCCCCATTGTCGAATTACCAAATCACCCAGTCGCCTACTTGTCGAAGAAGCGCCTCAAATCTTCCCGATCATTGGTGACGCGGCACGGCGGAAGACTCTCCAGGAACGCCCGCCCATAGCCTCGGGTCAGCAGGCGTGAATCCAGGATGCACAACGCGCCGCGATCCCGCCCGCTCCGGATCAGACGCCCCAGCCCCTGCCGCAGTGTGATGATGGCGGACGGGACCTGGTACTCCCAGAAGGGATCGCTCCCCTGCTGGTGGAGGTATTCCAATCGGGCCTCCAGGACCGGATCCCCCGGGAAACCGAAGGGAAGCTTGTGGACGACCAGGCAGCTCAACGACTCACCGACAACATCCACGCCCTGCCAGAAACTTCGCGTGGCCAGGAGCACCGAGGAGACCTCGCGGCGAAAGCGCTCCAGTAGCTGCGTGCGCGGCGCCTCGCCTTGCACCATGAGGGGAAACGGGATGACCCCTTGGAGCAAACGGTACGTGGTTTCCATGGCATCCATGCTGGTGAACAGGACCAGGGCCCGGCCCGCGGTGACCTCCAGGACAGACCGGATCTCCTCGGCGGCTTGCTCCAGAAATTCTCGGTGGCGCGGGTCGGGTAAATGGCGCGGTATGTACAAGATGGCCTGCGTTTCGTACTCGAAGGGGGACGCGGCCTGGAACTCCCTCGCGCGCTCGATACCTAGCCGGCGTCGGAGGAAATCGAACCGCCCGGCGGCCGATAGCGTCGCCGACGTGAGGACGACGGTCTTCGTGGACTCCAAAATGGCGCGGCGAAAATCCGCCGACACATCCAGGGGCGATGTGCGCAGGACCAGGGCCTTGCCGCGGCGCTCGGACCATCGCACGAGGGGGCGCGGATCCGCCGCATCGGAGGCGTCCGAAACGGGGCGGAGGAAGTCCCGGAGGATCCCGGCGTGCTGGTCCGCCCGCCGTGCGCATCCCAGAAGGCCCTCCGGCTTGTCCGGGAGCGCCTGGATGAGGTCGTGGAGCAGCGCGAGGTGCTGGATCAGCTCGCTTCCCGTGAGGGCGACCCGCCCACCCAGCATCCCGTTCCGTAGGCGCCGCGCACCCTCGGAAAGCTCGAAGCAACGGAAGAAGCGAGTCGACGTTTCGGCCAGCCGCGTGAGGTGCGTGGGGATGGTCGCGTCGCCGGCGGCGGTGGCCCGCCACTCCCGCTCGGCGTCCCGGACGAGGCGCTCGATCCGCAGGCTGCCGATCTCGGTGCCGAAGAAATCGGTGGCCACATCCTCCAGCAGATGCGCCTCGTCCAGGATCAGCGTCGCATACGATGGGATGACCTGAAAGAGACTGCCGTCCCGCAGGGCCGCGTCGGCGAACAACAAGTGGTGGTTGACGATCACGATGTCGGCCGCCGCGGCCTCTTGCCGCATGCGCGTGAGGAAGCATTCGTCGTGGTCCTCGCAGGCGGAGCCCAGGCAGGTCTCAGACCATGCGGCCACGTCCTCCCATACGGGGTCCGCGTCGGAGAGAAAATCGAGTTCCGCCCGGTCTCCCCGCAGCGACACGGCCGACCATTTCTGGATCTTCACGAGCCGTTGGCGCTCCGGCCGCGCGCGCGGCTCCGCGAGGGCGCGCCGCAAGCTCCGCCGGCAAAGGTAGTTGGCCCGCCCTTTCATGAGGCTGGCGACAAACCTCTTGGGAAGGGTCCGCGCGAGGAGGGGAATATCCTTGAAGAAGAGCTGCTCCTGGAGTGTCTTGGTCCCGGTGGCGACGACCGTCTTCTTGCCGGAAAGGATGGCCGGGACCAGATAGGCGAGCGTCTTCCCGGTTCCCGTGCCTGCCTCGGCGAGGAGAACGTCCCCGGTCTCGATGACCCGCTCCACGGCACCGGCCATCTGGAGCTGCGCCGGGCGGTACTCGAAGTCGGGAATGGCGACGGCGAAGATCCCGCGCGGACCAAACAGCCACTCGAGGTTCGTCTGGGCTCCTGTCGTGCGAGTGTGTTGTCCAGGCACGGGCAATGCCGACCTTATCGTAGGGGGTGAAATCCGGAATGATCGAGTCGAGCTCGGCCACGCGCTCGCCGTTGGGTATGCCGTTATCTCGGCTGACCTCTTCCCGGTTCGCGGCTTGTCTAACGTCCTTTGACCTTCGCCTCGGCCCACAGGGCGTCCAACTCCTCCAGCGTCACCTGGGCCGCCGTTCTGCCGCGGTCCGCCAACTCTTCCTCGATGTACTGGAAGCGCGCGATGAATCGCGCGATCGTCTTGCGCAAGGCCTCCTCGGCGTCCACGGCGATGAAGCGGCTGAGGTTCACCAACGAGAACAGCAGATCGCCCAGCTCCGCCTCCATGCGCTCCGGCCGTTCGGTCTCCATGGCGGCGCGCAGCTCGGCCAGCTCCTCCTCGACCTTCCGGACGACCTCGCGGGTCTCCTTCCAGTCGAACCCGACCCGGGAGGCCTTCTCCTGCAGCCGACGGGCGCGCAGGAGCGCCGGTAACTCCCGCGGCACGCCGTCCAGAAACGAGGCGCGACCCTGGGCGTTCAGCCGCTCGGTCTTCTTGATCTGCTCCCAGTTGAAGAGAACCTTCTGCGCCGTGTCGGCCTGGACGTCGCCGAAGACGTGGGGGTGGCGGCGCACCAGTTTTTCCGTGATCGCCCGAACGACATCCGCGATGCTGAAGAGGGCGGCCTCCTCCGCCATGCGGGCGTGGAAGACGACCTGGAGCAGGACGTCGCCGAGCTCTTCGCAGAGCTTGCCCGCGTCGCCGTCGTCTATCGCCTCCAGGACCTCGTACGTCTCCTCGACGAAGTACGGTTTGATGCTCGCGTGGGTTTGCTGCCGATCCCACGGGCAACCGTTTTCGCCGCGGAGCCGAGCCATGATCCGGACCAGCTCTCCGAACAATTCGTTAACTGATTCAGCCACGGCAATTCTCCTCGAAAGCGCTAGCGGTCAGCGATCAGCCCAAACCTTCACCCGCTGCGCTGTGCCCGCGCCGGGCTCGCGGCCCAGCGCCGCCCGCCGCCAAGCTACCTTACGGGGAAAGCCCGGAATCAGCAAGCGGAAATAAGGTATGCCTTCGGCTTCGGCACCCGGCTTGACAGGCGGGGCGCCCGCTGATAGCGTCCCGGCCGAAAGTCTCGATCATGTGGAGATGACGCAGAGTTCTCCGGTTCACGGGAGGGATGCCGTGGATGCTCCGGGTATCGATCCCAGCAACGGCGCACGCGATGAAGCCGGGATAGCCACAATTCTGGTGTCGGCGCCGAGCGTCCCGTCGGCCGTCTATGGCGCCATGCGAGAGGTCTTGGCCAGGGGGTACCGGATCCGAACACAGTACGACCGGCGGAACGCCCAGGGGAATTTCACCGATCCGCCCAGCCTGGATGTCAGCTCGGCGATCGAGATCCTCGATCCGTACGCCCAGCCGAGATTCCCAAAGTCGAGCTGCGTGGAGATCGGGAAGTACATCGCCGAGACGTGCTGGGGCGTGAAGGATCATCGGATTCTGGACCAGGACGAGTTGAAGCGGCAACTGGCCGCGGGGACGTTCGACGAGACGAAAGAGACGTACTGGCCGTACACCTACCACCAGAGGCTGTTCGCGTATCCGGCATCCCAGGGCCGGACCGTCAATCAGGTCGAACGGATGCTGGGGAGACTCGCGGAGGACCCAATCACCCGGCGCGCCACGGCGATCACTCTCGTACCCGAGATCGACCAGTACATCACGGGCGACCTTCCGTGTCTTCAGCGGATTGCCCTGAGGTGTACGGAAGATGCGCACGGGCAGATCTATCTGCACATGCATACACACTGGCGGTCGAGGGACCTGTTCAATGCCGCCGCCGACAACATCATCGCGATGACCTTCTGGCAGCGGGAGTGGGCGGAGGCGCTCTCCACGAAGATAGGCAGACAGGTGCGTGTCGGGCGGTACAAGGACTTCGCCGACTCCTTGCACATCTACGGGCGGGTGTTGCAAGGTGTGGACGTGGAGAAGCTGGTGAACAGGTGGAACACGCTTTCCGACAGCGAGAGGGGATACACGAGCGAGGACGCGCGCGATCTGATGGTCATCCCGGACCTGGAGCGACTGCTGGCCGAAGACGCGCAGTGGAACTTTCCCCCAGCGGCGAAAGAGAAGATTACCACGGAGATGGCGCGGATGCGGCGCGGAGAGTACCTCCCCTAAGGCCGGCGCAACTTGGACTCGACGCGCCCACCCTGAGCTTTTCCGGCCGCTCCACGTTGAGGATCTAGACCGCCCCGTCATCGACCAGCGTCGAGTTCGGCCGCGAGCGGATGCCCGTACTCCGGGCGGCCGGGTCCATCTTTAGTCCGAGGATCTCGGTGTAGGTGGCGCCGCCGTCCGCCATCACGCAGACCCTGCCCGCGCTGTCGTTTCTCCAACATTGGTCTGGCCGGGTTAGCTTCCAGGCTCGTGGTCCGCCCGCCAAGCGCTGGATCGCTCTGCCTTTTTGTCGCCCCCCCAGGTCCCACCGGTCAGGGTCCGACGAGGAGACGAAAACCGCTCCTTTCATCTCTCGGTAGGGTAACTACGTATACAAAAAAGCGCGCGCTCCGCCGAGGCGGGAAAAGCACCCCTGGGCAATCGGGAACGGTTGCTGCAAGAGGGGCTACGGGTCAGCGGGAGATATGTAGATCGCAGAGTCCATCGCGGGCGTGACAAATCCTGTCACCATGACGGGTGTCGGCCAGGGGGGGTGGAAAAATGTTCGAGGTCATTTTCGGCGTCGTTTGCCTCGGGGTGCTGATCGTAGAAGTCATCGAGGTCCGGCAAAAGTGCAAAGAGCCGTACCCACGAATCTGGCATGGTGTATCCATTTTCCAGCCTCACCCGGCGTCTCCGACAGGCGTGTGTGAGACCGGCGTGCGTATCTGACGCGCCGCAGAACGGGGAGGGAATCCATGCCGAGAACCGGTACCCGCGGGCGCGGGCATCCGTAGTCCTGCGACGCCGATACTCGGCAGGTGCAACACTGCTCCGAACTCCCGCACGCAAGGAGTCGGTGATGGCCAAGAGTACCTACACAATCCTCGTCCTTTCCGGTGCATCCTCTGCTCCACGAAAACTTCACGTGAGCAAGAGCGTCGTACGGGCCCTGGCGTCGGTTTCCGCCATGGTCTTCGCCGGGTTCAGCTTCTTTGTGTACGAATACGTCAATTTGAACGTTCGCATGTTGGAGCTCAAGCGGCTCCGACGCGAGGCCGGGGAACACAGCGCGACGGCGGAGAAAATACGACGGATGGAAGTCGAGATCGCAAAGATCCGCCGGCTGGACGGGCGGATCCGGGTCGCGCTCGGGATCGACAAGGCCGAGGCCGGCCAAGTCGTCCTGGCCCAAGGTGGAGCCGATGCGGAAACCCGGGTGGCCCTTCAAAAAGCGGCGGGGGAACGTGGCGGGCGCCTGTTGGACTGGGTGGGGGGAGACCTCGCGACACTGGCGCAGGAGATCGCCTTTCGCGAGCAGAGCTTGAAGGAGCTGCAAACGCACCTCGACAAAAAAACCGCCGTCCTGGCCGCCACACCGACCATTCTTCCTGTCAAGGGTCTCGTCACGGCCGACTATGGCTACCGCAAATCGCCGTTCACGGGGAAGCGCGAGTTTCACGAAGGGATGGACATCGCCGCCATCCAGGGCACGCCCGTGGTGGCCACGGCGGATGGAGTCGTCAGGTTTGCGGGGCCCGCCGGTTCATACGGCAATGTCGTCTTCATCGACCACGGGCATGGGTTTACCACGGCGTACGGGCACAACAGCAGGATCCGGGTGCACGCGCGGCAGCGGGTCCGCCGGGGCGAGATCATCGCGTACGTGGGGAACAGCGGGCGCTCCACCGGGCCGCACGTGCACTACGAGGTGCTTCTGGACGGGGTTGCGTCGAACCCCATGAAGTACGTGGTGGACAACACGGGCATCACGTTCGCCGTCGCGGCAGAAGCCGACAATTCCTCGTGATGGCGAGGCAGGACCGGTTTTGCGTCCGACGCGTCATGCGCGGGCGGATAATCTCCTGGCGCCCTCCAGGACGCACGCGCGCCGTGGGCTTGGCCGAACCTTCGGACGCGCGGAAGAGGCTACACGCCCATCGCCAACGCCGAGGCGCGAAGGGCGTGTAGCCAATCCCCCGCTGGTCATCCGCGCTCTGGCTTTCCCCCTTTCATCCGGCTGTGGCACAGAACGCCGTATCCGCCGGGTCGAACCATCCGCCGTTGACATTCGCCGTTTCCGTATGGCGCGATTTTTCCCTTTCCGTATAATCCAGGCGGGAGCGAGGCGAGGCGCGGTGGGGCGGGCGTGGTTTTCACGGCGCAGCGCAATTCCGCGATGGAAGAATCGGGGTCGGTGCGACACCCGCGCGCTGAGGGGCGGGGAGGCCGACCGGGCTAGGGTTTGCTCAACCTCTGGACGGTGGCCGCGAGAGTCCGGATGTTTTCGGTCGGGGCGTTGGGGGGCATGCCGCCGCCGCAAGAGAAGAGGATGCGACGGGTGTCCGGCAAAGAGCGAAACTGCTCTTCCACGGCGCGTTCCACATCGGTCGGTGTCCCGGCGGCCAGGACATCCCGCGGCGGGATGTTGCCCATGAGGACGACCGTGCCGTCCGTCCAGGCCTGGAGATCTTTCAGCGCGACGTCGATGCCCATGTTGTACAGGTTGATGCCCGTGTCGGAAAGATACGGCGCGGAGGCCGTGCAGGGCGAGTCGTTGTGGAAGAAGCGAACCGAGACACCCAGGCCGGTGAACAGTTCTTTCAGATACGGCTGCGCGAACTCCCGGTAATCGTCTTCGCCGATGAAGCCGACGATGTCGTCCAAGAGCAGCACGCCGTCGATGGTCGGGAAGCACTCGCGCTGATATGCCAGCCAGTCGGCGGTGAAGCCCGTGACGAGGCGCAGCAGCCGGTGGACCTTGTCCGGGCTGCCCTTCATCTCCATCAGGAACTCGGTGGTGCCCATGAGGAACGACGCGATGTTCAGCGGCCCGCGCGAGACGGCGAACCGGACGGCGTGCCCCGCCGCCTCGAGGCGCGGCAAAGTGTGCTTCAGGCGTTTGACGACAAACGGCAGCAAGCCGTCGCGGCGCGGATCCGGTGTGGTGAGCCGATCGAGGTCGTCCAGGCTCTGGATGAGCTTGTCGGCGAAGGGGAATTCGTTCTCGTAAAAGAGGCATTTGGCCCCAAACGCGGACGGTTCGGTGCACATCCCGTACTCCGACCAAAAACCGGGGAGGAAGATGCAATCGGGGAAGCTCTCGATGGCCGTGAAGTTGGCGCCCAGCCAACGCTCCTCGCTGGTGTAGTAGTCAAGGATCGTCATGCCGGCCCACTTCGGCAGCCACGGGCTGTCGATGATAAAGGCTACCGGCAACGGACTCACCTTCTCCCCACGAATGACGGCCTGCAGCGTCTGCCACTGTCTGTCGTTCATCGGGCGGGTCTCCTGTCAGCGCGTCAGTCCTGCGGCGGATTCGAGGATCCGGGTCAAATCCTGCACTGTGGCGGATCGGGGGTTGTTCTTCAAGAGTCGCTGGTTGCCGAAGGACTCCTCGGCCAGGCCGGGGATCCTGTCCTCCGGGATCTTGACATCGGCCAGGACGTGCGGCAGTCCGACGTCGGTGACAAGCTGATGCACCGCGGCGGATGCGCGGCGGGCGGCCTCGCGCTCGGACAGCCCCCGGATCGGTTCGCCCAGCGCCGCGGCGATCCGGGCAAACTTCTCCGTCGTGGCCATCTCGTTGAACTCCATGACGTACGGGAGGATCAGGGCGTTTGCGATTCCGTGGGGTACGTTGAACTGGCCGCCCATGGCCATGGCGATGGCGTGTACCGCGCCCAGGAATCCGTTGGCAAAGGCCAGCCCGGCCAGCAGGCTGGCGTTGGCCATGTTCCGCCGGGCCTCCAGATCGCTTCCGTTGGCGACGGCCCGGCGCAGGTACTTGCCGATGAGGTGAACCGCTTCCAGGGCCAGAGGCATCGTCAGCGGCTGCGCGCTTTTGGAGACGTAGGTCTCGATGGCGTGGGTCAGGGCGTCCATGCCTGTGGCGGCCGTCACGGCGGGCGGGGCCGTCGCGGTCAGCAGGGGGTCCACGATGGCCGTCCGGGCGAGGATGTGCGGGCTCACGATCCCTTTCTTCATGTGACCGCCGTCGGGTTTGATATCGGTCAAAATACAGTTGGGCGTCACCTCGCTGCCGGTCCCCGCCGTGGTCGGCAACAGGATCATCGGGAGCGCCGGTTTGGGAATGTTGCCGACGCCCCACATCAGGTCCAGCGGGGTGTCGTTGGCCAGGATCGCCGCGGTCGCCTTGGCGATGTCCAGCGGGCTGCCGCCGCCCAGACCGATGATGCCGTCCGGCGCCAAGCGACGCGCGAACTCCGCGCTCCGCCGGGCGGTGGCGACCAGGGGATCGGGCTCCACGTCGTCAAAAACCTCCACGGCAACGCCGGCAGCTTGTACGGCGGCAACGACGCGGGACACGCTGTCGGTCTGCGCGCGGAGCACCTTGTCGGTGACGAGAACCGCGCGCGCGATCCGCAGCGCCTGCGCCTCCGCACCGACGGCGCCGGCGGTTCCGTCGCCGGTAACGATGTTCGCCGGACACTGGAATCGCTGCATGGGAGACCTCCTGGCGCGGCATGGGTCGGGACGGTCGGCCGCGGTCCGGTCACCTTATAGCAGAGGCGTTCGGAAATGTCACGCCGACGCAGGGTACACCCGAAGATCTCCAATCAAGATCCGACCACAGGATGCCTGCCCCTGCGCCGCGACCTCTTGCCTACGCCGTCCCGGCCTTGCCAGAAGCAAAACCGTCTGCTATAGACATCCCACGATGAGGCGTATGGCGATCGCGTGGCTTGTGTCGGGGCTGCTCCTGCTGACCCCGGGTCCCCGTCCGGAGGCCGCGGTCTACGGGTACGTGGACGCCGCCGGCACCGCCCATTACACGGATGCGCCGACCAAAACCGATTTCCGCTGGCTTCCGGCGTTCGGGCTGCCGCCCGGCGCCAACGTGGACCGCGGCCAGTACGCGGAACTCATCTCCGGCATCGCCGCAGAAAACGGAGTCGATCCGGCGCTGGTGAAGGCGATCATCCGCGCCGAGTCGAACTTCGACCAGCGTGCGGTCTCGCGCAAAGGGGCCCAGGGTCTGATGCAACTCATGCCCGGAACGGCGGGGCGTTACGCGGTGGGCAACGCGTTCGACCCAGCCGAAAACATCCGCGGCGGCGTCCGGCACCTGCGGTTTCTCCAGGACCGGTTCCCCGGGCAGCTGCACCTGGCCGTCGCGGCGTACAATGCCGGCGAGGGCGCCGTCCTGCGCTACAAAGGGGTTCCGCCGTACGCCGAAACGCAGCTATACGTGTCGCGGGTCCTTCGACTCTACGGACAGGCCAACGTCCTGCCGGTGCGTGCGCGGCGCACGGCGGCCACGGTCGGCTCGGTCTCCGGCACGGTGTACCGACGCCTGGGACCCGATGGCACCCCGCACTACAGCAACCTGCCTCCCCTGGTGCGGACCCGATCGTCTTCCGCACGCTGACCGGACAACCCGTTCCGACCGTCTCGTCCGCCGGCCTTTTCCTTGACAGGCCTCGGGCCCAGGGCTAGACTCACGCGGTTACCGACACCTACGGACAACCTTGCCGTGCGCGCGGAGGGAAGCGGCCGTGAAACGCCTCATCGATGCGGATCCGGAGATCGCGAACGCCATCCGACTGGAGACCCAGCGGCAGGCCGCCAAGCTGGAGCTCATCGCCTCGGAAAACTTCGTCAGCGAGGCGGTGCTGGAGGCCATGGGCTCGCCCTTGACCAACAAGTACGCGGAGGGGTACCCGGGCAAGCGCTACTATGGCGGCTGCGAATTCGTGGACGTGGCCGAGACGCTGGCCATCGAGCGGGCCAAGCAGCTCTTCGGCGCCGACCACGCCAACGTGCAGCCCCACTCCGGCGCCCAGGCCAACATGGCGGCGTACTTTGCCGTGCTGAACTACGGGGACACGATTCTCGGTCTGAATCTGGCGCACGGCGGCCACCTGACCCACGGGAGTCCCGTCAACTTCTCCGGCCAGTTTTTCAAAGTGATCCCGTACAGCGTGGATGCCAAGACGGAGCAGATCGACATGGCCGAGGTGCGCCGGCTGGCCAAGGAGCACCGGCCCAAGATGATCGTCACCGGGGGGAGCGCCTATCCCCGCACGTTGCACTTCGACCAGTTCAAGGAGGTGGCCGACGAGGTGGGCGCTTTTCTCATGGCGGACATCGCCCACCCCGCCGGGATCATCGCGGCGGGACTGCACCCATCGCCCGTCCCGTATTGCGACCTGGTGACGACCACCACCCACAAGACTTTGCGCGGGCCGCGGGGCGGGATGATCCTGTGCAAGGCCGCGCACGCCGCCGCGGTCAACAAGAAGATCTTCCCGGGGATGCAGGGCGGCCCCCTCATGCACGTCATCGCCGCCAAGGCGGTGGCCTTCAAGGAGGCGTTGACGCCCGAATTCCGGGAGTACCAGCGCCGGATCCTGGCCAACGCCCACGCGCTGGCGGAGGCGCTGATCGGCCAGGGGTTCCGCCTCGTCTCGGGCGGGACCGATACCCACGTAATGCTGGTGGACGTCGCGGTGAAGGGCCTCACGGGAAAGGTTGCGGAGGCCGCACTGGACAAGGCCGGGCTCACGGTCAACAAAAACGCCATCCCCTTCGACAGCAGGCCGCCCACGGTCACGTCGGGGATCCGACTGGGCACGCCCGCCCTCACGACACGCGGCATGCGGGAAGCCGAGATGCGAACCGTGGCGGCATTGATCGCCGAGGTCCTGGCGGACGTCGAGGATACGGCGCGGCAGGCGCGCGTGGGCGGGACGGTGCGGGAACTGTGTTCCGCCTTCCCGCTGTATCCGGAGCGGTTGGCCGCCTAACCGGCTGCTGAAACCGGCCCCCCGCCGGCGTCGGCGCGCCCCTGTGGCGCTGCGACGGACGCGCCCATCCGAGTGGGTACCCGAGTACGCCTCGCGCCTCGGACGGCGCTCCGGCTTGTCTCTGAGCCTTTGTGACGAGCCTGGGCAGACCGAGCGTCCTCGCCATCTGGTACGCCCATGTTCAAGAGGGCTCCTGTGCGCTGCCCGTACTGTAGCGCCATGTCGGAGAAGGTGGTGGACTCCCGCGAGGGCAAGGACGGCGACGTCATCCGCCGCCGCCGGGAGTGCCTGCAGTGCCATCGGCGCTTTACGACCTACGAGCGGATCGAGGAGATCCATTTCATGGTCGTGAAGAAGGACGGGAGGCGCGAGCCCTTCGACCGGCACAAGCTGATGGGCGGGCTCACCAAGGCCATCCAGAAACGACCTGTGAGCGTGGCGCAGCTCGAGGAGATCGTGGACGACATCGAGAGCCGGCTCGCCGAAAAACCCGATCGTGAGATCTCCTCGACGGAGGTGGGGGAGCTGGTCATGCACCGGCTCCACGATCTGGACGAGGTCGCGTACGTGCGCTTCGCCTCGGTGTACCGGCAGTTCAAGGACGTCAACCAGTTTGTGGAAGAGGTCAAGAGTCTGCTTGGGCCCGCGAGGCGTCCCAAGGGCTAGCCGGCTGCGGCAAACGGCCCACCTGCTCCGCTGACGCGCTCGGGCGCTCGCTGCGGCGTACCCTCGGTACGCCTTGACCCACCTGCGGCGGGTGCCCCGCCCATCGCAGGCCGCCCCACATGTGGACCGTTTTGAGCGGTCCGACCCGGGGGGGCCAGCAGCCCGCTCGCGCCGGCGCGGCGTCCATAACGGGGCCTCGCTCGCCCTCCGCTCATTCTGGTCCGACGCGCGACCCCGGCGGGCGGCCGATCGGGGGATGTCGGTCATCATGCCGACCTACTATCCCATGATGGTGAACCTCGCGGGGCGCCGCTGCCTCGTGGTGGGGGGCGGGCGCGTGGCGGAGCGGAAGGTCGCCCTGCTGCTGGACTGCGGCGCCGAGGTGACGGTGGTGAGCCCCGCCGCCACGCGGAAGATCGCCGGCTTGGCGGCCCGCGGCGCGATTCGGCTCGCGCGCCGGAGTGTGCGGCCCGAGGATCTGGATCGCGCCTTCCTTGTCTTCGCCGCCACGGACGACGCCCAGGTCAACCGGAGCGTCGCGCAGCGGGTGCGAAAGAAGGGCGGCCTGGTGAACGTCGCGGACGCTCCGGATGCGTGCAACTTCCTGGTGCCTGCCGCGGTCCGGCGAGGCGATCTCACCATCGCCATCTCCACGGGCGGCGGCAGTCCGGCCCTCGCCAAGCGGCTCCGCCAGAGGCTGGAGGCGACGGTCGGTCCGGAATACGAGGCGTATCTCGCGGCGCTCCGCGAATTGCGTCTGCGGGCGCAACAGGTTATTGCCGACCCGGCGCAGCGGCAGGCGCTTTTTCGACGCGCGGTGGGTTCGGACCTCTTCGACCACGCCGCCCGAGGCGACAAGGCCGCCGTGGCGGCGTGTATCGCGGAACTCCTCCAGCCGAACCTCGGGCGCACGCGCGGGCGTCCACGGGGCGGGTGAGCGACGATGAGCCTCGATGAGCTCTTCTTCTACCTGGCGCTGACGGCGTACCTGGTGGGGGCGTTGCACTACCTGCTCTACGTCCTTCGGCCCAACCGGCGCATCGGCAGAATGGCCACGGCGGCCACCCTGGCCGGGTTCACCGCTCACAGCCTCTCCCATGTGTGTCGCATATACGCGCTGCAGCGGCCGCCGCTGAGCACCCCGTACGAGAGTCTGTCGTTTCTGGCCTGGGCCATCGTCCTGATCTATCTCGTCATCGAGCTCCGGTACCGCAACCGGATATTGGGAGCGTTCGTCTTGCCCCTGGCCGTCCTGGCCGGGTCGGGGGCCGCCGCGCTGCCCCGCCGGATGGCCGAGCTGGTTCCTGCACTGCAGGGCGTCGGGCTCTGGTCGCACGTGGCCATGGCGCTGTTCGGGAACGCCGCCTTCGCATTGACGTTCTGCGCGGGCCTCATGTACCTGATTCAGGAGCGGCAGCTGAAGGCCCGCCACCTCGGCCGGCTGAATTTTCGACTGCCGTCGCTGGAGCTGCTGGATGATGTCGCCTTCAAATCCATCCTGTTCGGCTTCCCGCTGCTTACGCTGGCGCTGATCAGCGGCTCGCTGTGGGCGGAACACGCCCGCGGATCGTTTTTCACCTGGCGACCGCGCGAGGTCTGGTCGGCGGTGAGCTGGGCGATCTACGCGGGACTGGTCTATGCCAGAGTATCCGCGGGGTGGCGCGGCCGGAAAGCCGCCCTGCTGGCCATCCTCGGATTCTGTTTGGTGCTGGTAACCTTTATCGGGGTGAAGATCTTCCAGGCGGGGCCTCGGCTGTAGGGCCCCCGGGAAGACGGGCCCCGGCGCGATGCCGCGCGAGCGATCATGGAACTGTTTGTTCTCGGATTGAGTCACAAGACGGCGCCCATCGATGTGCGGGAGCGCCTAGCCGTACCGGAGCGCGAGCTTCCCAGGGCGCTGGAGGCCCTCGGCGAGGTGGCCGAGCTGGCGGAGCGCATGTTCTTCACGACCTGCAACCGGGCCGAGGTGTACGGGGTCGCCGAAGGCCCGCTCGCCGAGGCGGTGAAGGCGACGCGGGAAAGTCTGGAGCGGTATCGACACCTGGACCGTTCGGCTCTGGCGGGGGCCCTTTACACCTACGACGGGGCGCACGCGGTGCGGCACGTTTTCCGGGTGGCCTCCAGCCTGGACTCCATGGTCATCGGCGAGCCGCAGATTCTGGGCCAGGTCAAAACGGCGTACACCGTCGCGCGCTCCCAGCAGACCACCGGGATCATCCTGAACAATCTCCTGGAGCAGGCGTTTCACGTCGCCAAACGGGTGCGGACCGAAACCGGCATCGCCGCCGCCGCCGTGTCCATTTCGTCGGTCGCCGTGGAGCTGGCGCGCAAGATTTTCGGCGATCTGGAGGGGCGCACCGTCCTGATCCTGGGGGCGGGAGAGATGGCGGAGCTGGCGCTCCGTCATCTGGTGGACGACGGCGTGCGCTCGATCCTGGTCGCCAACCGCAGCCACGACCGCGCGGTGGCCCTGGCGGAGCAGTTCCACGGCCGGGCGGTGACGTACGACACGTTCCGGCAGGAGATGCTGGGCGCCGACATCGTCATCAGCTCCACCAGCGCCCCGCACCTCATCCTCAAGAAAGAGGATCTGCAGGCCATCATCCTGGAGCGACGCCACCGGCCGATCTTCCTGATCGATATCGCCAATCCCCGCGACATCGATCCCGGCTGCAACGACGTGGACAATGTCTATCTGTACAACATCGACGACCTCCAGTCGGTCGTCTCCGCCAACCTGAAGGAGCGGCAGCGCGAAGCCGAACGCGCGGAAGCGATCATCGAAAGAGAAGTCGGGGTCTTCCAGACGTGGCTGCGGGGTCTGGAGGTCGTCCCGACGATCGTCTCCCTACGGGATCGGGTCGAAGAAATTCGCACGGCGGAGCTGCAAAAGGCCCTGGCGCGCATGGGCGACCTGACACCTGAGCAGCGCGAGACCATCGCATCGATGACCACGGCCATGATCAACAAGATCCTGCACCAGCCGATGCGCGAGCTGCGACGGCGAGCCGTCCACCAGGACGGCCATATCTACTCCGCGGTGCTGCGGCGCCTTTTCGGTCTGGAAGAGAAAGAGCGTTGAGTGCTGGGGTCGCGTGCCCGGCACCGAGGTGGACACGGCGCACCGGTGAGCTGCGCGCGGTCTTTCCAATGGATCCGTCGGGCGATGGGCGACTCGACACGCCATGAACCCTGAACCGGTAGCGTTGGTAATCGGGACGCGCGGATCGCCGCTCGCGGTCTGGCAGGCGGAGCACGTCGCGGCGCGACTGGGGGAGGCGTCTCCGGGTGTGTCCGTGCATCTCGAGCGCATCCGGACCACGGGGGACAAGATCCTGGACGTTCCGCTGGCCCAGATCGGCGGGAAGGCGTTGTTCGTCAAAGAGATCGAAGAGGCGCTGCTGGCCGGTCGGGTGGACCTCGCCGTCCACAGCATCAAGGACGTCCCCACGGATCTGCCCGCCGGCCTCGCCATCGGCGCCATCCCGCCGCGCGAGGATCCCGCGGACGTCCTGATCTCGCGGACGGGGCGGCGGCTGGCGGATCTGCCCCGCGGCGCGCGCGTGGGAACCAGCAGTCTGCGGCGCCGGGCGCAGCTTTTGCATCACCGACCGGATCTCATCGTGGTCGGGCTGCGGGGGAACCTGGACACGCGCATTCGAAAGCTGAACAGCGAAGGACTGGACGGCATCGTCCTGGCTGCGGCGGGGGTGAAGCGGCTGGGCCTCGAGCGGCTGGTGACCGAGGTGCTCCCGGCCGAGATTGTCCTGCCCGCGATCGGCCAGGGGGCGCTGGGGATCGAGATCCGGGTGCCGGGTGCCGGGTGCCGGGTGCCGGGCGCGGAGCAGGGCGCGCCGCGCGCCGCGCGCCGCGGACCTTCGGAGGGCCGGGGCGCAGGGCGGGGGCGCGGGGACCACGATGCGATCGTGGCAGAGCTGGTGAAGGCCTTGGACCATGCCGACACGCATCTGGCGGTGCGGGCGGAGCGGGCGATGCTGCGACGGCTGGAGGGCGGATGTCAGGTGCCGATCGCGGCGCTGGCCAGCCTTGACGGCGCAGCCATTCGCCTACGCGGCCTGATCGCCGCCACCGACGGCGCCACTCTGATTCGGGGGGAGAGACAAGGGCCGCGGGGTCAACCCGAAACGGTGGGCCACGCGCTGGCCGAAGAGCTGCTGGGTCGAGGCGGGCAGGCCATCCTCGAGGACATCAACCGGGAGAGCGTCCGTGGGTGACGGCGCAGGAAAGGTCTACCTGATCGGGGCGGGACCCGGCGACCCCGGCCTGTTCACGCTCAAGGGGAAGCGCTGCCTGGAAGAGGCCGACGTCGTCGCCTACGACGCCCTGGCCAACCCGCGGCTGCTGTCGCATGCCAAACCGGACGCGGAGGTGATTTACGTCGGGAAACGGGGAGGTCGGCACGCGCTGCCGCAAGAGGAGATCGCGAGACTCCTCGTGGAGCGGGCCCGCGCGGGGAAGATCGTCGCGCGCGTGAAAGGGGGCGACCCCTTCGTCTTCGGGCGCGGGGGCGAGGAGGCCGAGGAGCTGGCCGCGGCCGGCATCGGTTTCGAGATCGTGCCGGGCGTGACCGCCGCGGTGGCGGCGCCCGCCTACGCGGGTATTCCCCTGACCCACCGGGACTTCACCTCGACGGTGGCCTTCGTGGCGGGGCACGAGGACCCCGCGAAGAAGGACACCGCCATCGCCTGGGACAAGATCGCCACGGGGATCGGGACACTGGTCTTCTTCATGGGGGTGGGCAGGCTTGCGGAGATCGTGGGGCGTCTCGTGGAGCACGGGCGCTCGCCCGATACCCCGGCCGCCGTGATTCGCTGGGGAACCCGGGCGGAGCAGCGGGTGGTGACGGGCACGCTGGCCACGCTGGTGGAGCGGTCCGCCGGGCTGGAGCCGCCGGCGCTGATCGTGGTGGGGGAGGTCGTGGCGCTTCGCGAAAAGCTCCGCTGGTTCGAGAACAAACCGCTCTTCGGCAGGCGGATCCTGGTCACGCGAGCGCGCGAGCAGGCCAGCGCCTTCGGCGAGCGGCTCGAAGCCGCCGGAGCGGAAGTGGTCGAGTTCCCGACCATACAGATCGAGCCGCCGGAAAGCTGGGCGCCGCTGGACGCGGCGATCGCGCGGATCCGCGTGTATCGGTGGCTCGTCTTCACCAGCGCCAACGGTGTGCGTCACTTCTGGGAACGGCTGAGCCGCGCCGGACGGGACGCGCGCGACCTGTTCGGAATCGGGGTCTGCGCCATCGGGCCGGCGACCGCGGCGGCGCTGCGGGACCGGGGCATCCGGGCAGACATCGTGCCGGTGGAGTTCAAGGCCGAGGCGCTGGCCGAGGCGATGGGGCGCGAGGGGGTGCGCGGCGCCAGGGTCCTTCTGGCGCGGGCCGCCGAGGCGCGCGAGGCGCTTCCGGAGGAACTGACGCGCGCCGCCGCCGCCGTGGACGTCGTGCCGGCCTATCGGACGGTCCGGAGTGCCGCCAATGCCGACGAGATCCGGACCCTCCTGCGCGACGGAAAGATCGACGCGGTCACGTTCACCAGCTCCTCCACGGTCCGCTACTTTCTGGAGCTGGTGGGGGCGGAAGCCGCCGAGCGGCTCCGGGGGGTCGTGGTGGCCAGCATCGGCCCCATCACCGCGGCTACGGCCGCCCGTCACGGGATCACCAGCGACGTCGTGCCGGACCGCTACACCATCCCCGCGCTGGCGGACGCCTTGGTCCGCCACTTTCGAGCAGTTGGGGGACCGATGGATCTCACCGCCGGTGTGCCCTTTTCCGTTGACAACCCGTCATTTTGATCGCTATTTTCCACTGCAACGGGATGTTTGAAGCTGGTGCTGCGGCGATGTCCCAGCACCACTTTTTTTTCCGGACCGTGACGCTGCGGCGGCCCGACGGAGATGATCGCATGGGCGTGCCCCTTCTGAACCTGAAAGCACAATACGGGAGAATCCAGAACAGGATCGACGAGGTCCTGCGGGAGGTTCTGCAAAGCGGGCACTTCATCCTCGGTCCCAACGTGGCCGCGCTGGAAGAGGAGCTGCGCGCGTTTCTGGGCGTCGCCAGGGCGGTGACCGTGGCCTCGGGAACGGACGCGCTGCATCTGAGCCTGCGCGCCCTGGGGCTCGGCGAGGGAGACGGCGTCCTCGTCCCCGCCTTCACCTTCGTGGCCACGGCGGCCGCCGTCTCGTATGTCGGCGCGCGACCCGTCTTTGTCGATATCGAGCCCGACACCTTCTGCATGGATTCTAAACGGGTGGCCGAGTACCTGACGGACACCGCGCCCGCCCCGCAACCCAAGGAGCGGATCAGGGCCATGATTCCCGTTCACCTGTACGGACAGCCGGCGGACATGGAGCCGCTCCTGGGCTTGGCGCGATCTCACGGTCTGGCGGTGGTCGAGGACGCCGCCCAGGCCGTCGGTGCGACGTACCATGGAAGATACGCGGGCGGGCTCGGGGACGCCGGTTGCTTCAGCTTCTACCCCACCAAGAATCTGGGCGCGATGGGCGACGGCGGGCTGGCCACCACGCAGGATCCGGCGCTCGGAGACCGTCTGGCGCGCCTCCGGGTTTACGGCGGGCGCCAGCGATACCTGCACGACGAGCTGGGTTTCAACAGCCGGCTGGACGAGATCCAGGCGGCCGTCCTGCGGGTGAAGCTGGCGTGCCTGGGGGAATGGACAGCGCGCAGGCGGGCCATCGCGGCGCGGTACCGCGCCGGTTTGGGCGGCCTCGGCCTGACGCTGCCGCTGGAGCGGCCCGGCGCAACGCATGTGTACCATCAGTTCGCCATCCGCGTGGCCGATCGCGACGCCGTCCGCCGGCGGACGGCAGAGCGGGGGGTGCAGACGGCGGTGTACTACCCGGTGCCGCTGCACCTGCAGCCGCTCTACCGCGAGCTGGGGTACAGGCCCGGAGATTTTCCGGAAGCGGAGCGCGCCGCCCGAGAGGTTCTCTGTCTCCCCATGTATCCGGAGCTCACGGATGCGCAGGTGGACGAAGTGGTGGAGGCGGTGAAGCGGTCGCTGTGAAGGCGACGGCGGCTGGGCAATTTGGCAATTGGGCAACTAGGCGACTGGGCAATTGGGCAATGCGGCGATTTGGAGACGTGGCGACTGGGCAATTGGGTGAGTAGATCGTTCGGTGGTTCTGCGGTATGGCGGCTCGGCGACCCCATCGAACTGCCGAACCGTCGTACAGCCGAACCACCCGATCCGAGTTGCCGAATCAAAGTGTCCTGGAGCGCGAATGAGTGACCTGAGCGGCACGATCCTGGTGACCGGCGGTATGGGGTTCATCGGGTCCAACTTTGTCCGATACCTGCTCCGGGAGCATCCGGCGGCCCGGATCGTGAATCTGGACAAGGTGACCTACGCCGGGAATCCACGGAACCTGGCCGACGTGGCCGACGACTCGCGTTACGTCTTTGTCCGGGCTGATGTCTGCGACGCGCACACAGTCGCCGAAGTGTTGGCCGCCCAGCGGGTGGATCAGATCGTGCACTTCGCCGCAGAGACGCACGTGGACCGCTCCATCCTCGAGGCCGGCGATTTCATCCGGACCAACGTCGAAGGAACCCGGGTGGTGCTGGAGGCGGCGCGGAAGGCGGGCGTGCGGCGGTTCCTGCATGTCTCGACCGACGAAGTGTACGGATCGCTGGGAGCATCGGGGGCGTTTACCGAGATCTCACCGCTCCAGCCGAACAGCCCCTATGCCGCGAGCAAGACCGGCGCCGACGTCCTGGTCCGGGCGTATCACGTCACCTATGGTCTGCCGGCGATCATCACGCGGACCTGCAACAACTACGGCCCGTACCAGTTCCCCGAGAAGTTCATTCCCTTGATGATCGTGAACGCGTTGCGGGGAGAGCCTCTGCCCATCTACGGAGACGGGCTCTACGTCCGCGAGTGGCTCCACGCCGAAGATCACTGCCGGGCCCTGGCCACGGTCCTGGCGGCGGGCCGGTCTGGCGAGGTGTACAACATCGGCAGCGGAGAGGAGCGGGTCAACCTGGACGTGGCGCGGGAGATCCTGCGCCTCACCGGACAGCCCGAGACGCTCCTGACCCACGTGAAGGACCGGCCCGGCCACGATCGTCGCTACGCCCTCGATCACGCGAAGATCCGCCGCGAACTGGGCTGGAAGCCGGAGATTTCCTTTGCCCCGGGTCTTCGACAGGTTGTCGAGTGGTACCGTCAGCACGACATATGGTGGCGGGAGATCCTGTCGGGGGAGTACCGTAATTATTATCAGGCGCATTACGGAGGGCAAAGGGACTGAGTCGCGACGGACATTCGCGCCCCCTTTACGATGACGAACGGGAACGAGAGGCGCAAATGCGGGAACGACGATCCAATTTCTTGGTGTTTGGCAGCCCCGCCATCGGCGAGGAAGAGATTGCGGAGGTGGTTGCCACGCTGCGCTCAGGCTGGCTGGGGACCGGCCCTCGGGTCGCTAGATTCGAGAAGGCGTTTCGTGCGTATGTGGGGTCCGCCCACGCAGTGGCGCTGAACTCCTGCACAGCGGGCCTCCATCTTGCTCTCAACGCGCTTGGCATCGGACCTGGTGACGAGGTCGTCACCACGCCACTCACCTTTAGCGCGACCGCGAACGTGATCGTCCACGTCGGGGCCACGCCGGTCTTCGCCGATGTCGATCCGCAGACGATGAACCTCAATCCGAATGCGGTGGCGGCCGCCCTCACGTCCCGGACCCGTGCCATACTGCCCGTCCATTTCGCCGGCCGCCCCTGCGATATGGATGCCCTGTTATCGTTGGCCCGTCGCCGCGCTGTGGCCGTTGTCGAGGATGCCGCACATGCCACAGAGGCGCGCTTCCGCGGCCGTCCGATTGGCAGCCTGGGCGATCTGACCTGCTTCAGCTTCTACGTGACCAAGAATCTTGTGACCGGGGAAGGCGGGATGCTGACAACAGACCGCGAAGAGTGGGCGGACGCTATCCGCATCCGGTCGCTCCACGGCATCAGCCGGGACGCATGGAAGCGGTATTCGGCCGAGGGGTTTCAGCCTTACGACACGCTCTATCCCGGTTACAAGTACAACATGACGGACCTTCAGGCTGCGCTGGGGCTCCTCCAGCTCGCCCGGTTGGAGTCGAACCTGGCGATTCGAGAGCGACACTGGCGCCGCTACGACGAGGCCTTCACGGGGCATCCGCTCCTCACCATCCCGGCGCCGGTCGATCCACGGGACCGCCACGCCCGCCACCTCTATACACTCCTGCTGGACGTCGACCACGCCGGCATGACTCGCAACGAGCTGGTGACCCGCCTAAAGGCGGAGAACATCGGGACGGGCATCCATTTTACCGCCCTGCACCTGCACACCTATTACGCGCAGACGTACTGCTATCGACGGGGACAGTTTCCGGTTACGGAATTCATCGGGGAGCGAACGTTCTCCCTCCCCCTCTCGGCCAAGCTAACCGACGAGGACGTCGAGGATGTCATCGCCGCGGTTCGGAGGGTTCTCGGCCCATGAGTCTGATCCGCGCGAGCGGCGGATCACTTGTCTGGCAGATCGTCGGCTTTCTGGCAATGGCTCTCTCTGGCATGCTGACGGCGCGCCACCTCGGGCCGGCGGACCGCGGGCTCCTGGCGGCGGCGTATCTTTATCCGCAGCTGGCTACCAGCCTAGGCTCTCTCAGCCTGGGCGCCGCTATCTTCCACCATCTGGGTCAACGCAAATTTAGCCTGGAGGAATTCTCCGGAACCTGTGCCATGGCCGCGGCGGGGCTGGGGCTGGCCGTGCTCGGCCTGTGCCTGGCGGTCTTGAGGTTCGGGGGGGAGGCCTTGCACACGGGGGTGCCCTGGCACATCTTGCTGTTGGTACTCATGCCGCTCCCGTGTCTCTTTACGTTGGGGTTTTTCTCCAGCCTGCTGCGCGGAGCCATGGACATCAGGTCGTACAACCTGGTCAATCACGGCGGAAAGCTTCTGAGTCTCGCCGTCGTTCTTGGACTCCTGGCCGCCGGCCGGCTGCGCGTCTGGGAGTTGGTGATCGGCGGAGCAATACTGACTGTGGCGACCGGAATGGCACCCGTGTGGCGGATGCGGCAACACGCGCCTGGCGCCTGGCGAATCCGGTGGGGCCTACTGCGCGATCTCCTGAGGTCGGGTCTTCGTCTGCATGCCGGCAGCGTGGCCGTGTTTTTTTCGGGGCGTGCGAATCTCCTGCTGGCCAATTTCTACCTGTCCAAAGCGGAGGTCGGATACCTGTATGTGGCCGTGACGCTGGGAGAGCTTATCTGGTTCGTCTCCATCGCAGCCGAGACCGTTCTCTACCCGCAACTCACCCGCATGACCGAATCGGATGCGGCGGTCCTGACCGCCCGAGTCTGTCGACAGATCCTCCTGCTGTCGATGCTCGGTGGTTTGGCACTTGGGCTGCTGGCACCGGTGGTGATCCGCTTCTACGGAGGCCGGGCCTTTCTCCCGGCGGTAACGCCGCTCCGTGTCCTGGTGCCGGGAATTGCAGCACTGACGGTCTCAAAGATCCTATCGGCGCTCTGGGTCCGCAAGGGCTGGTTTGCCATGCTCACCATGCTTGCGGGTAGCACGGGGGCGTTCAGTGTCGTGCTGAACTTGATTTTGATTCCACGGCTGGGCACAGCCGGCGCGGCGCTGGCAACTGCCCTTCCGTACCTGGCGAATGCCGCCGTTTCGATCCTGATCTACCGACGATGGGTTTCGCCGGATGTGGCGGCGCTCTGGCATGTCCGCTGGAGTGACGTGGTCCGCCTCTCCAGGAGCCTGACCGGCCGAGTGACCGACCCTGCATGAACAGCGCGGCCTTCGGTATACAGCGCAGGCCAGAACGAGGGAGAAGTGAAAATCCTGCTCCTGCTCGGTGATTTTGGCCTTCCCACGCTGTTCGCCTTGCGGAACTCGCGTCACCATCTGGTGGGCACTGTGGTGGCGAAACCAGCCTCCCCGCCGCCGCCGCCGTCCGCGGGCGAGTGGCTGAAGGCGCGGGTGCGGCCCCTGATATGGCCCGGTGCGGGTTGGATCGCACCCAGCGACCTCAGGCCGTGGAGGGCGAAGGCAATTCTCAAGCAGTTTGGTGTCCCAGTTCTGTCGTGGGAGCGGCCGGACCCGACGGCCCTGAACGAGGCAATCCGCCGGACCGAAGCGGAGTTGCTGCTCTCTGTTGGGTTTCCCTTGCACCTACCGCCAGCTGTCTTGAAGCAGACCCGTTTCGGTGGGCTGAATGTCCATCCGTCGCTCCTCCCGAAGTACCGCGGCCCGTCGCCCGTTTTCTGGCAGATTGCCTCCGGGGAGACGAGGAGCGGCCTTTCCCTCCACCGTATGACTGAGGAGATCGATGCTGGGCCGATCCTCTGGCAAGAAGGGGTCGATGTCCGGCCGGACGAGACGACGGCCGAGTTGTTTCTTCGGTTGGCCCGAATGGCCGGGGCGCGCATCCCATCTGTCCTTGACCGCCTTGAATTCGATGCACTGCCCGAGCGGGTACAGGACGCGGGCGCGGCTTCCCGTCAGCAGCGGGCGCGTCCGGAAGACGCTGCGATCGATTGGACGCGGCCCGCCGTCGAGTTGGCTTGCCTGGTGCGGGCGTGCAGCCCCTCCCCGGGCGCATGGACGACGCTTCCCTTGGGTAGACGCCTGCGAATCTGGCGCGCGGCCCCTGTGCCACGTCCGTGCGCTGCCCCTCCGGGAGTGATCGTGATCCGGCGGCGGTGGACCTTTGACGTTGCCACCGGTTCGGGCACACTTTCCGTTCGGACGGCAACTTCCGACGACGGCCACCGTTTTCCGACATTCGGGCGTCCCTGGCCGGAGCTCGCCATCGGGGTACAGGTCGGCGCCAGGAGCGGGAAGTGAACGCTGCCATCAGCACGGGCCTGCGGGAACGGTGCCCGGCATCGACTCGGGATGGAAGGATCTCGGTTCTGCTGGCGTGCGGGTCGTTCCAGCTCGGCGGAAGCGAGCGGAACGTGTTCAACATCGCTACAGGTCTTCCCGTCGAAGAGTTTTCGGTGTCCGTCCTCGGATTCGTCGGGGACGGACCGCTGCGCCAGGAGCTGGTAAATCGAGGTGTTCGCGTGCAGGTTGCGGATTGGTCGTTCGACCCGCGACGACTCTCGACGGACCTCACACGCCTCCGGGGAGAAATGGTTAGGGCGGCCCCCGACGTCCTGCACCTGTTCAACTATCCGACGATCTACTTCGGCGTGGCCGCGGGCGTAGCTACCGGCGTGCCGGTGCGGATCGTGGCGATCCAGGCCTATGATACCTGGAAGGGCTGGACGGAGACCATAGTGGACCGAATCCTGCGGCCGGCGGTGACTCTATATTTGACGGACGGTGATGGGACCCGCAGCTACACTATGCGCCAACAGAGGCTTCGTCCAGGCCACATTCAGTCCCTCTATGATGGACCGGACTTGAACGGTCTCCGCCCTACAGCCTCGGCGGCGGCCGTTCGGGCGCGCCTCGGGCTTTCGCCCTCCCGCTTCGTCGTTGGGGTCATCGGTCGGTTGAACGATGTTCATAAGGGGCAATCGGTCTTTCTGGAATGCATTGCAAAGATTCCAGCGGATTCCCCCGCACAGTTCGTCTTGGTGGGCGGCGGGCGCGACGAAGCCGCCCTGCGCCAGCAAGCCGAACGACTCGCGCTGAAAGATCGTGTCGTGTTCGCCGGCCCCCAGACGGAACTCGGCAATGTTCTTCATTCCTTGGACCTTCTCGTCATCCCGTCGCTCCGCTATGAGAGCGTACCGAAAATCTTGCTGGAAGGCATGGCCGCTGCCCGCCCGATCATCGCCAGCCGGGTCGGTGATATCCCCGAGTTCCTTGCGGGCAACGACACCGGCGTCTTGGTCGAACCCGGCGACCCCGCAGCACTGGCGGAAGCGATCCGCCATCTTCTGGCCCATCCGGCGGAAGCGCGGGCAATGGGAGCGCGGGCTCGCGCCTCTCTGGTGTCGCGACGGATCACCCTTCAGGACAGCTTGGCGGCTCTCGCGGATATCTACCGAAGACAGTTAGCGATTTCGCGACCAGTCAATTCCCTCCTCCGGTCCCGGGTGCGTCTGGCCATGGCCGTCTACCGCAATTGTCGGCTAGCGGAGGAGCGAGCTCGGTGGCTGTTAGGCCGACGGTCACGCAGGAGCCTCCCGTTTCCACCGGGGAGTTGCGCTGCGCCGCCCGACTGAGGTTATTTGATGCGGATCTGCCTCTGCATCTCCTATTTTCCCCCAGTGGTGGGGGGGGCCGAACGACAGACTGCACGGCTGGCAGCGGGGTTGGCGGCGCTGGGGGACGAGGTCACGGTTGTTACCCGCGCGCTGGCTGGAGCTCCGGCTCGGGAGACTTGGCGGGGAGTCAAAGTCTGCCGATCGATTCGGCCCGGGAGGCGCGGCTTCCTCTTTGGACTCGGATACACGGTCTCCCTGGTGAGATTCCTGTTCCATCACGGGCCCCAGTTCCAGCTGGTGCATGCCGTGGGCGTTCACCTCGGCGCATACGTGGCGTGCCGCCTGCGTCACCGGATGGGCTTCGCGGTGGTCGTTCGGCCCACCGGGATGGGGCAGAACGGCGACCTAGGGCGGCTCGACCGCATGCCTTTCTGGCCGCTGTGGCGGGCGGGAGACGCCCCCACCCGACGGCACATCCTCGACACCATCCGTCGCGCCGATGCCTTCGTGAGCCTTAATCGCGAGATGGCCGCAGAACTGTGTTCTCGCGGATTTCCCCCTGAACGAATTGTGCAGATCGCGAGCGGCGTCTCCGTGGATAGCGCCATCCAAGGTCCAGAGGCGAAGCGGGCGATCCGCGAGCGGCTGGGGTTGCCGGCTGGACCGATCCTGCTGTTCGTGGGGCGACTCAACGAGCACAAGGGAGCGGGGCGCCTGCTCCGTATCCTCCCGAGGCTGCTGGCGCGCCACGCTGACCTGACGCTCGTGCTACTGGGGGACGGCCCACAGCGCAGAGAGCTCGAGGGGCTCGGGGAAAAACTCGGCGTAAGCTCGCATGTGCGTTGGCTTGGCGAGCGACCGGACCCGGAGGAGGTCTTCCGGGCGGCCGACGTCTTCGCCCTGCCAACGCAAGGCGAGGGGATGTCCAATGCGCTGCTGGAGGCCATGGCGGCTGGGCTCCCCTGTGTGGCGACACGGGTCAGTGGCAACGTCGAAGCGCTTACCGACGAGGAGTCTGGCTTGCTGGTCAAGCTGGACGACCCCGGGGGGCTTACGGAGGCCATCGGTCGGCTTCTCGATGATGGGGCGCTTTGTGCGCGGATGGGCCGAATGGCGCAGGCGCGCGTCCGGACGCACTTCTCGGAGGAGCGCATGGTCGAGGCGTACCGGGGCCTCTACTACCGCTTGGTCTCAGGCACAAAAGGTCCGGAGGAGACGTGGCGGCGCTGACCATCCTGTATATGATCGGCACGTTGGATCGCGGGGGGACCGAGGGCCAGCTGATGGAACTGGCGACGCGCCTCGATGCCCGCCGGTTCCGACCCGTGGTCTGCTCGCTCTCCTCCGGCGGCCCGCACGCCGAGACCTTGTCGGCGGCCGGCATCCCCGTCCGGGTGATCGGGTTCCGAGGGTTGAAACGCGGCATATGGAACCCGCTGTCTCTGCCGAAGATCGTCAAAGAGTTCGGGGAGTTGGTCCGGTTCGTCCGACTCCAGCGGCCGGCCATCGTGCACAGCTTCCTCTTTTGGGCCTACATCCTCGGCACCTACGCAGCCCGAGCGGCAGGCGTGCCGACGATCATCTCGTCTCGCCGGGGCCTGGGCCACTTCAAGGCGAAGAAGCCCCATTACCTGTTGCTGGAACGACTCGCGAACCGGTGGACGAATCTCCTAGTTGCAAATTCGGAGGCCGTCAAGCAGGATGTGATCACCCAGGAAGGGGTGGCCGCGGCGAAGATCCGGGTCGTCTACAACGGAATCGATGCCGATCGGTACATGCAGCCGCACGATCCAAACCTACGGCGGGAGCTTGGGCTCCCAATCGGGGTACCGGTCGTCGGCGTGGTAGCCAACTTTATCCACTACAAAGGACACCGAGTTTTTCTGGACGCATGTTGCCGACTTCGTGCGGCGCGACCGGATGCCCGGTTTCTGTTGATCGGTGACGGGCCCTGCCGTGCGGAGCTGGAGCGGCGCACGATCGAATTGAAGTTGGGGGAGGCGGTGCGTTTTCTGGGGAGCCGAGAAGACATCCCGGAGCTGCTGGCCCAGATCAACATCGCAGCGCTTCCTTCGATGGAGGAGGGATTCCCCAACGCGGTGTTGGAGGCCATGGCGGCGGGCATACCCGTGGTGGCCAGCCGAGTGGGCGGTGTGCCCGAGGCCATCGTTGACGGGTCCACCGGTTTCTTGGTTACGCCAGGAGAACCCGAGGAGCTGGCTGGGTCGATCCTTGCCCTCCTGAACGATCCGGCGCGAGCCGAGGCGATGGGCCGCGCCGGACGGCGGCGTGTCGTGGAGCGATTCGGAATCACGCGGATGGTTGAGGAAACACAGGCCATCTACGAGGAGTTGCTCGGTGACCCTGGACCTTAACTCGCTGCTGGTCTGCCCGGGGTGTCGCGCCTCGCTCCCTCCCCCGATCCTGTGGGGAGAAGAGGAGCGCCGCTGTGCCTGCGGCCGGTCGTACGCCCTCTCGCGCGGCATCCCCCGCTTCGTGGCGAGCGATGCCTATGCCGGGAGCTTCAGCTTCGAGTGGCAGCACCATCGGCGCACCCAGCTCGACACCACCCCGAACGGGGAGTCGGAGCGGACCTTCCGGCGGAAGACGGCCTTCACGCCCGAGGACCTTCGGGGGCGGCTGGTGCTGGAGGTCGGCTGCGGCATGGGCCGGTTCGCCGAGGTGGCCAGCCGCTGGGGGGCCGACGTGGTGGCCGTGGATTTGAGCTTGGCCGTGGAGGCCGCCCGGGAGAACCTGGCGGAGCGACCGAACGTGGCCTTCCTCCAGGCCGACTGCTTCGCCCTGCCGTTTGCTCCGGAAACTTTCGACGTCATCTACAGTATCGGGGTGCTCCATCACACCCCGGACTGCGGGGCCGCATTCCGGACCCTGGTCCCCCTCCTGAAGCCGGGTGGGACCATCGCCATCTGGGTCTATGCGACCATGGGTCGTTGGGCTGTCGTGGCCAACGCGTATCGTCGGCTGACGACCCGCACCCCGCATCGCCTCCTTCACGCACTCTGCTACGTGGCCGTTCCCTTGTACTACCTGCACCGCCTTCCGCTCTTGGGAGCCGTCACGCAAATGCTCTTCCCCACGAGCATGCATCCTCGCGCGACTTGGCGCGTGCTCGATACCTTCGATTGGTACTCGCCGCGCTATCAGTCGCTGCACACACCGGACGAGGTCCGGGAATGGTTCGAGCTGGCCGGCCTGACGGAGATTCGGGTGTTAGAGGCGCCGGTCGCCGTTCGGGGCGTGCGGTCGCGTGGAGCGTCCGCTGAAGATAATGGATGAGCTGCGGCCGGGGCCGAGCCGCCGAAGCTTTGTGTCATGGGCGGACCAGCCTGCTAGTCGCAAGCAGAGACGCGGCACGCGCGGTAGGCGCTGCGCCAGAACTGCTCGTCGAATTGGCGCGTAGCGAGCGAGGCGGAAGCGCCGGACTCGCAGCAGTTATTGGATTAGTTTTACATGGGCCGTGTGGTGTCCGGGGTGGAGGCAACGCAACACGCGTTGTTCGTTGCGGGGAGAAGGCAATGGCATCGGATGCGGCCAGCGTGCTGTAAAGGGCCGCGGAGAAGATGCTGAGTTGGTGGGATCCGGGGCGTGCGTATAAGGATTTTCAACGGCGATGTGCGGAATTAGCGGGAAGCTGTGTTTCGATCCGGCGCGACGCGCAGAGCGCGACGTTCTGGAACGGATGAACGCCGTCCTGGCGCACCGGGGCCCGGACGACGCCGGGATCCACTGCGACGGCCCGATCGGTCTGGCGCACCGGCGGCTGAGCATCATCGATCTCAGCCCCGCGGCCCACCAGCCGATGTCCAACGAGGGCGGGACGGTCTGGATCGTCTTCAACGGGGAGATCTACAACTTCCAGACCCTGCGGCCCGAGTTGTTGAGCCGGGGGCATCGGTTTCGGTCCAACAGCGACACCGAGGTGATCCTGCACCTGTACGAGGAGCACGGGACCGACTGTCTACGGTTCCTTCGCGGGATGTTCGCTTTCGCCATCTGGGATGGTCCGCGGCGACAACTTTTCCTAGCGCGGGATCGACTGGGGAAAAAGCCGCTCTGCTATCAGCAGGACGCGCATGCCCTCCGCTTTGCCTCGGAGGCGAAGGCCATCCTCCAGGATCCGGAGGTCCAGGCAAACCCAGACCCGGCAGGCGTTTCCCAGTACCTAACCTTCGGTTATGTCCCAAGTCCCGGTTCAGCCTTTCTGGGGTTCCGGCGACTTCCTCCAGGCCACTTTTTGACGTGCCGCGACGGGCGGATCGATGTGGTGAGGTACTGGCGGCTCCGCCGCGATCGGAAGGAGCAGCGATCGGAAGAAGACTGGTGCAGCGAGATCCTGGTGCGGCTGGAGGAGGCGGTCCGTCTGCGCATGATCAGCGACGTCCCGATCGGTGCTTTTCTCAGCGGCGGCATCGACTCCAGCGCCGTCGTGGCCATGATGAGCCGGGTATCCTCGGCACCGGTGAAGACGTTCGCTATTGGCTTCGACGAGCCGGAGTACGACGAACTCAGATACGCACGACAGGTGGCGCAGCAGTTCGGCACCGACCACCACGAGCTGGTGGTCCGGCCGGACGCCGCGGCGATCCTGCCCAAGCTCGCCTGGCACTACGACGAGCCGTTCGGGGACTCATCGGCCGTGCCGACTTTCTGTGTATCCGAAATGACCAGCCGCCACGTGGCGGTGGCACTGAATGGAGACGCGGGCGACGAAAACTTCGCGGGCTATGACCGCTACGTCGCGAACCTGCTGGCCGCAAGGTTCGATCGGCTGCCGGGCGCGCGCGTTGCGCGCAACGCTATCCGCTTTCTCCTTCATCTCCCGCCGCAGAGCGGCAGTCGGACGACGATCTTCACCCGGGCTCGTCGTTTCTTGGAGGGGCTAGCGGAGGAGCCAGGGCGACGTTACGCCCGCTGGCTGTGTCACTTCCACGGCGAGCGAAAGACAGAACTTTGTACGCCGGCCTTCCTGGCGGCCTCGGGAGGTGTGGACGAATTGGCCGCGCTTCTCACCGCCTATAGACAGAGCGATGCCCCGGATTTCGGCGACACCACGTTAGGCGTGGACGCCGCCCTTTATCTTCCCGATGACCTTTTGGTCAAAGTGGACATCGCCAGTATGGCCAACTCTTTGGAGGCGCGATCACCCTTCCTCGATCATCAGTTCATGGAGTTTGTCGCCACAATTCCCTTTGAGTTCAAGGTGCGCGGTTACACAAAGAAGTACATTCTAAAACGGGCACTCCAGGGGCTTCTGCCCGAGGGAATCCTTCATCGCCCAAAGAAAGGCTTCGCGGTTCCCATCGGCCGCTGGTTACGTCACGAACTGAAAGATTTGGTCCACGACACGCTCCTCAATCCGCGTTGTCTGGGACGTGGTTACTTCCACAAGGAAAAGGTGCGACGGATGGTGGACGAACACGTTCGTGGCATCACTGGCTGGCATTACCACTTGTGGACGCTGCTCATGCTGGAGCTGTGGCACCGCACCTACATCGACGGGGACGGCGAGCTGTCGCGACGGCGCAGGCTGTCGGCGGCCGCCGTCTCTCACTGAACGGACGAGACCATGTCGCGATACCTTGTGACCGGTGGGGCCGGATTCATCGGCTCCAACATCGCCCACACCCTGGTTGCCCGAGGAGAGTCGGTCCGCATCCTGGACGATTTCTCCACCGGGCGGCCCCAGAACCTGGCAGGGATTGCGGACCGCGTCGAGATCGTCCGGGGCGATCTTCGGGACCCGGACGCGGTGGCGCGGGCCGTAGCGGGCGTCGAGATCGTGCTGCACCAGGCGGCGCTCAATTCCAATCCTCGGTCAATCAGGGAACCCGGGCCGACCAACGCCGTGAACGTGCTCGGAACCTTGAACCTGCTCGAGGCGTCGCTGCAGGCCAAGGTGCGCCGCGTGGTGTACGCGTCCTCCTCCTCGGTCTACGGGGAGCTGTCGCCGGTGCTTCCGAAGACCGAAGATCTTCCGCTGCTGCCCAAGGCGCCCTACGGTGTCTCCAAGCTGGCGGCAGAGCTGTATTGCCGGGTCTTCACCCAGGTGTACGGTCTGGAGACGGTGAGCTTGCGGTACTTCAACGTCTTTGGGCCGCGCCAGCTTCCGGATTCGGAGTACGCCGCCGTCATTCCACGCTTCCTGCGGAGGATGATGGCGGGAGAGCGACCGGTGATCTACGGGGATGGCGAGCAGTCGCGGGATTTCACGCCGGTCGCCAACGTGGTGGCGGCGAACCTGTGCGCCGCAGAGGCCGCACAGGGCATCGGGGAGGTGTTCAACGTCGCGTGCGGCCGGGCGAGCACGCTGAACCAGCTTGTCGCCTGGCTGAACGAGATCCTCGGCACAGCTCTCGCGCCGATCTACGAAGCACCCCGCCAAGCGGACATCCGGCATTCCTACGCGTCCATCCGAAAAGCCGAAGATCTGCTCGGCTACCGGCCGCCGACGGATGTCGAGACGGGGTTACGCCAGACCGTGCGATGGTTCAAGGAGCACGAGGGATGACGGAAGGGCATGGCCCGTTCCGCGATCGTCCCGTTCGCATCGCGCGGGTTATCGCCCGGTTGAACATCGGGGGGCCGGCGCAGCACACTATCCTGCTCACCGCGGGGTTGGACCGGGCCCGCTTTACGACGACGCTCGTCACCGGGGTGGTCGGTCCGGCCGAGGGCGATTTCATGGAGGCGGCGCGCGCCCGCGGCGTGAACCCGATCGTGATTCCGGAACTGGGTCGATCGATCCGGCCGGCACGGGATCTGACGGCGCTGGTCACGCTCATCCGTCTCTTCCGGCGGCTGCGGCCCGACATCGTCCACACCCACACCGCGAAGGCCGGCGCGCTCGGACGGCTGGCCGCCCGGATCGCCGGGGTGCCCGTCACGGTCCACACGTTTCACGGGCACGTGCTGGACGGGTACTTTCCGCCGGCCGTCACGCGCCTCTTTCTCGGCATGGAGCGGGCGCTGGCGCGCCGGACCGATCGCCTCGTGACTGTGAGTCCGCGGCTCCGGGCCGAGCTGCTGGCCATGGGGATCGGCCGGCCGGAGCAGGTCACGGTTATTCCCCTCGGCCTCGACCTCGAACGCTTCCGTCGCGCGCGTCCGGAGCAGCCGGCCCTCCGGGTATCGCTCGGACTCCGAGCCGAGGTGCCCCTCCTGGGGATCGTGGGGCGATTGGTGCCAATCAAAGACCACGCCACGCTGTTTCGGGCGCTGGCCCTCCTCGACGCGCACGGCCCGCCCGCACACCTGGTTGTGGTCGGCGACGGGGAGGAGCGCCGACGGCTGGAGGCGCTGGCGAACCGTCTCGACCTGGGTGCGCGCATCCACTTCCTGGGATGGCGCACCGACCTCGAGACTATCCTGAAGGAGTTGGACGTGGTAGTCTGTGCCTCCAGGAACGAAGGGACGCCGGTGGCGCTCATCGAAGCCATGGCCGCCGGTGTCCCCGTGCTCTCCACGGACGTCGGCGGCGTGGCGGACCTCGTCGCCCACGGCGAGACGGGGTGGCTGGTTCGCCCCGGTGACCCGCCAAGCCTGGCGGAGGCTATCCGGCACCTGTTGGACGACGAGGCTCTGCGGGCCCGGCTGGCGGCGGCGGGCCGCACGGCGGCGCTGGACCGGCACGGGGTCGACACGCTGATCCGGCGCGTGGAGACGCTGTACACGGAACTCCTCCACGGCGCACACAACCAATGAGACAATTCAAACCGACAACCGACAACCGATCGACGGCGATGGTGGGCGGTCTGTCGGGGGTCCGGCGTCCGTTTTACGCCGCAGACGGACGAGGGGAGCGACGATGCGCGTCTTGGTGACCGGCGGGACGGGGTACATCGGTTCGCATCTGGTGGATGCTCTCATCCGGCGCGGGGACGAAGTCCTGGTCATCGACAACCTCTCCACCGGCCGGTACGAGAACATCCGTCATCTCCGGGGCAACCCGGCGTTTCGCTTCATCAACGACACGATCCTGAACGAGGCCCTGCTGGAGCGGATGATTCCCTCCAGGGATCTCATCTTTCATCTGGCGGCGGCCGTGGGGGTTCGACACATCGTGAAGGACCCGCTGGCCGCCATCAATACCAACGTGCGCGGGACGGAGGTCGTCCTGGATCAAGCTTTCCGGTACTGGAAGCGCATTGTCATCGCCTCGACCTCGGAGATCTACGGGAAGGCCTCGCACGTTCCGTTTCGCGAGGATGACGACCGCGTGCTGGGGTCCACGGCGGTGACGCGCTGGTCTTACTCCATGTCCAAGGCCATCGACGAGCATTTTGCGTTTGCCTATGCCGCCAAGGGCCTTCCGGTCTCCATCGTCCGCTACTTCAACTCGTACGGGCCGCGGTTGGACGAACGGGGCTATGGGAGCGTGGTGGCCAACTTCGCGCGTCAGGCGCTGCACGGGGAGCCCATCACCGTGCACGGCGACGGGCAGCAATCCCGCTGTTTCACCTTTATCTCGGACACGGTGGCGGGAACGCTGCTGGCGGGCGAGGTGGCTGGGGCGGTCGGAGAGGCGTTCAACATCGGGAGCCCCCACGAGACGTCGATCCTGGAGCTGGCACACACCGTCAAGCGCCTCACCCGGTCGAAATCGCCGATCCAGTTCGTCCCGTACGAGGTCTGCTACGGCAGCGGCTTCGAGGACCCCAGGCGCCGCGTGCCGGCCATCGACAAGGCGAAACGCCTCCTGGGCTTCCAGCCCAAGGTGGGTTTGGAGACCGGCCTGAAGAAGACCCTCGCCTGGTGCCGGGAACATTACCGGCACTGAGACTGCGCCGACGAGCCGTGACCTACCTTGCGCCACTTCTCATGCCGTTCGTGACCGCATTCGCGGTGGCCCTGGCCATGTCGCCGCTCTGCCGCCGACTGGCCCTGGCGGCGGGGGTCGTGGACCGTCCGGGTGAAAAGAAGATTCACGGCGCTGCGACACCGCTCCTGGGCGGGGTGGCCGTCGCGCTGGGGCAGACCGCGGCCCTCGTGGGGAGCGGTGCCGCCGATTCGGCGTCCTACCGGATTCTGGCGGCGGCGGGCCTTGTCCTGCTCCTGGGGATCTGGGACGACGTCGACCCCCACTCCGAGATCCTGCGCTGGTGGGTCCGCCTGATCTACGAGGCCTGCCTGGCGGGCATCGTCGTGGCCGGGGGCGTGCGGACCGGTTTTCTGGGCAGCGCGTGGCTGGACATCCCGCTCACGCTCCTGTGGATCGTCGGGATCACAAACGCCTTCAACCTGCTGGACAACATGAATGGGCTGTCGGCCGGGGTGGCGGCCATCGGGAGCGCGACGTTCGCCCTGCTGGCGGCGCGCTACGTCCAAGTCGGTCCCGAGCAATTGCCCACCGCCGTGGCCGCGGCGGCGCTCAGCGGCGCCTGCCTGGGTTTTCTGCCGAGCAACTTCCGGTCGCGCATCTTTATGGGCGATGCGGGTAGCCTGTTCGTGGGTTTTACGCTGGCCTGTGTGGCGGTTCAGGGAAGCTGGCGGAGTCCGACGGTCCCCACGTCGGTGATCATCCCCCTGCTGGTGCTCGCCTACCCGCTGTTCGACACGACGCTGGTGGTGATTCTGCGCCTGCGGCGGGGGCAGTCGCCGTTCGTCGGCGGCCGGGACCATTCGTCGCACCGGCTGGTGCGTCTGGGCCTGGGGCGCGTCGAGGCGGTGTTGCTGATTCACCTGTTCGCCTTCGCGCAAGCGCTGACGGCCCTGCTCGTCTCCTCCGTGACGCTGCGGCTCTCGCTCTTGGCCCTGGCCGGCAGCGTGAGCGTCCTTTTCATCTTCGGCATGGTCCTGCGCAAGGCGCCGGCGTGGGAAGCCGCTGCGGCGGACGAGGAGCCCGCGAATGGCTAGACAGCTGAACGGCGCAGCGGTCCTCCTGATCATTCTGATCCTGGGCGCGCTGATCGGCAGCGTCATCGGGGAAATCATCGGAGCGCTGGCGCCCGGGGGAACCGTGGAGGCCGTCTTCGCCAAAGGGGTCAGTCCCGGGATCGCGCCGCCGGCGGTGCTGGACCTGAAGGTTCTGACGGTCACGCTGGGGGTCACCATGCGGGTCAACCTGGCCAGCGTGCTGGGTGTCGCGCTGGCCCTTTGGATTTATCGACGGTTTTAGCAGCGATCAGCGGTCGGCCGTCAGCATCGGAAAGCCCCGCGGCGGACGACTGACCGCTGCGCGTGGAGAGTTGAACGCTGAAGGCGGGGTGATGATGGTCCCCGAGATCATCCTGGCGTCCGCGTCGGCGCGCCGCGCGGCGCTCCTCGAGCAAATCGACTTGCCTTTTCGAACGCACCCGAGCGCGCTGGGAGACGACGGCGAGGCGCGGCGGGCGGGCGAGACTGCGGAGGCCTGCGCCCGTCGGCTGGCGCTGGCCAAGGCCAGCGAGGTCGCCGCCGCCGAGAGGCGGGGCCTGGTGATCGGAGCTGACACGGTCGTCACCTGCGGCGGGCGGGTGCTCGGAAAGCCGCGCGACCGCGCTGAGGCGCAGGCGTTCCTTGTCTCGTTGGCCGGCCGGACGCATCGAGTGATCACGGGGATCGCAGTGGTAGAGGCGGCGACAGGGCGCGCCGCGGTCGGCGCGGCGGTGACACGGGTCACCATGCGCCCCTTCGACGCCGAGGAGGCGGCGCGGTACGTGGCCACCGGCGAGCCCATGGACAAGGCCGGCGCCTACGGGATTCAGGGCCGCGGGGCCCTCCTGGTGGATGGAATTCAGGGAGACTACTTCAACGTGGTGGGTCTCCCGCTCGTGCTCCTGGCGGCGCTGCTGCGCCGGTTCGGGGTCGACGCCTGGAGCGCCCGGGCGGCGCGCGGGCACCGCGTCGTCGGGCCGGCACGGCGGCCCTGACCCGCGCGCGGAGCCTCGGAAAAAGCGCGCGGGCGCAGACCGCCGCCGCACGCGACCGCAACGTGCCGTCGGGACGGCGGTTTTGTCCTAGCTGTCAACATGGGTAACACTTCAGTCGCTTGATCGCCCGGTACGCCTTGAACGCGTGGAGCGCCTGGAGCGGGGTGCGGCCCCGCATGCTGGCCCCGGTGTGGACGCGCGTATGGTTGTAGTGCCAAAGC
>JAKPQH010000252.1 GCA_029580855.1 bacterium | reverse complement strand
TCGGCGCCGGCGCCAACACGTTCAACGCCGTGTTCGGCGCGACGCGGAATCCGTGGAATCCGGCGCTGACCTGCGGTGGGTCGAGCGGCGGCTCCGCGGTGGCGCTGGCGGCGGGGATGGGGCCGATCGCCCACGGCACGGACCTGGGCGGGTCCCTCCGGATCCCGGCGGCGTTTTGCGGTGTCATCGGTTTCCGGACGACGCCGGGATTGATCCCTGTCTATCCGCGCGAGCTGGCCTGGGACCAGTTCTCGGTCCACGGACCAATGGCGCGCACGGTGGCGGACACGGCGCTGATGCTGTCGGTGATGGCCGGCTCGGACGATCTCTCGCCGATTTCCTATGCGGTGGACACCCGGGAGTTCGTAAGAGCGGTGCGCAAACCGTCGGTGAAGGGGTGGCGGATTGCGTGGACGCCCGACCTCGCCGGGCTCATCCCTGTGGACAGTGAGGTCGCTTCGGTGGCGGAGCGGGGCGCCCGTGTCTTACGGAGCCTGGGGGCGGCGGTGGCCACGACGTCGCCGGACTTTTCCGGGACAAACGAGATCGTCCTCTCGACGCGAGGGCTCGTGATGGCGGCACTCCACGGAGACAAATTGTCCAAGTGGCGCGACCAGATGCAGCAGGGGCTTGTGTGGAACATCGAGCAGGGGCTGCGTCTCACGCCGCAGGAGATCGGCCGCGGGGAAAAGCTGCGGACAGAACTGTGGCATCGCGTTCGGATGTTCTTCGAGCGGTACGACCTTCTCGTCCTGCCCACGGTGGCCGTGAAGCCGTTTCCCGTGGAGCAGCCGTACCCGACGGAGATCAACGGTCAGCGACTCGGAGACTACACGCAATGGTTTTTCCTTACCTACGCGATCTCACTTACCGGGCTTCCCGCGATCTCGGTTCCCTGCGGCTTCACGAAAGACGGCTTGCCGGTGGGTCTCCAGATCGTCGGTCGACGTCGGCAGGAGACTCTGGTGCTCGCCGCCGCCGCCGCCTTCGAGCGCGCGGCGCCATGGGCGCACAAGATTCCACAGATGGCAACGCACTGAGAGGAGGCCTGGGATGTTGACAGCCATTGACCACCTGGTGATTGCCGTATCCAATCTGGAGGCGGCGACCGCGGACTACCGAGGGTTGGGTTTCACGGTCGTGCCCGGCGGGAGGCACACGGGCGTCGGAACCTACAATGCGCTCATCGCGTTCGCGGACGCGTCCTACATCGAGCTGATCGGCTTCTACGAACCGCGCCCAGATCACCGCTGGTGGGCGCCGCTCCAGCGCGGCGGAGGGCTGGTGGACTTCTGTCTGCAGACCGATGATCTCGTCGCCGACCTGCAGGCGCTCCGCCGGGCCGGCGTGGACATCGGGGACCCCGAGCCTCGCCACCGCACGCGCCCCGACGGCGTGGAGGTCCGGTGGAAGTTCGCCCTGGCGCGTGGCCCCCATCGAGGCGTTGCCCCGTTCATCATCGCGGACGTCACCGGACGGGACACACGCGTGCCGGCCGAGCGGAGCCACGCCAACGGCGTCATTGGGGTCGGGACCGTGACGGTGGCAGTGGAGGATATCGGCCTCGTGCGCGAATGGTATTCGAAAATGCTGGGGCGCGCAGGCGACGAAATCCGACGCCCTGAGATTGGCGGCGCAGGCGTTCGTTTCTCGATCGGGCCGCACGCCTTCGATTTTGTGGCGCCGGTGCCGGGGCGAGGGCCGCTGGCGGACTGGCTCGCGCGGCGCGGCCCATCGCCCTACGCGGTGAGTTTGAAAGCCGGCGCCGGGGCGTCGCATCCGGATCTGTCCCGCACGCATGGCGTCCACATCGTGTAGGAGTGATGGCGCCCGCGCGGTGTCGACGCCGGAGCCGTTTGCGCGTATCCGCGTGTCGGCAAAACGGACGTGCGGAGACCCGTGGGTTCCGGAGCGCCAGACGCAGGCCAGAATGCCGCGGGGTCCCGCATCTCCCGATGTACCGAGAAGTCGCTTCCGCACCAACGTCCCCTCGACGTCCCTGTCGGGTATTCGACGGCGATGCGCGAGGCGGGGCAGCGCGGTCTGCCCCGGACGGCAGAGACCCTCGATCGCTTCTTGAGGGATCCCGGGGAGATGATACCGGGTGTGCGGATGGGCGGCGGGCGTCTGTGGGGCCCCGCCGAGCACGGGATGCTCACCCAGTGGCCCCAGGACAAGGCGCAGCACGCGCGGGAGTGCGCGGTCCAAACACGCAGGGCGCCCCGCCTTGCCGCGGGACGCCCGGTGTGTGGTGTCCGATCGTCTCTCGCGACGGCGATGCGACCGTCCTCACGGTTTCTCGGCGACGCTTTCCCGCATCATCGCCTCGGACTCGGGGCGGGGTCGATCGTGGGCTGTGTCCCAGTACGGGGAGAGCCTCCGTAGGTTGGCGACGACCTGGGGAAAGACCTCCAGGGCCCGATCCACGTCCTCGTCGGTGTTGTACCGGCTCAGCGACAGGCGCACCGACCCGTGAACCGCGGTAAACGGGACGCCCATGGCCCGAAGCACGTGGGACGGCTCCAACGACCCCGAGGTGCAGGCGGACCCCGAGGAGGCGCAGATCCCCTGTGCGTTGAGCTGGTAGAGCATCCCCTCGCCCTCGATGAAATGCACCGAGATGTTACAGGTGTTGGGGATGCGGGCCGCGCCTTGCCCGTTTACCTCCACGCACGGGATGCGCTCCAAGAGGCCCGCCTCCAGGCGGTCCCGAAGCCGCCGGATGCGGACCTCGACGGCGTCGTGGTCTTCCTGCGCGAGCTCCACGGCTCGGGCCAAGCCCACGATATAGGGCACATTCTCGGTGCCGGCGCGGCGCCCGCCTTCCTGATGGCCGCCGATCATGAAGGGGCGGATGGGGGTTCCCCGACGAACAAAAAGGGCGCCCACACCCTTGGGCGCATGAAGCTTGTGCCCGGAGAAGGCGAGCAGATCCACGTGGCGCATGGCGCCGCGCAGGGCCAGCGGAAGCTTTCCCGCCGTCTGGGTGGCGTCGGTGAGAAACAGGACGGCCGGGTCGGTTTCTTTGGCGATGCGGGCCAGCTCCTCCACGGGAAAGATCACGCCGGTCTCGTTGTTGGCGTGCATGATGGCCGCCAGCAGGGTGTCGGGCCGCAGCGCCTGGATAAAGGCCCGGAGGTCCAGACGCCCCGCCCGGTCCACCGGAAGGAACGTGACCTCCAGGCCGCTCCTCGCCAGATCCTTGCACACCTCGTACACCGCCGGGTGCTCCACGGCGGTGGTGATCACGTGGCGGCGCGCGGGGTTGGCCCGGACGGCGCCGTACAGCGCGGTGTTGAGACTCTCGGTGGCGCAGGAGGTGAAGAGGATCTCCGAGGGGTCGACGCCCCCCAGAAAGCCTGCCACGGCTGCCCGCGCCCGCTTGATGGCTTGGGCTGCGGAGGAGGCGCGGTCGTACGCCGAGCTGGGGTTGAAAAACTCCCCGTCGAAATACGGCTCCATCGCGGCCCGTACCTCGGGGGCGACGGCGGTGGTGGCGTTGTTATCCAGATAGATGGTACGCATGCGGCATCCTTTACACGCTGATGATCCGGACGCGGTCGTCCACCATCTCTTTTAGCGTGCGCTCGACCATCAGTTTCATGGTCATGCCCGCGCCGGCGCATCCCGCACAGGCCCCGACGAGCCGGCAGTAGACGACGGTGTCCTTGATGTCCACGAGCTCCACATCGCCGCCGTCTCGCCGCAGCATGGGCCGGACATACTGGTCGAGAGCCCTCTCGACCTTCTTGCTGAACTGGTAGGGCGACAGGGCGGTCCCGTCCGCGGCGACCGGCTCGCGCGGCGTGGGCGGCGTGGGGATGACCTTCAGCGTCATGGGCTGGGGCCCCCAGACCTCGGTCAGCAGATCCTGCAGGCCGCCGGGCTTGTGGTGGCAGGACATGCAGGCCCCGCCTGCCTTGATGGCGCCGGTGATCTCGGCGATGGTTTTCAGGCCCAGCTCCCGGATCTTCCGCTTGATGTACGGCTCGGTGAGGCCGAAGCACTGGCAGACGATCCGGCCTTCCTCTTTCTCCTCGGCGTGCATATCGATGCCCAGAACCGCCAGATCCACCCCGCGCTTTTGGGCCCAGTTGAACACGGCCGCCTCGAGGGCCTCCGCCCCCATCACGGAGCAGTGGAGTTTCTGATCCGGCAAGCCGCCCAAATAGGCCACGATGTCGCTGTTGCTGATTTTCAAGGCGCGGATGGGCGTGTAGTTGCCCTGCTCGATGATGGCGCAAAGCGCCTCGGACGCGGCGATGGCCGAGGTGCAGCCGAACGTGAGGTACCGCGCTTCGGTGATGACATCCTGGAGCGGATCGGTGGGATGCCGCCGCACGCGGAAGGTGAAACGGAGCGCGTCGCCGCACGCGATGGAGCCGTGCTCCCCGATGCCGTCGGGGTTTTCGATCTCCCCCATGTGCGTCCCCGGCTTGCCTTGAACAGCATCCATGAAAATTTCTTTGGTCTTTTCGCTGTACTCCCAGGCCATGGGTCCTCCCGTGCGTGAACCACTTCGTCCCGCGGCGCCTCGGTCCGGGCGCCCGCCGCCGGTAGAGAGCATCGCCGGTCGCCCAAGGCTTGTCAAGGCCATGCCGCAAAATGTCACGTGAATGGCACGACCGAAAGCCTGCCGTGGCCAGCGGCCCCACTTTTGTCCTAGCTGTCAACATGGGTAACACTTCAGTCGCTTGATCGCCCGGTACGCCTTGAACGCGTGGAGCGCCTGGAGCGGGGTGCGGCCCCGCATGCTGGCCCCGGTGTGGACGCGCGTATGGTTGTAGTGCCAAAGC
>JAKPQH010000251.1 GCA_029580855.1 bacterium | reverse complement strand
CTACCCCTTCACCGCCCCCGTCATGGCGCTGACGTAGTTCTCGACGAAAAACGAGTAGATGAAAGCCACGGGCACCGAGCCCAGCAGCGCCCCGGCCATAAGCGGACCCCAGAAGAACGTGTCCCCGCGGACCAGCTCGCTCACCACGCCCACGGGGACCGTTTTGCTGGGCGCGCTGGAGAGAAACACCAGGGCATAGATGAACTCGTTCCACGCGTTGGTGAAGGCGAAAATAGCGGCCGAGAGAATGCCAGGCATCGCCACCGGGAAGACGATGCGGCGAGTAGGCCGCGAAAGAGCGCGATGACCAGCGCTCTCACCAGATGCCGCGGCAGAACGGATAGGCGACGAAAACGGCAAACAGCAGACACGCAGGCGTGAGAAGCGCGAAACAAAAGGGCCACTCCTTGCGCTCGCTGAGGCGCGCCGTGCAGAGCCTTCGAGTGCCGGCGGCGCCACGCCCGGTACGGACGGGCGCTCGCTCATGGCGCGCGCCGTCGCCGGCCAGACTCAATTCCGGGCAGATGTCTCATGCGGTGACCGTAGGCGCGAAGACCTGCTCCATTTCTCGTCGGACGGCGATGGTGGGATCTTTGGGGTCCACCTCGACGTCGGCCCACGTGACGAGTTGGCCCTTGGCCACCGGGCGGACCAGCTTCATGTGGGCCAACCCCAGGGGCAGGGCCTTTTTCGTCAGGGATGTGGCGGACGGCAAGATCTTTCCCCACACCATGTACCCGCCCTCGCCGTCCAGAATCTCCCCGGGCTGAAGGTCGCGCTTTGCCGTCGCCACGACATCGGCGTGCCAGCCCATCGGGCAGCCGGTCGGTTCCCCACGCAGCACAATCGAGGCCACGCTGATCCCAAGCTCCAGGCCGATCATATGGAGCGGCCGATAGAGGCCCGCGTATTTCCCGGTCTCGTCCGGCAGTAGCCAGTACTCGTTGAAACAACGCTGCGTGTACTCGCTCGGGGCCTCGTACGTCACGTACACACCCATCTGCAGGTGGTGGGGCACCGGGGTCATGTCGCGGTTCAGGCTGGAGATGACTTCGACCGTTCCCTTGTAGGGCAACGCTCCCCCGTCGGTCTTGGGCTTGAGGACCTTGGCGATCTCGGCCGCGGGCACCGGTGGAAAGCCGAGCCCGTCGGGCGGCGGGACGAGGCCCGTGGCGTTGCACACCGCTGCCATTTCGATACCGGACTTGGTCCCATCGATGAAGGAGTTGAACATCTTGGGGTTCGCGCCGGCTTTCTTCGCGGTCTCCTCGCTCCAGCCGAAATGCTGCCAGACCGTTTCCGGCGTCGACTCGTGGAATGCCGGGTGGTAACGTGTCCCCTTCCCCGCGCAGACCACCGGAAAGCCGCACGTCCGTGCCCAATCCACCAATTCACAGATGATGGCCGGCTGATCCCCATACGCCAGAGAGTACACCACGCCGGCCTCCTGAGCCTTCCTGGCCAGAAGGGGTCCCGCAAGGGCGTCCGCCTCGACGCAGACCATGATGAGGTGTCGTTTGTTCGCGATACCCGCCAGAGCGTGCTTGATGCCGGCCTGAGGGATCCCGGTCGCTTCGATGACCACATCCAGTCCGCCGGCCCTGACCATGGCTTTGGCATCGTCGGTGATGTGGGTTCCTCCGGTCTTCAACGCCGAGGCAAAGGACGGAGCCGTGAACTGCTCGGCCGGCCACCCGGTCCGGCGGCAGGCCTCCCGTACACGCTCGACGTTCAGATCCGCGATCCCGAGGACATGGATCCCGGGGGTCATTCTGGCCTGCGCCAAGAACATAGTCCCGAACTTCCCGGCCCCGATGAGGCCGACGCGGATGGGGCGCTTCTCTTCGGCTCGTTTGAGTAATTTGCGGTGCAGGTTCATGGTGTCCTCCGGTCCGACAAACGGTTTGATCGGCTCCTGCGGTGAGCGCGGGTCCGGCGCGACGTCTGTCCGGTGCCGCGCGCACAAGAATATGCAAAAGCCCCCCTGAGGTAAACGATGTTTTTCGGACCCTTCGCTGGGACGGCCTTTTCGGTGCGCATTGACCGGACGGAAGGAGCAGGCTCCCGAGGCAGCGAGGTCATCCGATGCCTCCTCCATATTCGCGACCCCGCTCGCTCCGGTCTCCGGGAGGACAGGACAGGCGCGGTACTCGCAAACGGGAACCACGAGTCAGACTTGTAGGTGTCGTCCATGTCCGCCGTGGCCAGGTGGAACAGTTCTCGCGGCAAGGCCTCTGAATGGCCTCGACAAAACCTGTCAACGATACAAAATGCCGAAGAACTCTCCGGAACGCCGCTGTCAACGGCAAAACGGGGGTGAAAGATGGGACCGGGAGACTCTGGGCCGAGGCGATCACGGACACCGCGTTCCGAAATCGCGTCTGGCGCTAGCGTTTGGCGTCCTCGGCGCGGGCCCGCTGCCAGAGGCGCTGTACCGAGCGGCGGCTGTGCACCCGCATGGCGGCCTCGCTCGTATCCGGGTCGCGGCGGCCCAGGGCCTCGGGGATGGCGCGGTGTTCGGGGAGGGATTCGGCCGAGCTTCGCCGGACGCCCACCTGGTAGGCGGAGATCATCATGTTGACGGACTCCCTGGCCGCGGCCAGGTGCGGGTTCTCCGTCAGTTCCACCAATCGCCAGTGGAACTCCCTGTCGCACGCGGGATACCGGCGCACGTCGGCGGCGGACGGCCTGGTGCCGACCCCGCCGAACATCCGCTGGAACCGCCTGACTTCGGCCGGCACGATCCGGTTGGCGGCCAGGCGGGCCGCCATGGGTTCCAGGCCCTCGCGGGCCTCGAACAGTTGCGCCATCTCCCGCATGGTGAACCGCATGACATAGACCCCGTGGCAGAACACCCACTCCACCAGGCGTTCCTGCGCCAGACGCTTCAGCGCGTTCACCAGAGGCGTCCGGCTGACCCCCATCTCGCGCGCCAGCTTCTCCTGCAGGGTCCGCTGCCCCGGCGGCAGCGCTCCATCGGCGATCAATGCCTTCACGCGAGCATAGATCTTGTCGTCGAGATTCGCGTGCTCGATGAGAAAGGGATTCCGCTTCCGATCCTGTTCCGGCATGTCCGCCGTCCCCTCACTTCCCGAACATCAAGGCGGGCAACCAGGGCGAGATCGATGGCGCCAGCGTGACGATCAGGAGCGAAACCTGGAGCGGAACCAGGAACGGCCAGATCACGCGGGCCATGCGCGAAAAGGAGAAATTGGCAATGATGCTGACCATGTACAGGCTCATGCCGACCGGAGGCGTCAGGAGTCCAATCATCAGGTTGAGAACCACCACGACCCCCAGGTGCACGGGATCCACACCCGCCGCGTACAGCGGCGGAATGAGGAGCGGTGTCATGACCATGATGGCGGCGATCGACTCCATGAACATCCCGACGATCAGGAGGATCACGTTCGTCAGCATCGGGAGAACGACGGGATCTTTCGAGAAGCCCAGCATCAGCTCCGACATCTGGGCCGGGACCTGCTCGACGGTCAGGACCCAGGCAAAGATCGCCGCCGAGGAGACGATGAACATGATGATGGCCGTGGCTCGGACGGTTTCCCGGGCGCCCGCCAGCAGCCGGTCTCAGGTCAACTCCTGGTAGATCACGGCCCCCAGGAAGAGCGAGTAGAACACGGTGGAGGCGGCCGGCTCGGTGGGTCCGAACCAGCCGAACAAAAGGCCGGAGGCGAGGATTGCCCGCGGGTCAGGTACGGGCCGCACGGGAGCGCCACCACCGGTGCCGCGGGCTGGCCTCCGCTCGCGCGCGCCGTGAGCCGCGTTGGCCCGGATATCGTCAGGTCACCTGGAGGAGGATCTTCACCGCGTCTTCCGTCCGGTCGGCTAGGATCGTCAGGGCGTCCTGGGCGCGCTCCAGCGGAAACACGTGCGTCACAAGCCGGCGGAAATCGAAGCGACCCGTGTCGATCCAGTCCACCGCCGTGCGAAAATCGCGATGATCGTAGATCTGAGAACCGAGCACCTCCAGTTCGCCCAGCGTCACGGCGGTCAGATCCACGGGAACGGGCTCGAGGAACAAACCGGTCACGATGATCCGTCCTCCCCGGCGAGTCAGCCGGACGGCCTGCCCCACCGTCGGAGGTGCGCCGCTGCACAGGAAGGCGACGTCGAACTTGTCGGGGAACGCCCGTGTCAGATCGTCCTCCCACCCCGTCCGGCTCGCGTGGATCGTCTCCGCTCCGCAGAGCGCCCGCGTCAAGGCCAGATTGAACTCGAAGAGATCCGTCGCGACGAGGTCGCCCGCCCCGGCGGCTCGCGCCGCCAGCGCCGTGAGAATACCGATCGTCCCACCGCCGAGCACCAGCACCCGGCTCCCCGGCTCGACTCGCGCCTGGCGCTGGACGGCGTGCACGCCCACGGCCAGCGGCTCGGCGAGGACGCCCAGCTCGCTGGGTGTCGCCACCCCCAGCTTGTACGCGACGGCTGCGGGCGCCAGCGCGTGTTCAGCAAACGACCCGAGCCACGCCCCCGCCCCGGGCACCTGCTTGTTCAGGCAGATGTTCTCGCGGCCCTGTCGACACAGCCGGCATGTGCCGCACGACACCAGCGGCATGATCGTGACCCGGTCGCCCGGGCGAATGCCGCGCACCGCGGCGCCGCATTCGACCGCCGTCCCCGCCAGTTCGTGCCCCAGAATGACGGGCGGCTTTCTGAAGGGGTGCTCCCCTTTGAACGCGTGCAGATCGGACCCGCACACACCCGCGTACTCCGTCTTGATCAGCACGTCGTCGGGGCCGAGGATCGGCCGGTCCACCTCGCGGATGTCGATCCTCCCCCTCTCCACCAGGACGGCGGCTTTCATGGCGACCCTGCAGAGGACGGCGGGATGTCCGAGTCCCGGGCGTGCCTTCCCGAGGAGACACCGGAACCAACGCGAAACGCCCGGCGAGCATAGAATCGTGGAGCGAGCTGACCGAAGCGCGCGGCAGGCCATCGCGCGCTATGGCCGCCGCGCCGGTCAGCGGGTGCGGCCGCGGCCTGGCCGCAAGAACCGGATCGCGCGGGCAAAGGTCTCCGGCTTGCCGAAGCCTCCGGCCTTGGTGACGGCCGAAAGGTCCGCCAGCTCCCCGCCCACGAGGCGCCCCCATGGGACGCCGGGCTCCACCTCGCCTTGCAGTTCGATCCCGCTGGCGCCCAGCGAGGAGCAGGCCGCGATCGCGATATCCCCGCCGCAGAGCAGCAGGCCACCCAAGCGCGCATCGCGCGCCACACGCCGCGTTGCCTGGCCCAGAAACTCACTGATCGCCCGACTGGCCGTGGGGCGCAGAGGCCGCGATCTCCCGGAGGAGAGCGCCGGAGGCTGAGCCAGGGTGAGGACGGTGTCTCGACCGGCCATGATCTCTGTCCGAGCCTTTCTCACCACCCGGTCCAGCTCCCGCCGGTAGCGGTCTCCATCGGTGACCACATCCGCCAGCGCCGCCCGGATGACCGTCACGCGGTTGTCCTTTTCAAGCCAGGCCACCTGTTCCAGGCTCGTCGGATTTGGCGATCCGACCACCAACAACACCGGGGCCTTCCCGCCGGGTTTGACACGACGCGTGCGACGCGGCCACGACAGCGCGGCGCCCAGCGCGTTGGCGAGTCCGGCCGAGCCAGCCGTGACCGCGAACAACTTCTCGCGCACGACGACCCGCGCCAGGCGATCCAGATCCTGCGCCGTCGCCGCGTCCGCCAGAACGATACCGGGGGATGCTGCCCGCCACTCGCGGAGGACCCGCGCCGTGCGTTCCGACGCGCCGCGCAGCCACGCCAGGCGCAGCAGGTGGACCGGGCGCTGTATCTGCTGACCCAGGAGCGTGGGCAGATGGGACTCCTTGACGGGTGTGACCGGGTCGCGCCCGATGGCGGTCCGGTGAACGGGCACGCCACCAACCAACAGCGTCCCGTCGCGCACGGCCCGGCCCGCGGGCGGAAAGGCCGGAGTCAAGACGGCCAGAGGCGACGGAAACACCTCCAGGATCGCGTCAAGCTCCTGACCGACGTTTCCGCGGAACGTCGAGTCGATCTTCTTGTAGATCGCCTCGACCCCCGCCCGTCGCAGCGCTTCCGCCGCCACGCGTGCCCGCTGGGCGGCCACGCGGGGGGCCGCGGCCCGGCTATTGGTGTTGAGCACCAGAACATCTGCGCGGCGGACCAGCGCCTTGAGGTCGTGCCAGTCCAGCGGCACCAGGGTGCGGGCCCCCCGTCGGGCAAATTGGACACCGGTGTCGTTGGCTCCGGTCAGATCGTCGGCGATGACACCCAGACGCATACGAGTCGCTCCGCCGCCGCGCGCTTGAACGCGTCACGGCGGACAGCGTGGGCGGGACGGGGCGTCCTGGCAAGACGCGGCACCGCCTGCCGGCGGAGGAACGAGGCAGAATATACGGCCTGTATCTACACCTCAAGATTCTCGCATGTCAAGGCGTTTGGGGTGAACGGGAAGCCTGCTACGCCCTGAACGCCGGGAACGCCCTAGCGCTTTTCGGGCCACCGGCAGATGGCGCGAACACAGCAGCCCGGGCAATCCGGTTGCCTGGCATGACAGGTGCGACGGCCGTGGAAGATGAACCGATGGGTCGCCTGCCCCCATTCGGCGGCAGGCAAAAGCGCACAGATGGCGGCCTCGATCTTCTCCGGATCCTCCGTGTCCACCAGCCCGAGCCGGTTGGTCACCCGGACGACGTGTGTGTCTACCCCAAACCCGGGGACACCGTAGGCATTGTAAAGCAGGATGTTGGCCGTCTTTCTTCCAACGCCCGGCAGCGTGACCAATTCGTCCATCGTGCGCGGAACCGCCCCGCCGAAGTCCCGGACGAGCTTCTGGCAGCAGGCGCGAATATTCTTGGCTTTGTTTCGGAAGAAACCGGTGCTGCGAATCTCCTCCTCGAACGTATCGGGATCGGCGCCGGCGAAGTCCGCGGCGGACCGATACTTCCGGAAGAGCGACTGCGTCACCTGGTTCACACGGGCGTCGGTGCACTGCGCCGAGAGGATTGTCGCCACCAGCAACTCCAGCGGCGTGGAGAAGTCGAGTTCGCAGTGCGCGTGCGGGTACGTCCGCGCCAGGATCCGCAAGATCTCCTGCAGCCGCTCTCGCGGCGACGCGACGCGCGCGCTCCCGCGCCCGCCGGCCCCGTGCTTACTCTTGCCCGCGCCCACCATCGACTCGCACCGCTTCCGCGAAGCGCCCCGAAGCAGCGCCCCGCTCGGCATCGCTGTGTCGGGGCGCCTCCGGGGCTGAACGCTCAAAGCTGACAGCTTCGCCTAATCCCGCTGCAACAACTCGATGGAGATCCCGTCCGGCCCCTCGATAAACGCGAACTTCGTCTTGGGGTCGAGTTGCTTGACTTCCTGCGAGAACTTGACGCCCCGCGCCTTCATCTTCGCAGCTTCCGCCTCGAGATCTTTGGTCCTGAGGGCGATGTGGTAGACACCGTGACGGACGGTCTCTGTCGAGGTGTCCAGCGTCTCGTTCGCCCGCTTGGGGGAGAAATTGTACAGACAGCCGCCGATCTCCAGGCCGATGATCGGCATGCCGCCGCTCTCCCAGCGGGAGATCTCCTTCGCGCCGAAGTTCTCCTTGAAGAAGGATGCCGTCTTTTCCTGGTCGCTGCATTTGAAATGGGTGTGGTCATACTGCCAGCTCATTTGATACTCCTCTGTGCGCTGCTTTGGGTTTGAGCGGGCCACGGACACCTCCGCGGCCTACATCCACGGCTGCCCGCCCACCAGCCGGCGCCCGCGCCGTGCGGCGCCCGTCTGGTGGGCAGCCTTGCTCACCGCGGCCGCCACGGCCGGGGCGACGCGGGCGTCGAACACGCTGGGGGTGATGTACTCCTCGGACAACTCGCGCGCAGACACCAGCGACGCGATGGCTTTGGCGGCGGCGATCTTCATAGCCTGGTTCACCTCGGAAGCCCGGGCGTCCAGCAAACCCCGGAAAAATCCTGGAAAGCACGACACGTTGTTGATCTGGTTGGGGTAGTCGGACCGTCCGGTGGCCATCACCCGAACGTACCGTGCGGCCTCTTCCGGACGGATCTCGGGAATCGGGTTGGCCATCGCGAAAACGATGGGGTTTTTGGCCATCTTTTTGACGCCCTTGAGCGGGAGCGTGCCGGGTCCGGACAGTCCAATGAACACGTCGGCGCCTCCGATCGCATCCAGGACGCCGCCCTGCACGTTCCGGGGGTTCGTGACGCCGGCGTACCACTCCTTCATCGGGCTCATATTCTCGGTGCGGCCCCGATACAGAGCCCCCTTCGTGTCGAGTCCGATGATGTTGCGCGCGCCCATGGCCATCATGATCCGGGTGCAGGCGATGCCGGCCGCACCGATGCCGCTCACCACAATCTTGATCTCGCGCAGGGCCTTTTTTACGATCCGAAGCGCATTCAGTAGGGCGGCCAGGACCACGACCGCCGTCCCGTGCTGGTCGTCGTGAAACACCGGGATACCGACCGCCCTCTGGAGGCGCTCCTCGATCTCGAAGCAGCGGGGCGCCGAGATGTCCTCCAGATTGATGCCGCCGAAACCGGGCGCGATGGCCCGACAGATCCGAATGATCTCCTCGGTATCCTGTGTGTCCAGACAGATGGGAAAGGCGTCCACACCGGCAAACTCCTTGAACAGCGCCGCCTTCCCTTCCATGACCGGCAGGGCCGCCGCCGGTCCGATGTTCCCCAGGCCGAGCACGGCCGACCCGTCGGTGATCACAGCCACGGTGTTTTTCTTGATGGTGAGCGCGTGAGCCTTCGACGGACTGTCGTGGATCGCCATGCAGACCCGCGCCACCCCCGGCGTGTACACCATGGAAAGGTCGCTCCGGGTTTTGATGGGATTTTTCGACCTGATCTCGATCTTGCCGCCCAGATGCGCCAGAAAGGTGCGGTCGGAGACGTTCAACACCCGCACGCCGGGAATCCGTTCGACGGCCTTGGCGATCGCCTGTTCGTGGGCCTCGTCCCGGGCGTCCACGCTGATATCCCGGATGATCGTCCCCGTCCCAAACCCGGCGATGTCCACCGCGCCGATGTCGCCACCCGCCTTGCCGATGGCGGACGCCACCCGCCCCAGCATGCCCGGACGGGTCTCGATTTCCACGCGCAGGGTAATACTGTAGCCGGCACTCGGCTTCGGAATCATGGGGCCCCCCTTGCGCCAAAAAATGCGGTGCGCGAAGGTATCAACGCGCGGTCAGGTAGCGTTCGAGCCGCGCGAGGGCCTCCCCCAGGTTCTCCAGCGAGCTGGCGTAGGAGAAGCGCAGGAACCCCTCCCCGTTGGTGCCGAACGCGATACCGGGGGACACGCACACCTTGGCGCGCTCCAGCAGTTCGAAGGCAAAGCGATACGAATCGGCGCCGAACCGCTTGGCGTTGGCGAAAACGTAAAACGCCCCGTTCGGCTCCGTCGCCACGCCGAAGCCGAGTCTGCGCAGACCCGGAACGATGAAGCGACGGCGCTCGTCGTAACCTCGCCGCATGCGCTCGGAATCGGGGAGTGCCTCGCGCAGCGCGGCGATCCCGGCGGCCTGAACAAACGCGTTGGCCGAGATGAAGAAATTCTGATGCATCTTCTGGAGCGGACGGATCAGGTCGGGCGGAACGATGATGTAGCCGAGCCGCCAGCCGGTCATGGCGAAGGCCTTCGAGAAGCCGTTGAACACCACGGCGCGGTCGCTGAATTCCAGGATGGAATGCTCGCGCCCTTCGTACACCAGGCCGTGGTAGATCTCGTCGGAGAGAACCAGAGGCCCCAGGCCCGCCAGCGCGGCCATCCGCTCCCGCGACAGGAGCGCCCCGGTGGGGTTGGCCGGCGAATTGATGAGGATGGCCTTGGTGCGAGCGCCGATGCGCGCCTTCACGGCCTCGGGCCGGAACTGAAAGCCGTCCTCCTCGGCCACATCCACGCAGACCATCTCGCCGCCGCAGAACCGGATGAAATTGGGGTAGCAGGCGTAATGCGGGTTGGAGACGATGACCTCGTCCCCGGCCTCCAGCAAGGCCGCAAACATCATCCACATCGCCGGCGACGTGCCGGCGGTCACGACGATCCGGTCCGGCGACACGTCCACCCCGTACTTGGCGTGATAATGCTCCGCGATGGCCTCTCGCAGGGGCAGCAGGCCGAGGCTGTGCGTGTACCCCGTCATGCCGTCCTTCAGCGCTCTGGCCATCGCCTCTTGAATGCACGGCGGCGTGGCAAAGTCCGGCTCCCCCACCTCCAGATGGATGAGGTGCTCGCCTTGCGCCTCCAGTTGCTGCGCCCGCTCCATGACCTCCATGACGGCGAAAGGCTCGATCTCTTGAGCACGTTTTGCGATCACGGGATTCCTCCCACGGGCGAGGACGGCGATCGGTGGGTTCCGGCCGTTGACCGGGGACAGATCTTAGCACAGGTGCGGGGCGGAGCAAACCCCGACGGGGCACCGCATCCCATCGCCGCCGGCATGCGTCGGGCAATCCCGCCGTCGTCAGTTCGTCCGGCGCGGGTGGGAACAGGCGCGCCGGCGCTCGGCGTCAGATGTACCGGATCTCGAACGGCTTGTTGGTGATGAACAGCACGGTGACGTCGCCGTCCGGGGTTGCACCGTGCTCCATGGCCAGGCCTTCGGGAAACCACAAGAACGTCCCCGGCCCGTAGCGCCCGGCGTGCGTCGTCAATGTTCCTTCCAGGACATACATGCCGTGCGCGCACGGATGGGTGTGCCGCACGTTGACGACCCCGGCCGGATACCGAACGAGGCGGACCTCCATGCCCGTGTCGGGGTCGGTCACCAGATTCTTCCGGAACAGGGCCCGCCCCAGCTTCTCGTTAAAGCGCTCTTCCCAGGGAAGAGCCGGGGCCTCAATCGCGACCATCTGCTTTGCGTCCATGGGCGACTCCTTGCGGCAGCGGCCGCCACCGCCGTCCCGTGGCGGGTGCGATCTGGGCCCGGTGCTGCGGAGCGATGCGCACCGCGAAGCCCGCGACGACCGCCAACCCGGTGATGATAACCGCCGAGGCAACGCACCAGGCGCAGAGCGCCTCGATGACATAGATCTCCAGGTACGTGAGGTAGGCGGAAAACCCGACGCCGCCCAGGGAGAGCACGAAGCTGAGGAGGAGGATCTGTCGCTGCGCACGCCCCTCCGTCCACATGGCCGTAAAGGTCAGCCCGAGCAGAAAGAGGTACCCGGCCAGGCCGATGACGCAAATCGGCACGCCGTAAATCTGCGAGTACATGCTGTTGTTCACGACGTCGCACTGGGCCCAGCGCGTGCAGGCCAGGCTCCCCCCGGTGAAACGCTTCGTGACCAGGTAGCCCGCGACGACAATGCCGAGCGTGCACAGCGCCACGCTCACCCAGAGCAACCCACGAAATCCCCCGGACGTCTTGGTCGTCATTCGCCACTCCGTTGACACGCAATGGGCCGCCCCGGAATCCGGGCGGCCCCCACAAGCTCGCGCACCTCCGCGATGCCGTTGGCGGCGCAGTAGTCCCGCAGCCCGTCGATCACCTGCACCACGCTTGTCGGGTCGATAAAGCTGGCCGTCCCGACCGCCACGGCGGTGGCGCCGGCGAGGAGGAATTCGACGGCGTCCTCTGCTGTGGCGATGCCGCCCATCCCCAGGATCGGCAGCCGGACCGCCTGGGCGACCTGCCACACCATGCGGACCGCGACCGGCCGAATGGCCGGCCCCGACAGGCCGCCGGTCACGTTGGCGATCTTGGGTCGGCGTGTGCGTATGTCGATGGCCATGCCCACCAGCGTGTTGATGAGCGAGAGACCGTCCGCTCCGGCGTCTTCGGCGGCCCGCGCGATGGTTCGGATGTCCGTTACGTTCGGCGACAGCTTGGGAATGATCGGAAGAGGCGTCGCCTCGCGCGCGGCCCTGACCACCTGATGGGTGAGCCTGGGATCCGTGGAGAAGTCCAGCCCCCCCGCCACGTTGGGGCAGGAGACGTTTAGCTCGATCCCCGCCACCCCCTCTTGGCCGCCGATGCGCCCGGTCAATTCGCGAAAGTCCTCCACCGACTCGCCCGCGACGTTCACGATGAGCGGAGGCGTCAGCGTCCTCAGGAAGGGAAGCTTTTCCCGGATGAACGCGTCGATACCGACATTCTGGAGACCGATCGCGTTCAGCATGCCCGCCGGGGTCTCGACGATGCGCGGGGCGGGATTCCCCGGCCGGGGAACGCGCGTGATGGTCTTCACGACCACCGCGCCGAGACGGTTGAGGTCAAGGTACGGCTCGAACTCCTTGGCGTATCCGAAGGTTCCGGAGGCGCTCACCACCGGATTCTGCATCCGGATCCCCGCAAACTCCACCGACAAGTCGACGGAACCTCCGGCTGAGCAGCCGGGCGGTTGGGCGGTTGGTTTCTTCCGTTCGTCCCGATTGCCGAATTGCCGAATTGCCGAATTGCCACCTTCCTGTTCCCCTCGCGGCTCGCGGTTCGATCCTCGGCCTTCGGTACCCGACACCCCGGGTACCCGACCCGACGGGATGGGTGCGGCACTCGATTCCGTCATCTCCACACCAGCTCTCTCGAATCGAACACCGGCCCGTCCTTGCAGACCAGCTTGTACGTCGGATCGCAGGTGTCCGATTGAACCTCGATCGCGCACCCCATGCACGCGCCGAAACCGCAGGCCATGTTCGCCTCAACCGAGGTCTGGCAGGATATTCCGTGGTATTCCGCCAACCGCGCCACCGCTGCCAGCATCCCGGGCGGACCGCAGGTGAAGATGCCCAGGCAATTTGGCGACTGGGCAATTGGGCAACCGGGATCTTTCTGCTTGCCTGAGTGCTGAAGTGCCCGATCGCTGTTCGACGTAAGGAATGGGTTGAGGAGGTCCGTGACTAAGCCGCGGGTCCCCAGGCTCCCATCTTCCGTGGTGACGTGCACGGCCGCTCCTGCGGTTTCGAAATCCTTCACGCACAGGATGTCCTCGGCGGTCTTGGCGCCGAGGAAGACGACGAGGCTGCGGATCGCGCCCGCCGGCCCGCCAGGCAGGGATTGCGGATTGCGGAGCTGCGTCGCCAGGGCCGCGATCGGGGGGACGCCGATGCCGCCAGCCACCAGCACGGCGGTGTCGACATCCCCCCTCACGGTGAAGCGGTTGCCCAGAGGCCCCAAGAACCCCACCTGTTGTCCGGCCTCCATCCGCGACAGACACCGGGTCCCCTTTCCCAGGACTTTGTAGAGGATCTCAACCGTCGGGGCGGCGGCGTCGGCGGACGGTACGATCCGATAGATGGAGAACGCCCGTGGAAGAAAGGGGTCGACGGCGCCGGACGGGCGCACCATCACGAACTGCCCGGGGCCGAACGCCGGCGGAAACCCAGGTGCGGCGATTCCCAGATGACGGTAGGATGCGGAGATCCGGCGATTGAAGACGACGCGAGCCTCCACGGGAACCTCACCTGGTGACGCGGTATTCCTGGGGGGAGCGAATGCTCATGTACGCCTTGCGCGAGACCGCCGTGGCTTCGGCGGCCAAGATGGTGAAGAAAGGCAGTCGCTCAAAAAGGTCCGGACGCAAGTCGGAGCGCCGCGGATCCATCCTCCTGGCTGGGTGAGGGCACGCGACGTACGTGGTAGGTGCGTCACGGCACCACGCGAGTGGCCCAACCTCGCAGATGGGTCTTTTGCCGCGGCCGTTCAGCCCTGCAGCTCCCACGCGATTTTGCCGCTGACAATCGTCGCCAGCACCTGCCCGCGGAGCTTCCAGCCGTGAAACGGGGAGTTGCGGCTTTTGGATGCCGACTTCGTGATGTCCACCACCCACTCGCGGGCGGGATCCACGATCGTCACGTCGGCATCCGCCCCGATGGACAAGGTCCCTTTGGGCAATCCGAAAATCCGGGCCGGCTCGGACGTGAGGCGAGCGATCGCCTGGGGCAAGGTCAAGACCTCGCCGTCGACGAGTGTGGACACGGTCAGGCCGAAGGCCGTCTCGAGCCCGATGACCCCGTTGGCGGCGTAGTCGAACTCCACCTCTTTGTCCTGGATCGTGTGCGGGGCGTGGTCCGTGGCGATGGCGTCCACGGTCCCGTCGCGCAGACCCGCCTTGACCGCTTCCACGTGGCGGGAGGAGCGCAGCGGCGGGCTCATCTTGGTATTGGTGTCGAAACTCCGGACGGCCTCGTCGGTCAGCGCGAAGTGGTGCGGGGCCGCCTCGCACGTCACCGGAAGCCCTCGCATCTTCGCCTGGCGCACCAGCTGGACCGTCTCGGCGGTGCTGACGTGGGCGACATGGTAGTGGCCGCCGGTCAGCTCTGCCAGCAACAGGTCCCTCGCCACGATGACCGACTCCGAGGCGGCCGGGATACCTTTGAAGCCCAGCTCCGTGCTGACCCGCCCTTCGTGCATGACCCCCTTCCCGGTCAAGTGCGCGTCCTCCGCGTGCTGGATGACCGGGATGCGGAAGAGCGTCGAGTACTCCAGCGCGCGCCGCATCAGCTCCGCGTTCATGACCGGCTTGCCGTCGTCCGAGATGGCGACGCAGCCGGCGCCGATCAGCTCGCCGATCTCGGCCAGTTCCTCGCCCTGGAGACCCTTGCTGATCGCCCCGATGGGGAACACGTGCACCGCGCCGTCCCGCCGCGCCCGGTCGATGATGAAGTCGGTCACCGACTGGTTGTCATTGACCGGTGTCGTGTTGGCCATGCAGCACACCGTGGTAAAACCACCCCGGGCCGCGGCCCGCGTGCCCGTGGCGATGGTCTCCATGTCTTCCCGTCCCGGCTCGCGGAGATGGACGTGCAGGTCCACGAAGCCCGGACACACCACCTTCCCGCGCGCGTCGAGGACGCGCTCTGCCGCGGGCGCGGGATGACCCCCGGGGCTGACCACTTCCGCGATGCGGCCGTCTTCGATCAGGACGTTCATCACCGCGTCCCGCGTGTTCGCCGGATCGATCACGCGCCCGCCTGCGATCAGAATTCTCATGGGTGCTCCAGAAGTCCGCGTCCCCGGCCGGGATCCCGGACCTCGACCGAGGGACGTTGGACGCGCCTAGTTGTTCGCCGCCTGGCCGCCCGCCAGCAGGTACAGGAGCGCCATCCGAATGGCCAGACCGTTCTCTACCTGGTCCAAGATCATCGAGTAGGGGCCGTCGGCCACCTCGGGCGCGATCTCCACGCCGCGATTGATGGGTCCGGGGTGCATGATCAGGACGTCCGGCCGGGCCACCTTCAGTCGGTCCACGTTCAACCCGAACAGCTTGGAGTATTCCCGCAGCGTCGGAAACAAACCGGCCCCCATCCGCTCGCGCTGGATACGGAGCATCATGATCACATCCGTGTCGGCGATGGCCTGCTCCACGCGGAGAAACTTCTCGACCCCCAGACTCTCGACGTAGCGCGGCAAGAGCGTCGGCGGCCCGCACACCCGGACCTGCATGCCCATTTTCTTCATGGCAAAGATGTTCGAGCGTGCCACCCGGCTGTGGAGGATGTCTCCGACGATGGCGACCCTGAGCCCTTCGAGGGCCGGGCGCCGCTCCCGGATCGTGAACAGGTCCAGCAGGGCCTGGGTCGGGTGCTCGTGGGCGCCGTCGCCGGCGTTGATGATGGACGCCTTGAGCAACCGCGCCAGCAGATGCGGTGCCCCGGGCACGGCGTGGCGGATCACCACCACGTCCGGATGCATGGACTGCAGGGTGAGTCCGGTGTCTTTCAGGCTCTCCCCCTTCACCACGCTGCTCGACGAGGTGGAGATGTTGATCACGTCGGCGCTCAGCCACTTGCCTGCGATCTCGAACGAGGTCCGGGTCCGCGTGCTCGGCTCGTAGAACAGGTTGATGACCGTCTTGCCGCGCAAGGCCGGAACCTTTTTGATGTCGCGGGAGGCGATCTCTTTCATCGAGGCCGCCGTGTCCAGGATGAGGCGGATCTCCTCGACGGAAAGCACCTGAATCCCGAGCAGGTCTTTGCTCTTCAATCCCATGCTGCACCTCCGGGTCACGGCGACCTCTCGGTCCGCCCGCTTGACAGGGACCTCGCGGCTCGCCGCAACGCCCCGACCCGTCGTCCGGGGCCGTGGAGAAGTTTCAGCGCGTCACGGCGCCGCCGATTCGTAGATCACGACCCGGTCCACGCCGTCCTCCTCCCGCATGAAGACCTGCACCGCTTCCTGCGTCGAGGTGGGGAGGTTCTTTCCGACGTAGTCCGCACGGATGGGAAGCTCCCGGTGACCGCGGTCCACCAGGACCGCAAGTTGCACCAGGCGGGGCCGACCCAGATCCATCAGGCCGTCCAGGGCCGCGCGGGTGGTCCGTCCGGTGAAGAGGACATCGTCCACCAGCACGACCTTCTTGTTGTCGATGGAGAAAGGGATCTCGGTCCTCCGCAGGACCGGCTGGGTCGCCGCCTTTCCGAAGTCGTCGCGGTACAAGGTGATGTCCAGCGCCCCCACGGGGATCTTGACGCCCTCGATCTGCTCCAAGCGCGCCGCGACACGTTGCGCCAGTTCCACCCCACGACTGCGCAGACCGATCAGGACAATCCCCTCCACGCCCTTGTTTCGCTCCGCGATCTCGTGGGCAATGCGGGTGATGGCGCGGGCCATGCCTGACTCGTCCAGGACTTGCGCCTTCTCGCGTCGCTCACTCATGCCGCCTCCAGGCACAAAAAAACCTCCTCGCCGCTCCGGGCGAGGAGGTTGTTGTGCCGTCTCGGTCTGGAAACCACACGACTCTCCTTTGCGGGCTTCGCAGAGCCCGCTTAAAAGGTACCTTCTTTTACCAGAGCCGAGCCCCGACCGTCAAGCTGAAATACCGGGAAGCCACCAGAGACACAAAAAAGCACAATCGATTCTAGGACATGGAACCGAAGCCCGATGGCCTGCCAGTGCTTGAACGTGCGAATCTCCCGCCGAGGAGCGCCGAAGTGGATGAGGAGGCCATGTTCCACGCGCAACGCACGGAGATCGCCACGAGGTCGCGCGGTGTGTTCATCAGCCAGCGTCCTGCATGCCTACAATTCCACGACGAGGCAATCTTCCACGAGAGAATCTGCGTGGTCCCCTCGCAGAGCCGCGCCGTCCCCGTCCCACGCCTTCAACGGGAATTGCCGCTCGAAGGCAATTCCGGCCCTCCGCGCACGCTGAGCCAGCCCGTTCTCGCGCACTTTCTCCACATGCCCATGCCGCAGGTGGCCGTGCAGGCGAGGCAGATCCTCCTTCTCCGATCGCGCAGCGGCAAGACCGCCTCGTCGTCCATCCACACACCCCCTGGATTTCCCAAACGCGGTTCGCTTTGCTGATGGATTTTGGCGCCTCGGGTGGTCAGTCCGTGTCCTTTCCGTTGCCCTGTGCATCTTGTGCGTCTGATGGCCAACGGTTCCGTCCTACGAGGCTCGCAGGATCTCCACCGGGGCGAAATCGTCGGTGAGCGTGGGGACGTCCTTGACCTCGATCGGGATCTCCAGGAGGTGCGCCGCGTACTCCGCCAGGTCGGACGCCGGGACCAGCTTCCCGCCGACCCGCGCCGCCCTGACCATGAGTTCGGCGCGGCTCAGACGGGTCGAGTCCTGCGTGGCGAACAGGATGATGTTGATGTCGCCGAGAATCCAACCGCTGCTCTGGTCGTACGTCGGGACCACATAGATCGCGGGAAACACCTCGGACAGGGTCCGGTAGATGGATCGGAAGAACCCGCTCTGCGATCCGCGCAGCGTACCGATGATGTTCGAGACGACGACGCCTCCCGGCGTCAGGCGGGCCTTGATCTCTTCATAGAACTCCCGAGTCGCCAGGTGGAATGGAATGGTGTCCGAATTGTAGGCATCCAGAAAGACCAGATCGTACTTCTCGGTGGTCTCCTGCACGAACCGTCGGCCGTCCTTGGCAAAAAGCCGCAGCCGCGCGTCCTCCGGCACCTGGAAGTACCGCTTGGCTATGGCGATGACCTCCGGATCGATGTCCACCACATCCACCGCCACGTTGGGGACGTCCTTGTAAAGCTTCTTCGGAAACGACCCACCCCCCAAACCGAGAACCAGGACGCGCTTCGGCTGGGGCTGGAACGTGAGCGCCAGCGCCAGGAACCGCGTGTATCGCAATCGGAGTTCCCAAGGATCCTTAAGCAGCATGGCGCTCTGGCGGAGGTTCTCGAAATCCATGTAGCGCTGCTCCCCATCCTCCGCCAAGCGGATGTGGTTGTAAAAGGAGTCGGTCTCCAGGATCAGCCCCGCCTCGGCCGCCTGCGTTCGGGCGTGCCAGATCATGCCCCCCAGGAGGAGCGCCGCGCAGAGCAGCGTGAATCCCGCGTGCGCCACGCGTCCCCGGCCCCCCAGGATTCCCGCCGCCACCAGCAACAACGCGATCCCCAGCGCGTGGACGATGTTCGCGACCCCCAGCGCGGCGATCAGGTAGAACGCCGTGACGAGGGTCCCCAAGATGCTTCCGGCTGTGGAAACGGCGTACAGGCCCCCCGCCGTCGACCCCACCGAGGCCACGGCCCGCGCCTGTAACCGCACGGCAAAAGGCGACACCGTCCCCAGGAACACGCTCGGGACCAGGAACAGGAGGAGGCACGAAAGCAATGGACCCAGACGGGACCCGACGTCGCTCGCCGCGATGCCGCGATTCAGGCCCGGGTACACAAACGGGAGAAGCGCGATGATCACGCCGGGGATGGCGATGAGTCCCGCCATGACCGAGAAGCGCGGCCAGCGATCCGCCACCATGCCGCCGAGCCAGTACCCCAGGCTGAGCGCCGCGAGAACGACGCTGATGAGGCTCCCCCACACGAAGATGGAGTTGCCGAAGTAGGGCGCCAGCATCCGGCTGCCGACGATCTCGAGGGCCATCAGAATGGCCCCGCACATGAACACCACGGCATACAGAAGCCACGGGTGTGCTGGCGCGTGTCGGTGGGCGGACCGTTCGGCGCGGTCGCTCTGGCGAGAGTGGGGAGCGCGTTTGGCCATGGGCTACGAGTCCCTTCGACAGCGGGTTAGGATCGGACGCCAAAGCGCCCGCGGTATGGGGATTCCAGATACTGGCGCGCGAGGTCCTTGGCCAGGCCTTCCGTCGCGATATCGAGTGCAGCCCGATAGCGGCGCACGGCCTCCCGGCGGTCTCCCTGGACATCGTAGATCATGCCCGAACGGGTCCACGCCCAGGCCGTGATCCACCGATACCTGGCGGGCGTCGCCGCCTGGAGCGCCCGCTGGAAGAACGCCAGGGCCGCGGCGTAATCCCCGCGATCCATATAGATCTTTCCCATCAGCTGATTGTACCGTGCGCCCAGCGCCGTGAAACGCGGCCGGCCGGCCGCCACCTGTTGCCCGACGCGGCGCGCGATCTCCAGCGCCTCCTCGAACCGGCCGACCTCTGAAGCCGCATGGGCCGTGGCAAAATACAGCTCGGGGTTCCCCGGGTACCGGCGGAGCAGATCCTCGCCGAGCCGCAGCGCCTCCGGGTACTTTTGTTCGCTTCCGGCATACAACTGGAGCAACACGACGCGCGCAGTCGCCTTGAGAAAAGTGCCCTGCGCCGCCACGCGCTCGAGCTCCTTCAGACCCAGCTCGGGATCGCCCGCCGGCAGGACGATGGAAACGAACGGTTTCACGGTGCCGGGCAGCCTGGCCATGACGAGATGGTAAAGTCCGAGACCGTACGACGCGTCCACCAGGGTCGGGTCGAGTTGTTGCGCCTCTTCGAAATACCGGTGCGCTTCCCGGACCCCGTGGAGCGCCGCGAGGTAGTGCTTGCGGCCTCCATCCACCATGGCCTTGCTCCCATGAATCAGTCCCAACAGCAGCTTCACCTCGGCATCCGAGGGCGCCGCCCGTTCCTGCGCTTCGGCGGCCGCGCGCGCCTGGCGTGCCTGCTCCAAAAATCGATCCAGGTCTCTGGCCGGCGTGTCCTGGTCCTCGGCGTGGGTCAGAGTGACGAGGCTCAGACAGAAACGGCCCAGCGCCTCGCCCTGCGGCATGGACAGCAGCCGACGGCACTCGGTCGCCGCGCCATCCGTATCCAGATTCAGCAGCAGGTCGCTGGCCTTGAGCATCCCTCCCCGTAGCGACGGCGCCGTGTCGAATCCCGCCGCCGGCACTGCCGCGAGGACGCACCCTGCGACCCCGACGCAAAGAATCGCCTTCGCGAGGTCCCCCATGGCGGTACTCTAAGCCGAGAGCCGGGATTATGTCAACGCCGGCGGACGCAGCCGGCAAGTGCCGGGGCGCGCCCCCCGTCGAGCGCTTTCATTGACGCTGCTTCCGCCTCCATGGTAGCCTCCCTCGAAGAAATGACACCTTGGCAATTGGGCGACTTGGCAATCAGGAAGAGCGGACGCCAATCCCCTTCTCGAGGTTGCCCGCTTCCCGAATCGCCAAATTGCCTGATTGCCAAGGTGCCCAGTTGCCGCGTTGCCAAATTGCCGCGTTGCCAAGTTGCCGCGTCGCCTAGTTGCCGTTTTGCCGAAGAAAGGCCCAACGATGAGCGCCCCCGGCCGCGTGATTGTACCCCTGGATGTCCCCACGCTCGCCGACGCGGTCGCGCTGGCGAGGCGGTTGGCCGGGCACGTGGCCGCCGTGAAGATCGGGAAGCAGCTTTTCACCGCAGAAGGTCCGGTGGCGGTCCGGGCGGTGCACGACCTCGGCCTCCGCGTCTTCCTGGACCTGAAGTACCACGACATCCCGAATACCGTCGCGGGGGCCGTGGCGGCCGCGAAGTCCCTGGGCGTGTGGCTGCTGAGCATCCATGCCAGCGGGGGTGGGGAGATGATGCGGGCCGCGGCCAAGGCGGCGGCCGGACCGGACCGCCCGCTCGTCATCGCCGTCACCGTCCTCACCAGTCTCTCCGAGGACGCCCACCGCGCCATGACGGGCACCCCGCGGACTATCGAAGAGCAGGTTCTCCATCTCGCGCGTGAAGCCAAGGCCGCGGGTCTGGACGGCGTGGTCGCATCACCCCGCGAGATCCGTGCCATCCGTCGGGGCTGCGGCCCGGGATTCCTCATCGTAACACCCGGCGTACGGCCGGCGGATGCCGCCCTGAACGATCAGCACCGCGTCATGACGCCTGCCGAAGCCGTCCGCGCCGGCGCCGACCTCTTGGTCATCGGCCGTCCGATCACCGCGGCGTGCGATCCGGTCGCGGCAGCGGAGCGGATCGCGGCCGAATGTCAACTACCCGGTGACCAATGACCACGAGAAAGCCTGTTCACTGGGCATTGGGATTTGGTCGCTGGACATTCCCACGTATCCGGAAGGGGCCCGGTCATGCTCGAGGGAACCGACGAACGACTCGTTGATGAGCTGTACGCCATCCAGGCCTTGAGGTTCGGCGAATTCCGGCTGAAGTCGGGCGCCCTGTCGCCGTTCTACGTGGATCTTCGGATCATCATTTCCTATCCGACGCTGCTCCAGGCTATCGCCCGACGCATCGTGGCTCTGCTTGCGCCCCTCACGTTCCAGCGTGTCGCGGGCATCCCCTATGCGGGGCTCCCCATCGCCACCGCGGTCTCCCTTACGGAAGGCTTCCCGATGGTCTACGCTCGGAAAGAGGCCAAGGACCACGGAATCAAGAGGGTGATCGAAGGCAAGTTCGCAGCCGGCGAGACGGTGGTGCTGATCGACGATGTGATCACCGACGGGGCGAGCAAGTTCGAGGCGGCCGAGCCCCTCCTGCAGGCCGGACTGATCGTGAAGGACTTCGCCATCTTCCTGGATCGCGAGCAGGGAGGCGCCGACCGGTTGCGCGAGAAAGGGTACGCGCTCCACAGCGCGCTCCGGATCTCGGACGTCCTCGTGCATTTGCGGGACGCGGGGCAACTGCCCCGCGACCAGTTTGCACGGTGTATGGATTTCATCGCCACCGTCCGCTTCTAGGGTGCCATCCATGACGCTTGACCTGTTCCCGCACGAGCCCGCCTCCCGGCCGGCCAAGAAAGCTGCGCCGCTGGCCGATCGGATGCGGCCGCGGAGTCTGGAGGAGTTTGTCGGCCAGTCGCATCTGCTGGGCGAGGGGAAGATTCTGCGCGTTGTCTTGGCCCAGGGTGAGATCCCTTCGCTCATCTTCTGGGGCCCGCCGGGAACCGGCAAGACGTCCCTCGCGATGCTCGTCGCGAGTCGTGTTCAGGCGGCGTTCGTGCCCTTCTCCGCGGTAACCGCCGGCATCAAGGAGATCAAGGAGGTCATCGCCGAGGCCGACCGCCGGTTGCGCGGGGGCGGACAGCGGACGGTCCTGTTCGTGGACGAGATCCATCGCTTCAACAAGGCGCAGCAGGACGCCTTCCTGCCGCACGTCGAGCGCGGGACCGTCACCCTCATCGGCGCCACGACGGAAAACCCGTCGTTCGAGGTGATCGCGCCACTGCTGTCACGCGCCAAGGTTCTGGTCCTCCAACCCCTCACGGAGCCGGAGGTCGGCCAGATCCTGTCCCGCGCCTTGGCCGACGCGGAGCGTGGGCTGGGCCGCACGGGCGTCCGCGCGGCGCCGGAGATCCTGGAGGCCATCGCCCGCTGGGCCAACGGGGATGCGCGCGCCGCCCTGAATTTGCTGGAGCTATCGGGCCGTCTCTCCGCCGCGGGACCCGAGCCGGGGGTCATCAGCTTGGCAATCGTTCAGGAGGCGGCGCAGCACAAGAGCCTCCTGTACGACAAGGCCGGCGAGGAGCACTACAACCTGATCTCCGCCCTCCACAAAAGCCTGCGCGGCAGCGACCCGGACGCGGCCCTGTACTGGTTGGCGCGTATGCTCGCCTCCGGTGAGGATCCCCTCTACATCGCGCGGCGCCTGGTGCGCTTCGCCTCCGAAGACATCGGGAACGCCGACCCGCGGGCCCTGACGCTGGCCGTGGCAGCCAGGGACGCGTATCATTTCCTCGGCAGCCCCGAGGGCGAGCTCGCTCTGGCCCAGTGCGCGACCTATCTCGCCACCGCGCCCAAGTCCAACGCGATCTATGTCGCTTTCGGTGCGGCGCAGTCCGACGTGGCCTCGGCCCCGGCCGAGCCGGTGCCGTTGCACATCCGGAACGCCCCGACGTCGCTGATGAAGGAGCTGGGGTACGCAGAGGGGTACAAGTACGCCCACGACTACGAAGGCGCCCACGCCGAGCAGGAGTACCTCCCGGAGCGGCTGCGCGGCCACGTGTACTACCGTCCCACCGACCGCGGTCTGGAAGCCGAGATCAAGAAGCGGCTGGCCGCCTGGCGGAAAAAGGGCTGAGGATCGCCGTCCGGTGATAGGACCCAGCGCTGCTTTGCGTCCTTAACGGCTTTGCGGGGCGGCGAGTATCTTCGCTTTGGGGCGAAGGCCGGCTCTTTCAAAATTCGACCGGGAGAGGTCCGAGACTCGCAGAAACGATCGGACATGCCGGCTTTTCTTTGGACCGCGATTCACGATCGCCGATGGTGACCGACGGGTGCGACTTCAGATGACGTATCCTCTGCGACGTCCCGAGTGCTTTCAGGCGTTCATACCACGCGCGATCGAGAATATCACCAGTCGGAAAAGACGACAGCGCTCCGCCACAAACCGCACAAGCGGCACAGGGGGGGGTCAGGCTTCCGGGCCTGAGGAGAACCCTGCCGGGCCCGAAGCCCACTTCATCCACAAATTGCGCAGGTTCACACAGATGCTTCCGGAACCGCCCCCATCAAATCTGCGCAGTCTGTAGTTCCGTTGGAAGAATCCCATCTCGGTGGTGAAGAACCGACCGATCCCCTTCTGCGGTTCCACCGAAAACCTGTTGCTTGTTCTCTACGAAGTTGTTCGCCCGAGACGACCTGAACAATCGGTGGCTCGCTACGGGCGATTTGGACGCCGCCGAGTCGATCCGGGGGGGTCGAATGAGCAAAGGCCTGCACTTCGTGGTTTCGACCTTTCTCGGTTTCGCGGTCCGTTGCACTCGGGTGTACTGGCAGTTCATCATAACAGCGAAGCGCCCCGCCCTCGCGGGGCGGGAGGCGGAGGTGAAAGCCACGCTCTCGGACCCCGACGAGAGCCGTCAAAGCCGCCAGGATCCGCAGGTGCGTCTGTTCCATCGGGAGAATATTCCGTGCCGGCTTTGCACCGCCGTGCGACGAGGCGATGGTGCGGCATGCCCCATTACCGCGTATCCGGCCGGTGCCATAACGACTGGAGAGAGGATATGGACAAGATCAAGGTGATCCATGCCGTCGAAGGAAAGACCCTCACGCTCTGGTTTGATGATCCGGCGAAGAAGCGGTGTGCGAGAAAACGGCCGGGGAGATCGTCTTGATGAAGGATGCCTCCGGCCGCGTGATCGGCTCTGACCTGCCCCACCAGCAGCCGGCCGATGTCACACGAGGCCTTGCCGTCGAGACGGTCGTCCGGGCCGCCGTCCGGCCTTGTGTCACGCCAACAAACCCCGGCCGCTCGGAGCCCCGGATGTGTTTATCCGCAGATTTCGCAGACTCACACACATTCTTTCTGGCCCTCGTGAAATCTGCGCAATCTGTGGATCAATCGGGTCTGTCGGTTTCCTGCACCTCCTGCGAAATCTGCGGTTACCTCAGAATCGTTCGCAGCGTCTCCAGCGCGTACAGAATCCCTGCCCTGTCCACGTCCTTGTGCGTCACCATCCGGATCCGGTTCGGGCCGACGGCGAAGCACTTCACACCGTGCCCCGCGAGCTTTAGCACCAGGCCGGCGGCGTCCAGCTCCTTGCGCTCCATGTCGAAGATGACGATGTTGGTCTGGACCGAGCCGAGATCGATCTTGATGCCGGGAAGCTCCGCCAGGCCGTCCGCCAGGACACGCGCGTTGTCGTGATCCTCCCGCAGCCGATCCACCATCGTCTCCAGCGCCACGATTCCCGCGGCGGCGATGACCCCCGCCTGGCGCATGCCGCCGCCCAGCATCTTTCGCGCTCGCCGCGCCTTGTCGACAAAAGCTCGATTGCCCGTGACCACCGCCCCAACGGGTGCCGCGAGTCCTTTGGAAAGGCAGAACGTCACCGAGTCCGCCTGGGCGGCCACGTCCTTCGCCGGCACCCCGGAGGCCACGCAGGCGTTGAACAGCCGGGCGCCGTCCAGGTGAACGGCCAGCCCGTGCTCGTCCGCGATGCGGCGGATCTGCCGCAGGGTTTCGATGGGATAAATGGACCCGCCTCCGCGATTGTGCGTGCTCTCCAGGCAGATGAGCGAGTCCTTCGGGTGGTGGATGTTGGGGGGACGGATGGCGTCGCGGACGTCGGCCGGGTCCAGGATTCCGTTCCGTCCCCGCAAGCCCCGCGCCTGGACGGCGGAGAGGACTGCCAGGGCGGCCACCTCGTAGTTGAAGATGTGGCAGTTGTCATCCAGGATGATCTCATCGCCCCGCTGGGTGTGCGCCATGAGGGAGATCTGATTCCCTTGCGTCCCGGAGGTCACGAAGAGGCCGGCCTCCTTCCCCAGGCGCTCGGCGGCCAGGGCCTCCAGCCGGGCAACCGTGGGGTCCTCCATAAAGACATCGTCGCCCACCTCAGCCTCGGCCATGGCCCGCCGCATCTCGGGGGTGGGCTTCGTCACGGTATCGCTGCGGAGGTCCACAACCCGGCCGGGATTCGTTGGCACCATGATCCGCTCCTCTCCGTACCACGAGTCGGGTGCGTTCGTCGCCTGACGGTCCGCGCGCCCCTGCATGTCACAACCCCTTGCGCCGCCGCTCCTCCCGCCGTTCCCGTTTTGGGAGACGCCGCGCCGTGCCCTTGCCCGATTTCTGCGGTCGATCATCCTCGTCGCCGCCTTTCAGCGCCGCGATGCGGCTGGCGTCAATCCGCGCCACGAACTCCCCAGCGGCGAGCGGCGTCGCGCCGTGACGTCGCGCGGCCGCTTGAACCTCGCGATCCGAGCTGACCACGACGGCGCCCTCGCCGGCCGTGCTGACCAGACGCACAATCACCTCATCGGCGGTCTCCCCCTGTCTGGAGTACCGGACCTCGATCCCGCCCGTCCTTTCGGCTCCTCCCGAGCCGCCACCGCGGTCGCGCCCGTCGAAGATCACCGTGATGCGGTGTGGCTTCGCCCGCCGATAGCCTCGCAGCTCTTGCAGCAGGGCCTCCCGGCCCGATTGCAGGTCGGCCCGGTCCAGCATAGCCAGCTCCGGCCACTGCCGGATCACATTGTAACCGTCAACGAGGATCCACATCGTCGTGTGGCAATCCGGCAATTCGGCGACTCGGCGATTGGGAAAAACCGGCCCGTCCATTCCAGTTGCCTAATTGCCGAATCGCCCAGTTGCCCCCTGCCTCAATGGTCCGGTTGCCTCTGCGCCCTTGCCGCCTTCCGCTCGCTACCGGCTGCCACCTGTCGGCTGCCAGCGGTTTTCTTGACTCCCCCGAATCGCCCAGTTGCCTAATTGCCCAGTTGCCAGGGGACGCCTTTAGCCCGAGCCACCGCGTCCAGCAACTCCCGCGTCGCCGCGGCGGGATCGCGGGCGGCGAGGATGGCCGAAATGACCGCCACCCCGTCCGCGCTCGCGCGGATGACATCCGGAACGCCGGACGCTCTGATTCCGCCGATCGCCAGTATGGGCAACGCACAGACTTCCCGTGCGTGCTTCAAAACGGCGGGCGTGAGGGGCGCGCCGTAGGCCGCTTTGGATGGCGTCTCGAAGATCGGACCAAGCACCACGAAATCCGCCCCGCCCTCGACGGCTTCGCGCACATCGGCCAGGCCGTGGCAGGAAACGCCAAGCAGCATCCCGGTCCCCACCAGCGCCCTGGCCTCGCCCGGGGGCAAGCTCCTGCGCGTCAAATGGACGCCGTCGGCGCCCAAGGCCATGGCGACGTCTACCCGGTCGTTGACGATCAGCGCCGCGCCGGCTTGTCGGGTCATGGAGAGCAATTGCTCTCCCAGCCGAAAGACCGCGATCGTGTCCAGGTCTTTCTCGCGAAGCTGGACCGCCCGGATCCCGGCCTGGAGAGCCTGCGACAGCACCGTGAGGAGGTCCCGGCCACCCGTCTGCTTTCGGTCGGTCACGAGATACACGCCCCAGTCGCGAGGGCCGATCGCTGATGGCTGATGGCTGATGGCAAGCCCTCCCTGTCGCGCCCCGCGCATGCCGCATAGCGTGCCGCCGCGGCCCGTTGACGCTTTGCGCTCCGCGCGTGGCCCTACTCGATCATCCCGTCCATCGTCGTCGAGGCGGACGCGTACGCCTTCTTCGGGATGCGGCCGGCCTCGTAGGCCAGGCGGCCCGCCTCGATTGCCTTGCGCATGGCCTCGGCCATTTTGACCGGATCTTTTGCGCCGGCGATCGCCGTGTTCATCAGCACACCGTCGGCCCCCATCTCCATGGCGATGGACGCGTCGGACGTCGTGCCCACCCCGGCGTCCACGATGACCGGCACCCTTGCGTTCTGCAGGATGATCGCGATGGTGTGGGGGTTCCGGATCCCCAGACCCGAGCCGATGGGCGCCCCCAGCGGCATGACGGCTGCCGCGCCGGCGTCCTCCAGTTTCTTGGCGAAGACCGGATCGTCGTTGGTGTAGGGAAGAACGACGAAGCCGTCCTTCACCAGGATCTTGGTCGCCTTCAGCAGTTCCTCGTTATCCGGGAACAGGGTGCGCTGATCCCCGATGACCTCCAGCTTCACCCAGTTGGACATCCCGACTTCCCGCGCCAACCGGGCGTACTTCACGGCATCGTCGGCCGTGTAGCAGCCCGCGGTGTTCGGCAACAGGGTGTACTTTTTCAGGTCGATGTAATCCAAGAGGGATTCCTGGGTCCGATCGAGGTTCACCCGTCGCACGGCGACGGTAACCATCTCGGTCCCCGAAGCCGCCAGCGCCTTTTCCATGATGGCAAAGTCGGGATACTTCCCGGTGCCAACGAACAGACGGGAACGAAACTGCTTTCCCGCAATTGTGAGGATATCGCTACCGCGCATTGCCCACCTCCCGAGAGGTCACGCGAGCGCGAAGCCGCTCGCCCCCCTCATCCGCCCGACATGAAGGTCAGGATCTCGACTGTGTCCCCCGATCGAAGCGCGACCTCCGCATATCGTTCCCGTTTGACGATGTCCGTGTTCACCTGGACCGCCACGCGGAGCGCCTGCAGCTTCAATTCATCGAGGAGCTGGCTGACGGTCATCCCATCCGCCACCTCGCGCGTCTTGCCGTTCAACCGGATTTCCATGCTCACCTCGACGCAGAGCGCAACCAGCGCGGCGCAGAGCGTCCCGCCTCGTGCCTTCCCGTCTGGCGCTCTGCGCTGCGCGGTTGCCGCCATGCGCGTGACGCATCAGCCCGCCGTGCGCCACGCGTGTTGTCCAGCGCCGCGTCCCTAAATCACCCCCGCTCTTCGTCCCGCATCCATGACCCGCAGGACGACCTCGGCGGTTCCCCGGGTGATCTCGTACTGCGGGAACTCCTCGGGCGCGATCCAGCGCACCTCCAGCGCCTCGGGCGATGGCGTCGGTTCCCCGCTCACGTGCCGGGCCAGATAGTCTATCACCACGTAGTGGTACTGGATGCGATCCTCGGCATCGCGCGTCACGCGCTCCAGGATTTCGGTCACATCCGTCAGTTCGACTTCGATGCCCAGCTCCTCCTTGATCTCGCGGCGCGCCGCCGACTTCAAATCCTCGCCCAGCCGGACGGCGCCCCCCGGGATGGACCAGATGCCGTAGCCGGGCTGCGTGCCGCGCCGGGCCATGAGGACCCGCCCGTTCTTGACGACAATGGCGCCCACAGCCACGATCGGACGGTCGGGGTAACGACGCTGGGTCATGGCAACCTCTCCGACCGCTGAAAAGGCCCGCCCATCCCTCGAGCGGGTGTCCGGCGGCGTTGGCCCGCCTCGCCGCTCGCTGCGACGTGCCTCCCGTACGCCTGGACCCAGCCGACTGGGTACCCCGGGCGACCGCATACCGCCTCGCAGCTGGACCCTTTGAGCAGCCTGGGTAGAATATTCCCGCCCCCCGCCGATCCGAAACGCTATGCGCCATCCGCTTTGCGCAAAGCAACAACGGAGCCCGGCTTGCGGCGCAACAAAAAACGCGGCGCCCCGAAGGAGCGCCGCGTCCGCGTCTTCGACCTCGCTTCCCTTCGCCGGTATTACCCGGATCAGGTTCAGAGGGTTGCCTTGCCCTGGCGGGCAGGGGCTCTCAGCGCATGCTCCCCTAGCGGTAGATGTATCGTACTGGAGCCACGCAGCCTTGTCAACGCCCGCCGCCCGGCCGCCCGGTTGTCCGAGCCATCCCCGCCGCCGTGGCCGCCAAGGCGCGGATGGCCGGCCAGTCTTCCGCGGCAATCCGGTCGGCCGGCGCCACCCACGAGCCGCCGACGCAGAGAATATTCTTCAGCGCCAGGTACTCGGGAACATCGGCCTCTGTGAGCTTCCCGGTCGGCACGAACATCACACGCTGGAAGATGTTGCCGAAATCCGCCAGCACCGCCGTCCCGCCCGCGGCGCGGGCAGGATAGAACTTGAGCGTGTGGAACCCATGCCCCACGGCGGTCATCACCTCCGATGCGGTCTGGACCCCGGGCAGAAAGGGCAAGGCGCTCTTCGCCGCCGCCTCCGCCAGGGGTCTATCCATTCCCGGGCTGACGCCGAACTGCGCTCCGGCGGCCGCGGCCCGATCAAAATCCTCGGGCCGCAGCAGCGTGCCGGCGCCGATGGCCATTTCCGGGAATCGGCGCCGAATGGCAGAGATCGCAGCCGCCCCCTCCGCCGTGCGCAGCGTGATCTCCATGATGGCCAGGCCTCCGGCAAGCAGGCTCTCCGCGACCCGCAGGCCCGCCGCCTCGCTTCGGATCGTCATGATCGGCAACACCGCGTGCCGGCCCAGCAGTTCGCGCAGCCTCTGATCTTTGCTCATGGAGTCGATCCCTCCCGTGCCGAGGTCGCGGCCGCCATGGCCGCGAGCGTCTTTTCGAGGGCCGCCTTGAAGGATTCGCAGTCTTCATTCTCCAGGATCAACGCGGCGCCGGCCGGCGGGTGGTACGGCTGCCGCCGCAAAAACTCGTCCCAGTTGGCCAATTTCCAACGATCGCGGGGCTCCGCCCGGGCCGCCATGCGGCGTCGCGCCGTCTCCGGCGAGACCATCATCCACACGGCCAGGAACCCCGCCTCGCGCCTCTCGCATTCCCGCCGGACGCGGCCGACCCAGTCCGGGTTGTCGAGTTCCGGTCTGAGCGGCGCGTCGATCACGACAACCTTGCCCAGTTCCAGGTGGTCATAGGCCGTCGCCTCGAGAGTCCGGTACTCCTGGGGTCGAACGTCCTGCCAGTAATAGCGACCGTCGCGGTCGACGGCCTCACCGGAAGCCCGAAGCACCCGGTCCACCCATGCGCCGAGAAGCCGGTCCTTGTCCAGCAGAATGGCGTTCGTCACGCGGCGCGCGAGCGCCTTTGACACTTCCGTCTTTCCCACTCCCGCGCCTCCCGCCACCAGAACCAGGCAGGGCCGCATCGGATCGCCCATCCTCCCCTCCGGAAATCGAAGCCCGTGTGCTTCGTGTGGATTTCGTGGTGAATGGTTCGGTTCGGTCGAGGCAGCATGGCTCGGGCGTGCAATCGTTGTCAAGCCGAAAGACGCCGCCAGCGCCCCGGACTGGCGGTCGGATACCACCTGGAGTATAGTTCGCATCCATGGATGCCATTCTGCTCTTGTCCGTCCTGGCCGAGATCGAGCGCACCCTGGTCGGCGGCCTCGTGCGGGGCGTCGACGCCGCCGGTCCTCACGGTCTTTGGCTTGACCTGGTGACCTCCCAGGGTCCGGAGAGTCTCCTGCTGACCGCGGAAACCGCGCTGCCGCGGATGGCGCGCGGGGCGCCGCGGCCACCCAAGACGCGGCCGCTGCCGCCCCTGGCGGGGGCCGCGCGCCAGAGGCTGCCGGGCACCCGGCTGGCCGAAGTCGCCCACGGCGGCCTGGATCGGGTGGTGCGGCTGCACTTCGAGCCGGCCGTCGCCGCGGGGTCGGGTACGGCGGCGGGGGCAGGCCCGGGCGCTCGTCTCATCCTCGAGGCGTTCGGCAGCCGACCCAACCTGATCTTGACGGATGCGGAAAGCACTATCCTGGAGGCCGCCCGACCCACCTCCGGCTCCGCTCGACCCTGCCTTCCCGGCGCTCCGTACGTCCCGCCCCAGCCGTCCCGCTTGCCCGACCCGCGGCTGCTTGGCTCGGTCGAGGCCGTGACGGCCGTGCTGGAGTCATCGCTCCGCACAGGTCTCGCCCCGGAACGGGCCCTGCGCCAGGGGTTCGCGGGTCTCGGCGACCTCTGGGCAAGCGAGGTCGTCGCTCGTTCGGGCAGCGCGTCCCCCGCGTCGCTGGCGCGGACGCTGACAGCCCTTCTCGGAGAGATCGCCGTTCGTCCGCCCCAGCCCCATCTCGTCGTGGACGAGGCCGGCGCCCCGAAAGCGGTGGTCCCCATCCACCTCGTCCATCTACCGGATGCACTGCAGCAGCCCGTCCCGACCCTGGGCAACGCGCTGGAGAGGCTTGCCGGGCACCTGGTCGGCAGTGGGGGGGTGGCGGCGGGTCTGGCCGCGATCCGCCGCCTTCTCCGCCGTCTGAATGCCCGCCTCGCCTCTCGGCGGGACAAACTCCGGGCGGAGGCCGACGAGTTCGCCCGCGCGGAGACCTATCAGAAGATGGGCGAGGTCCTGGTGGCCAACCAAAGGGCGGTACCGCGCGGCGCCAGCGAGGTCGCGCTCCCGGATCACACGGGCGGGCCCGGCGCCGCGCTCACCATCCCGCTTGACCCGGCGCTCACCGCCGCGGCCAATGCCGAGCGGTTGTTTCGACTCGCCCGCCGCGGGCGCCGCGGCACCCTGCGTGTGGCGAGCCGGCTGGCGGAAACGGAAGCCGCGCTACGCCAGGTCGAAACGTTCGCGGCGAGCGCCGCCGAAGTCCGGGACGCGCGGCGCCTGGAGGACCTGCAGCGAGACTTGCAGCAAGCCGCCCGGCTCCTCCGACCCGGCGATCGCCGATTGCTCGACTCCCTGACAGCGGCCCCGGCCGATCCGCGACGGTCGGCCGCGACGCCGGGTGCGCCCCGGCGCGCCCCCGAAAAGCGCCGCGCGGGACCCGAGCCGCGCCGTTTTGTCTCCTCCGAGGGTCTCCAGATCCTGGTGGGGCGCGACAACGAAGGTAACGATCGGCTGACCCTCCACCTGGCCAGGTCGGAAGATCTGTGGCTGCACGCGGAGGGATTCCCCGGCTCGCACGTCGTCGTCCGGCTCCAGGGGCGGACGGGGGGCGTGCCCCGGCAGACCCTCGTCGAAGCCGCCAAGCTGGCGGCGTATTACAGCCAGGCGCGTGCTCACGGGAAAGTCGCCGTCAGCTACACGCTGAAGAAATACGTGCGGAAGCCGCGAAAGGCGCCGCCGGGCCTGGTGACCATCACCCACGAGAAATCCATCGTCGTGACCCCGGACAAGGCGCTGATCGCCAGGCTGGCCCACGGGGTCGAAGATTGACGGACGGCGGCCATGCCTTTTCCAATCGGAAATCTGCCATCGTCAATCAACAATCCGCCGGTGCGCCTGGCCGTCGTCGACGTGGGGGCCAACACGGTCCGCCTGCTCGTCGCGGAATCTGACGGCCGCTCCGCGCCCCGCCCGATCTTGACGGTCCAGGAGATCACGCGGCTGGGCCAAGGTCTGTTGCCCGCCCGTGAGCTTCAGCCGGAGCCCATCCGCCGCACGGTCCGCGTGTTGCGGCGTTATCGCGAGCTGGCGGAGGCGCACGGCGCCGCCGCGATCCTGGCGGTCGGCACCAGCGCCCTGCGGGAAGCCCGGAATCGGGACGCTTTCCTGACCGCCGCCCGCAACGGCGCCGGTGTGAAGGTAACCGTCGTCGCCGGAGAGGAGGAGGCGCGGCTCGCCCTCCTCGGCGTCCGCGCCGGTCTGCCGGATGCCCCGACGCGATTGGCGATGATGGATATCGGCGGGGGGAGCACGGAATTGCTTCTCGCGGAAAAGGAGACGATTCTCGCCGCGGTGAGCACCGGCCTGGGTGCGGTGAAGCTCACGGAAAGCTGTCTCGCCGGCGACCCGCCCCTCCCGGCGGAGCTGGAGGCGGTGCGCCGGAGGGCGGCCGAGCGCCTCGACCGCGCTCGCAAGGCGCAGCTTCGCGACATCCGGTCTGGGGACCTTTTCGTCGGGACCGCCGGCACCGTGACCAGCCTCGCCGCGGTGGACCTCGGCTTGGTTCCGTACGACCCGGCCCGTGTCACCGGACACCGGCTGGGTCGGGGGCGGGTGGCGCAGCTGCTCCGCCGACTGGCCGCACTCCCACTCGCCGATCGGCGCCGGGTTCCCGGCCTGGAGCCGGCTCGCGCGGATGTCATCGTGGCGGGAGGGGTGATCTGTCTTGCGGTCATGGACGCGCTGGGTGTGTCGGAACTTACCGTCAGCGACGGCGGCCTGCGGGAAGGTATCCTGCTGGATCTCTTGCGCCGCAACGCACCTTAAAAGGTTGTCGGGTCACTCGCGATCCCCCAGGCCGCTCAAAAAGGCCCAGGTGCGAGCCGCCGCGCGATCCGACGGGTACCCACCGTAGGTGGGTGCAGGCGTACTCGGGTACCCACTCCGATGGGTGCGTACGTCGCAGCGCGGCGGGAGCCCGGCAACGCCGCTGATGGGCCTTTTTCAGCGGCCGCGGCCTGCCGGGAAACTTGACAAGGCTGGAGTGGTCTGTTACACATGGCCAACGACGGCAGCGCCGGACGGCGGCCGTGGGCCGCGCTCCTGTTGTGTTTCTATGGACTCACGACGAGTACTGATCCTGAACCAGACGTTTGAGCCCCTCGTGGTCTGCAGCGCCCGAAGAGCCGTGGTTTTGCTGTTCGTGGGCAAGGCCGAACGGGTCGAAGACACCTCCCAGGTGATGCGGTCCCCGTCCACCGCCGTCACCGTTCCCTCGGTCATCCGGCTTCACCATTTCGTGAGACAACCGGTGGCGCCGACACTCTCGTTCAACAAAAAGAACATCCTCAAGCGCGATGCGTACACGTGCCAGTACTGCGGGCGAAACGGCGGCGAGCGGATGACCATCGATCACGTCATCCCCAGGTCGCTCGGAGGGCGCACGGTGTGGGAGAACGTCGTGAGCGCCTGCCGCACCTGCAATCTCAAGAAGGGCAACAAGTCCCCCGGCGAGGTCGGCTTGCGCCTGTTGCGCAAACCGACCCGGCCCCGTTCGGCGTCGTACCTGGGGATTCTCGCCTACGCGTCGCACCATTACGAGTGCTGGCGGAAATACCTGCCCGCGGAAGCCGAGAAATCCTCGACGGTGGGAAACTGCTGAGAGGAGGTCCGCATGGGAAGCGCGCGCATGATCGGAGTCGTCGCGGTGCTGATGCTGGTGCTGCTGGCGCCTCGACCCCTGCCGGCCGTCTCGGCTGCGGCCGCGCCGGATATCCTCCACGAGGTGCTGCCCGGCGATTGCTTGCATCTGATCGCCGGCTACTATTACGGGGATACCCGGCTGTGGGAGCGCATCTGGAAGGCCAATCCGCACCTCGTCCGCAACCCCAATGTGTTGACCGTGGGAACGTATCTGTTGGTTCCGGAGGCCGGCTCGCCGGCCGAACCGTATCCGGATTTTACGGCCCGCGCCATCGGCTGCGGGCCGGCCGGGGCCGGTCGGGTCTCGGCGGAGCGGGCGGAAAAACCGACCGAGGCTACCCCCTCGAAGGCGTCGCCCCCGGCGAAAGCGCGGTAACGATGTGAGCACCAAGTCCCAGGCCCGTCGGAGGGTGGAGGCCGCCCGACCCCGGGCGGAGCCGGAAACCGGATGGCCCCAGCCGACGCTTGACACGCGCCCCCCCTCCGACGCCGACCCGTCCCGCTTCAAGCTCGTCTGCGACTATCAACCCCGCGGCGACCAACCCCGGGCCATCGCCCAGCTCACCGACGCGCTCTGCCGGCGCGAGCGCCACCAGGTGCTGCTGGGCGTCACCGGCTCCGGCAAGACCTTTACCATGGCCAACGTGATCGCGGCCGTGGAAAGGCCCACGCTCATCGTCGCCCACAACAAGACGCTGGCGGCGCAGCTGTACAACGAATTCAAACGCTTTTTCCCGGGCAACGCCGTCGAGTACTTCGTGTCCTACTACGATTACTACCAGCCCGAAGCCTACATCCCGCAGACCGACACGTACATCGAGAAGGACGCCCTCATCAACGACAACATCGACAAGCTGCGCCACTCCGCCACGCGCAGCCTCCTGGAGCGCCGGGATGTCGTGATCGTGGCCTCTGTCTCCTGCATCTACGGGCTGGGCTCGCCCGAGGTCTACTACGGGATGGTCCTCCTGGTGGAACAGGGCGGACGGTGTCCCCGGGACGCCATGCTCCGGAAACTGGTGGAGATCCAGTACCAGCGGAACGATCTGGACCTGCACCGCGGAACCTTCCGGGCGCGCGGCGATGTGGTCGAGATCTTTCCGGCTTACGACGACCTCGCCGTCCGCGTCGAGCTGTTTGGGGACGAGGTCGAGTCCATCGTCCAGTTCGACCCGTTGACCGGCGAGCGGCGGGCGCGCCTGCACCGCGTCCCCATCTACCCCGCCAACCACTATGTGACCCCACAGGACCGTCTGCAGCGGGCCTTTGCCGGCATCGAGGCGGAGTTGGGGGACCGCCTGGCCGAGCTGCAGGCCGCCAACAAGCTCTTGGAGGCACAGCGGCTGCGCCAGCGCACCCTCTTCGATCTGGAGATGATGCGGGAGATCGGCACCTGCAAGGGGATCGAGAACTATTCCCGACACCTCTCAGGCCGGGAGGCCGGCGACCCGCCGCCGACCCTCATGGATTATCTGCCCCACGACGCCCTGGTCATCATCGACGAGTCCCACCAGACGCTGCCGCAGTTGCGCGGCATGTACCACGGCGACCGGTCGCGCAAGGAGACCCTGGTCGAGTACGGTTTCCGGCTGCCCTCGGCCCTGGACAACCGGCCGCTCACCTTCGAGGAGTTCGATCGCTGCACAAACCAGCTCCTGTATGTGTCGGCCACCCCGGGCCCGTACGAGCTGCAGCGGGTGGGCGGGCGCGTGGTGGAACAGATCATTCGCCCCACCGGCCTGATCGATCCGGAGATCCTCGTGCGCCCCACCGCGGGGCAGATCGACGACCTCATCCATGAGATCCGGGGACGGGCCGCCCGAAGCCACCGAGCGCTGGTGACCACGCTCACCAAACGCATGGCCGAGGAGCTCACGGATTATCTGGCGGATGTGGGGATCCGCGTGCGCTACCTCCACTCGGATATCGATACGCTGCAGCGGAACGAGATCATCCGGGACTTGCGCCTGGGCAAGTTCGACGTGCTGGTCGGGATCAACCTGCTGCGGGAGGGCCTGGACATTCCCGAGGTGTCCCTGGTGGCCATCCTGGACGCGGACAAAGAGGGCTTCCTGCGCTCGTCCGGCTCCCTGATCCAAACGGCGGGTCGAGCCGCTCGGAACGTCGAGGGACAGGTCGTCTTCTACGCCGACGTCATGACCGATTCCATGCGGCAGGCCATCGGCGAGACCTCGCGCCGCCGCCAGCTCCAGTTGGCGTACAACCGCGAGCACGGCATAACCCCCGAGACCATCAAGAAGGGAATCCAGGACGTCCTGTCCAGCATCTACGAGCGGGATTACTATACCGTGCCCACCCTCGACGACCGCCAGGCCGAGTACATACCCCGTGAGGAAATCCCGGCGCTGGTCGCCCAGCTCGACAAGGAGATGCGGGCGGCGGCCAAGCGCCTGGAGTTCGAACAGGCCGCGGCCCTTCGGGATCGCATCGCGGAGCTGGAGCGGCGCCGGCTGGGCATCCTGGACGGCCGCGCATGATCTCCCGGCGGGCAGCGCTCCTCGCCGTCCTTCTCGCCGTGGGCGCCGTGCCGGCCGACGCAGAGACCCCGCGCCTCGATCCGGCCCCCCGCGCCGCCCGCGTGGAGCCCGAGGAGGTGCCGGTCGGCTCCGGCGACACGGACGTGCGGGTGGATGGCCGGTATTTCACGGAGAGCGTGCGCGTGCTGGTAAACGGCGTACCGGTGTCCGCGGACGTCCTCGGACCGACGCAGCTCCGCGCCCGCCTTCCGTCGGCGCTGCTGGCCGCGGCGGGACGCCTGGACCTGCGCGTCGTCGACGGCGAGCGGAAAGCCGCCGACGCCGTGGCGGTGGTCGTCACCGTGGCCAACCCCGCGCCCCGCCTCGACGTCATCGAGGTGCCGGCGCTCTCGGTCGGAGATCCGGAGGGGTCCATCAAGCTCATCGGCAAGGCGTTCCGGCCCGACTCCGCCGTGCAGGTGGCCGGGAAGACGGTCGTGACGGTCTTCCGGTCGCCGGAGGAGCTGACGGCGACCGTCCCGGCGGATCTGCTGGCCGCCCCCGGCACCCTGACGGTCCGCGTCGTGACCCCCGGCCCGGGAGGCGGCGCCTCGCTCTCGGGTTGGATCACGGTCACCGACCCGGTATTCCCCGGGCGCTTCGTCGTCTTCACCTCCAATCGGCGCCGAGGCAAAAACCACGTGTACCTCCTGGACCGCAGGGGCAACCGTCTGGACCCCCTGCCGGAGGCCAACAGCCCCGCCGGGAACGACGCGTATCCGTCCATCAGCGCCGACGGCCGGTTCATCGCGTTCCAGTCCGATCGGAGCCAAGGGCAATACGATGTCTTCCTCTTCGATCGCGAGAAACGCACGCTGGACCCGCTGCCGGAGGCGAACCACCCCACGGCCTTTGACGGTTTCCCGGCGCTCAGCGCCGACGGGCGGTTCATTGTCTTCGAGTCCGATCGACTCGGGAAGCCCAAGATCTTTCTGTTCGACCTGCGCACGCGCACGCTTTCGGAGCTCGAAGAGGCCAACGAGACCAGCGCCGACGACGGACTGGCGGCGATCAGCAATTGACTCCGGCCGCGGGCGGCGGTGATCCGAGATGTGAGGGTTGTTTCTTTCGGAAAGACGCCGGCAATCTGTCTGTAGCCTGGCCGCGCAAAAAACCGGATCTCGTTTGACGGGCACAAGATCCCCGGCCAAGTTGGGGGGGGCCGGGCGGCAAGCGATGGGCCGGGGCACCCGTCGTGAGGATGAGTCCCGGCCGCGGGGCCGGTTTCAGCGGCCGGGGAAGGGGGAGGGGGCACCATGAAAGGCAAGGTGAAGTGGTTCAACGTGACCAAGCGTTTCGGATTCCTCGTCCGGGACGATAATGGCCCCGACGTGTTCGTGCATGCCAGCGACATCGAGGCGGGCCGGACGCTCCACGAGGGCGAGGTCGTCGAGTTCGATCTGGGTCAGGATGACCGCGGACGGCCCAAGGCGGTTCAAGTGCGGGTCGTCGGTTAATTCCGGACAGCGGCTCGTGGACTGACCGCCGGGGATTCGGGCCCCGCCCGGTGGAGCCAGCGTATCCCGCAACGGCCGAGCCATGGCGAGACCGGACGTCGGGGGGACTCCCGGCGACGCCCAGTGCGGGCAACCGTGCGTCGCCCAGTGAAACGTATGCGACCGTCACCGCAACGCACGGCGCTTCGCCTGGCCGGTGTGTACGTCGTCGTCTCCGGCGTGTGGATTCTCTTTTCTGACCGGTTGCTCGCGTGGATCACGCAGGAACCGCGCCTGCTGACGACCCTGCAGACCCTGAAGGGCTGGGCCTTCGTCGCCTGCACCGGTGCGCTCCTGTTTCTCCTCGTCGGGCGGGTCCTTCGCCAGGTCGCCGAGAGCGACAGCCACCTGCAGCGCGACAGCGTCGCCCGGAAACGGGCGGAGGCGACCCTGGCGGAGGAGCGCAATCTCCTGCGCACGCTCATCGACAACCTGCCGGATTACATCTTCATCAAGGACGCGGACAGCCGCTTCATCATGATCAACCGCGCGCAGGCGGATCTGCTCGGCGTGCCGTCGCCCGAGGATGCGGTCGGCAAGACCGATCTGGACTTTCTCCCCGCCGATGTCGCGGTGCAGTACCGCGCCGACGAGCAACGGGTCGTGCGCACCGGAGAGCCGCTGCTTCACCAGGAAGAGCGCGGGCCGACCCGGACGCCGGGAGAGGTCCACTGGCACCTGACCACCAAGCTCCCGTTGCGCGACGCCGCGGGTACGATTGTCGGCCTCGTCGGGATCAGCCGCAACATCACGGGAGTCAAGCGGGCGGAGGAGGCGCTGTCCCGGCGTACACGCCAGCTCGAGACGATCCGCACCGTGAGTGCCGAGATCACGCGCGAGCTGGATCTCGCCGTGCTGCTGGACCTCATCACGCGCCGTGCGGCCGAGCTGATCGGCGTCCGCTCGGGCACCCTCTATCTGTGGGATGAAGCGCAGCAGACGCTGACCGCGAAGGCCTGGGTCGGTCCGTGGGTTCCCCAGGGGAGCCGTGTGCGCGGGCTGGGAGAGGGTGTGGCGGGCTCCGTGGCGGCGCGGCGCCACGGCATGATCGTCAACGCGTACCGCAGCTCCCCCTTCGCCACGGCGGAGACCCTCGGACGGCCGGAGGTGACGGCGGTCATCGGCGAGCCGCTGCTCTACCGCGAGCGGCTGGCCGGAGTCATGGCCTTTGACAACCATGGCGTGGATCGCCTCTTCACGCGGGACGACGGCGAGATCCTGAACCTCTTCGCCGCGCAGGCTGCCATCGCGGTGGAGAACGCCCGCCTCTTCGGCGAGCTGAACCGTTCCTATGCGCATCTGCACCGCGCGCAGGACGAACTGGTCCGCACCCAGAAGCTACGCGCGTTGGGCCAGCTGAGCGCCGGCGTGGCCCACGATCTGAACAACACCCTGGCCGCGATCCTGTCGCAGGTGGAGCTGCTGCGGGCGTCCCCGTCCGACGCCAGGCTCGGCGAGTCCCTCGACATCCTGGAAATGGCCGCCACCGACGGCGCCCAGGTCGTCCGCCGCCTGCAGGGCTTCGCCCAGCAGCAGCCCGCCGCGGAACTGACGCCGTGCGACCTCGCCCACCTGGTCGCCGAAGCGCTGGAGCTTTCCCGACCCCGCTGGCGGGACGAAGTCCAGCGGCGCGGGTGTCTGATCGAGGTGAATACTGCGCTGGACCGCCTCCCGCCGATCTTGGGCCACGCCCCCGAGATCCGCGAGGCGCTCACGAACCTGATCCTGAACGCGGTGGATGCGATGCCGAGCGGCGGAACGCTGACGATCGCCGGGCGGCCGACCGTGGCGGAACCGCCGCAGACGGGGGCGGCCGAGCGGCGTGCGGCGACCCAGGGCGCGCCCATGGTCGAACTGCGCGTCGCCGATACCGGCATCGGGATGACCGACGAGATCCGGCAGCGCGCATTCGAGCCGTTCTTCACGACCAAGGGCGGCCACGGCACCGGGCTGGGTCTCCCCATGGTGTACGGCATCCTGGAGCGGCACGGCGGGCGGATCGAGGTTGCCAGCACCCCCGGCCGGGGGACGACCTTCACGTTGCTGTTGCGGGCGGTCCCCGTGGAACCGGCGGCCAACCCCCTGGCCCAGACCCGGCGGCGAACGCCACGGCGGATTCTGCTCATTGACGACGACGCCCGCGTCCGCCGGGCCGTGGCGGGTCTGCTGCGTTCCGCCGGTCATCGCATCGTGGAAGCGGAAGGCGGCCGCCGGGGGCTGCAATGCTTCGCCCCCGAAACGTTCGACCTTGTCCTCACCGATCTGGGAATGCCGGACGTGAACGGGTGGGACGTTGCGGCCGCGGTGAAAGCGCGCCACGCGGCGTTCCCCGTGATCCTGTTCACCGGGTGGGGGGAAGCGCATGCCCCCGACAGCCGCGGGCGCGGCCTGCCGGATCGCATCCTCCACAAGCCCGTGCGTCTCGAGGAACTCCTGCAGACCATCGCCGAACTGACGCCGGACGCCTAGGGCGAGTCCGAGAGCTGCTCGTCCGGCGCCAGACCCGCCAGCGCCCTGAGGTCCCCGGGAACCGGCGCTGTGAACTCCACCCAGACGCCCGTCCGCGGATGGTGGAATCCCAGCCGCCACGCATGCAGCATCTGGCGTCCCGCGCGCGGCGCGTCCGACGCGGCGAGCCGGCGCGACCCTCTCCCGCCGTAGACCGTATCCCCGACCACCGGGTGACCGATGTGGGCAAAGTGCACGCGGATCTAGTGCGTGCGGCCCGTCTCCAGGCTGGCCTCGATCAGCGTCATATCCGCCCGCCGGCGCAGGACGCGGTAGTCGGTGCGGGCCTCTCGGCCACCGCGCGCGCGCACGCCCATCCGCTTCCGGTCGCGCTCACGTCGCCCGATCGCCGCCTCGATGCGCCCCGTCTCGTGTCCCACCGTGCCGCGCACCAGCGCCAGGTACCGCTTACGGACAACACGGGCCTTGAATTGCGCGCTGAGTGAGGCGTGCGCGGCCTCGCTTTTTGCGGCCACCATGACGCCCGAGGTCTCGCGGTCCAGGCGGTGCACGATGCCCGGTCGCTCCACCCCTCCGATGCCGGGAAGCTCCCGGCAGTGCGCCAGCAGGGCGTGGACCAGTGTGCCGGTGGTCCGCCCCGCGCCGGGGTGGACGACCAGCCCGGCCGGCTTGTTCAGGACCAGCAGGTCCTCGTCCTCGTAGAGAATGTCGAGGGGGATGGCCTCCGGGGTGAGCGCGAGCGGTTCGGGGGGCGGCACCGCCAGCGTCACCCGCTCGCCGATCCGGAGCGCGTGCCGCGGCTTCCGCGGATGGCCGTCGACCAGGACGGCGCCGCGCTCGATCAACCCCTGCACCCTGGCACGGGACAGCCCGCTGGCGCGGGCCAGAAACGCGTCCAGCCGCCGGCCGACCCCCGCCGCATCGACGATGAACTCACGGATGTCAGGCATGGAAGCTGTGGGCAGTCAGCGATCAGCCATCAGCTTTCAGCGGTCAGCGTTCGGAACGACGGGGTCCTTCCATGGCTGAATGCCGAACGCTGATAGCTAATCGCTGCGTCTCTCCCGCCGCCACTCCAGCACCATCTCGATCAGCAGCAGCGTGACACCCACCGAGATGGCGGAATCGGCCACGTTGAAGACCGGCCAGTGGTACTGATGGACGTGGGCGTCCAGGAAGTCCACCACGACGCCGAGACGGACGCGATCGATCAGATTGCCGATGGCTCCCCCCAGGATGAGTCCGAGACTGGCGGCCGCCAGTCGATGCCCGTGGAGGTGCCGCGCATGGTAGACGATGATCAGCACCGCCGCGGCGACGGAGATGAGGATGAAGAAGGGGTTGCGGATCCGCTCCGGAAGCGTGGCCAGGAGGCTGAACGCGGCACCCGGGTTCAGGACAAAGGTCAGGTCGAGGTAGCCCGGCACAATGGCGATGCTCTGCCCCAGCCGCATGGTCCGAACGACGACGGCCTTGGTCGCCTGATCCGTCAGCACGATCGCCAGCGCGATCAGATAGAAGCCCATGGTCCGGCTCCGCTCGCAGCCATCACCGACGGCGGGTCACGCACGCCCTTCCAGGGCACTCGCGCACCGCCGGCAGAGGCCGGGGTGTGCGGGCGAGGCGCCGACGTTCTCGCGGTAGTTCCAGCAGCGGGGGCACTTCGCGCCCGGCGCCCGCTCCACCCGCACGGCGATGGTGGGGTCCCCGCCCGCTTGCGCCGCGCGCCGGACGGCGAGCCGGGAGACGATGCAGATGGTTTCCAGCTCCTCCCGGTGCGCGGCGAGGAAATCGAAATCCGCCTCGGGGACCGCCAGTTCCACCGCCGCCTCCTGTGCGCTCCCGATCCGCTTCTCTTTGCGGGCCGCCTCCAGGCCGCGCAGGATCTCTTCGCGGACCTGGAGGAGTCGATCCCACTCTGCCGCCAGGGACTCGTCCAGGAGGTCCGGGCGCGCGGCGGGGAATTCGGTCAGGTGGACGCTGGCCGGCTTGTCCCGCAGCGGAACGTGCCGCCAGACTTCCTCCGCCGTGAACGACAGCACCGGCGCCATGAGCTTGACCACGCTCACCAGGATCTCGTGCATCGCCGTCTGCGCCGACCGCCGCAGGCGCGACGCCGGCGGCGACGTGTAGAGCCGATCCTTGAGCACGTCCAGATAGAACGCCGACAGATCCACGGCGCAAAAGTTGTGCAGCCCGTGGTACAGAACGTGGAATTCGTACTCCTCGTAGGCTTTGCGGACGCGCTCGACGAGTCGCTCCAGCCGGTGCAGGATGAACCGGTCGATGGGCAAGAGATCGGCCACGGGCACGGCATCCCGGCCGGGATTGAAATCGTAGAGGTTGCCCAGCAGGTAGCGGCAGGTGTTCCGGATCCGCCGGTAGCCCTCCACCAGCCGGGTGAGGATCTCGTCGGACAGCCGGATATCGTCCCGGTAGTCCATCGCGGCGACCCACAGGCGCAGGACCTCGGCCCCGTGCTTGGCGATGACCTGCTGCGGGGCGATGACGTTCCCCTGGGACTTGGACATCTTCCGGCCCTCGCCGTCCACCACGAACCCGTGCGTGAGGACCGACCGGTACGGGGGTCCGCCCTGCACCCCGACCGCCGCCAGGAGGGACGAGTGAAACCATCCGCGGTGCTGGTCGCTGCCCTCCAGGTACATGTCGGCCGGCCAGTGCTGATCCGGTCTGACCCGCAGGACGGCCGCCTGGCTCACCCCCGAGTCGAACCAGACGTCGAGGATATCGGTCTCCTTCCTGAACTCCGCATGCCCGCACTTCGGACAGGTGGTCCCGGGGGGCACGAGGTCCTTCGCCGGCCTGGCGAACCAGATGTCGGCCCCGTCCCGCTCCATGAGGGCCGCCACGTACTCCACCAGTCGCTGCTCGGCCAGGAGCGCGTTGCACCCGGCGCAGTACAGAACCGCAATGGGAACGCCCCAGGCCCGCTGCCGCGAGATGCACCAGTCGGGCCGGTTGGCGATCATGCCGTAGATGCGCTCCTGGCCCCAGGCGGGAATCCACCGCACCTGGTCGCGGATCGCGGCGAGCGCGCGCTGCCGCAGGCCGTTCTGCTCCATCGAGATGAACCACTGGTTGGTGGCGCGGAAAAGCACCGGGTTCTTGCAGCGCCAGCAGTGCGGATACGAATGCTGGAACTCCGCGGCGGACAGCAGCGTGCCGTCCGCCCGGAGCTTGGCGACGATGGCGGCGTTGGCCTCCCACACGTTCATGCCGGCGAAATGCGCGACCTCCGGGACAAATCGGCCGGCATCGTCCACCGGGTTGTACACCGGCAGACCGTGCTTCATCCCCGTCTCGTAATCGTCCGCCCCGTGCCCGGGGGCCGTGTGGACGCACCCGGTGCCCGCGTCCATGGTCACGTACTCGGCGGTGAAGATGGGGGACGGGCGGTCCAGCCAGGGGTGTCGCGCCGTGAGGCCGTCGAGACGGGTCCCCGGAACACGGCACACCACCTGCGGCTCCGGCAGCCGGCAGGTGCGGACGGTCTCGTCCAGCAGCTTCGCGGCCAGGATGAAGCAGCGATCCCCGGCGCGGGCCACGACGTACTCCTCGTCGGGATGGACCACGATGGCCAGGTTGGCCGGCAGGGTCCAGGGCGTCGTGGTCCAGATCACCACCGAGACCGGGCAGCCGGCGAGTGCCGGATCCAGGACGGCGGGGTCGGAGGTCAGCGGGAAGGCGACGTAGATCGACGGGGACCGATGGTCCTCGTACTCCACCTCCGCCTCGGCGAGGGCGGTGCGACATGCGGTGCACCAGTGCACCGGCTTGAGCCCGCGGTACACGGCCCCCGACCCGATGAACTTCCCCAGCTCACGCAGGATGTTCGCCTCGTAGGCGAACACCATGGTCAGATACGGATCGGCCCAGTTCCCCAGCGCCCCCAGCCGTTTGAACTCCTCCCGCTGGATGTCGATGAACTTCTCCGCGTAGGCGCGGCAGAGTTTCCGCTTCTCCGGGATGGGCACCTCCCGTGCCTTGGGGCCCAGCTCCCGGTCCACCTGGTGCTCGATGGGCAACCCGTGGCAATCCCAGCCGGGCACGTAGGGCGCGTCGTAGCCGAACATCGAGCGGGACTTCACGATCATATCCTTCAGGATCTTGTTGAGCGCGTGCCCCATGTGGATGTGACCGTTGGCGTAGGGCGGGCCGTCGTGCAGGACCCAGCGCGGCCTGCCCGCGCGGGTCTCCCGCAGCCTGTCGTACAGCCGCATCTCTTCCCACGCGCGCAGGAGCTCGGGCTCCCGCCCGCTGAGATTGGCTTTCATGGGAAAATCGGTCTTGGGCAGATTCAGCGTGGTCTTGTAGTCCATAGTGACTTCAGTCCTCGCACAGACCGTCCGCAAAAGCCGGAGCTACCCGCCGGCCCGCTCGTGCCGTGAACGGCGGGCCGCCCGGCCACGGGCGGAGAAAAGGGAAGCTAGCAGGGAATCCCGACCCTGTCAACACGCGCACGCGTCTCGAAAGCTGCGGATACAACGGATCACTTCGCCTCCACCAGGATGACGCCCGACAGAACCAGCACCCCGCCCAGGGCCTGCAGCGGAAGCAGGGCTTCCCCGAGGATCAGATAGGCGGCCAGCGTGGCCACCACGGGCTCCAGCATGGCCAGGATACTCGCCTGCGTGGGCGGGAGGTGTTTCAGCCCGTTGATAAACAGGCCGAAGGGAACCACGGTTCCGAGGGTCGCGATCGCCAGGAACGCACCCCAGGTCTGCCGGGGGAACCCGGCGGCGACCATCCGCCACGGCGGGACCAGGGGCAGCCAGACGACGCTGGCGGCGAGGTAGCCGTAGGCGACCAGCGTCCACGGCCGCACGAATCGCAGCGCCGCGCGGCTGGTCAGGATGTAGAAAGCGAAGGCGAACGCCGTGCCCACCCCCGCCAGGACGCCGAGGAAGTTCAGCCGCAGCGCGGCGGGATCGTAGACCCGCACGACGAGGGCGCACCCGGCCACCGTGAGGACGATGGAGAGGGCCAAGCGCGGGGACGGCGCCCGGCGCTCCACCAGGAGCGCATACAGCGCCAGCAGAACGGGCGCCTGGTACTGGAGCAGGAGCGCGGTTGCGACGCTCGTGAGGTAGATGGCCTCGAAGTAAAGAAAGTTGTTGGTGAGCAACCCTCCGACGCCGACGATGGCGGCGGCGCGGAGCGTCCGGGTATCGACGCGCAGATGTCCCGGCGCCACGGCGCCCAGGCAAGCAAACAGCGTGAGTGTGGCCAGATAGGTCCGGATGACGACCAACGCCAGCGGATCGACGCCCTGATCGCGGAACAGCAGCTTGGCGACCGCGGCCATGGTTCCCCAGCACACGGTGGCGCCAACCACCATGCCGACCCCGCGCCACCGCCTCGCCTCTCCCACGTTTCTCCTCTTGCCCTGGCAATTCGGCAACTCGGCGATCTGGCAATCAGGGGCGCCCCAGATTGCCGAGTTGCCGAATTGCCCAGTTGCCGAGTCGCCAATCGCCTCCGCGCCCTCGCCGCCTTCCGCTCGCTGCCGGCTGCCGCCTGCCTGCTGCCAGCTGTCCTTTGCGCGCGTCGCAACCTAGCACACCACCCCGTCCCCCGACAAGCAGACAGGTCCGGGGACGGCGCCGGGGAGCCGGGATTTGTCCTAGCTGTCAACATGGGTAACACTTCAGTCGCTTGATCGCCCGGTACGCCTTGAACGCGTGGAGCGCCTGGAGCGGGGTGCGGCCCCGCATGCTGGCCCCGGTGTGGACGCGCGTATGGTTGTAGTGCCAAAGC
>JAKPQH010000250.1 GCA_029580855.1 bacterium | reverse complement strand
CGTCAGAACACCTGCCAGCCGCTGTACGTCCTCGCCATCTCGATGACCCGGTTGTAGACCTTCTCCAGGGGCTTCCACTCCTCGGGGATCGCGTAGCCCCAGCTCATGGGGAAGGTCGCCTCGCCCGCGGCGCCGGCCAGTGTCAGTTCGCGGACGAGGGTCTCGCCGCCCTTCTGCGGCTTGCGGTCGGCAACCGGCGTCACCGAATCGGGCAGCGCGCCGAACAGCCGTTTGCCCTCCCCGGCGGGAACCTTGTACTTCTTCCGCTGCCCTCCCCAGGCGAGGGAAAGCTCGAACTCGTCTTCCTCGAACAGGGGCAGGTTGGCCCGGGTGAGCCGGATCTCCGCCACGGGACCCAGCTCCTTGAGGCGCACCCGGATCTCCGATGCCCCGAGCGCCTTGAGATCGATCTTGGCGGCGGGCTGCTTTCGACGGGCCATGTCACATCACCCCCCCCGGGACAGGAATGGTCGCGAAAACCTGGAAACGAAGAGGATCGGCATCTCTTCCCTACCACAGCTCGGCGAAGAATTGAAGGGCTCACCGCGCATCCGCTGCCGGGATGATGCGCGGGGGCCGGGAACCCCGCAGCGGGATGCGGGGTTCCCGGGCAATCGTTTTCATGATGGGAATCGAACCGGAATGTGATAAGCAGATCGGTGGCGGAGGGGGAAGGGGGCCGTTCATGTACGCGTCGGGCCGGTTCGGTTACGTTTATGTCGCCCTGTCGGCGGTGCTGTTCGCTGCTTCGGGGACGGCGGCCAAGTACCTCTTCCTGCACGGCGTGACCCCCTACCAGCTGGTGCAGATCCGCACGGCCATCGCCTCGGCGTTTCTCCTGGCGTGGCTCGCCGTCACCGACCGCGCCTCCCTGCGCATCGCCCCGCAGAGCCTGCCCCGGCTCATTCTCCTGGGCTTTGTGCTGGCGGCCACCATGTTCGCCTACTTCTATGCCATCAGCAGGATCCCGGTGGCCGCGGCGATCCTCCTGCAGTACCAGTCGCCCGTGCTCGTCGCGGCCTACGCCCTGCTCTTCTCCCGTGAACGCCACTCGGTGAAAACCCTCGCGGCCGTCGCGGGCTCGTGCATCGGGTGCTACCTCGCCGTGGGCGCCTACACGCTCGACCTGCTGAGCCTCAACGGGGCGGGGATCGCCGGCGGGCTTGCCGCAGCGGCATTCCTCACGGCGTACACCGTCCTGAGCGAGTCGGCCCTGCGGCGGCACAAGCCCTGGACGGTCCTCGTCTATGCCTCCCTGTTCTCCGCGGCGGCCTGCAACCTCCTGTATGCGCCGTTCGAGGGGCTGGCCCGATCCTACGACGCTGTCCAGTGGTTCTGGGTCCTGTTTATCGGCATCGCGGGCACGGCGGTTTCGCTGGGCCTCTACAACAAGGGCCTGCGCCTGATCCGGGCCACCCACGCCAGCATCACCGCGACGCTGCAGCCCATCGCGGCGGCGGCGATCGCCTTTTTCTTCCTCGGCGAGGCGATGAGCCCCTGGCAGATCGCCGGGGTCTTTCTCGTCGTCGCATCCATCACCCTGCTGCAGCTGGGGAAAGACAACCCGTAGGCAGCCGGCTCAGGCAAACGCCTCCGCGACGGCCGCCGCGAGGCGGCGGGCGAACGGACGGCCCGGGGGCGGGGTGCGCCTCCGGCGCGGGCGAGGATCGGATGTCGGGGACGTGCGCCCGTGACGGGCCCGGCGCGGGCGCTACGCGCGCCCCTTCACCTCTGCGCGGGGGCGCTGGGCGCGGATGACGTGACGAGGATGTTCGTGTCCAGGGGCTCCGAGACGTTGATCTGCGCCAGCGGGTAGGGCTGACGAGCGGTGAGCGACGCGAGCCTCGCCGCCGGGACGGCGAACCCCACCCGGTTGTCCTTCTGGTCGCCCGCCCAGATGACGGCGACTACCTCTCCCCTCGGATTGCAGACGGGGCTGCCGCTCGCCCCGTAGGTCAGGGGTGACGCGAGCCGTATCCCGATCCACGGGGGGATCGGGACGGGCGACACGGTGCCCTCGGCAACGGCGTCGGTGAAGACCTTGTGGCGGCTCACGACGATGACCCGGTCGCCGGGGTCGGCGGCGGCCGGATTCACGGGCAGGCCCGGCGCCTCT
>JAKPQH010000249.1 GCA_029580855.1 bacterium | reverse complement strand
TCGACGCCTTCGAGCTCACCTTTGGCGCACTCCGACCCGGCCGCATCTGGCTCCGCTTCACCCCCTGCCACATCGACGGCAGCCGCGGCCGACCCACCATCGCCTCCTGCGCGGTGACCTAACCCCGTGGCCGCCAGCCCTTGGAAATCGATCCTCGTCGTGCAGCCCGCCGACCTCGATGAGGTCTGGATCAGGCGCATCTGGATCAACGATCCGCCCGTTCTCGCCGTCTGGGACGCCGGAGCTCAGGAGTTCACGACGTCCGACACATCGACCGTCATCCCCGGGTGGTTCGTCTGGCAGTGGCGACCGCAGTAAGTATCATTCCGCCGATCCCCACTTTTGATTCCAAAACCGTCAGCAGCTGAGCAGCTTTAGCACCCACACATCACCGCGCGCGCCCCAGCTAGCTCGAGGAGCGGTCGCGCGCTACACCCGTGATAGAACCGATGGGACGAGCAAGCGACGAGCGACGAGAGCTCACACGCCGACCGAAACACAAAGCAGGCACGAGCAACAAAAAACCCCGCGACGAGCGGGGTTGAAACGAGACCGGCGTGGCACTGCTACCGCGTGCGAACGTGCAGGTCGTGCAGTAGTGCAAGACCTGCATTAATGCATGACATGCTACCGGAGCCTCAGAGTGGGATCAACCTCGCCTGAGGTTTCGGTCCTTACGTTCTGCTCGGCCTGGCACAAAATCGCAGGCAAACCCAACGACGAAACGAGCCGATCGATCTCACGCGCCACCACCTGATCCCGACCGCATGCCCGGAGCTCCACCGCAGCGTTCTTCGCCGCGCCTTCCTTCCGAATCCAGAAACGCACCCCGACGACAGACCCGCCCTCCGCAAGCCAATCCGCAAGCACTTTTCGGTGACGCTCCCGGAGCTCAAGCAAGCGCTCGTTGCCCGAGGAATCCAAAACCATCACGACGAACCGGAGCACTTTCGGCGAACCGCCCGCACAAAGCCAGCAATCAGCACCACCGCAGCGCCTAGAACGCCGCGCCATCAAATCCCAGTGCGAAACCCAGCCCTCAACAGCCGACAAGCACACGTACTCGGCACGCCGCTCGCCGCACTTCACCCAAAGCAACGGCACGCCCTTTGGCAGATGCTCAGCCACGGTGCACCCCCTGCCGATCCTCAGAACACCGGTCGAGCAAACGCAAGTCCTGCTCGATTGCTAAAGCTGCTCGGCGCAGCTTTGCAAGCGCCACTGCATCCTGATCGCCCTGGACCTTGCCGTAAAGCCGGATCACGTCCGACACCAAAGCCCCCAAATACACGAGCTCGTCCCTACTCATCACCGTCCTCCTTCAGCACTTGCTGCCCAACCAATTCCTGCGCACGCAGAGCCGAGACGCGCCGAGTCTGCCTCAGATATCGAGGGTCCTCGGCGAGCACCTTGACCGACCGAAGCAGGAACATTCGACGGTCGGCAACACGCACACACGCCAGCCGGCCACGCATTGCAAGCCGTCTGACAGCCACTTCAGAAATGCCCAAAAGCTCGGCAGCTTGGGCAGTCGAGACGAAACCTTCCATCACTTTCTCCAATCTCGCGGCCCATGTTTCCCACACGGAACCTCCGAGGACGTTACGTTACCGCAACCTGCCATGATTTTGTCAACCCCTCCCAGGACCAGACACTCAATCGACCGCACGCAGCGAGCCAGCCAGCCCGCAAAAAACCACCGCCACGAATCGACGCGCGCCGCCGCTCCGGGCTGCGGGACCCTGCGCCGGCTACGCCGGCGTCCGGACTCTCCCCGAAAGCCCGCCGGGGGGCGCTGCGTCGTGACCTCCGCGGCCGCTATAACCCCCCGTCGGCAATCGGTGCGCGCGCCCGTGCAACCGAACGACACACACGACCGCCGCGCGCGCTCCCGGCAGACTCATCCTACACAAGCTCGTCGAGGCCGACCGCCCTCCACACGCCGGCCAACAGCGCTCCTGCGGTCCCCACTGCCGCGCGTGACAAAGTGCCAGTCGAGAGGCCACGCGCGGCGCGGCTCCGGCGGGCGCGCTGGCCGGACGCGTTGCGGGCTCGCTTTTTCGCCGCTACGCCAGGTCGATTGGACGGCCACCGACCGACGCGCGGACGGCGGCAGCTCGCAACCACGAGCTCCGGAGACGCGGCCCGGATCGCTGGCCCTCCGCGCGTGACGCGCTACGGGCCTGCTCCCGGGCCGTGCTTCGCCTCTCCCCGCAGGGTCTACCGTTGAATGGGAGGTCGCCGTCCATGGCTTCCCCTGTTCTGGTTGGGCCGCCGTCCGTGGCGGGGGGGCGGACGCCGAAGCCCGCGCGCCATCCATGGCGGCGGGGCTCGGCTCGGGGAGGTGCACCGGGTCCCGTCGCGGCCTCGGTCTGGGCTCGTTCCTCGCCCGCCCTTCGTCCGCGCCGGGGCCCGGTCATTCCGGGCCGGTCGAGCTGGCCGGTTCGGTGCGCAAGCGCCCCGCCCCGTCCGCACGCCCGGCCCGGCCTCCCCGCCGCCCCCGCGCGGGCGCCCTCCCCCTCCGTGGCTCGGGCGCCGCCGCGCAACCGGAACCGCTCGGGGCTTCGAAACCCGGAACCACGAAGAAATCCAGCGAAAGCCAATCTAAAGCACCGGAGGAGCCCTAAATAGGTATCCTCCAGCTGCTCGGGATCGAGGGTCGGCGCCGGCCCTCCCGCTCGAGCCGGACCAACGCCATGAAGTACACACCCGGCCCAATGATCGGCGAGCTCTCCGGCAAAGCTGGATGCGTCGTCGCCTCCCGCAATCGAAACGGCTCCTATCTCCGGACCCGAACGATCCCGATCAACCCAAAAACGACCTCCCAGCAAAACGCCCGCAACAACCTGAGCGCCATCGCCGCCACGTGGCGCACGCTCACCGACGCACAGCGCGCAGCTTGGGCAGCCTACGGGCTCACCATCACCCTCTTTGACTCCCTAGGTCGACCGTACACGCCGACCGGATCCCAGGCATACAGCAGCGTGAACCGCACGATCTACGTTTACGACCCGACAGCCGCGCTCGCGACGACCCCGCCAGTGGTCGCGGCCCCGACCGCTCTCCTCTCGATCACGCCAACCGCCACAAGCGTCTAGGAACCCATCAACGGGGGGGCCCGGAACCTTCTCCCGGTCACCCCCCCCCTCTCCGAGTAGGAACAAGAACCATGGCCATCGCCTTTTCCATCGCATACACCGCAACCCCAGTCGCCGCCCTGACGAAGGTTCTCATCGAGGCCAGCGCCCAGCAGTCGGCCGGCGTCGCCTTCATCGCTCCCTCGAAGTACCGCCAAATCTCAGTTTCCGCAGCCGCCGCCGCGAGCCCCGCCAACATCCTCGCCGCTTACAACGCCAAGTTCGGCGCACTCATCTCAGGCAAACGGATCTTCCTGCGCGTCACCGTCATCGGGTCGACCGGACTCCGATCGCAGCCTATCATGACGTCGATCGTCGTCACGTAAACCCCAATGCCCGCGCTAGAGGTCGCCTACGATCCCGGCTTCACCGACTCGCAAACCTTCTTGGAGATCGAGTGCACCCCGGTGCTCTCCAAAGGCATCACCGGAATACCCTTCAAGCGCTTTCGCGTCTTGGGAACGACCGGCCTCGACGCCATCTCCCCAGCCGACATCCTCGACGCCTTCGAGCTCACCTTTGGCGCACTCCGACCCGGCCGCATCTGGCTCCGCTTCACCCCCTGCCACATCGACGGCAGCCGCGGCCGACCCACCATCGCCTCCTGCGCGGTGACCTAACCCCGTGGCCGCCAGCCCT
>JAKPQH010000248.1 GCA_029580855.1 bacterium | reverse complement strand
TGGGATGGCGATCCCCTGGCGGCGCCCCGGACGCGCGATGTCGAAGTGGTCGTCGATGGACTGACCGGCGAGATCCTGGAGGTCCCGGACCTGGCGTCCAAAGAGCCGAAGTCAATCAAGCCTTAGGGTTCGAGGGGCCGGTCGCAGCACGGCGGCCGGCCCCTTGAGTTTGGCCATTTGCGGGCGGTTGGGGGCCCGTCTGTGGGCGGTGAAGGGCCTAGAGACGGGCCTGGAGCACCGGTCTGTCGATGGGCATGGGCCAACCGCGCCGCTGGCGGTCGTGCGAAAGGTGCGAGGATGTGGGAGGGGGCCAGTCGATCCACGCCTCTTGGCGGAGTCGCGCCACCAGATCGTTGAGGCTCGGGCGGATCGGCGGGCGGTTGCGCCAACGCGGAAGCGGTACATACTCCCCGCCCCGTTCGCTCCCGAAGGCCTCGGCCGAGGCGATGAGCAGCGCGCCGTAGCTCGCCGCCACGAACGCCGGCAGGTTCTCCACCGATTGCGGGTCCCGCACCTGCCCCTGATGCATCCCCAGCACCGTCTTCTGGTCGCGGAAGTTCACCTCGATCTCCCACCGATGCACGTAGGTCTGCAGCAGCGTCGCGATGGGGGTCTCCAGGTCCGAGGTCAGCAGATACGCATGCTTGCGATACAGAATGCGATGGTGTTGGGAAAGCCGATAGCCCAGCGCTTTGACGATGATCAGCCGCAAAGGCTTCGCCCCGGTGCCGTTTCGCCACAGCACCGGACCCACCACTTTGACCTCGAACTCGTGGGTCCGCCCCGCCGCCCAGGCTTTCACCGGGGTCCACGGGACCGCATCCCCCGTGCGGATGTCATCGAGGGGGGCCATCTTGTCGCCGTAGATCCGCCGTCCACCGGGCGGTGCCGGCTTCACCAGCGCGGTGGTCTCGCGCGCACGGATGAGGAAGTCGGTGCGCTCCGGCAGGTTCCGCAAGAACGTCCGAGTCGCCATGGCACCGTCCGCACACACCAACAGGCGGACTGTTTCCCCATTCGGTGTCTTGTCCAGCTCCTGGCGCTGCGTCGTCACCAGGGCGGCCATGCAATGCCCAAGCGTCGCGACTTGGCGGGCCTCCCAATACGCCGCCCAGTCCTCGGGCGATGCGTGGCGCCCGGGCTTGGCCACCGGCGTGGCCAGACGACATGCCACGGGGATCCCCCGGGCCGGCCCCGGCTCCGCACCCGTCACCAACGCCGAAGCCTGGATGCAGCGCAACGACCATGCCAGGTTCGGCCAGAACTTGGGCGAGTGGGAGTCCCGCAGATACCGGGCTTCGCGGATGTGCTTCCCCGTCTTCTTGAGCTGGGTGTCGTCCACCGCCAACGCCAGATACGGCTGAGTGCGGTGCGCCGCCGACCACTCCAGCAGGGGGCGGAACAGGCCTTGGGGACAGAACCGGCCCCACGAGAACATCCGGTAGTCTGCCGTCCAGTCCCGTTGGTCATGCCCCAACGCGCACAGGGCGCCCGTCACCGTGTGCCGACCCAGGTTCAGAAGCGTGCCGTATGCCAGGTCCCGCGCCCGCCCGAACACCCGCTCTTGCCCGAAAGCCGGCCGCCACAGGCTCAACACCGCGTCCACCGCCTCTTTCAGGCTGGCGCCCCCCTTCGGCGGACGCAACCCTCGACGCTGGACCTCACTCTCCCACGCCAGCTTCTCCAGGTTCACATACCCGAGCTCACGCACCAACTGCTCATTGAGCTGCTTGAGCTCCTCGTTCTCGCGCCGGAGGCGTTCCAGCTCCT
>JAKPQH010000247.1 GCA_029580855.1 bacterium | reverse complement strand
GGACGACCTCACCGGGTTCACCGACCTCGTCAACGCCGAACTGGCCGCGGCGCGCCCCGGCGGGATGTGACGAGAGAGGAAGCGCGGGCGCTGAGTGCGGGTCGGAAACGGCGGCGCGGAGCACCCAGCGGTGGAGGGCGCGCCCTGGAGACGTCCAGCGGTTAGAATACTGATTGAGCCGCGGCGCGGGACCCGGGGTGATCCGGCGGGCCGCGGCGCGGAGGGCGGGGCATGACCACGGCCTCGTCTGATAGCGTTGGCGATGAGAACGGAGCGGCTCTTGGCCGGGGAACCCGTCGAATTTCGTGGGTGTTACATCCACCAATCAAGGCCCGCCATCAGGGACTGTATCAACTGCGAGCGCCCTATCTGCTCGCTCTGCGAGGAAGAGAGCGGCGACCCCCTGCTCTGCGCGCCTTGCAAGGAGGAGCTCGACAGGCTGGAACCCGGGGTCGCGGTACCATTTGGCAGGGAAGACCTCGGGAAGACCGACGCTCGAAAGGCCCCCGTCGATGTCAGCGAGGTCACCGTCCTCGCCGACGGCGAAGTGATCGAGCCGGAAAGGCACGAACCTACCGCGGCCGCCTCCACAAGACCGGAACCGGAGAAGCCCCCGGAGCGGCCGGCTCGCTCGACGCCGGGTTCAGGGGGACGGCCCCCGTCCGGACCGGCCCGAAAAGTCAAGAAGCCGCTGCCTCCCGAACTGAGGACGATTCGCAAACCGTCACCGACACCGGTTTCCACGCACGGGGAACACCCGTCCGCTCCGGACCGCGGGGAACGCGCCCCCGGGGGCGAGGCCCCGGCCGCCGCGCCGGCCGCCTCCGACGGGGAAGAGAAAACGGGCCCGGTCAAGCGCGAGCCGACCCGTGTCAAGAGACCTCCGCGTGAGAAGCGGGCCGAACGGCCGCCTCGCGTAAAGGAACCCCGGCCCAGTAGGAAGCCCCGGTACTACGACGGGCCGGTCATGCAGGTGCTCAGCGGCCTGCCGGTGGCCCTGGGAGCCGCGGTCGCCGTGAGCGCGCTGTGGCTCCTGTTCGCGTTCCTCGCCAGGCAGTGGAGCCAGGTGGCGGTCTTCACGCTGGGCATCGCGGTACCCTGGTCCTACTACAAGGGAACCACCCTGAGGAAGAAAGCGGGATTGCCCATCTGGACCGAGCCCGCCCCTCCGCTGCGGGTCGCCTTCCCTTCGCTGGTTATCGTTGCCGCCGTGACGGTACCCCTGCAGTTGCTCGCCTTCAAGGTGATCTACGGCTCGAACCGGGCCAGGCTCCCGTTCGGCGATTTCATGGACCGGTTCTTCACCGGTTTCGACTGGCTGCTGCTGGCGTTCGGCCTGGTGCTGGCGTTCGTGGTGCCGTTCCTGCTCGCCGCGGGAGGCAGCCTCGCCAGGCCGGCGCGCGTCAGAAGGCGCGGGAAGGACAGTGGCGCCGACGAGGATAGTGGCCCCGGCGAGGACAGTGGTTCCGGGGAGGACAGTGGCGCCGGCGTGGACGACAGTCCTGTCGAGGAAGAAAAGGAACCCGGCGGCGCTTCCGGCGGGCCGGGTCAGGAAGAGACCTGAGCGCGCTCCAGGGCTTTTTTCTCTCTGCGGATCCTCACCCTGACCAGCGCCGAGGCGAGCGGGCTGTACAACTTGCCGTGCACCGTACCCCGCGGCAGCTTCTCGAGGAGGTCCTCGGGCCCCTCGAATTCCTCCATCTCTACGTAGGCGGCGCCCAGGTGCGTCGGCTCGTGCGAGTCGCTGCCGGCGCCGGCGGGAAAGCCGGCGTTCCTGTCGAGAAAACGCCTGGCGAGGACGTTCGCCAGTGGCAGCCGGGGCTTTCCGTTGAACGCTTCGATGATGTCTATGCGGTCGGCAAGCGCCTTCAGTTCACTCGCTTTCAGCCTCTTGAGCTTGAGCAGATCGAACGGGTGGGGTACGTAGACCAGGCCTCCCTGCGACCTGATGATGTCCATGGTCTCCACCGGGGAGAGGTGGTCGGGCACCCACTCCCGGAGAAACAGGCCGCATATCTCGCCGCCGGTCGTCCGCACCTCCTCGCCGACAAGGATGCGCGGAGCCCACTCGCCGCGAGCGACCGCCTCCCCGGAGAGGCGGGCGAACTCGAACGCGCCCTCGATCACGTCGTGGTCCATCACCGCGACCGCATCGATGCCTTTCTCCCGGCACGCCTCGACCAGCATCGGAAACGTTATGACCGAATCCGGGGAATATTCAGTGTGAACGTGAAAATCGACTTTCAACTTCCCGCGGGCAACCTTTCTTCATTCGCGGCCCGCGCCCGGCCTGCCGGCGGCGATCCCGGCGGACGCCACACCATGCGGAGCCGTCTGCCTAGACGCCGCAGTGGGCCATGAGGGAGCGCCAGATAACCAGGCCGTCCTCCGAGCCGACGGCCGCCTCGGAGGCGCGCTCCGGGTGCGGCATCATCCCCAGGACGTTGCCCTCCGCGTTGCACACCCCGGCAATGTTCTCCACCGCGCCGTTGGGGTTGTACTCCGGGAGGACTCTCCCTTCCTGCGAGCAGTACCTGAACACGATCTGCCCCTTGCGCTTCATCTCCTCCAGGACCTCGGGCGCCACCAGGTAGTTCCCTTCGCCGTGCGCTATCGGGATGCGCAGGACCTCTCCCT
>JAKPQH010000246.1 GCA_029580855.1 bacterium | reverse complement strand
CGTCCACCCGCAGCCCTCCGCGCGACCAGTTCGCGCACCGCATCTCGGAACACCTCCCCGCGGTGCTCAAAATCCCGGAACATGTCGAAGCTGGCGCACGCCGGCGACAGCAGCACGGTGTCCCCCGCCGTGGCGATCTCTGCGGCGCGGCGGACCGCGGTGTCCAGCGTGGACACATTCTCCATGGGGCAGGCGCCCGCCAGCTGGGCGCGGATCGCATCCCGCGCCTGCCCCAGCAACAAGAGCGTCTTGACGCGCGCCGCCACCAAGGGCCGGAGCGGCGCGAAATCGCCCCCCTTATCCTTCCCGCCCGCGATGAGGATCACCCCGCCGGTATAGCTCTCCAGCGATTTGACCACCGCGCCGACGTTGGTGCCCTTCGAATCGTTCACATACCGGACGCCGTCCGCCTCGGCGACCAGTTCCAGCCGGTGCGGGAGACCCGCAAAGCGCCTGAGGGCCTCGCCGATGGCCGCGCCCGGCGCGCCGACGGCCGCGGCGGCCGCGGCGGCGGCCAGACTGTTCTCCAGATTGTGCAGCCCCTGGATGCGGATCTCGGCGACGCCGCAGACCGGCTCGGTCCGGCCGTCCCGGCGGATGACCAGGCGGCCGTCGCGGACAAACGCCCCGTCGCCCACGGTCCGGGTCCGGCTAAAGAGACGGGGCTGCGACCGGAGGCCGCGGGCCCACTCCAGCGTGGGCGGATCATCCGCGTTCAGGACGGCGAAATCCTCCGGCGTCTGGTTTGTGAAGATCCGGACCTTGGCCGCGTAGTAGTCCGCCACGTTTGCGTACCGGTCCAGATGATCCGGCGCCAGGTTGAGAAGCACCGCCACGTGCGGCCGGAAGGTCACGATCGTCTCCAGCTGGAAGCTCGACAGCTCCGCCACCACCCAATGCGAAGGCCCGAGCGTGGGCACCACCTCGCAGAGCGCCGTTCCGATGTTGCCGGCCACCACCACCGGAAATCCCGCCGTCTCCAGCATCGCCCCGAGAAGACTGGTGGTCGTGCTCTTGCCGTTCGTGCCCGTGATCCCCAGGAAGCGTGCGGGCGTCAGACGCGAGGCCAGCTCGACCTCGGCCCACACGGCAACGCCCCGCGAGCGAGCCCGGCCCACGAGGTCCATGTCCGCGGGGACGCCCGGGCTGATCACGATCAGGTCCGCCTCCAGGAAATCCGCGGGGCGGTGGCCGCCGGTGACGAGGCGCACGCCGCGCGCCTCGAGCCCCGCCAGATCCCCGCGCAGCTGCTCGCGGGGGAGACGGTCGGTCCCCTGCACGTGGGCTCCTCGGTCCGCCAGAACCTTGCAGGCCGCCACCCCGCTCCGGGCCAACCCCACCACCGTCACGCGCTTGCCGCGGAGCGCATCCGCGCGGAGGTGGCTCATGGCGTGTCCGTGCGACGGACCGACGACCAAATCCCGCCGACCACGGCAGTCTGCGCCGCCGTGTCCCCGGGATCATTGGTCGCGTGATGTCGGCCATTGGTCATGAGTCGCTCACCGCAGCTTCAGCGTCGTCAGCGCGATGACCTGCAGAACGAACGACACGATCCAGAACCGGACGATGATCTTTGGCTCCGGCAGTCCGTTCAGCTCGTAGTGGTGATGGATGGGCGCCATGCGGAAGACCCGCTGCCCGGTGCGCTTGTACCAGAGGACCTGGATGATCACCGACAGCGCCTCGACCACAAAGCAGCCGCCGGCCACGACCAGGACCAGTTCGTTTTTCGTGATGAGGGCCACGGTGGCGAGCGCGCCGCCCAGCGCCAGCGACCCGGTATCGCCCATGAACACCTGGGCCGGGTGGGCGTTGTACCAGAGAAACCCCAGGCTCGCACCCACCAGCGCCGCGGCGAAGACGGGAAGCTCGCTCGCGCCCCGGACAAAGATGACCTGCAGGTAGTGCGCCATGGCGGCGTGACCGGCGACGTAGGAGAGGAGCGTGAACGTGGCGGCGGCCATCAGGGTGGGAACGATGGCCAGCCCATCCAGGCCGTCGGTCAGATTGACCGCATTGGAGCACCCGACGATGACCAGCATGGCGAAGGCGATGTAGGCCAGACCCAGCTCGGGCATCCACCGTTTCAAAAAGGGAATCGCCAGCTTGGTGGTGAAGGCGTCGACGGGGAACAGGCACAGGTATGCCCCCACCGCAAGCCCGATCCCCACCTGCCAGGCGAACTTCTGCCGCGGGCGCAGCCCCACACTGGTGCCCCGCGCGATCTTCAGGTAGTCGTCCGCGAACCCGACGGCACCCATGGCCAGCGTCGCCAGCAGGGCCAGCCAGATGAACCGGTTGTTGAGCTGGGCCCACAGCAGCGTGGCCGCCGTCACCGCCAGGAGGATGAGCACGCCCCCCATGGTCGGCGTCCCAGCCTTCTTGAGGTGGCTCTGCGGGCCGTCGTCCCGCACCACCTGGCGCGCCCGCAGGGCCGCCAGCCTGTCGATGATCCGCGGTCCCAGAAGCCACGCCAGGGCCAGCGCCGTCAGAAACGCCCCCGCCGTCCGGAACGTGACGTACCGGAAGACGTTGAGGGCGCCGGCATACTTGGCCAGGGGAAACAGCAGATGGTACAGCACGCGCCGCCTACTTTCCGGGAGTCATCAGGTGCTTCCGATCCACGAGCCCCGCTCCCTCGCGGGACTCGAAGCGTGTCCGTGTCTTCTCCTCGTGTGCCTCGACGGCCAGGGCCAAGAGACGCCGCACCAGCGCCGCCGGGGCGATACCGCTGGCCTCCCAGAGGCGCAGACAGAGCGATCCGGGCAGCGTGTTGACCTCGTTCACGAAGGGCTCCAGCGTCGCCCGGTCCACCAGAAAGTCCACCCGCGCGATCCCGCGGGCGTCCAGCGCCCTGAAGGTGTCCAGCGCCAGCGCCTTGGCGCGGCGCGCCAGATCCTCCGGGATCCGGGCCGGAATGTGGCTGGGGGCGAGGTCGGCGTCCGCGGCGTCGGGCCGCTTGAGATACTTTTCCTCGAAGCTGACGATCCCCGCCGACTGCGTCAGCTCCTCGCACTCGGAAACCACCGGCTCGTGATTCCCCAGCACCGCGCACTGGACCTCGAGCCGGGCGTCGAGCGCCTTCTCCGCCAGAACGCGGGCGCTGAACTGGATGGCCCGCCCCACGGCCCGCACCAGCTCCTCTGCGTTGGCGGCTCGGGAAATCCCCACGCTGGAACCCGCCACCGCCGGCTTGACCACCAGCGGATACCCGACGCGGGTCTCCACCTCGCGGACCACGGCGGGCTGATCGGCGAGCCACCGGCGGCGGCTGAACCAGGCGGCCTCCACCGTGGGAAGCCCCGCGCCGCGAAAGATCAGCTTCGAGAGGATCTTGTCCATCCCCGCCGCCGAGGCGGCGACGCCCGGGCCCACGTACGGGAGATCGGCCAGCTCGAAGAGTCCCTGCAGCGTGCCGTCCTCTCCGTGGGTGCCGTGGATGACCGGGAAGGCGATGTCCAGCGGAGGTCCCGTCGTCTTCTTGAACCACGACGCGCGCTCCGGGTTGCCGGAGAGTCCCCGCACCGTCGGATCGGGGGTCAGGAATCGCTGGGCCGCCTCGCCGGTCCCGCGCTGCAGATGTTCGAGCTGCGCCTTGTACTGCTCCTGCAGCGCCTTGCGGCGCGCGGGCTCGCGACAGGCGCGCCCCTCGGCCTCGATGGCCAGCAGCCGGTCCACCGCGGGCCCGGCAAGCCAGGCCCCCGCCTTGTTCAGATAAATGGGCAGCGTCTCGTACTCCCCCTGGAGCTGGCGCAGCGCCTCGTAGACCTTGCTGGCCGTGGTGATGGAGATCTCGTGTTCGACCGACCGGCTGCCGAAGATCAGACCCACGCGTTTCATCATGCGACCTCGAGATAGGTGTCCGGGAGGCGGTTCTCGTACAGCAGGATGTCTCCCGGCCGGACGATCCCCGCCAGGAGATCCGTCACCTCGTGCGCCTGTCGGGCCGTGAGCACCTTGTCCGCCGGAAACCCCCGCGCCGCCAGCCCCTCGCGGATGGGCCGGGTCTGCTCCGGCCCCACCAGGACGACATAATCGCAGACCGACGCCGCCCGCTCGCCGAAGCGCCGGTTCTCCTCCGCCTCGATCGGTCCCAGCTCCACCATGCCGGGTGTGATCAGGATGCGGGAGCCGCCCACGAACTGGGCCAGGACCTCCAGCGCCATCTCCGCCCCGCGCGGATTGGCGTTGGCCACGTCCAGGATCCGGATGACGCCCCCCTCCTCGTGGACCTCCAGCCGGCGCGGCGCCGGGACCAGGGCCGCCACGGCCGGCGTCATGGCCGGGAGCGGCACACCCCACTCCAGCGCCGCCGCGATGCCCGCAAGCACGTTGGAGAGATTCCAGCGGCCGAGCAGGCGGGTTTCGAAGACCTCCGTCTGCCCGTCGGCCGTGACCACCCGAAAGCGGCTCCCGCGCGCGCCCACCGCGATCTCCGTCCCCCGCACGGCGAGCCCCGCGGCGTCGGCGCCCATGCCGTACAGCAAGACCCGCTTCCCCTCGGTCCGGGCGCGCTCCGCCAACCGGAGGCACACCGGATCGTCGGCGTTGATCACCGCGGGTGCGCCCGCGGGCAAGGCGGCGATCAACTCGTACTTCGCCTCGGCGATCCGCTCCGGGGCGCCGAACCGCTCCAGATGCTGCACCCCCACCGCGGTCAGGATGCCCAGCGACGGATGGACGACGTCACACACCTCGCGGATCTCGCCGGGCCCGTAGGCGGACATCTCCACGATGAAGACGTCGTGCTCCGCCTTCAGCTCTTCGCGGATGATCCGGGTGATCCCCATGGTGGTGTTGACCCCGGCGGGCGTCTTCAGGACGCGGTACCGGGCCGCCAGGAGATCCGCCACGATGTACTTCGTGCTGGTCTTCCCGTAGCTCCCCGTGATCCCCAGCACCCGCCCCCGATACACCCCCATGCGGCGCGACGCCTCGGCCAGGAACCGCCGCGCGATGATCCGCTCCAGCGGCGCCACGGCGCGCGCGGCCAGACCGACGATGGTGGGGGTGAGCAACCCCACAAACGCCAGGCCGGCGATCCCACCCGCCACGTAACCCGCCGCGAGGTCCCGCACCGGGAGAAGCTGCCCGACCGTGTTGACGGCCCAGGCCACCAGAAACCCGCCCACGCCCAGCGCCACGGCCGCCACGCGGGCCACCCGCGCGGTCCAGTGCAGGCGCTGGCTCACCTGGAGCGACCGGTGGCCCCACAGCACGATATGCCCGGTGAGAACCCAGAAGACGGCCGCGCCCAGCCAGTGCTGCCCCGCCACCGCCAGCACCACCGCCGCCGTCACCGTCACGGCCTGCAGCGCGCACTCGCGGCCGGACACCAGCATCCGCCGATGGCTCACGACCCACGCGCGGAACCGGTCGGGCTTGTAGCGCTCGACCTGGAGGAGGTACAGGCAGTCCAGGGCGCGCGAGACGACCACCGCCGCGTACGGCAGCACGAGCCGGACCGCCCTCACGAGCCACGCCATCAGCGCCCCTCTCCCGTCGCCACCCGTCTCTCCGCCTCCAGGAACTCCCGCACCGCTCGGCAGAAGACCTCCGGCGCGTCCTGGAACGGGAAATGGCCGGCGCCCGGGAACACGTGCAGGCGCGCTCCGGGAATGCGCGCGGCCATGACGTCCACCGCGGGCCGGCGCACCTCCTGATCCTGGTCACCCCACAGGAGGAGCGTCGGCGCCCGGATCAGCGCCAGGACCGGCGTCAGGTCCTCGTTCACCACCTTGACGAACGTCGGCCGGAGCCGTCCTGCCGCCAGATAGTCGCGGGACCCGACCTTCGCCTGCCAGCGCGACAGGAGTCGGCGCCCGACCCCCTCCAGCCCGGGCAGCGTCAGCAGGCGGCGGAGCGTCTTGGCGGTCGCCACGCGCGCGTAGTACCGCGGCCCTCGCCTGGGCCGGACGCCGGCGCTGGCCACCAGGACCAGACGTTCGACCCGCTCCGGATGACGCGTGGCCAGCTGGATAGCGATCCGGCCACCGAAGGAGTGCCCCAGCAACGCGGCATCGGCGATCCGGATCTCGTCCAGGAGCCGCCGGACGTGATCCGCGTAATCTCCCGTCCCCCAAGCGACCGGCGGGGCCTGACTCCATCCGAAGCCGGGCAGATCCACCGCCAGCACCCGGAAGGCGGGCGCCAGGCACGCCGCGACCCCCGCCAGGCTCTGGCTCGAGGCGCCCCAGCCGTGCAGCAGGACAACCGGGTCGCCCTGCCCCTCCAACTGATAGAAGGTTTCCAGCCCGCCGATCCGGATCAACACGGATCCGCCCCGTCAGGGGCCCGAGGATGCGGGATCACCCCCGGACGTCCCGTAGCCTAGGGCCGTCAGCGCCTCGCGTGCCACCACTCGGTCGTCGAAGGGGATCGTGCGGTCGCGGAGGATCTGGTAGGTTTCGTGCCCTTTGCCCGCGATCACCACCAAATCACCGCCCCGCGCGTCTGCCAAGGCGGCACCGATGGCCTCGCGTCGATTCGGGATTGTAGCATGACCTTTCGCGTTGGCGAACGTCTTTTTGAACCCGACGGCGATTTCTGCGAGGATGCCGTCTGGATCTTCGCTCCGCGGGTTGTCCGAGGTCGCGAAGACGGTATCCGCCAGCCGCGCCGCCACCTCCCCCATGCGCGGACGCTTGCCCCGGTCCCGGTCCCCGCCGCAGCCAAAAACGACGATGAGGCGGCCGCGGGTGTACTCGCGCGCAAAGGTCAGGACCCGCTCCAGCGCGTCGGGTGTGTGGGCATAGTCCACCACAACCCCGAACGGCTGGCCCGCCTCCACTTTTTCGAAGCGGCCCGGCACGGCTGCGAGGTTCGCGATCCCCGCCTGCACCACCTCGGGGGGGATCCCCAGGTGCAGGCACGCGCCCGCGGCGCCCAGGATGTTGGCCAGGTTGTGACGGCCCACCAGCGCCGACGCCACCTCGAACGGGCCCCACGGGGTCGCCACCCCGGCGCGGATGCCGGCCAGGTCGAACTGCGCCGTGCGGACGGCCACGTCGGCGCCGGGCGCCAGACTGAAGCGGATCACCCGGCCCCGCGTCCGCTGCGCCATGAAGTCCGCCCACGGATCGTCGGCGTTCAGGACCGCGGCCGCCACGCCGGGCTTCACCCGATCCCGGCCCAGGTCCCGAAAGAGCCGCGCCTTGGCTTCGGCATACCGCTCCAGGGTCCCGTGAAAGTCCAGGTGGTCCTGCGTGAGGTTCGTAAACACCGCGACGTCGAACTCGCATGCCGCCACCCGGTGGAGCACCAAGGAGTGGGACGAAACCTCCATCGCCGCCCCCCAAGCCCCCATGTCGCGCATCCGCGCCAGGAGGCGCTGGAGGTCGCTGGACTCGGGCGTGGTCCGCTCGCCGGGAAAGGTCGTGGTCCCGCAGCGATACGCGATGGTCCCCAATAGCCCGACGCGATGCCCCGCCGCGCGCAGGATGGCCTCCACGAGGTACGCGGTCGTGGTCTTGCCGTTGGTGCCGGTGATCCCGACGAGTCGAAGGCGCCGGCTGGGGTGTCCGAAGAAGCGGGCGGCAAGGCGTGCCAGGGCCATTCGGGTGTCGGCCACCCGGACGACGGTGATTCCGGACGGGATGGTCACTCCGGCTGGATCGCCCTCGACGACCACGGCGGCCGCCCCGCGCCGCGCCGCCTCGCCGATGAACGCGTGCCCGTCCTGCTGGAATCCGCGGATGCACACAAACAGCGAGCCGGGAGCCGTCGTCCGTGAATCATGGCCGATCCCGGAGATCTCGAGATCGGCGGGGCCGGTCACCTGCGCGCCGGGCGTTTCGGAGAGGAGCTCGCGTAACCGCATCCCGCTTCCCTCGGCAACTGGGCGATTAGGCAATTGGGCGACTCGGCAATTGGGCAATTAGGCGACTTGGAGCGTCGCTTGTTCGTGCACTTGCCAAGTTGCCGAGTCGCCAGATTGCCGCGCCTCAACCGGCACGCACGAGCCGCACATCCCGCGCCGGCGACGGCGGCAGCTTCAGATACTTGACGGCGTCGCGGGCGATCTCGCGGAATGTCGGAGCCGCGATGGATCCACCCCAGCGCAGCGTCTCCGGCTCGTCGATCATCACCAGGATCACCAGGCGCGGCGCGTCCGCCGGGATCGCTCCGACGAACGAGGCCACCACCTTCCGGTGCGAGTACCGCCCCGTGGCCGGGTCCACCTTTTGGGCCGTTCCCGTCTTGCCCGAGACGCTGTACCCCGACACCGCCGCGTCCTTCCCCGTGCCCTCCTCCACCACGCTGGTCAGCATCTCCAGGAGGGTCCGGGCGGTCGACTCCGAAATGACGCGCCGCACCACCGTCGGCTCCACGTTGCGCACGACGGTGCCGTCCTGGGCGCGGAGGCTGCGCACGACGTGCGGCCGCATCAGCCTTCCCCCGTTGGCAATGGCCGCAAACGCGGTAGCGAACTGGACGGCCGTCACGGATACTTCCTGCCCCAGGGACAGCACGGGCAGCGAAAGGGCGGACCAGCCTTTGGGCCGCCGGATCAGGCCCGGCGTCTCTCCGGGCAGGTCCACCCCGGTCAGATTCCCAAAACCGAACGCGCTCATGTAGTGGTAGTAGAGACTCTTGCCGAGCTTCTGTCCCAGCTTGATGGCCCCCACGTTGCTCGACTGGGCCAGGACCTGCCGGACGGTGAGCCAGCCGTACTTGCCGTGATCCCGGATCGTGGTTCCGCTCACCTCGATGGAGCCGTTCTCCCCGTACAGCAGGTCCGTCGGGCTGGCGATGCCCTCCTCGACGGCACCGGCGGCCAGGATCACTTTGAAGATCGAGCCGGGCTCCAGATAATCGGTGGCCGCGCGGTTCCGCTTCGCGGCGCTGCTGGCGGTCTTGTAGCGGTTGGGGTCGAATGTCGGCTGATTGGCCAGAGCCAGGATCTCGCCGGTGGCGGGGTCCACAATCAGGGCGGTGCCCGCCTTGGCGCCACAACGCTCCACGGCCCGGGCAAGCTCCCGCTCGGTGATGTACTGGAGCACCTCGTCGATGCTCAGATACACATCGAAGATCGGGGTCTTCGGCTCGGACGCCTCCTGGCGAAAGACAAGTCGGCCCAGGGCATCCTGCTGCGCGACCACGAACTGCGGCTTCCCGCCGAGAAGCTCGTCGTACAGATGCTCGACCCCCTCCAGGCCGCGGTCGTCCAGCCCCACCGCCCCCAGCACATGCGACGCCAGATCCTGGCGCGGATAGTACCGCCGGCTTTCCGGGATCAGGCCGATGCCCTTGAGACCGAGATCGCCGATCGCCTCGGCCTGGCGCGGCTCCAGCTGCCGCTGCAGCCAGACGAAGGGCTTGTCCGTGCTCAGACGCGCTTGGAGTTCCCTGGCCGGTTGATGAAGGATGGGCGCCAGGGCGCGCGCCGTCTCCCGCGGGTTGACGACGGCCGCCGGCTGGGCGAATACAGAGGAAACGCGCAGGCTCACGGCCAGCTCCCGTCCGGCCCGATCGAAGATCGTCCCGCGCCGGGACACCAGCGGCACGAGGCGCTTGTACTGTCTCGCAGCCTGCTCCGTGAAGCGACGTCCGTGTTGAATCTGAATGGTGAAGAGCTTGACGGCGATACCGCCCAGCCCCAGCAGGAGAGTGAGAAAGACCGCCAGGATGCGCACCGTCATGTTCTTTGGCCCTTCTCCATCTCCGGAAGATCCGCACCTGGAATCGAACCGCTCGAACCCGGCGCCCCGGCGCGGCCGCGGTGCGCCGCCTGCCGGACGACCCCCGCCTGCCCGCCGGCGTGCACGGTCGGCGGACGCGGCCCCGGCGACGCGCTATTGAATCGTCGATTCGGGGATCAAGACCACCTGCCCCGGCTTCGGCGTCGCCATGCCGAGACGGGTGCGCGCGATCTCCTCCACGCGCCGGAGCGAGCGAAGCTGGCCCGCCTCCAGCCGCAGGGCCTTGTTCTCCTGCACGAGCCTGGCGTGCACGGCCCGCAATCGCTCGATGGCGTACCCCTGGCGCACCACGTGGATATGCTGCCAGACGTGAAACAGCGCGCCCGCCAGGATCACGAGGCAGAGCCCCACGATCGAAAAGGAGTTGAGCCACTGCCACCAGGTCCAGCGGGCGCGCGGTCTCGGCCGGGCCAGGGCGCGGACGCCCGCCCCCGCGGCGCCGACGGCGGGCGAGAAGCGGGGCATCTCAGGCCGCCTCCGGCGGGACCGGTGGTCGCTCCACGGCGCGAAGCTTCGCGCTCCGCGACCGCGGGTTGGCGGCCAACTCCGCCGGTTCCGGCGTGACCGGCCGCTTCGTCACCACGCGCACCTTTCCCTCGGCCTCCAGCCGGCGCCAGGTCTGTTTCACGATCCGGTCCTCCAGCGAGTGAAAGCTGATGACGGCGGCGCGGCCGCCGGACGCCAGGAGCCGGGCCGCGTCCCCCAACGCCGGTCCCAGCCCGACGAGCTCTCGGTTGACCGCGATGCGGATGGCCTGAAAGGTCCGCGTGGCCGGGTGGATGCGGCGTGGCCACAACCGCCGGGGGATGGATCGCGCCACGACGGCCGCGAGATCCGTCGTGGTCGCCAGGGGTCGGTCGTGCCGCGCGGTCACGATGGCCCGCGCAATCCGGCGGGACCACCGCTCTTCTCCCCACTCGAAGATGAGGTTCGCCAGCTCTGGCTCGGACAGGCGCGCGACCAGCTCCGCCGCTGTCTCCCCCGTGCCACGATCCATCCGCATGTCCAGCGGCCCCGACTGCGTAAAGGAGAACCCCCGCTCGGCCGCGTCCAGCTGGAGCGACGAGGCCCCGAGGTCAAAAAAGATCCCGTCGAACGGGCCGGCCGATCCCGCCAGGTCAACCACTGCCTCGTAGCGGCCCTGCCGCAGCACCAGTCGATCGCCGAAAGCGGCCAGGCGCCGCCCGGTCAGCGCCAGAGCCTCGGCATCGCGGTCGAGCCCGAGCACGCTGCCGCTCGGCGCCGAAGCCCGGAGGATCGCCTCGGCGTGTCCGCCCAGCCCGATCGTCGCATCCAGATAGCGACCGCCGGGCCGGACGCGGAGCAGCGCCACCACCTCCGCCTGCAGGACCGGGACATGCGTGCTCACGACTCCTGGTCGTTTGCTGAAAACGTTGTTTCTTGCTCAGGCTGCTCAAAATGGTCCAGATGCAAGGCGCCGCGCGATCCGACGGGTACCCACCGTAGGTGGGTGCAGGCGTACTCGGGTACCCATTCCGATGGGTGCGTACGTCGCAGTGCCGCGGGAGCGCCGCAACGCCTCAGATGGGCTTTTGTGAGCAGCCTACTCAGGCCGCCAGCGACGCCACGGCCTCGGAGTCGGCGCCCACCAGACCCTGCAAGGCGGCCGGGACCGACTCGAAGATCGGAAAAAGCGAATGGACCCGCAGCTCCCGTAACCGCGCCGCGAGGTCCTCGTTCAGATGCGCCAGCGCCAGCGTGCCGCTCAGTTCGCGGGCACGGCACAAGCGCTCCACCAGCACACCCAGACTCATGGCCTCGAGTCGCTGGACGCCGCGGCAGTCCACGATCAGCGTCCGGCACCCGTCGCGCAGCAGGCTGGCGATGGCGTTTTTCATCTCCACCATGGTGCGGATCCCAAGGTCGCCCTGGGGGTCGAGCACCGCCACGCGATGTGGTTCCGACCAGCGGACCTGCATGTCGTTCCTCCTAGAGATAGGCGATGCGCCGAACCCGGTCCCACTCGCGGCCCACCTTCAGCGGGGGCAGCAGAGGTCGCCGCTCCGGATTCCAGCGCGGCTCCATCGTCGTTGCCGGGTTCGCCTGCGCCGCCGGCTCGGATTTGCCGGTCTCGCGGGTGCGGCGTCTGCTGCGTGGCTCTGCCATGGCTCCCCCTTGTGTGTGTGCGGCGCATCGCCTCGCGGGCGCCGCGCCGATCTCCGTCGGACGGGGCGTGGGATTGGCCTCAGATCCCCAGCTCGCCCAGCTTGGCCGAAAGCTCTTCGGGCGGCGGCGCCGAGGCGACCTTCGCCTCCCAGCGCGCCTTGTCCCAGATCTCGATGGTGTCCATGACCCCGATGACGATGACCTCGCGCCCGATGCCGGACCGTTGTCGCAACCCCTGCGGAATCAGGATGCGCCCCTGGGAATCCATCGCGACATCTTCGGCCGAGGAGTACACGAAGCGGAGGAAGTCGCGCTGTTCCCGCTTGAACTTGGGGTTCGCGCGGAGTCGCTCCTCGAGGGCGCGCCACTCCGCGAGGGGATATGCCGTGAGAAAGGAATCCGAACCGGTGAGGACGAGGGTCTTTTCCTCGCCAAGCAGCTCGCGGAACTTCGCCGGGATGCTCAGCCGGCCTTTCTCGTCGATCGCATGCTCGAACTGGCCGCGAAACATCGGTCCTCACCTCGACGCCACTCTGTGGGACTATTTTGGGATGTTACAACATTTCATCCCACTTTCTCCCACCAACTCGCGCACAATATACTTGCCGAAAACCGGCTGTCAAGAGAATTTCGTGAGGTTTTTAGGGGAGTTAATGCGCGCGGGAGCGGACCGGAATTGGCATCCCCCACCCCTGGGGCTTCGCCGATTCATCCCACCCAAGACCTGGAGGTATCGCGGTATTCCTCGACCGACTTCGCTTGGGCCGCGCACTCCAGACGACCGGCGGCGCTCCGTGACGGAAAAACGGAAAAGGGTCCCGGTGGGGTGACGGCATCCGCTCCGACGCGGGGATCGTCCCGCATCGGCGCACGGGATTCTTTCGCCGGCTCGGACAGGATGATCCCGACCATGGCTTGACGCGACCGTGGGTGGTCGTCGCCGGCGCCGGTCGGGTCACCCGTCCAGGAGAACGTTGTCGATGAGCCGGACGGCGCCGAAACGAGCCGCCGCCAGCGCCACCGCGCGCCCCGAGATGTGCGTCAGCGGCTCCAGCGTGTCGGGATGGCACACCGCCGCGTAATCCACGACCGCCAGGGAAGCGCTCCGGATTCGCGCCTCGATGTCGCCGCGCAGTTTTTCGGCGTCGCGCTCGCCGCTCCGGACGGCGGCCTGCGCCGCAAAAAGCGCCTGCGACACGACGCGGGCCTGCCGCCGCTCGTCCGGACCCAGGAGCGCATTGCGCGAGCTCAGCGCCAGGCCGTCCGCCTCGCGCACGGTCGGCAAGACGACGATCTCGAAGCCCAGGTTCAGATCCGCCACCAGCCGCCGGATCACCAGGGATTGCTGATAGTCCTTCTGTCCGAAGTAGGCGCGATGCGGCCGGCACACCGCGAACAGCTTGGTGCACACCGTGGCCACTCCTCGAAAATGTCCGGGACGGGTGGCCCCCTCCCAGCGATCCGTGAGACCTTCGACGATCACGTAGGTCGCGTATCCACCGGGGTACATCTCCTCCATCGCCGGGTGGTAGATCGCATCCGTTCCCGCCGCCGCGGCCAGGTCCGCGTCGCGCGCGAGGTCTCGCGGATAGCGCGCCAGGTCCTCCGACCGGTCGAACTGCTTCGGATTCACGAAGAGCGTCATCACCGCCACATCGTTGTCCGCCCGGCAGCGTCGAAGCAGGCTCAGGTGGCCGTCATGGAGGGCGCCCATAGTCGGTACCAGCCCGATGGACCGTCCGATCCGGCGCTGCTCCTCTACGTACCGCTGCATGGCTCCCGCTTCTCGAATGATCTGCATGGCTGCTGGACTCGAACGGCTCCAGGGCGTCCCGCGCCGGGTACCCATTCCGATGGGTGCGGCGCTCAACCGCGCGGCACGTAGTAGTGCGTGCCCGCCCTGGCCTCCCGCACCGTCTTGACGAGATCGTCGAAGTCGGCGGGCCGGTTCACGAAATCGATATCGCTGGTGTTCACCACCAAGAGCGGCGACGCCGTGTAGTGGAAGAAGAAGTGCGTGTAGGCGGCGTTCAGCTCTTCCAGATATTCGCGGTTGATCTCGCGTTCGTACGGTTTCCCGCGGACGCCGATCCGGTGAAGCAGCGTGTCGGTGTTGGCCTGCAGGAAGATGACGAGGTCCGGAGTCGGGACCCGCACCTGGAGCAGCGCGTGGACGCGCTCGTACAGGGCCAGCTCGTGGTCCTCCAGCGTGAGGTACGCGAAGATCTTGTCCTTGGCGAACAGGTAGTCGGCGATCAGCGTCTGGCGGAACAGATCCCACTGCGCCAGCTCCTGCTGCTGCCGGAAACGGTTGAGGAGAAACCAGAGCTGCGCCTGAAACGCGTACCGTCGCGCGTCGTTGTAAAAGGGCGCCAGGAACGGGTTGTCGTCCGCCGACTCCAGGAGCCTGCGTGCGCCCAGGCGCTCCGACAGGCGCTCCACGAGGCTGGTCTTGCCGACCCCGATCGGACCTTCCACGACGATGTATCGAGGCGAGTCGCCGGCCCCTCTCATGGCGCGTCGCTCGCACGCCGGGACGCCCGGCCGGCCTCGAGGTCCCGCAGCATGTCCGCCGCCGACAGATCGAGAACCGGGTGCCGGACATCCGGTGCCAGCCCGGCCAGCGGCTCCAGGACGAACCGGCGCCGGGCCAGGCGGGGGTGCGGGATGTCCAGGCCGACCTCACGAACGATGCGGTCACCGTACAGCAGAATGTCCAGATCCATGGTCCGCGCCGTTCCCGGCCGATGACCGGGCGGCCGGCCGAGCGCGTCCTCGATGGTCTGGAGCGCCCGCAGCAGCTCGAGGGGCGCGAGCGCCGTGGCCACCTCCGCCACGCCGTTCAGAAACGGACCGCCGCCGACCCCTTCCGCCGGATCCGTCTCCACGAGGGGAGAGACGCGGAGCAACACCGTCTCGGGGAGGCGCGCCAGACGTGCCTGGGCCTCTGTGCAGTGCGCGCGCCGATCGCCCACATTCGATCCCATCCCGATGAACGCGCGGACCTTCACGGCCGCGTCACCTCCACGCTGACCCCCGCCAGCGCGCCGGGTAGGGCGGGCGCCGGTTTCGTGGCGCGCACGGTGACCGATCGGATCGGAAACCGCTCCAGAATGGCCGATGCGATGCGGGTCGCCAGCGTCTCCAGCAGCTTGAACTTGTGCCGCGTGCCCACCTCCAGCACGAGGGCGTGCACCTGGCCGTAATCGATGGCCGCGGACACGTCGTCCGCCGAGGCGGCGCCGGAGACGTCCAGACGCAGCTCCACGTCGACGAGGAAGCGCTGGCCGAGCCGGCGCTCCTCGTCGTAGATGCCGTGGTAGCCGTAGAACTGGACACCCTGCAGGAGGATGCGGTCAGGCATGGGTGAGCCGAACGTTCTTGTCTAGGATCCGCGAATCCCCAGCTTCCGGATCCGATCCATGGCCTCGCGGATGCGCTCCACGCTGACGGTGAAGGCCGCGCGCACGAACCCTTCGCCGGAGGCGCCGAATCCATTTCCCGGCGTCACCACGACGCCGGTCTTGACCAGGAGATCCACGCAGAAGCTGCCGGAGGTGAAGCCGCGGGGCACCGGGATCCAGGCATAGAACGTCGCCTTGGGCGGCGTCACGGCAAACCCCATGTCGCGCAGCGCTGCCATAAGAACGTCGCGCCGCTCTTGCCAGATCCGGCGGTTGTCTGTCACGCACTGCTGCGGGCCCGTGAGCGCCACGATCCCGGCGTGCTGGACCGCCTGAAAGACTCCGGAGTCCACGTTTTCCTTGACGCGGCCGAGGCCGGACAGGATCCGGGCATTCCCCACCGCGAACCCCAGCCGCCATCCCGTCATGTTGTAGGTCTTGGAGACCGAGTGGAACTCCACCGCGACATCCTTGGCCCCGTCGATGCTCAGAATACTCTCGGGCCGGTACCCGTCGAACGCGATCTCCGAGTAGGGCGCGTCGTGGGCCAGGATCAACCCATGCCGGCGCGCAAACGCCACCGCCTCGGCCAGAAACTCCCGCGGCGCCACGGCCCCGGTGGGGTTGTTGGGGTAGTTCAGCCAGAGGATCTTGGCACGCTTCAGCACCGCGGTGGGAATGGCGCCCAGATCCGGCAGAAAACCGCGCTCCGGGGTCAGCGGCAAGAAGTACGCCTCCCCGCCCGCGAAGAGGGTCCCTGCCTGGTACACCGGATACGCCGGGTCGGGGACCAGGACGACGTCGCCCGGATTGATGAAGGCAAGCGGGAGATGGCCGATCCCCTCCTTGGATCCGATCAGCGCCAGGACCTCAGTGGTGGGATCCAGCGCCGTGCCAAAGCGCTGCCGATACCAGTCGGCCGCCGCCTTCCGGAAGCCGAGCATCCCCTCGTACGAGGGATATTGATGATTCTTCGGATCGGCCGCGGCCTGCGCCATGGCCTGGATGATGTGCGGAGGCGTGGGGAGATCCGGGTCGCCGATCCCCAGGCTGATGATGTCCGCCCCCTTCTTGATCTGCTCCTGCTTCATCCGGTCCAGTTCTGCAAACAGATACGGGGGGAGTTGCTGCAGTCGTGCCGATTGTGCAAAGGTGGACATGCGATCCCTGCTCCTCCCGCGCCGATCGCAAGCGATCGGCGTGTCGCTCCGTCAAATAGTCAATTGTTCAATACGTCAATCGGATAGAACCATTCGACCTCTTGACGAATTGGCCAGTCCATCGAGTCTATTTCAACCCCAGGACGTCCCGCATGTCGTAGAGCCCGGCGGGTTTCCCGACAACCCAGCGTGCCGCCCGCAACGCGCCCTGGACGTAGCTGTCCCGACTCTGCGAGCGGACCGTCACCTCCACGCGCTCTCCGATGCCCCCGAAGAGGACCGTGTGCTCCCCAACGATGTCGCCGGCCCGGACCGCGTGCACACCGATCTCCTTGGGGCCCCGCTCGCCGACCATACCGTGGCGCCCGTAGACGCCGACCGCCTTCAGGTCGCGACCGAGGGCATGGGCGACGATCTCCGCCATCCGCTCCGCCGTCCCGCTCGGCGCGTCTTTCTTGAAATGGTGGTGCGCCTCGATGATCTCGACGTCGTACGCATCGCCCAGGGTGCGCGCCAGCGGCGCGAGCGACGCAAACACGGCGTTGACGGCGACGCTCATGCTGGGCGACCGCACGCACGGGATCCTCCGGCAGAACTCCGGGAACCGGGCGAGGTCCGCCTCGCCGATTCCGGTGGTGCCGATCACCATGGCGACCCCGGCCCGGCTGGCCGCCGCCAGGTTCTGCACGGCGGCCGCGGGCGCGGTGAAGTCCAGCACGACCTGCGCCCCATGCAGGGCCGCGTCCGGCCCGTCCAGAATGGCGACGCCGAGCGATCCGACCCCGGCGACCGCCCCCGCATCCTGGCCGACCTGCGGGTGGCCGGGCCGCTCGAAGGCGCCCGTCACCTTGAACTCCGGACTCTCGTGCAGCAACGCGACCAGTCGCTTCCCCATGCGCCCCGCGGCGCCGGCGACCACAGCTCTAATCACGACCGTCCTCCCGTTGTTTGACGGCGGTCTCCGGCGGCGATCGCGGAGCCGCCCCCGTCGCTGTCCCGGTCCGTGTCGGCTCTACAGCAGTCCATAGCTTTTCAGCGCCGCCTCCAGCCTCTTCCGGTTGGCGTCGGTCATGGAGCAGAGCGGCAGCCGGAACTCCTCGCGGATCTTCCCCATCATGGCCAGGGACGTCTTGACCGGGATGGGGTTGGTCTCGTAAAACATCGCTTGCGACAGCGGGAAGAGTTTGAGGTGCAACTCGCGCGCGCGCTTCCAGTCCCCGCCGAGAAACGCGCGGGTCATGGCGGAGACATCCTTGGGCACGATGTTGGCGACGACCGAGATGATCCCCCGCCCCCCCACCGACATGAGGGGAAGCGTGAGCGTGTCGTCGCCGGAGAGGAAGCTGAGCTTGTCGCCGCACAGGACGATGTCCTGGGTCATCTGCTCCAGGTTTCCGGTGGCTTCCTTCATCCCCACGATGTTGAGGTGGTCGGCGAGTTGCGCCACCGTCTCGGGCAGCATGTTCACGCCCGTCCGCCCGGGGATATTGTACAGCACCAAGGGCAGCTCCGCCGCATCGGCGATGGCGCGGCAATGCTCGATGAGCCCCTTCTGGGTCGGCTTGTTGTAGTATGGCAGCACGATCAGTGCGCCGTCGGCCCCGGCCCGCTTGGCATGTTTCGTCAGGCTGATGGCCTCCGCCGTGCTGTTCGATCCCGTCCCGGCGATGACGGGAACGCGCTTGTTGACCGTCTGGATCACCACGTCGATCACGTGCTTGTGCTCGTCGTGGTCCAGCGTGGGGGACTCGCCGGTCGTGCCGCACGGGACGATGCCGTCGGTTCCGCCGGCGATCTGAAACTCGACCAGGGCTTTCAGCGCCGCCTCGTCAACCTTCCCGTCTCGGAACGGAGTCACCAGCGCCACGATCGATCCCTGAAACACCCGCTTTGCCATCGCTCCACCTCCCCGCGTCACCAGCCACTCGAGCCGCGGGCGATACCCCGTCGCCCGACCCGCCAGAAACCGCGACCGACCGTTACGGAACCCGTGCACCCCACGCTGCTCGAAAGGCCCGGAGCCAAGGCGCCGCGGGAGCGGGGCGACGCAGAAGCCGGGTCTGTGTCAGCAGCCGTCCAGAGTCCGCTCCCCCCGGATCAGGTCGGCATACGTCTCGCGTTCCCGCACCACGTAGAACTGGTTTCCGCGCACCATGACCTCGGGTGCCCGCGGCCGCGCGTTGTAGTTCGAGGACATGGTGTGCCCGTACGCCCCCGCCGACATCACCGCCATCAACTCTCCCGGCTCGAAACGCGGCAGCGTGCGGTCCTTGGCCAGGAAATCCCCCGACTCGCAAATCGGCCCGACCACGTCCGCCGTGACCTCGTCGCGTCCCGAGACGCGATGCACTCGCCAGATCGCGTGATACGATCCGTAGAGGCTCGGCCGCGCCAGGTCGTTCATGCCGGCGTCCACCACCACGAAGTTCTTGACCGGGGACTGCTTGGTGTAAAGCACCCGGGTCGCCAGGATCCCGGCGTTGCCGACGAGGACCCGCCCGGGTTCGAGGATGACCGTCGCCCCCAGGTCGCGGATCACGTCGATCAGCGCCCGGGCGAACTCCAGCGGCAACGGCGGCGTCTCGTCGCGGTACGTGATGCCCAGCCCGCCCCCGATGTCGATGTATCGGATATCTGTGCCCTGCGCGCGCAACTGCCGAACCAGGCCCACGGTTCGGGTCAACGAGTCGACGAATGGCTGGATCATGGTGATCTGCGAGCCGATGTGCTGGTGGATGCCGACGACGTCCAGGGCCGGCAGCGTCTTGGCCGCCTCGTACTCCTCCAGGGCCCGACCGATCTCGATGCCGAACTTGCTCTGCTTCAACCCGGTCGCGATGTAGGGGTGGGTCTTGGGGTCCACATCCGGATTCACCCGCAGCGCGATCCGCGCCGTACATCCCGACGCCGCGGCGATCTCGCTGATGCGCCGGAGTTCCTGATCGGATTCCACATTGAACATCAGAATGCCGGACCTGAGGGCGTACGCGATCTCCTCGCGGGTTTTCCCGACGCCGGCGTAGACGATGCGTTCGGGCGGCACGCCGGCCGCAAGCCCGCGGTACAGCTCGCCCCCGGACACGACGTCCAGACCGCCGCCGAGACCGGCGAAGAGCTGCAGCACCGCCAGGTTGGCGTTGGCTTTCAACGCAAAACAGATGAGGTGCGGGACCGAGGAAAACGCGTCGTCCAGCGCCTGAAAATGCCGGGTCAGCGTGGCGTGACTGTAGATGTAGACCGGGGTGCCCACCGCATCGGCGATCCGCGCGACGGAAACGTCTTCACAGTAGAGGTCATCGCCGCGATGCTGGAAATGATGCACGAGCGTACGCCTTTTCTGAGAAACGGACCCGCAACCGCGACCCCACGGGCCCGGTGAATTGGGGAATGGGTACCATAGCTCATGGCGGCTGTCAAAACCAAAAAAGCCCGGACAGTTTTGACGGGAGCCGCCGCCGGAAACCGGGGCCGAGATACACGGCTTGTTCTTCCCGCCAATCAAGGGCCGGACCCGGCCCGAAGCTCCTTGACAAGCAGGAAGGGCTTAGATAGGGTTTCGCGCACATTGGCAGGTCAACGCGCGTGCCCGTGGCCCCCGGCTCTTCGCCACGCGGTATGCCCCCACTCACACTCAAGGAGGTGTGGCGATGAAGCTGCGGGTGGCAATGCTGGTGTTCTGGGCAGCCCTGCTTGGTGTTGCGCTTGCCGCGCTGCCGGCACTGGCGGGGATCAAGATCAACGTGGGCTCGACCTTCGGCCCCGGTGCCCCGGTCTACAAGGGCCAGGAGAAGTTTAAGGAGCTGGTGGAGCAGCGCTCGAAGGGCGAGTTCGAGGTCCTCGTGCATCCCCTCGGTGCCATGGGTGGCGAGCGGGACGTCTTCGAAGCCATGAGCACCGGCGGATTGGAGATGGGCGCCATGGGTTCCGGCGACATCTCCATCTTCTTCCCCAGGTACCTCGTGTTCGAAGTGCCCTACGTCATGCGGGACTACGACCACTTCTGGAAGTTCTGGAACGGCCCGCTCGGGGCGTACATCAACGATGTCCCACTGAAGCAGAAAGGCGTCAAGACGGTGGGGATCGTGTATCGCGGCCCCCGCCTGCTGACCGCCAACCGCCCCGTCAAGACCCCGGCCGATGTCAAGGGCCTGAAGCTCCGCCTCCCGGAGATCAAGCCATGGATGGAAGTGTGGAAGTCGCTGGGCGCCATGCCGACCCCGGTCCCATTCCAGGAAGTCTATATGGCCCTGAAGACCGGCGTGGCGGACTCCCAGGAGAATCCGCCGGAGTCGATCTGGTCCCTCAAGTTCTACGAGGCCCAGAAGTACATGATGCGGACCGAGCACATCTATTCGGCGTGTAAGTACCAGATCTCCATGAAATGGTTCAACACGCTGAAAAAGGAACAGCAGGACCTCATCGTCAAGGCGTGGGAGGATGCCGCCAAGTACGCCAACGAGATGGCTGTGGCCGCCGATAAGGACTACACCGCCAAGCTCCAGAATGAAGGGAAGATGACCATGGTCGAGGTGGACAAGGCGGCCTTCGCCAAGGCGGTGGAGCCGGCCATGGACAAGCTGGACAAGGAAGTGTTCGAGCCCGGTCTGCTCAAGAAGGTTCGCGACATCAAGTAGCTCCCATTCTCTGACAAACCCAGGAGACTCCTCCGTCCGGACCGTGCCTCCGGGCGGGGGAGTCTTCGGAGCAGCCAGACATGAAAAAACTGATCTACCGCATCAGTGGGGCATTACTCTTCTTGATGTTCCTGACGACCTTCTTTCAGGTCCTGGCCAGGAACGTTGTCCACGTGACCGCGATGTGGACCGAGGAGCTGGCGAAATTTCTCTTTGTGTTTATCGTGTTCCTTGGATCGGCCATCCTGATGGAACGCGAGGAGCACATCCGGATCACCATCCTTTCGGACCGCCTTCCCGCCTCTCTGGTACGTTGGCATCGGCTCTTCGTCCAGCTGGTGCTGCTCGCCTTCATGGTCGTGTTCACCTGGAGTTCCTGGCTGAACATCATCAATAGCTGGGAATTTTACGCTCCCAGCATGCCGTGGTTCAAGCTCTCCTACCTGTACATGGTCCTGGTGTTCAGCGGGATTCTGACGCTGTGCTATTTGCTGCTCAACATGGCCCGCGTCCTTTTCCCCAGCCGTTTTGGCGCCGACCGGAATACGACTACGGGGTGATCGCATGACCACTTTCCTTGTCACCGCCGGAATGATCATCCTCTTCGTCCTCGGCATTCCCGTAGGTTACTCGCTGGGGATTGCCGGCATGCTGGCCTATCTCAACGAACTGGGAAGCCGGGTGAACATCCCCATGCTGGCCCAGCGGATGCAGTATGGGGTGAATAATTTCCTTCTCCTGGCCATCCCCCTGTTCATCCTGGCCGCCAAGCTGATGAACACTGCCGGCATCACCACCCGGCTCTTCAGCCTCGCGCGGCTCCTGGTCGGCTTCATGCCCGGCGGTCTGGGGCATGCCAACACGGTGGCCAGCCTGATCTTCGCCGGGATGTCCGGGGCGGCCGTGGCCGATGCAGCCGGTCTCGGTCAGGTGGAACTGAAGGCCATGAAAGACGAGGGCTACGACTCCGAATTCAGCGTGGCCATTACCGCCGCCTCTTCGACCATCGGTCCGATCTTTCCCCCGAGCATCCCCATGGTCATCTATGCCCTGGTGGCAGAAGAATCCGTGGGAAAGCTTTTCTTGGGCGGGGTGGTCCCCGGTTTGGCGATGACGGTTGCCCTGATGCTCATGGTGGCGTACTACGCCCATAAGCGGGGATACCCCCGCGCCCCCTTTCCGGCGTTCCGCGAGATCCTCTCCGTCGCCTCGAAGGCCGTTCTCCCCATCCTCACGCCCGTCATCCTCCTGGGGGGCATCTGGTCCGGAGTCTTCACCCCGACCGAGGCGGCGGCCGTGGCCGTGGCGTACGCGCTGGTCCTGGGCGTGGTCATTTACAAGGAGCTTGGTGTCGCCGACCTTGGCCCGATCTTTATGGAGACTGCCAGGGAGACCGCCGCCATCGGCATCATCATCTGTGCGGCCAACTTCTTCGGCTGGCTGCTCCTGCGGACCGGCTTGACCAACCAGGTCGCGACCGGCATCACGCAGTTCACCACAAATCCCATCGTTTTCCTGATTCTCGTCAATATTTTCCTGCTGATCGTCGGCTGCTTTATGGAAACCGTGGTGGCCATCCTGATCGTCACCCCCATGCTCATGCCGGCCGTCGCCAAGCTGGGGATCGATCCAATCCACTTCGGTCTGGTCCTGGTCCTCAACCTGATGATCGGCCTTCTGACACCCCCCTTCGGCGTCGTGCTGTTCGTGATGGCGGGGATTTCCGACGTGCCGTTCGAGCGGATCGTCCGCGCCACCTTGCCGTTCTTGATCCCGCTTCTCGCCGTCCTGGCGCTGATCACGTTCTGCCCACCCGTCGTTACGTGGCTGCCGAAGCTCGTCATGGGTTAAGAAGGCATACGGTAGTTCCGACGGAATCCGTGCGCACCCGCGAGTTTTCCTGCCGTGCGCACCCCTCGCCCATCTCCGAGGAAACTGTAGAGTCCAAGAGGTGACAGGAGGAGCCATGTCAACCTACAAGAGCCCGCTGCACGAAACCGTGTCCACCACGCCGACGGAGTTCTGGAATGACTCGTGCTCAGTCCAAGAGCTCACCTACGCTATCGAACACGGGGCCACAGGCGCCACATCCAACCCGTTCATCGTGTTCACCGTGCTGAAAGGCGCCCTGGGCGAGTGGAAGGACCGGATCCGCCAGGTGATCGCCGAGCATCCGACCTGGAACGAAGAACAGATCGCCCAGCAGATCTACGAGGAGGTGGGCCTTCGTGGCGCCAAGGTGATCCTGCCCGTGTTCGAGGCGCGTAAGGGAATGCGCGGCCGGCTGTCCATCCAGACCAACCCGCAGTGGTACCGCGATGCCGACCGCCTGACGAAGCAGGCCGTCTACTTCCACGGCTTGGCCCCCAACATCCAGGTGAAGCTGCCCGTGACCAAGGCCGGCGTCGCCGCCGTGGAGGAGGCGACCTACCGCGGGGTGAACATCAACGCCACCGTGTCGTTCACCGTCCCGCAAGCGCTTGCCGTGGCCGAGGCGGTGGAACGGGGACTGCGGCGCCGGGAACACGAAGGCAAATCGGTCGCCGGCATGACGCCGGTCTGCACCATCATGATCGGGCGCCTCGACGACTGGATGCAGGTCGTTGCCAAGCGCGATACCATCGTCGTGGACCCGGGGGCGCTCCACTGGGCGGGGATCGCCGCCATCAAGAAGGCGTACGAGATCTACCGGCAGCGCGGCTACCGGACGCGCCTGCTCGCCGCGGCATACCGGCACCACATGCACTGGTCGGAGCTGATCGGCGGTGACCTCAGCATGACGATCCCGTACGAGTGGCAGCTCCAGTTCAACGGCTCGGATGTCGCGGTCGTAGAGCGGATGCAGAACCCCGTGCCCAAGGAGTACTTCGATCTGCTCTACCAGAAGTTTGCCGACTTCCGCCGGGCTTACGAGCCCGACGGAATGACCGTGGACGAATTCGACGGTTTCGGCGCCACCGTCCGGACGCTGCGGGCGTTCACGTCGTCCTGGCACGACCTGGTGAATCTCATCCGGGACTTCATGCTGCCCAATCCTGACCAGAAATAGGAGACACGTCCCTCACGGAAAAAAATCGCCCCCTCTCGCGTTGCCGAACATCGCGGGAGGGGGCGCACTCCGGATACGGCCGGTTACGACTTGAAGTGCCTGGCGTATATCTCCCGGATCTGATCGTGGGCCCAGTCGAGAGCCTTCTCTGGCGTCTCGCCACCCACGATGACCTTTTGCACCATGTCGGGATAGATCAGGCGCTCGAACACCTCGCCCGAGGCATCCGTCGGCGGCCCAGCGTACGCGTCCAGGCGGGCCTGCGCCAGCATCTCGGGATAGATGCTGTACGCCGGCCGGTCGGCCCAGAACTTCCCCTTGGCCAGATCCTTGTAGATGGGCCACCATCGGCCACCGATGGTCTGGACCACCTTGTCGAAGCGGCTCGGCTCTAGCCAGTACCGGATCATCTCTTTGGCCAGGTCCACGTTCTTGCTTGTGTTAAAAATGACCCAGGCCCAACTCGTTGTCTGCTGGAAACTCCCCGCAGGCCCGCGAGGATGCCGCATGAGGGTGGTGTTCTTCCACAACTCCTTGTCGTTCTTCTCCAGCCAGCCGTAGACGCTGGCCTGGTTGTCGATAACGCCGGCCATCCCCGACTGATACACCTTGTTGTTCCAGGCGTCGTCGGCGGTGACCGTGTCGGGCGGGATGATCTTGTCCTTCTGGAACCACTGGGCGATGAGTTTCAGGGCCGCGAGGGTCCCTTCCGACTTGATGGCGACCGTCTTCCCGTCGCTCTCGACCAGCTTGCCGCCGTGCCCCCAGATGACGTGCAAAATGTTCCAGTGCGCATCGGGGCACCGCCCCAGCACCATGCCCCACGCGTAGAATTTGGGCGGGCTGTTGATCTTCTTGCACGCCTCGGTGAAATCGCTCCACGTCGCGATGGGTAGCGTGACGCCGTGCTGCTTCATGATGTCCGTCCGAACATGTAGCGGCGCGAGCTCGGGCTCGAAGGGAACGGCGTAAGACTTACCCTGGAACACCGACTGGGGCAGCACGGACTCATAAATGCCGCCGCCCTGTTTCCTGATGTCGTTCATGACGTCGGTAAGCTCGGTCAGGAGGCCCCTGTTGCGATAATACTGGATGTTCTGCCCGGACAGCATGACGAGATCCGGCGGCGCCTTGGCCTCGATGGCGGCGGTGAGCTTTCTCGGCATCTCGGCATAGGGCACCACCACGTACTCGACCGGCACGTTTTTGAGTTTTCCGAACTCCTGCATCTGCTCGCCGATCAGCTTGTCCCCCTCTACGGCGAAGGTCTGGATGCCCCAGGCAGAAAGCTTGCCCGCGGGTGCGCCGGCCAACGCGGGCGCTGCCAATGCGGCCCCGGCCACGGCAGCCGTCCCCTTCAGAAAGTCACGACGGGTGAGATCTCTCATCGATGTCTCCTCCTTCGACGACCGTGCGCGCGTCGATCGCGACCCCAGCCTCCCAACCCCACACAGGCGAGATACCACGCACCGCTCTCACAAGTGCCTCTCCTTCCTTAGCCCCTACCCTTTCACGCCGCCCACCGCCAAGCCTCCCACCACCCAACGCTGGGACACCGCATAGATGAGCACAGCCGGCATCGAGCCCATCACGGAAGCCGCCATCAACTGCCCCCACATGAACACGTCCCCCATGATCAGGCCGGCGAGCCCGACGGTGATGGTTTTCTGCGAATCGCTGCCGACGAAGACCATGGCGTAGAGGAACTCGTTCCAGGACAGCGTGTAGGAAAAGAGGGCCACGACTGCCATGGCGGGAAGCGCCAGTGGCGCGATGATGCGCCACAGGGTTCCCACCGGCCCACAGCCATCCACCAGTGCGGCCTCCGCAATCTCCGCGGGAATGGTCTTGAAGTAGCCGATGAGCAGCCAGGTGCAGAAGGGGACCGTGAACGTCAGGTAGGTGAGCATCAGCGAATAGACCGTGTCGGCGAGCCCGAGGGTGTGCACCACGGCAAACAGGGGGATGAACAGCAGGGCAGGCGGCACGAGGTAGACGAAGATGATGCTGCGGGCCACCCAGCGTCGCCCCACGAAGTGCAGGCGGGTGATGGCATACGCCGCCAGCGAGCCGATCACAATCGAGGCGGCAGTCGTCGTCGCCGCGACCAAGAAGCTGTTGCGCATGAAGGTCAGGAAGTGGGTCTCGAACAGCGTCACCCGATAGTGGGTGACGACCGGCGCGAGGGGAAAGAGGCCCGGGTCGTTGTAGATGGCACGATTCGACTTCAACGAGGTGACCACCATCCAGTACACCGGGAACAGCGACCAGATCAGGAGGATGGTGAGCACCGCGTAGGTGATGCGCTTTTTCAGGGACGTCCCCGCTCGCCGCTCGGCGGCCATGTCGTCACTCCTCGTCCAGCATGCGGCGGGTCAGCACCAGGATGATCACGACCAGGATCGGGAGAAACATCAGCGGCACGGTCGCGCCGAGCCCGAGCCGACGGGAGGCAATGGCGATCTCGTAGGAGAGGGTCGGGAAGATATGGGTGGCGTAGTTGGGGCCTCCGCCCGTCAGGATGTAAACGAACTCGAGGTTGTTGGCCGTCCAGATGGTGGACAGCAACATGGTGATGATGATGACGTTGGTCAGGCTGGGCAGCGTGACCTTGAAGAAGCGCTGGATGATCGAGGCGCCGTCCACCTCTGCGGCCTCGTACAGTTCCTTGGGGATCGCCTGCATACCGGCCAGAAACATCATGGCGTAGAAGGGCGTCCCTTGCCACACCATGGCGGCGATCACCGAAAACAGGGCAAGGTTCACGTCCGACAGCCACCGAACGTAATTGGAGATGAGGCCCGATTCGTAGAGCAGCATGTTCAGGAGCCCGGCTTGCGTTCCGTCGTAGATCCATTTCCAGTTGAGCGCGACGATCAATGTGGGAAAGGCCCAGGGGAGGAAGCACAGGGCGCGCATCAGGTTTCGTGCCCGGATGGCCTCGTTGATGACCAGGGCGATGATCATGCCGAGAATCGCCTTCAGGACTACCCCCAGGACGGTGTAGATGGCGGTGTTGACGACAGTCTTCCGGAATATCTCGTCCCGCAAAAGCGATAGGTAGTTCTGGAGACCGACGAACGTCCCCGGGGCGCCGACCATCTTGTCTTGCAGGCTGAGATAGATCGCCGAGAAGAACGGGTAGGCAATCAAGCCGATGAGAATGAGGAGGACGGGGGAAAGGAACAGATAGGCGAGCGGGCCGTCCTTCCCTAAAATATGCGGACGGAGACGGACCTGGGAAACGTTCTCCACAGCCGGGCGCCCCGCTTTTCCGCTTATCCCCATCGGTTTCCCTCTTCCCGTCGACTGCAACGTCGCGCGCCGTGCGTACCGGGTAGAACGAACTGTGGGGCCGACACTGTGTGTCCGGCTGGGAGGAATGCAACGGATGCTATTGCAGCCATAACGGTATGTCAAACGAATTAGGGTACAGGCCGGACCGGAGTCTTCCGTTAGAGAGCGCCCGAAAAGTCACCCGGACGTCATCGCGTCGCGCCACGGCCTGGTTAGCCGTTTGGAGGCGTCACGCCTCCAATCCTCCGCCGGAAGGTGGCAAAACGACGCAAGCTTGCAAGTGAATCACTGCAGTGGAATGCCGTAGCGCTCTTTTTGCTTTCTTCAGCCGCAGCTTTTGGACTTGACATGCGTTTTGCACGTGGGCGATGCTTTCCGGACACCGACCGAGATTATCTGGCAAAAAAGGTCCCGGACACCTCTTACTCTCCAAGTGCTTGGACTTGCAGCGGCACGGCAACCAGTTTGCGCCGGCCACGCCGGGGCGTGTACCGGGCCACGAAGGCCGCGGTCCCGACCGCTCGCTGAGTGGTTCAGCGGGGGTCGCGGGCATCGGCTGTCGGATCGGGACTCGGGGCCAGGAGCGTGCGGTAGTGCCGCTGACCAACGGCCGGATACGGACTCAACCCGAGGTAGCTCGGATGGAATGTGATCAAGGGATTGGGCGTCCCCAGCGCATAGGCCGCACAGCTCGACCAGGGGTAGGCCGGGGGATCGTCTACGAGGCCGGCGCGGACGGGATTGCGATCGAGGTGCCGGAGGGCAGCGAGGGCATAGAGTTCGTCCTCGACCAGGACCGCGCGGTACCGCCGCTCCCAGAAGTGGCCGCGGCGCCCCCGGGCCTTGTGGAACGCTTTCGCCGTTTCCGTCAGGACCCAGCGGAGCGGGTGGCCGAGCGCGTCGCGCGTCGGGGCTTTCACCAGGAGGTGGAAGTGGTTGGCCATGAGCGTGTAGGCGTAGAGTGTCAGCTTGTACGTCCGCACCAGTTCGCGTAAGTGCGCGAGGAGGACCGCGAAATCCTCCGCGGTGGTGAAGTAAAATTCTCGGTTATTGCACCGGGCCACTACATGGACGTTACTCGCGGGCGCGTAAAGGCGGGGTGCCCGGGGCATCTGGACCCGCCGCACGGGCCCGAGGAGCTCGTCCGCCTGCGGATACGGTCTCATGGTCCGACCCGCTCGCCGCCGATTCCGCAAGACTTGCAATCCGTATCGAGGGAAATCAACGGGTTACCCTCCGAAAGGGTAGAGTAGAGCACTGGTCACCCGCGGGTAGGTCGGGCCTATCTGTTCCCGCCCCTTTCGTCGGGCGGTGCCTCACGAGCCCGACCGTGCGCGACGGCCAGCACCCCCTCATCGAACCGGACGTGCGGTTTGCCCGCAT
>JAKPQH010000245.1 GCA_029580855.1 bacterium | reverse complement strand
AATTACTGTTCAGCCGGCCGCAGACGGCCGGCTGAACGGGGCGGCGGCTGTGCCGGTGCGGGTTACGGCCGCCTGCGGCGGCCGAACCCGCGGCTGGAGTCGATGGCCCTGCGGGCCACGGCTCAGCCGCCGCCCCGTTAGATATTTCGGGAGGCTCAGTGGAGAAGTCTTGGAAAGCCGCAATCATCCGAGTACTCGGCGAGTCTGACTCGCCCTTGCACTACACGGATATTTCGGAGCAAATATTGTCTCGTGGCTACTACGAGACTGACGGCGCGACACCAGCCGCAACGGTAAATGCCCAGATTGCATCCTCCATCAAACATGATGGTGAAAAGTCGCCATTCGTCCGTGTAGGGAAAGGTATCTTCGCCCTGAAGACGGCTCTCACAGTATTGCCTGTACCCCCCGAAAAGCAGAAAAAGCAAACTCCTGAACCTGTATCCGACGCTGAAGCATCCGATTCAATCATCCGCTCATTCGGCATGTACTGGCAGCGGGATCTTGTCGTATGGCGTAACGACCCAAAGCTTTTTGGGAAGCAGCAAGCCACCTCCAAGCCAATCGACTTCGGGAAGCAGAAAGGCATCTACATCCTGTACGACCACCATACCGTCGTTTATGTCGGTCGCTCGGTTGACCGATCGTTGGGAAAGCGCCTTTTTGAGCATACCGTTGATCGCCTCGGTGGTCGCTGGAATCGTTTTTCTTGGTTCGGGCTGCTGGACGCAACAGATGACGGTGGCCTTAAGGAAACTCCTTTCAGCAATTCGCTTTCAAGCATCATCGCCTCATTAGAGGCCTTGCTCATCGAGGCTTTGGAGCCACCGCAAAACAGGAAGCGTGGCGACGATTTCTCTGCCATCGAGTACATTCAAGACATTGACCCCGAGCTACGAGAGCGAGAAATTCAAAGCACCCTTCGATCCATCGAGCAAAAAATGCGAGGTGGCTCGTGAAAATATCTAACTATTCATTCAAGCCGACGCCGCTACGCGGCGCGGCTTAATTCAGGTGTTAGCGGGCGAGCGGAGGCCACTTGGCACATGGCAGTTAACCGAGACAAACCGAGCAGATGGAAAGCCGACGTCGCGCGGTCAGTCGATATGTACAACGACTGGTTCATGAAGTTCGCGCCGAAGGCTTTCCGCGAAACCCGCATTCAGACTACCAAGGACGTGGAATCAACCCTGCGTTCGACCGACAATCTTAAGAACATTCGGCCCGCGACGATGCGGGAGCATCCGGAAATCCTTCCTACGCTCCGCATGTCGACCTGTCCGCCGCTCGCGGTTGATCGCCTCATCGGCCTCGCAGGCGTTTCCAGCACACTCGTAAAGTGCATGGAGCTCGAAAAGAAGCTTCCTGGGCGCATGGCTCAAGCGACAGCTGACAAGGAACTTGCCCGTCTTGCCGCCATCATCGAGAAGATGGCCGACCCGGACATCTTCGTCTGGCTCTCGCCTGAGAAGCAACCGCCCACGGAACCCGAAATCCACCGAGCAGCGACTATCGTCGCGGACAGGCTCTGCGGTGCGGTCGCCAACCCAATCATCCGCAACGCACAAGAGAAGCGGCAGCTCGCGGCTATCAGGGCATGGCTTGAAGCGCGCGGCTACAAACAGATCACGGCTGGCGACGGTGTGAAGTTCGACGCCATGCCGCCCGGCACCTTCAGCTTTCGCATGAACGTCCCAGTGAGGCTTGAAGGAGGCGTCAAGTCCGTCAATATCCCCATCGATGCCGTCATCAACCCCAAGGGCGCGAACAAGCGCCGTTTCCCTGTCTTCTTTGAGGCGAAGTCCGCAGGCGATTTCACGAACACGAACAAGCGGCGCAAGGAAGAGGCCGTGAAGATGTCCCAGCTTCGCAGCACGTACGGGAACAAGGTGCAGTTCAACCTCTTCCTCTGCGGCTATTTCGACAGTGGGTACCTGGGATATGAGGCCGCCGAGGGTATAGACTGGGTTTGGGAGCACCGTATCGACGACCTCGCCAAGTTTGGAATCTGAGTATGCCGCACACCACCGAAGTGAAAGAACAGGAGCGCGTCGCGTTGCAGGCTTCTTTGGACGCGGAGAAGACTCAGGCCGAACGAAACCGTCTCGGCCAGTTCGCCACTCCCACGGCTCTTGCCGAGGACATCCTGCGCTACGCGGCGGCTCTATTGCCTCCCGCTACAAAGGTCCGTTTCCTTGACCCTGCCATCGGCACTGGCTCCTTCTATTCCGCACTTCTCAAGGTGTTTCCCAAGAAGCGCATCGCCGAAGCCGTCGGCTTCGAGCTCGACCCGCACTACGGCAGACCGGCAGCACAGCTTTGGAAGCACACTGGCCTGACTCTGAAACTTGCCGACTTCACGCACGCCGAGCCGTCGCCGCGCTTCAATGTGCTTATCTGTAATCCGCCCTATGTCCGACATCATCACCTGCACAACGGCGAAAAGACCCGCCTTCAGTTCCGCACCCAACAGGCGAGCGGTGTAAAGATAAGTGGCCTCGCTGGCCTGTATTGCCACTTCCTCGGGCTTTCTTATGCCTGGATGGCTGAGGGCGGCATCGCCGGCTGGCTCATCCCGAGCGAATTCATGGACGTGAACTATGGACAAGCCGTGAAGCGGTATCTTCTGGACCGCGTTAGGCTGCTTCACATCCACCGTTTCGACCCGAACGATGTCCAGTTTGCGGACGCTCTCGTTTCGTCGGCTGTCGTCTGGTTCAAGAAGGACGCGCCGCCCGCTGATCACGAAGTGAAGTTCACTTTCGGAGGCACACTTTTCACACCTAATCTCTCGCGCCTCGTCTCAGCCCGCGCCCTCGCGCGCGAGCCGAAATGGACACGCTTTCCCGTATTCGACGTGCGAAGTCAAGAAGGCGTCCCGACGCTCTCGGACTTCTTTCAGATAAAACGCGGCCTCGCTACCGGCGACAACAGCTACTTTATCCTCGCTGAAGAAGAGATCGCCGCAAGAGGCCTTCCGAGGGAGGTGTTCACTCCAATCCTTCCGAGCCCGCGATACCTACGGCAGGACGAAGTGAGGGCTCAGAAGGACGGCTCGCCTGACATCGAGCGCCGTCTCTTTCTCCTCGATACCAAGCTGTCAGAGGACGACATCCGCAAACGCTTTCCATCTCTTCACGCTTACCTAGAAGAGGGCAAGGCTCGCGGGCTTCACGAGCGGTACCTCTGCAAACACCGCTCTTTGTGGTATAGCCAAGAAGACCGGCCACCCGCTCCGATCGTCTGTACCTACCTCGGCCGTGGCGACGCCAAGAGTGGCAAGCCCTTCCGCTTCATCCTTAATGGCTCACGCGCTACGGTCGCGAACGTCTATTTGGCCCTATACCCGACGCCTCTTCTGGCTCGCGAAGTGGCGCGAGACCCAGATCTCCTGCGCAAGGTCTGGAGTGCCCTCAATGAGCTAACACCAAGCGCTCTACTCCGTGAGGGGCGAGTGTACGGAGGCGGGCTTCACAAGCTGGAGCCGCGAGAACTCAGTAATGTACCTGCGACATTCATACGAGACTTGTTGCCAGAATCGAGTGTCCCGAAGAAGACAAGGCAACTTGGGCTATTCGCTGAGGCATGAAATGCCCGCTAACAACCGGTTGCAGCGGCCGGTCCGCTGCGCGGCCCGCCGCTGAACCGGAGCGTTCAGCCGACCGCGGACGGTCGTCCGAACGGGGCCCGCAGCTGAGCGGGCCCCGTTAGCTACGTAAGGGGGTATCCGTAATGGCAGGTGTTGATCCCAAGACAGTAAGTACCACAGTGCAAGCCGTATCCGAGCTGGCGAAAGCCATCCCCGTCTATCAGGATGCGGTGCAACCAGCTGCAAAGGAACTGGGCAAGTCGTTGCACCTTGTGGCGCGCGCTGTAAATGCGGCCCTTACACCAGTAGAAGGACTGGTCTGGGGTGTCGAGAAAATTCGCGACTTCGTTAGGGATCGCGTAGCTTCAAAGCTCGAAAATGTACCTCCTGAAGATGTTCAAAAACCCAAACCACATGTAGCTGTACCTGCAATCGAAGCTCTGCGCTACACGGGCGCCGAGTCGGATTTGGCCGAGCTATACGCAAATCTCCTCGCGACTTCCATGGATAAGGTAACGGCGTATCGTGCGCATCCAAGCTTTGTCGACATGATCAAGAACATGTCTCCGGACGAGGCCAGGATTATGAGATTCCTAGCAACAGCTACGTCTCAGCCGCTAGTCAATATAAAAGCTATAGACAAACAAGACGGCGGGTTTCAAATTGTTCATCGACATCTTTCTCTCATTGGCCTGAAATCATCATGCCAACATGTTCCCTTGGCCGGTACGTACTTGGATAACCTTGTAAGGCTCGGGCTTATAGAAATTCCATCCATGCGACGTATAAAGTCTGACGAACCTTACAAGGAGATCGAGCACTTCCCCGAAGTCAAACAAATACTCGATGATCTTCGGAAATCCGAAACACACACAATTGAAGTCGAGAAGTTAAAGCTCGAAGTCACCGACCTTGGTAAACAGTTCATCCGTACTTGTGTCATTGATAAGGGTGTACAGGAGCGCAGCTAACAATTCACTCAACCGGACGCGCTCCCGCTACGCGGGCTCGCGCCGGTTACCTCAGACGTTCAGCCGGCCGCAGACGGCCGGCTGAACGGGGCGGTGGCTGTGCCGGTGCGGGTTACGGCCGCCTGCGGCGGCCGAACCCGCGGCTGGAGTCGATGGCCCTGCGGGCCACGGCTCAGCCGCCGCCCCGTAAGGCGACGCCAGCGGATCCGAGGCCACTGTGTCGCCGGAGATTCGTGAACTGACAGCCAAACTCGAACGGGCTGGCTTTGTCGATCGAGGCGGGAAGGGTAGTCTTCGTAATTTCGTTCACCCGAAGGTCGCCAGACCTGTTACAGTATCCGGGAAAGCGGGCGACGACGCGAAGCAATCCAGATCCGCGCCGTGCGTCTCGCCATCGAGGAATCGCGCAAATGAAAGACAGTGCCCGTTACGTCAAGATCGTCGAGTGGTCGGAGCAGGATCGGTGTTACGTGGGGAGTTCCCCGGGGTTGCCCTATGGCGGCTGCCGGGGGGATAACGAGAAGCAAGTCTTCGACGAGTTCTGCCAGATCGTCGAAGAAACGATAGCCCTGTATCCGACGGACAATAAACCGCTCCCTCCGCCGACCTCTAGCCGTGATCTCGTCAATAGCCTCCGCGCCGTATAACCCGCCGCTAGATCCGGCGCCGTTCCGGCGCAACTCAGCGGCATGACGTTAGCCCTTCAGGAGAACCGATGAAGAGCCTCCTTCCGATTGCGTTCGCGACCATCGCTGCCGTGGGAAATGCGATGTTCGCACTGGGGCAGCGGAAGTCCGCCGGCGTGGAGAACGGGCTGCTGTTCGTCGGCCTATCGGCGATCGTGGCGGTTTTTTGCGCCCTCGCGTTCGCGCCATTGGTCGGGAGCATCGCGATCGGAAGAACATTGACAGGGAACGGAGGTGCCGTGTTGTTGAGCGGAGCGGGGCTCTTCCTGACCTATCTCGGCTTCAACCTTCTGTATTCGCGGTTCGGCGCGTCGCAGTACGCCTTGTACGCCGTGATTTCCATCATCACGACGACGATCGTGGTCGGCATCGTATGGTTGCAGGAACCGGTCAATCTGTATCACAAGATTGCCATCGCCCTGGCCGTCGCGGCGGTGATCTGCTTCTCGGTCGGCCAATCGAAGCTATGACGCCGTACGCCGTGCCTGCCGACGAGCTCCAATTCCAGTTCTTCCGGTCCTCCGGACCGGGCGGCCAGAACGTCAACAAGGTCGCGACGGCGGTTCGGCTCCGTTTCGACGTCCGGAACTCGACCTCGCTGCCCCCCGATGTCAAGGAGCGGCTGCTCCGCCTGGCGGCCAGCCGGCTCACCGACGACGGGGTGATCCTGATCGAGGCGCGTCGCTTCCGCACGCAGGAGCGGAATCGGGAAGACGCACTTGCCAGATTGACGGCTTGGATTGCGAAAGCCGCGGCGGCACCCCGGCCCCGCCGCCCCACCGGGCCATCGCCGGCGTCACGACAGCGGCGCCTTCTTGCCAAGCAACGTCACAGCGCCGCCAAGCGTCGGCGGCGCCCCGTCCGCGACACAGAGTGAGAAGGAGCTCGTCCGGCCGGCGCGTCTTCGGCCCCGCACGGGGTTTGCGCCACGCAGCGTGAACGCGGGGGCCGTGCGGCGAGGCCACGCTGCGTATCACCTGAACCGGCGGCCGTGGACCCACTTCCGGATCGGACCGTTTGATGGTATCTTGGTCACACGGAAGAACTGAAGGCGCGACGCGTTCTTGTCCAGCATTGACAGGGCCGTCCGGCGTTCCGGGAGGCAACGGCATGCGGCGTGTGCGGTGGGTCGGGTGGGTCGCAATCTCCGTGGCGGTCATTGTCGGGGGGATCGCGCTGGCGCTGATCGTGACCCGCGGGCTTTCCCTCCTGTTCGGTAGCGTTCTGTTGGCGGCCGTCGCCGTCGCCGTCCTGGCGGTATGCGGCCGACTCCCCGGTCAGTCCTTCTTCGGGGACTCGTCGCCGACGCGGGCGCACGATTCCCTCAACTACCCATAGCCCGCCGCCGTGAGCACTGCGTCCGCTCCCGACGAAATGAAACAGGTCGGCAGCGTCGCCGTCGTCGGCGCCAGCGAGAAACCATGGCGGTACGCGAACCGGGCCCTCCGGATGCTCGTCTCCCACGGCTTCAGGCCGGTGCCGGTCTCCCGCTTCGGGAAGGACATCCTTGACCTGAAAGGGTACGCATCTCTGGCGGACATTCCCGGCCGCATCGACACGGTCAGCATGTATCTGTCGCCGGAAAGACAGCCGCCGGTCATCCGAGACATTCTCGCCGTTCGGCCGCGCCGGGTGATCTTTAACCCTGGCGCCGAGAACCCCGATGCCGCATCCATCCTCCGGCGGCACGGCATCTCGGTCGAAGAGGCCTGCACACTGGTCCTGCTGGCCACGGGGCAGTTCTAAAAGGGCAGCGCCCGATCATTGTTCGGTTGTCGGTTCTCGATGGTCCGTTTGGTATTGGCGTGTGTTGCCGCCGTTCTTGCGGCTGCCCTCCCTCAACCCTCAGACCAATCGCACATCGCGTTTGACAAGTCACCGCAGACCTTGCTAGGGTCGGGCCGTTCTTTCATCGTCAGAAAATCGTTCGTCCCGGAATAGGCTGGGCCATGACCCTCGCCTGGTAGCGCGCACGGATGGGAGAGCCACCCATGAACTCCTACGACCGAGTCATCGCCACCCTGGAGCGCCGCCAGCCGGATCGGGTGCCGTATGTCGAAAGCGTGATCGATCAGGGCTTGATGCACGCCCTGCTCCCCGGTTGTGATTATTTCCAGTTCAACGAATGGCTGGGGATGGACAGCGTCGGTCAGAATCGCAGCTCGTGGAGCCGGGACAACGTCCAGTATGTGGACAAGGAGAAGGGGCTTTTCCGCGACAAATGGGGCGTCATCCGGACCTTCGGCCCCGAGAGCACGCCCGCCCCCGTCGAGGGTCCGATCAAGCGGCCCGAGGACCTCAAGACCTATATGCCGCCGGACCCCGAGGCACCGGATGTGCTGGGCAACATTCCAGAGATCGTGGCCAGATACAAGGGCAAGAAAGCCATCACCGCCCTCGGCCGCGACGCCTTCTTCAACCCGGCCTTCCTGCGCGGTATGGAACAGTTCCTCATCGACATGATCGAGAACCCCGACCTCGTCCACCAGTTGATCGAGCTGACGCTGGCCCACGACATCCGCGCCATGCAGCGGGTCGTCCAGGCTGGAGTGGACGTGATCATCTTCGGCGACGATTACGCCGACAAGAACTCCCCGCTCATGTCCCCGCGACACTTCAAGGAATTTATTCTGCCTGGCCTCAAGCGCTGCGTGGACGCCGCCCATCAGGCGGGTGCGTATGTGATCAAACACACCGACGGCAACATCATGCCCATCCTGGACATGATCGTCGACACCGGCATCGACGGATTGAACCCCCTCGAGCCCGCTGCCGGCATGGACATCGGGCTCATCAAGCAGCGCTACGGAAACCGGATCGCGCTCATCGGCAACATCGATTGCGGCTACCTGCTCTCGCAGGCTCCCGTCGACGAGGTCCGGAAGACGACCCGGGAAACGATGCGCGTCGCGATGCCGGGCGGGGGGTTTTGCCTCTCCAGCAGCAACAGCATCCACTCTTCGGTCCGGCCGGACAACTTCATGGCCATGATCGAGACCTGGCGCGAGTACCGGGATTATCCACGCCCGTAGCGCTCGCGCGTTCGGAGGGTACCCATGCGCATCCAGGGCGTTCCGTTCGGAACCGCTGAGTGGAGTCGTGTGCCCGTCACCGAACATCCCGGAGAGACCGGCAAGGCGGTCTGGCGGACGATCGAGGTCGGCAACATCCGGGTCCGCATGGTGGAGTATTCGCCCGGGTACCGCGCCGACCACTGGTGCTCCCGCGGCCACGTGTTGTTGGTGCTGGCGGGCGAACTGACCACCGAACTCGCAGACGGAACCACGCACACGCTTCGGGCCGGGATGAGCTACCACGTGGCCGAGGACGCCGCGCCGCATCGGTCCTTTACGCAGGCCGGGGCCACGCTGTTCATCGTGGATTGAGCGCTGTTCCGCTGACGGGTCGACGGAGGGGAAGTTGCTGGTGGTGTCGGAAGGTTGGTGGTCGCGGTGCCCATCTGCAGAAGGAGATCCGATCATGAAAAGGGTGTTGTTGATGTGTGCCGTGCTGCTCTGTGTCGTCGGCTTGGGGGTAGGCCCCGGATTGGCCGGCAGCCCGATCGTGGTCAAGGTGGGTCACGTCAATCCGCCGGGTGATCCTTCCTACGATGCCTGGGAGGTCTTCAAGAAGCTGCTCGAGGAGAAGAGCGGCGGGAAGTTCAAGGTGGACCTCTATCCGTCCGGTCAGCTCGGCGAAGAGCGCGAGCTGATCGAACAGGTGAAGATGGGTTCGGTGGACCTCGTCACCGTCAACAGCGCCCCGCTCTCGCTCCACTTCCCCAAATTCGACCTGTTCGTTCTCCCCTATCTGCTCCGGGACGAGCCCCACCTGCAGCGGTTCGCGGACGGGCCGGTCGGCCAAAAATTGGCCGAGGACTTCGAGAAGGCCGCCGGCATCAACCTCCTTGCGTATTGGGCCAACGGTGTGCGCCACACCTTTCTTCCCAAGAAGGCTATCACGGGTCCCGACGACTTCAAGGGCGTGAAAGTCCGGGTGATGAACAACGAGGTGTACATCGGCCTCTTCAACGCCCTGGGCGCCATGCCCACCCCGATGGCCTACGGTGAGGTCTACACCGCCCTGGCGACGGGTGTGGTGGATGCCGCCGAGAACGACACGGCCGGCTACCTGGCCATGAAGTTCTACGAGCCTGCAAAGTATTTCTCGTTGACGACTCATGTCGTCGCCTTGAAGATCGCCTTGGCCAACCCCGCCTTCCTGAAGAAGATCCCCGCCGATCTCCGGCCGGTTTTCAACCAGGTGACGCTGGAGACCCGCGACTGGCAGCGGAAGCGCTACGCCGAAAAGCAGGCCAAGGATATCGAATGGATGAAGGCCAACAAGGTGAACGTGAACGAGATCAAGGACCTGGCGGCCTTCCAGGCCAAGGTCAAGCCCCTCTGGGCGAAGTATGCTCCCAAGATCGGTCAGGACCTGATCGACCAAGCGTTGGCCACGAAATAATCGCCGGCTGCGCCCAGCGGGAATCGCCGTGCGGTTCCCGCTGGGCAACTCGGAGACACCCGACATGTCAGCGCGAACGCGGGAGCCCCGCCTCATCGCACTGGAGAAGAGCGTCGCCGGCGCGTTCTTCGCCATCTTGATCGTCTGCCTCATCCTCCAGGTGTTCACCCGGCTTCTCCCCCGCTTTCTGGGCGACTGGGCGGTCATCTCGCTGCCCTGGACCGAAGAGCTGTCCCGCTTCAGCTTCGTCTGGCTCCTCATGCTTGGGGCGTCCGTCGGGATGTACAACCAGGAACACTTCACCGTCACCTTCGTGGTCGACGCCCTTCCCCCGTCGCTTCGACCCTCGATCCAGCTCCTGGTGTATCTCCTGGAACTGCTTTTCGTCGCCGTCCTCATCGCCCACGGCTACTGGATGTCGGAGATGGTTTGGAACCAGATCGCCCCCGCCGTCGGGATCAGCTATGCCTGGGTCTACTCGTCGGTCCCGGTCGGCGCCGCGCTCATGGGCGTGCACATCTTGGCCCACATGGCCAAGCGCTACTTCCGCGCCGCCCAGTCTCGGGAGGCGCGACCATGACCGTTCTCGTCGCGTGCGCCGTCATCCTCGTCTTGATGGCCCTGAGCGTCCCCATTGCCGTGAGCATCGGCCTGGGCTCGGTCTACTATTTTCTGGCTTCCGGCAAGCCGCTGATGATGATCCCCCAGAAGATGTTCACCACCGTGGACAACTTCACGCTCCTCGCCGTGCCCCTCTTCATCCTGGCCGGCAATATCATGAACACGGGGGGTATCACCAGACGGCTGTTCACCTTTGCGCGCACCTGCGTCGGCCACATCACCGGCGGCCTCGGCCACGTGTGCGTCTTGGCCTCCATCATTTTTGCCGGCATGTCGGGATCGGCCACGGCGGACGCCGTGGGGCTGGGCAGCATCGAGATCCCGGCCATGGAGAAGGAGGGCTACGACAAGGACTTCAGCTCGGCCATCGTCCTGGGCGCATCCACCATCGGCCCCATCATTCCCCCCAGCATCATCATGGTGATCTACGCGGTCGTGGCCGGCGTCTCGGTGGGCGCCCTCTTCGTCGCCGGGATCGTCCCGGGCCTCATCATGGGAGGCGGGCTCATGGTGGGCGTGTACGTCATCAGCAAGAAGCGCGGATACCCCAGTTACCCCCGGGCCACATTCCGTCAACTCCTGGTCGCCACGCGGGACGCCTTTCCCGTCCTCCTGACGCCGGTCATCATCATCGGCGGGATCTACTCGGGCTTCTTCACGCCCACCGAGGCGGCCATGATCGCCGTGGTCTACGCGGTCGTCTTGGGCTTCTTTTATCGCGAGATGACGTGGCGGGCCATCTGGCAAATCCTGCGCGACACGTCGGTCACCGTCGGCGTCATCATGTTCATCATCGGGATCACCGGCGGCTTCGCCTGGTGGCTTTCGCTCGAAAAGGTCCCGCAGCTTTTCACCAACTTCATCTACGGCGTGACCCAGAACCCCATCGTGATCCTGATCGTCATCAACATCATCATCCTCATCGAGGGTTGCTTCCTGGATGCGACCCCCATCGTCCTCATCATGGTGCCGATCCTCATGCCGCTGCTGAAGGTCCTCGAGGTGGACATGGTCTACTTCGGCATTCTCATCTCCGTGAACACCATGATCGGCTTGACCACCCCGCCCGTGGGGGTTTGCCTGTACGGCGTGTCCGCCATCGCCAAGCTGTCCATCGAGAAGATCGTACAGGCGTACATCCCCTTCCTGGCCATCCTGGTCGCCGTGCTCTTTCTGCTCCTCTTGTTTCCGCAGCTGTCCCTGTTTCTGCCGAACCTCCTCTTCAAGTAGAACGCGTGCGCCCGTCCCTGCCCAGGCCCATGAGACCTGGACCCGCGGTGGGACGGGGACCCGGACGCATCGAGGCCTCGGCGTGTACCTCCTCCCGTCCTGAATCGGTTGGTATCGACGAGGGGAGACTTCCCTTGCTCCGCCTCATGAGGTCTGGTAGCGTGTATGACGACGCCGCTGCCGTTGGCAGGTCCGGCCGCATATCGGAAAGGTCCGGCCGTCCACTCGGCGAGTCCGCCACACACATCCCGTTGCGCGAGGAGTCCTATCCATGGTCGAGCGCAAGATGCTGACGGGGCACACGCCGGAAATCCTTCGGCGAAAGCTGGAGGACTTCATCGCACGGCTGGCCAAGAAGTTTGGGGACATGAAGGGCAAGATCGACGTCAGCATACGGCCCGAGGTCTCCTTCGCCGACATTGGCGACCTGGCCCGCGCCAAGCAGGAGATCGCCGGCCTGGTCTTCGCCCTCAAGAGTCCCGACCTGCACAAGAAGTGGGGAGCTCAACCGCCCAACGGCGTCCTACTCTACGGCCCGCCCGGCACCGGCAAGACCCTTCTGGCCATGGCCCTGGCACGGGAGGCCGAGGCGGTGTTCTTCCATGTCCGCGTGACAAACGTGGTCACCAAGTGGTATGCCGACTCCTTCGACGTGCTCCAGGAGGTCTTCACGCAGGTCAAGGAGTGCGGCCGCTGCATCCTGTTCCTGGACGAGATCGACGACTTCATCTTCGATCGGGCGGCTCCGGAAGAGATGCGCCATGCGAGCCGTCGACTTGTCAACAGCGTGGCCGAGCAACTGGACGACATCGGCCGCTCGGGCGACATCCTCGCCGTGGCCTCGACGAACAGGCCGGACGCCGTGGATTCCACCCTGATCCGGCCGGGACGCCTGGACCAGCTGATCGAGGTTCCGCTCCCGGAAACCGACGGCAAGCGCGAGATCATACAAATTCACATGGCCAAAGCCGAGGCCATGGCCGGCAGGAAATTGTTCAACCAACTCGACCTGGACCCGATCCTGGCCCGCACGGTCAAGATGAACAGCGCCGACCTGGCCGAGATCGTGCAGAAGTCCTTGGAGGAGAAGGTCCGGCAGGAGGGGTCCGGCGCGCAGCCCGGGCTCGTGACGACCGACGACATGCAGCGGGCAATCGAGGATTACCGCAAGACCAAGGAGATCATCGAGAAGATCCGGTATGGGCAGTATTTGTGACGTTCAGTTACCAGCAGTCAGCAGTCAGCTTTCAGCGATAAGAAAACGGGAGAGTCAACCGACTCTCCCGTTGTGTTTTTCGGCCTTCTCCGACCACAAGCTTGATGCCTGACACCTGATGGCCGTTCGCCGCCAGCCGCCCGCTGCTCTTCGCTTCCCCCGTCCGCTCTGCGCTCTGCGCCCTGCGCTTTGCGCTCGCTGCCCGCCGCTCTTCCTACCTCCGCTTCCCCCGATCCTTCCGAAGCTGCTGACTTCGGATCAGCTCCACCGTGTACCGGTATCGGTCCGAGCGGAAGAACGAGTCCACGGCCTCCACCGCGCCCCCGTCCATCGAATAGACGGCCGTTTCGATATACAGCACCGGCTCGAATACGCTGATCCCCAGAAGCGAGGCGACCTCGACGTCGGCCTTGACGGACTCCACCGCATGGCGGATCGTCCCCAACGAGATCCCCAGCTTGTCCTCCAGCAGGTGAAGGACCGTGTGGTTTTGCAAGTCCCGCTCGCTGATCTTCTCGCCGATGTCCGGCACCATGTAGTTCAGGACGTAGGAGAACGGCGCACCGTCCAGCGACCGAAGCCGTTTGAAGCGGATCACCTCTTCTCCGGTCGGCACGCGCAGCACGGACGCCACGCGCTCCGGAACCGGTACCCGGCGGACCTCCATGATCTTCACTTCGGCCTGGTGCCCCTCGGAGAAGAGGTCCTCGGTGAAACCGGTGAGCTTCACCGACTTCGTCTGGCTGGCCTTCTCCGTGACGAAGGTGCCTTTCCCCTGCTTTCGGTAGAGCAACCCCTCCGAGACCAGGGCCGCCAGGGCCTGTCGCACCGTGGCGCGGCTGATCCTGTACTCCCGCGACAGCTCCTGCTCCGTGGGAAGCTTGTGGTTCGGCATCACCTCCCCGCCCTCGATCTTGGAGCGCAGGATGTTCTCCAGCTGGTAGTAAAGCGGGATGAAACGATTGGGGAAGGTGCTGGCCGAATGTCGGCCGCTCCGCCCCTCGCGAGCCCCACCATCGCTGCTCTTCGCCATAACCTCCTCACCCGCCGTTCGTATCGCGCAGCACTGCGCCCGTTGACGCGGACTGGGCCAGCCGCGCATAACGGGCCAGGATGCCCTTCAGCTCTCGCTTGGGCGGCCGCCAGGACGCGCGCCGCCGCGCCAGCTCCTCCGCCGGCACCGCCAGGTCCAGGCGCCGGTTGGGAATGTCGTACTCGATGATGTCGCCGTCCCGGATCAGACCCATCGGCCCCCCCGCCGCGGCCTCCGGGGAGACGTGCCCGATACACGGCCCGCGCGTCGAGCCGGAGAAGCGGCCGTCCGTCACCAGACCGCAATGTTCGTCCAGGCCCATCCCCACCATCACGGAGGTGATCTGATGCATCTCGCGCATGCCGGGCCCCCCTTTGGGGCCCTCGTAGCGCACCACCACCACCTCGCCCCGTTTCACCACATCCCCCATGAACGCCTTGACCGCCTCTTCCATGCTCTCGAACACACGTGCCGGGCCGCGATGCGCAAGCATCGTCTTGAAGCGGATCCCGGTCTGCTTCACGACGGCGCCGTCGGGGGCCAGGCTCCCCCGCAGGATCGCCAGACCGCCCTCCCGGTACAACGGGTCCGACAGCGGGCGGATCATCTCGCGGTTCGTCACCGTGGCCCCCGCGATGTTCTCGCGCAGCGTCCTCCCGGTCACCGTGGGAACGTCCAGGTGCAGCAGCGAGCCGATCTCGTTCATGAGCGCGGGGACGCCGCCCGCCTCGTCCATCCGGCCGACGGCATACTTGCCCGACGGTTTCACGTTGCAGAGGTGGGGCACGCGCCGCGCCATCGCGTCGAACTCGTCCAGCGCCAGCGGGATCCCCGCCTGGTGCGCGATCGCCAGGAGATGCAGGACGCTGTTCGTGGACCCGCCCAGCGCCATGTCCACCGCCATGGCGTTTTCGATGGCGTCGCGGGTCACGATCCGGCGCGGTGTGAGGTTCTGCCGCAAGCACTCCATGACCAGCCGGCCCGCCTCGCGCGCCAGGGCCGGCCGGAGGGGGTCCACCGCCAGCATCGTGGCGCACCCGGTGGGAGACATCCCCAGCGCTTCCAGGAGGCAGGCCATGGTGTTGGCCGTTCCCATCATGGAGCACGAGCCCGGCCCGGGCAGGGCCGCCTTCTCGATCTCGGTCAGCTCCACGCGGCTCAGCTTGCCGATCTTCACCTGACCGGCGAACTCGCGCATCGTGGAGAGGGTGATGTCGGTGTGCCCCTTGTACGTCCCGCCCTCCATGGGGCCGCCCGTCAGCATCACCGTCGGGATGTTGACCCGGAGCGCAGCCAGGAGGTGCCCCGGCTCGATCTTGTCGCAGCTGGAGATCATCACCGCGGCGTCGAACCGGTGACCCTCCAGCATGATCTCCACCGTGTCTGCGATGGCCTCGCGGCTGGGGAGGGAATAGCTCATCCCGACGTGTCCCTGAGCCATTCCGTCGCAAAGTGCGATGGTGTCGAACTCCAGGGGGTTGCCGCCGGCCTTCCGCACCCCTTGCTTCACCAGCTCGCCGACGGCCCGCAGGTGCGTGTGGCCCGGCACCACTTCGGTCCAGGAGTTCACGATGGCGACCAGGGGCTTCCCCATATCGGCGTGGTTGACGCCGATACAGTGCAGCAGCGCCCGATGGGCCGTCCGCTCCAACGTTTCGTGAAGGTCGCGGCTACGCAGGGGCAAATTGTCGGTCATTGTAGGGTCCTGTCGTGCGAGAACTCAGAGAAGGGCCCGTAGGCGGTCCTGTATGGTTATCAGGATGATCGAGCCAAATGAATACCATAGCGGGGGAGGTCTGTCAAAACCAAAAACCGGGGTCGGGGACTACATGGGAGGATTCTGAAATTCTTCTTTCGAAGATTGAGAAATCAAATAGATGCACGACTAGCATCCGAGCGGCCGGCGCGTTTTGTCCAGCCACTCAGACATCTTACGAATCCCTCTTAGATCGACGTCGCAGGGGCCAATCCTACCCCTGACGCTGCCCGCAACCGCCGCGCACGGGGCGCACGCGCGGCGAGCGGCTTACTCAGAAGCCGCTTCCTTTCGAGGCGTGCCTCGGCGCAGCTCCACCCAGCTCAGACAGCCGTCCGCCTGTTCCGTCGCGGGAAACTCGACGATACACGGGGGGTTCGAGAGGCGGTCCCACGCGCAGCTTCTGCTCCCGCCGGCCGTGGCGAGGGTGCCAGCGCGCGACGATCGCCGCCCGGCCCTTGGTTTCCGCCATGATCGTCCCCCGTGCCCACCCGTGGAGGGTCACGTGGTGCAACGTGCCCTGGGGCATCCAGTTCAGCCCCCGCGGGGCATCGGGCAGACCTCTCGCGTCGAGAGATCCCGCGCGGGCCCTACCGGGATTGCACGAAGTCCGCCGAGTCAACGGCGCCCAGCATCCCAAGGCGACAAACACTGTGGCGTCGCCGATTATGCGCCCCCTCGCGTTGGGGATTCGTCCTTGACGACGCGCGAGCGTGGCGGGTATTATTTGGTCGTATCAGGTCATACAGGGAAAGGCCAATGCGAACAAGACGGACAATGGCCATTTCTCTCCCAGCCGAAATGATGGAACAAGTCGAGCAGGTCCGCAAGGCCGAGCACCGCACCCGCTCGGAATTGGTACGTGAGGCTCTTCGCACGTACATCGACACGCGCTTCCCCGCCGTCACACCCTCGGTGGAGGATATCCGAGCGCTTCGGCGCGCACGCCGCGAGCATACCCGCGGTCAATTCGTAAGCCTGGACCGACTCCTCCATGCCTTGAACACTGCACGTCGCCCGCTCAGCCGTAAAAGAGCTTGAGGCTGTCCCCGAGCGCGACCGCACCCGGATCCTCAAGGCACTCAAAGCCATGAGCGAGGATCCCTTTGCCGCGGATGTCGCCCGGCTGCGCGGGTTGCCCACCGCGTGGCGTCGGCGGGTCGGCGATTGGCGCATCCTTTATGACCTGCACCCAGACCGAGGCTTGAACGTCGTCGCCTCCATCCGCCGGCGAACTTCCACAACCTACTGACCAAAAGAGAGGCACAGATCGATCACATGTGGACCGCGCGGGCGTAGCTGGTGAGGAGCCAGCGCATAACCGTCGCACTCGGCCTCCGCGCTAGCCCGCGGAGAGTTCCGTGCAGCGTGCCCGCGGCATCCACGCTGTCCTGGCGGCGTATCGGACCGCGTCTCTTACGGCGCGACGTCCCCAATGGGCCGGGCCGGAATCGCACAGACTCCATTGAGTCGACAGCGTCCTGGATCCCAATGCAACAAACACTGCTGCGTCCCCGGTTACGGGTGAAGCCATGCCCGCGCCCTCAGGGCCCCATTTTCCTCGCTACGCCCTATGCCCAAGTCCAAGTTGACACTTCCACAGCCAACACGCAGAGTATCGACTGGTTGACATTGAGCGGTGAAGCGATACCAACGATCCTTCGATCGGGTCCGTATCGGTTCTTCTTCTATGCGGGGGATCGTGGCGAGCCACCCCATGTTCATGTTGAACGAGGCGATAATGTGGCCAAATTCTGGTTGAGCCCTGTCCGACTTGAGTACAGCGGGGGATTTTCAAGAACCGAAATCCGACGAGTGGAACAGTTCGTTGACGAGAACCGCGAGAAATTGTTGCGAGGCTGGAATGAGTATTTTTCCGCGGGAATCAAGGCGATGAAGGCACAGCGGGTACTTGTCACGGATGACGCGCTGATCGTGGATCTCAGCGATGGTCGCACGGTGTCGGTGCCTTTGGTGTGGTTTCCCCATCTTCTCCACGGTACCGCGTCAGAGCGAAATCACTGGCGACTGGTCGGAGACGGTGAGGGAATTCATTGGCCCGAGCTTGACGAAGACGTGAGTGTCGAGAACCTGATCTTCGGAAACCCCTCCGGCGAGAGTCAGCAGTCGTTCCAGCGATGGCTGGATCGGCGCGCGGGGCGCGTTCCGAGTCAAGGATGATCGGCTCGCTCCACCATGCGCTTCGGTACCGCGCGTAGACACCGGTAGGGTACTGTTTACGGCGCCGGCCCCGTCTCCCGCCATTCGTTTCTCACTGTCTGCCACCTATAGGCTGACTTCTGCCCGCTGTTCGCCGCTGCTCTTCCGCATCCACTCGTCGTTGCCTGAGTCGACAGCGTCCGGCGTGCCAAGGCGATCAAAACTGCGGGTCCCCCATTACGTCCCCTCCAACGTTCCCCACCAAACGTCTCCTACCGCGATTTGTTGGGGAGGCACATGCCTGAAGCGATATTTCAAGACCTGACCCCAGTCACTTGAAATGCTTTAGAACCTACGTCCCCTATTTCGACGTGGACCTATATCGCGAACATCTACCACTGCTGTGCCGAGCTCCCACTGCCTTGACACTTTTGGGAAGGGAGCCCAAAAACAGTTTATGCAGAAAAAGATCACATGCCCAAAGCGAGGTTTGTTACTGAGTAACAAATCTTCGGCCCGCCACGCATCCACGAGGCCAAGCCAATTCGCTAGCTGAATTTGATGCACGTTATTGATAGCAGGGAGGGGCGCCAACCCATTCTTTTTGATGGCAGTCCTGGTGGCTGTTGTGGTGGCTGTTCAAGTGGCTGTTTTGGGTTGTACAAGGTTGTTTGCCATTGTGCGCCATAGGCATTTTGAGGCAAAGAAAACCCCGCCTAACTCCTTGTTAGACGGGGCTTCCTCTTGATTTTCCTTTGGTGGGCCCACCAGGACTCGAACCTGGGACCGTCCGGTTATGAGCCGGCGGCTCTGACCAACTGAGCTATGGGCCCTCTTACAATGGCAACTGGGCAATTTGGCGACTCGGCGACTGGGCAACTGGGCGACTTGGCAATTGGGAAAGGCTTCCGAGAAGCCGTCCCAAAACCAAGCAAGCGTGCTTCGCCTCGCAGCTTCCGGGGCCACCTAATTGCCGAGTTGCCAAATTGCCTCGTCGCCGCTTCCTTAACTCTCGACGAAGCTTTTCAGTTTCCTGCTCCGCGTGGGATGGCGGAGCTTCCGCAGGGCCTTGGCCTCGATCTGACGGATGCGCTCGCGCGTCACGTCGAACTGCTGGCCCACCTCTTCCAGCGTGTGGTCGCACCCGTCGCCGATCCCGAACCGCAGGCGCAGCACGCGCTCTTCGCGGGGGGTCAACGTCTTCAACACTTCCTCGGTCTGCCGCTCCAGGTTGATCCCGATGACCGCCTCGATGGGCGAAACGGCCGTTTTGTCCTCGATGAAGTCGCCCAGGTGCGAATCCTCTTCCTCGCCGATGGGCGTCTCCAGCGAGATGGGCTCTTGCGCGATCTTCAGGACCTTGCGCACCTTGTCCACGGGCAGATCGATCTTCTGCGCGATCTCCTCGGGGGTGGGCTCGCGGCCGTACTCCTGCACCAGGTGCCGCGACGCCCGGATCAGTTTGTTGATCGTCTCGATCATGTGCACCGGGATCCGGATGGTGCGCGCCTGGTCTGCGATGGCACGCGTGATGGCCTGCCGGATCCACCACGTGGCGTACGTGCTGAACTTGTAGCCCCGCTGGTACTCGAACTTGTCCACGGCCCGCATGAGGCCGATGTTGCCCTCCTGGATCAGGTCGAGAAACTGCAGGCCGCGATTCGTGTACTTCTTGGCGATGCTGATCACCAGGCGGAGGTTGGCCTCCACCATCTCTTTCTTGGCCTGGAGCGCCTTCCGTTCGCCCTCGGTGATGGAGGTGAGCAGGGCGCGCAGCTCCTTGGCCGTTGCTTCGGCCTCCTGCTCGACTTTCCACACCTTCTCGGCCAGAGCCGTCATCTGCTGCCGGTAGATCTCCGCGTCGCGCTTGCCCTGCAATGATCGCCGCAGGACATTCCGGACGGTGTGGGGGTTGATCCCGTCTCCGTTGGACACCAGCAGCTTTAGGTCGCTCTGGTTGAGGCGCGCCGCCTTGCCCAGCTCCAGCAGATCCCGCTCTCCGATCTCGATCCGCTCCAGAAACCGGCGCATGCGGGTGACCACCCGGTCCACCACCCGCTGGTTCAGGTTGATCTTGCGCAGGACGTCCGCCTGCTTGGCCTTTCGCGCCGCGATCTCGGCTTCGAACTTGCCGCGCAGCCGTTCGCCGGGTCGTGGACCGGCTTTCTCCATACGCCGGCGGATCTCATCGACCTTCGCCTGCTCGCTCCGGAGGGTGCGGATCACGGGCCGGATCTCGCCCAAGAGGTCGCTCTCCTTCTGCTCCGAAACGTCTTCGAACTCGTTCAGCGCCAAGAGGTCGCCGATCCGCAGCCGCCCCTGCTCCAGCCGCTCCCCCAGATACAGGATCTCCCGTACGGCGGCCGCGGCGTGACAGACGGAGTCGGCCACCTCCTTGCGGCCCTCCTCGATACGCTTGGCGATGCGGATCTCCCCCTCGCGGGTCAGAAGCGGCGTCCGCCCCATCTCGCGCAGATACATCCGGACGGGGTCGTCGGTGCGCCCGACCGGGGCGGGCGACAGGTCCAGCTCCGCTTCCGAAGACGCCTCTTCCTCCGACGGCTCCTCCCCGTCGGTCCCTTTCCGCCGCTCTGGAGCGTCCACGACCTCGATGTCCATCTCCCCCAGCGCGCGAAAGATCTCGTCGAAGCGCTCCGGGGACGATTCGTCCTCGGGGAGCTGGCTCATGATCTCGTCGTAGGTGAGATAGCCCTTCTTTCGGCCGAGCGCGACAAGCGCCTTGATCTCCTCGATGCGCGGCGCGAAAGCCGCCCCACCCGGTTTCGCCTTGGCCTTCCCCGCACCGGTCGCGACCACCGCAACGGGCTTCTCCTGGGCTTGCTTTTTCGGCTCGGACGCCTTGGCCGCGGGCGGCTTCGGGACGGGGACCGGTTTCTTGGCGGAGGCCGGACCGGACCGCCGGGCGGCCGCCTTAGCCGGCGGCTTCCCGCGGGCGGTCGCCGGTCGCGCAGTCTTGCGGCGCGGGCGGGGCGCATCCTCCGGTCGGCGTCGCGCTGCGGTTCGCTTCCCTGTCTGTGATTTGGCCATGCGATGTCTCCCGTATCAGATTGCTGAAAGACCTGTCCCCGCCCAGGCGGCTCAAAAAGGTCCAGATGCAAGGCGGAGCGCGCTGTGGGGTCCGAGGCGTACCGGGTCCCTACGCCGCAGCACCACACGAACGTTCCAACGCAGCAGGCGGGCCTTTTGCAGCCGCCTGCTACGCGGTCTTGTCGCCGCCCTTGACGGACGGGTGCTCCGCCAGCAACTTCAGGACGCGCTCCGGGTCCCCCTGGCGATCGGCCGCCTCCAACGCCTGCCGGAGAATCCTACGCTGGGAACCTGCGCGGCGCGCGGCGATCCGCCCCAGGCAATCTTCCACCACCCGGCCGACGGCCGTGTCGCCTGCGGCGAACAGCTGCCCTTCCCCCGACGCGGCCCACAGCGACGCCAGGCGCCGCTGCACCTCCGGCGGCTGCAGACTCATGGGCCGCGCGCCGCCGTCTCGCCGTTCCGGCGCGCCCCCCCGGACGAACTCGACAAAGATCCGTTGCAGGATCGGGTCCCGGATCTCTTCGGGCGCGAGGGCGGCGGCGATTCGCTCGCGATGCGTCGGGTCACGCAATCCGATGAGCACCAGCTGCTCTTCCGCCGTGGGAGGGGCGGTGGGCGGCGAAACCGGCGCGGCTTTGGCGTCCTGCCGGCCGATGCGCGCGCGGCGTTGCGCCACCGCCTCCAGCAGCGTGCGGTCCGAGATCGCCCCCCGCCGAGCGATACGCTGGACATACCCCTCGCGGCGCACGGGGCTGTCGATGAGTCCCACCACCTCCAGGAGACCGTCCACGGCCCGGGCTCGCTCCACCGGGTCGGTCAGGTCAAGCCCCGTGACGCGGCGATCCAGAAAGAACTCCACCAAATCCTGCGCGCCGTCCAGGGCCGCTTGAAACGCCGCAGCCCCGTGCGTCCGCACAAACGCGTCGGGATCGAGCCCGTCGGAGAGCAGCACGATCCGCCAGTTCAGGTCCACATTGATCAGATGCTCCAGGCTGCGGCGGGCGGCGCCGATGCCGGGGGAATCCGGATCGAAGAGCAGCACGACGGTCTCCGCGTACCGGCCGAGGAGCCGCGCCTGGTCCGTTGTCAGCGCCGTGCCCAGGGCCGCCACCGCGTGGTCGAAGCCGTGCGCGTGCAGCGTGATGGCGTCGAAATACCCCTCCACCACGATGACCGTCTTCCGCTCCCGGATGGCGCGCGCCGCCAGGTTCAACCCGTAGAGGTGCGCCCCCTTTCGGTACAACGGCGTCTCGGGCGAGTTGAGGTACTTCACCTCTTTCGGCTCCAGGGCGCGCCCTCCGAACGCGATCGCCTTGCCGCTCGCGTCCCAGATCGGGATCATCAGCCGGTTGCGGAACCGGTCGTAATACCCCGAGCCGCTCTGGCGCGGCACCGACAGGCCGGCGGCCTCCAGGATCTTGTCCGGGTACCCCTTTTTCTTCAATACGCGCAGCAACGCATCCCAGCTCGCCAGAGCATACCCCAGCTGGAACCGCTCGACGATCTCCGGCGTCACCCCGCGCTGGGCCAGGTAGCTGCGGGCGGGCGCGCCCTCGCCGGCCGCAAGATTCCCGCGAAAATGCTCGACCGCCAGACGCTGGATCTCCAGCAGCGGCAGGCGCGCGTCGGTCTCGCCCGGCCCGGCGCCGCGCGTCGTGGGGAGCGACACCCCCGCCCGCTCCGCCAGGAACCGGACCGCCTCCCTGAAGCCGAGGCGTTCGTGCTTCATCAGGAACGTGATGGCGTCGCCACCCTCGCCGCACCCGAAGCAATGGAAAATCTGCCGCTCGGGATTGACCACGAACGACGGGGTCTTCTCCGTGTGGAAGGGGCACAGCCCCTTGTGCGTCCGCCCCGCCGCGCGCAGGGGGAGATGCGCCCCGATGAGCTCCACGATGTCCGTCCGCCGGAGAATTTCCGCGATCACGTCCTCGGGAATCACCCTGTCCTCATTCCGTGACGGGGGGCGGCGGCCCGCCCGCCTCCCGCGCGCCGAGATCCACCACGGTGGCCCCGGCGCCCCCCTCCTCGAACGACGCCAGCTGAAATCCCGCTACCAGCGGGTGCGATTTCAGCAGGTCCGCGATACCGCGGCGCAGCCGACCGGTCCCCTTGCCGTGTACGATCCGGACCCGCGTCAGCCCCCCCAGTACCGCGTCTTCCAGATAGCGCCCCACGCGTGGGGCAGCCTCTTCCACCGTACATCCGATGACGTTGATCTCTGCCGACAGATTGTCGCCCGCCCCCGCCGTCCAGGCGATGGGGGCCTCGCTCCGGGGGGGAGCCGGGTCCGCGGCGGAGAGAGCCGCCACGGGTACACGCGTCTTTCCCAGCGGCAGCTGCACCTCGATCAGACCCTGTGCGTTCGCATCCGAGAGGACCGTTCCCACCTGTCCCAGATGTCGGATGCGTACCTGCCGGCCCGGCTCGATCCGCGGGGGCGGGGCGTCCGCCGTCTCCGCCGGCAGCGCCGCCGTCAACCCGGCCAGCGCCGCGTCCGGAAGCTCGGCCAGCTTCCCGACCGCGGCTCGCGCCTCCTGGATGGATTGGCCGCGCCGCAGATCCGCGACCACGGCCTCCACCCGGCTGCGCGCCTCCGCCGCCAGGGTGCCGATCACGCGATCCGCCCGTGCGCGCAGCGCCTCGACCCTGGCGTGAAGGTCCCGCGAAACCTCTTCGGCCTCCGCCCTGGCCCGCTCCGCCGCAACTCGTTCTTGCGCCGCTCGTTCCGCGTCCTCGGCGCGCCGGGATTCGAGGGCATGCAAGCGGTCGAGCAGGGCCGCGGCCCCGGCGGCGGTATCCCCGACAAGCTCCCGCGCGCGTTGAACGATAGAGGTGGGGATGCCAAGGCGGCTGGCAACATCAATGGCGAAGCTGCGACCGGGGAACCCGATATGTAATTTATACAGAGGCTGCATCCTGTCAAGGTCGAACTCGACGGCGCCGTTCTGCATCCGAGGGTCCTGCGCGACAAACGCTTTGATTCCGTCCAGATGCGTCGTCGCCACGACCCGGGTCCCGCGGCTCGCCAGCGCGTCCAGGATGGCGTTCCCGAGGGCCGCCCCTTCGCCCGGGTCCGTCCCGGCCCCGATCTCGTCCAGCAGGACCAGACTACGCCTGTCCGCCGCCGAAAGAACGGTCGTCAACCGGGAAACATGGGCGGAAAACGTGCTGAGGTCCTGGGCAATACTCTGCTCGTCTCCGATATCGGCATAGATGCCGAAAAACACCGGTTGGACGGAGTCCGGGGACGCCGGAATGTGGAGTCCCGCCTGGACCATGAGCGTCAGGAGCCCCACGGTCTTGAGCGCCACCGTTTTCCCTCCGGCGTTGGGCCCCGTCACGACCAGGATCGGGGCGTCCGACGTCAAGGACACATCGATGGGCACCACCTCCTCGGCCGCGGCCTCCGCCCGCCGGCGCAGCCGCGCTTCCAGCAAGAGCGGATGTCGCGCGCCCTGCAGGCAAAGCGTGCCGCCCGGATCGAGGTGCGGCTCCGACGCTCCCCACCGCTCGGCCAGCCTGCCCCGGGCCAGGATCAGGTCGAGATCGGCCAACGCCTCGACGGTTCCACCGATGGCCTCGTGCGCGGCGCGGACCTTGGCGGTCAGGTCGCCGAGAATCCGGTCTACCTCGGATTCGATCGCGCGCTCCAGCCGTCGGATGGCGTTGTTCTGCTCCACGACCGACAGCGGCTCCAGGAAGAGCGTGTGGCCGCTGCCCGATTGGTCCTGCACGACCCCCTGGAGGTACGCCCGGTACGCGGGGAGGACGGGGATCACGTACCGATCGTTGCGGAGCGTGATCACCGGCTCGGCGATGATCGGCTGAAGGTGCGGCGCTCCGAGGAGGGCCTGCAGGTGCTCGCGCGCCGCCTCCCGGGCTTCCCGCGTGTGCGTCCGCAGCCGCGTGAGCTCCGGGCTGGCTTCGTCGGCCACCCCGCCGTCGGGTAAGACGGCGCGCCGGATCTCGCGCCACAGCGCCGGAGGAGGCCGCAGGCCCGTTGCGACGGCGTCGAGCCGCGGCAGATCCAGCTCGGCCTGGCCGATCTGCCGCCGCAGGCGCTCCGCGGCCTCCAGCGTCTCCGCCACGGCCCACAAGTCTTGGGGAGACAGGCGCGCGCCGGCGATCCCCGCGCGCGCCAGCGCCGCGCGGATGTCCGCGGCACGTTCGAGCCCGGGCAGCGGACCGCGGAGCAGGAGCGCTCGCGCCTCCCGCGTCTCCGCCAGCCGCTGGGCGACGACGCCCGGATCCGCCGCCGGTGCCAGTGCGAGGGCGCGCTGCCGGCCGAGGACCGACGCCGTTTGGGCGGCGAGATGCTCGACGACCGCCCCGAATTCCAGTACGCGCAGGGAGTGGGCATCCATGGTGCGTCGGGGTAGCACGGCCGCCCCGCCCTCCCACAAAAAAGCAAGGGACTCGCCCCCGAGTCCCTTGCCGCTGCCGGCGTGCTCTTTTCCGATGATCTGCGGGCCCGTCACGCGTTGGAAAGCGTCTCGCGGACCAGCGTGCTGACAACCGTGCCGTCCGCGCGACCGGTCACTTTTGGCATGAGCAGGGCCATGACCTTGCCCATGTCCCGCAGGGACGACGCCTGCGTGTCCCGGATCGCCTCCCGCACCAGCGCCTGGAGATCGTCGGGGCCGAGGGCCGCGGGTAGATACGACTGCAGGATGGCCAGCTCGGCCGTCTCCTTGTCGACAAGGTCCTGCCGCCCGCCCCGGCGGTACTGTTCGATCGCCTCCTGCCTCTGTTTACACGACGCCGAGACGGCCTGCAACGCCTCGGCGTCCGTCAGCGGGCCGCGCTTTTCCACCTCGCGGTTCTTGATCCGCGCGGTGAGGAGGCGGATCACCGACGTGCGCAGCCTGTCGCCCGACCGCAACGCCGACTTGAGATCCTCGGCGAGCCGCGTCTTCAGCTCCATTTCACGACTCCGAAATCAACCGCATCCGCTTCGCCGCCTTCTTCCGAGCCGCCAGCATCTTCTTCTTGCGGCGGACGCTCGGCTTCTCGTAATGCTCTCGCTTGCGCAGCTCGGAAAGAACCCCGGCCTTCTCGCACTGCTTCTTGAAGCGGCGTAGCGCGCTCTCGAAGGATTCGTCTTCCTTCACCGTCACGCTGGGCATCCAGTCACACCCCCTTTGCGCCCCGTTTCCGTATTGCGTAACCCACGTCGATTTGACCAAATGCTTGAAAAACAAAAGGTTATGTTACGCTTCGCCGAAAAGATTGTCAACCGTTTTGCTTGCCGCGCCGCCCGTGGCGTGTGCCGCACGGTCAGACACCCGCCGATTTCCGCTTCCCGAAGCGCCGTGCCAATTCTCGCGCAATCTCTTCCGGTCGAACACCCTTGTCGGCCAGAACCACCAGGCTGTGAAACCACAGGTCCGCCATTTCGCGGACCAGCCGCTCCCGATCCCCCGCCGTGGCCGCCAGGAGGACTTCGGCCGATTCCTCCGCGATCTTTTTGAGAATCTGGTCCGCCCCCTTGGCGAAGAGCGACGCGACGTACGACCCGTCCGGCCGGCGCGCCTTTCCGTCAAGAATGGCGTCGTAGACCTCCAAGAGGATCCCCAGGCCGGCGTAAACGGCCGCAGGGTCGAACCGTCGTTCCGCGTCTTCCGCGCCTTCCCCGGGGGCGCCGGGCAGCGCACGGTAGAAGCAGGACCGATGACCCGTGTGGCAGGCCGCCACCTCCTGATCCACCTTGAGCAGCAGCGTGTCCTCATCGCAATCGTACAGGATCGCCCGGACGCGCTGGACGTGGCCGGACTCTTCGCCTTTCCGCCACAGCCGTCCGCGCGAGCGGCTGTAGTAGTGTGCCAGGCCGGTCTCCAGCGTGCGCCCCAGCGCCTCGGCGTTCATGTACGCAAGCAGGAGCACCTGGCCGTTCTCCGCGTCCTGCGCGATCGCGGGAATCAAGCCGTTGACGTCGAACCGCAAGCTCTCCGGCACCTTCGGCATCGCGCCCCCCCCCCGAGCGGGTGACGAATGTCCAATGATCACACCCCGATGCGCCGTCGCACGGGTTCGGTCATCCGCTCCGTAGTCGTTCGCCATTGGTCATTGGACCTTGTACCCGATCCTGCGCAGGAACGCCTTCCGGTCGGCGGTGTCCGCAGCGGTCTCCACGCCCCGGGGCGGCAGACCGTCCACCACACCCATCACGCCCCGGCCCTGGCCGGTCACGGCCACGATCACTTCGACGGGGTTCGCCGATGCGCAGAAGATGCTGCACACTTCCTGGCATTGCTTCACGGCGTTGAGGACGTTGATGGGATACGCGTCGCGCAGGATCACCGCAAAGAAGTGACCCGCCGCCACCGCCTGCGCGTTCCGCACGGCCGCCTCGCGGAGCGCGTCGTCGTTCCCTGCGGACCGGATCAGACACGGGCCCGACGATTCGCAGAAGGCGATGCCGAACTTGACGCCGGGGACTCCCGACACGAGGATCTCGTACAGGTCCTCCACCGTCTTGATGAAATGGCTCTGGCCCAGGATCACGTTGGCGCCTTCCGGAGTCTCGATGCGTACGGCCTGGAATTCCATGGTCGCCTCCTGCTGTGACGGCTCTCCGATTAGAGTCGAACGGGGACGCCCCGCTCCGCCAGGTACCGCTTGACCTCCGCGACGGTGACCTCCCGGGAGTGGAACATGGACGCCGCCAGCACGGCGTCCGCCCCGCCGGAGACCAGCCCCTCGTACAAGTGCGCCGGCGTCCCGGCGCCGCCCGAGGCGATGACGGGCACGCCGACCGCCGCGGCGACGGCGCCGATGAGATCGAGGTCGTAGCCGTCCCCGGTGCCGTCCCGATCCATGCTGGTGAGGAGGATCTCCCCGGCGCCACGCCGCACGCCCTCCACCGCCCAGGACACCGCGTCCCTTCCAGTCGGGGTTCGCCCCCCGTGGATGTACACCTCCCACGCGAGCGGCGAGCCATGCCGGTCGATCCGCACCCTGTCTTCGGGCGATTCCGTTCGCGGCTCGCGGCCCGTCGTTCGTCGTTTCGCGTCGATCGCCAGCACGATGCACTGGCTGCCGAAACGTTCCGCCGACCGTTGCAAGAGATCCGGGCTTGCCACCGCCGACGTGTTGAGCGACACCTTGTCGGCCCCGGCGTTGAGCAGCGCGCGGATGTCCTCCAGCGACCGGACCCCGCCGCCGACGGTGAGCGGCATGAAGACCTGGTCGGCGGTGCGCGCCACCACGTCGATCATGATGGCGCGCCGCTCGTAGGAGGCCGTGATGTCCAGAAAGACCATCTCGTCCGCGCCCTGCTCGTCGTACAGGGCCGCCACCTCCACCGGATCGCCCGCATCGCGGAGGGCGAGAAATCGGGTCCCCTTGACAACCCGCCCCGCTTTGACGTCGAGACAGGGGATGATTCGCTTCGCCAGCATCAGGACCGCCCGGCGGCCAGTGCCGCCTCCAGGGTCAAGCGCCCGTCGTAGAGCGCCTTGCCGATGATGGCACCCACGACCCCCGGCGGTTCCAGGGCCCGCAGGGCGCGCAAGTCTTCCACGGACGAGATCCCTCCGGAGGCGATCACCGGAACCCGGGTTGCGGCGGCGACGGCGCCGAGTTCCGCAAGGTTGGGGCCGTCCAGCATCCCGTCGCGCCGGATATCGGTATAGATGACGGCGTGGAGAGGCAGGTCGCCGGCACGGCGAGCCAGGTCCGTCGCCCTGATGCCGGTTGCCTCCGCCCAGCCGGAGACTGCCAGCATGCCGCCGCGCGCGTCCAGCCCCAGCGCTACCCGGGCCGGGAACGCAGCGCAGGCCGCCTCCAGAAATCCGGCGTCTCGGATCGCCGCCGTTCCCAGGACCGCCACCGCGCCGCCGAGGTCGAAGACAGCCCGGACGGCGTCCAGATCCCGGAGTCCGCCGCCGACCTGCGCCGGGATCCGGATCGCGCGAAAGATGGTTTCGAGGGCCTTCCGGTTGGCCGGAGAGCCTCGCAGCGCCCCGTCCAGATCCACGAGGTGCAGCCGTCCCGCCCCCCGGCGCTCCCATTCCGCCGCCACGGCCGCGGGGTCATCCGCGTACCGGGTCTCGCGTGCGGGGTCCCCCTGAACCAGCCGGACCACCTTGCCGCCCCTGAGATCGATGGCCGGGATTATTTCCATGGACTCCACCCGCCCAGTTGTCACATTGCCCAGTCGCCGTCCTCACCGCGCCAGCATCGCGAAATTTTTCAGCAGCGTGAGCCCCGCCCCCTGGCTCTTTTCCGGGTGGAACTGCGTGGCGAATAGGTTGTCCCGCCAGACCACCGATGTGAACCGGGTCCCGTGCACCGTCGTCGCCGCCGTCACGTAGAGGTCCGTCGGCGCGACATAGTACGAGTGGGCGAAATAGAAGTACGGGTCGTCCGGGAGGTCCGCCAGGATCGGCGCCGGCCGCTCGATCCGAAGCCGGTTCCAGCCCATGTGCGGGATCTTCAGCCGGGCGCCCGCGGTTCCGGGACCGGGCATGTCGTCCCGGAACCGCACGACGCGCCCCGGGATGAGGTCCAGCCCCTTGTGATGCCCGAACTCGCGGCTCTCCGAGAACAGAAAGTGGAGCCCCAGACAGATCCCGAGGGTCGGCTTGGCGCGCTCGATCTCGCGCCGGAGCGGATCGATGAATCCGCCGGATTGCAGCTTAGCGATGCCGTCGGCGAAGGCCCCGACGCCGGGAAGGATGATACCCGCCGCGTCCCGGAGCCGCCGCGGGTCGTCGATGACGGCGGCATCCGCGCCCAGGCGCAGAAGCGCCTTTTCCACACTCCGGAGATTGGCGATGCCCGAGTCGATGATGGCGATCACGTCAGGTCAGACTTCCCTTGGTGGAGGGAACGACGCCGGCGACGCGCGGGTCCTGCCGGGTCGCCTGGTCGAGGGCCCGCCCCAGCGCCTTGAATGCCGCCTCCACCATGTGGTGCGGGTTCTGCCCGTACTCCACCTGGACGTGCACGTTGGCGCGCAGGTGATTTGTGAGCCCCAAAAAGAACTCGCGCACCAGGCCTGCGTCGAAGTCGCCGATGCGCTCGCCCGCGATCTGCGGCGCCTGGAAGACGAGGTACGGGCGGCCGCTCAGATCCACGACCACCGAGGCCAGCGACTCGTCCATGGGGACCCGCGCCGCGCCGTATCGCGCGATACCCGCCTTGTCTCCCAGCGCCTGCGACACCGCGTCCCCCAGCGCGATCCCCACATCCTCCACGGTGTGGTGGAGGTCGACCTGGAGGTCCCCCGACGCCTCCACCGCCAGATCGACACGGCCGTGGCGGGCGACCTGCGCCAGCATATGGTCCAGGAAGGCGATCCCCGTGGCGATGGCGTGCTCGCCGCGGCCGTCGAGGTCCAGCCGGATGCGGATGTCGGTCTCGGCGGTCTTGCGCGCGACGACGGCGGATCGACTCATGTGTCTCCCCCGGGCCCGAGGACCGCGGCCAGCGCGTCGAGGAAGGCGTCGTTTTCCGCGGCGGCGCCGATGGTCACGCGGAGGCAGTCGGCGAGCTGCGGCGCGCGGGAGAAGTTGCGCACCGCGATCCCGCGCGCGAGGAGGTCCGCGTACACCGCGTCGCCCCGCCGGTGTGTCCGTAGCAGGACGAAATTCGCCTGGCTCGGGTAGACCCGCACGCCCGGCATGGCGCCGAGCGCGGCCAGGACCCGCTCGCGCTCGTTCACGATGACGGCGGCGTGCTGCGCCACCACATCCCCGTGCGCCAGGACGACGCGGGCGGCGGCCTGACTCAGCGCGTTCACGTTGTACGGCAACCGGACCTTGTTCACTTCCCGCACCACCTCGGCGTTCGCGATCAGGATCCCCAGCCGGATGCCGGCCAGGCCGATCTTGGACAGCGTCCGCAGGATCACCAGATTCGGAAATTCTCCGAGGCGGGGGAGAAAACTCCGCCCCGAATAGTGGCCGTAGGCTTCGTCCACCACGACCAACGAGTGGCAGTCCCGCCCGGCGCACGCGGCGAGGATCGCCTCGACGGCGTGGGGGTCGAAGAGGTTGCCCGTGGGGTTGTTGGGCCAGGCCAGAAACACCAGCCGGGGCCGCTCTCGGCGCAAACGGTCCAGGAAGCGGGCGGCGTCCAGGCTGAAGTCCTCGGCCAGGGGAACCTCCGCGACGCGGATGCCCATCGCCCGCGCCCCGATGGCGTACATCGCAAACGTCGGGACCGGGATCGCCAGCGAGGCGGCAGGCCCGGCCACCACCATCTGGAGGAGCTGGATGGCCTCGTCGGAGCCGTTCGTGATCAGGATCTGCTCCGCCTCGACGCCCAGGTCCCCCGCCAGCAGCGTCCGCACCTCGCGCGCCGTGGGGTCGGGGTAGCGCTGCAGCTCCACGTCCCCCAGGGCGCGCGCGAGCTCCGCGGCCAGCGCGCCGCGCAGGATCTCGCCCAGGGCGAACGGGCTCTCGTTGGCGTCCAGCTTGACCCGGAGACCGGGTCGGGATTCGGGCCCCGTCTGATACGGGGTCTGCGCCCGCACCTCGGTGCGGACGACGGCGTGCAGGTCAAAACTCATGGCGCCTCCGTCCGAATCGTGACGGCGCGGGCGTGCGCCTCCAGTCCTTCCAGTTCCGCCAGCCGCGTGAGAGGCTCCCGCCAGC
>JAKPQH010000244.1 GCA_029580855.1 bacterium | reverse complement strand
CGTCCACCGCCTGACCGTCGCCCCGCGCCAATCTCTTCACAGTGCCGCCGACAGGAGAGCCTCTTACACAGGTCGCGCTGCCCTCGGGGTGCGGCCCACGAGAAAAAGTGAAGTCAGGCAGGCCTGCCGAAAGGACACGATACGACGGCGAGCCGGTATTTCTTGCGCAGCGCCTGCAGCGCGGCGGGGGAATCGGGGAACGCCGGCCAATCCTTCACGGAAGTCGAGAACCGCTCCAGTTCCTCCGCCGTGGGGGCGAACCCGAGCTTTGAACCCAGCCCTTCCAGGACCGTCTGGAGAATGGCCTTGTATTCACGATACGGCCCCCGCTCCGCCGCGGCTTCGAGCTCGCCGTAGAGCTCCAGCGTCGGCTCCGGGTCCAGTTTGACTCGATGTGCGGCAAACACGGGCCGCAGCGCATCCACGATGCCCGTTTCCCAGTCGATCAGGGTGCCGTAGCAATCCAATGTCAGCACGTCGAATCGGTCAAACTGCAACACCGTGCGCCTCCACGGATGGGACGGCGGCGGAAGCCGAAACCCCCTGAACGCCACGGGGCCAACACGCCCGCGGACGCTCTACCGCGTTCTCCGATAATCCGCGACGGCGGGCGGGATGGGGATATCCCGGCGGAGTCGCGGGTCGTTTACGGGCGCGAGAGCCTGCTCCCGGATGGGGAGAACCCCGGCCCACACCGGCAACCCGTAATCGGCCTCGTCGTCCGCCGGCGGACCCGTGCGCACCTTGGCCGAGGCGCTCTCGATGGCGATCGAGACGACGGCGGTCGCATCGAGCTCCTGACGGGTGGGCCGACGGGCATCCCGCCATCGGCCGCGCAGGATATGCTCCGTCAAGGTTTCCAGGGCCGCCAGTTTCTCCCGCTCGGCCTCGATGAGCCGTCCCCGCCCGAACACCACGGCCGATCGATAATTCATGGAGTGGTGATACACGGATCTGGCGAGGACCAGCCCGTCCAGCAGCGTCACGGTCACGCAGACCGGGTGACCCGCCCGGACGTATTTCAGCAAGCGGCTGCCGGGCGCGCCGTGAAGGATCACGGTGTCACCGTGCCGAGCATAGCTCATCGGAATCACGAACGGCTGGGCATCCTCCACGAGCCCCACGTGGCACACGAGGCCCTCATCCAGGATTCGATAGATCGTCTCCTTGTCGTAGGCTCCGCGCTTGGGCACGCGGCGGACCCGGCTGCGTTCGGTGACGGCAAACTCAGACATCGGCGTGTCCTTTCAAGAGGGGCGGCTCGCCGCGGCCAGTTCCGCGATGACCGCCAGGACTGCGCTTCGCGGGACGGGCTTCGTGAGCACACGGTCCACGCGGATCCCCGGGGGCGCCTCCGCGACCACCTGGTCCCCCCATCCGGTGAGCAGCACGACAGGGAGGCGTGGATCACGCGCCTTGGCCGCGCGGGCCACGTCCCACCCGGTGATCCCGGGCATCCCGAGGTCCGTGAGCACCACGTCCACCGGCGCGGCCGCGAGCCGCTGGATGGCTTCCGCGCCGCCGGCCGCCTCCAGGACCTCCTGCCCGCTGGCCCGGAGGAGAGCTGCCAGGGTCCGGCGGACCGGGGTGTCGTCGTCCACGAGTAGGATGCGCCGGGCTGGAACCAGAGCCGGGCTCGGCCGCGGCGCACCCCGGACGGCGTCCGGCGCGGCGGAGCGGAATGTGAGGTGGAACACGGCTCCCCGGTCCGGCGCCGAGTGCACGTCGATCCGGCCGCCGTGGCGCTCCATGATCGCGTACACGACGGAGAGGCCGAGTCCGGTGCCGTGGAGTCCTTTGGTCGTGAAAAACGGATCGAAGATCCGCCCCTGGATCTCCTCGGGTATACCGATCCCCGTGTCCGCCACGGTGAGTTCGACCCACTCCGCCGGCGGGGGAACGGCGTCGTCGCGGCTGGCGGCCGAAGCCCCGGCCGCACGACCGGCCGGATCGTCCTCCCCGCCCGGCACCGCCCGTCCCGCGATGCGCAGGGTGCCGCCCCGCGGCATCGCGTCCACCGCGTTGAAGATGAGGTTCGTGAGCACCTCGCGAATTTCCGCCGGGTTGGCATGAATCAGCGGGAGACCGGCCATCTCCACGATGGGCTCGATACGGATACCTTGCCGGCTCGGCTCATCCCGCCAGCGGGGCCGGGTGATCTCCAGCGCCTCGGGGACGAGCTGCGCCAGATCGCAGGCCTCCAGGGGGCCGCCGCTTCGCTGCCGCGCAAAATCCTGGAGGCGCCGGACCACCTCTGCCCCATCGGTGGCTGCCGTCTGGAGGATCCGCAGCCCCTCCTGGGCGGCCGAATCCCGGACGCGCAGGCGGAGCAGCTCCGCCTGACCGAGCACAGCCGCCAGCGTGTTGTTGAGGTCGTGGGCGATTCCCGCGGCCATCTGGCCGAGCCCCCGGAGCTTCTCGCTGCGGATGAGCTGGACCTGGGCCTGACGCAGCTCCTCGTAGGTGCGCTTTAGGTCGGTGTAGAGGCGCGCGTGCTCGATGGCGATGGCCGCCTGATCGGCGAAGAGGCGGAGAAGGTCGGCGTCCCCGTTGGTGAACGACTCCGTGCGGCGATCGACGAGGATGGCCCCGATGACGCGGTCGTGGTACTTCAGCGCCTCTCCCAACACCGCCGCGTGACTGGTCCGATCGAGAAAGGGGGGGACGGCATACGCCGATGTGCGGTAGGAATTTTCGATGATGCCCCGGCCCCGCTCGACGATGGCGCCGGCAAGACCTTCGCCGGGCCGAAGCCGGACCGCGGCCAGCCAGTCGCCGTGGCCGGTCCAGGCCTGGGGGCAGATGTCCCCGCTCGTGGGGTGGACGAGGTAGACCGCGCCGGAGACGCCGTGGAGGAGGCTCACGGCCCGCTCGATGACCAGCGCCAGAAGCTTGGTGAGGTTCAGCTCGCGCGTGATGTCCGCGGTCGTGGCCCGGAGGAGTTCGAGCTGACGGGCATATTGCCGGAGGGCCCCCTCGACGGCCTTGCGGGCGGTGATGTCGCGAACAATGCTCAAAAGGACACGATTGCCGCCCAGGTCCGCCCCGCGGGAGCTCACCTCGACCGGAAACGTGGTCCCGTCCTTTCGGCGGTGCACCGTCTCGAACAGAATGCCCGCGGCGTCCGCCTCCGCCATCTGCTCGGCGGTGAGCGCCCGGGTTTCCGGCGCGCGGAGGTCCTGGATGGAGAGCGTCCCGAGCTCCTCCAGGGTGTACCCGTACGCGTGAACCGCGGCTCGATTCGCCTCCAGGATGCGGCCGTCCGGTCGGAGGACGAGGGCGACGTCGCGCGCCTGCTCGGCGAGGCAGCGGTAACGGGCCAGCGTGTCCTCCGCCGCCTGCCGGTCGAGCCGGGAGGTCTCCTCGCTTTCCCGGAGCGCCGCCTCCTGGGCGGCGCGGGTGCGAGCGTCGTGCAGGAGAATGAGGCCGAGGATGGCCGCCGTCACGGCCACGTAGATCCAGCCCTTGAGCGTTTGCAGCAGAGTGAGTTGGGCGGGTGTGGACGCCAAGCGGGCCACGACCTCATCGGAGAACACGATCCAAAGCGCCCCGATCAGGGCGTAGAGCGCCACAAAGCCGGCGATCCGCCGCTGTGTCGACCGTGGCGGCGGCATCAGTCGTCCTCGGTCCCGTTGGAGTCCCGGGTGCGCGGGCGCGGCCCGCAGCGGGCCCGCAGCGCGGACAGCAGCTTCTCGTGAATGTTGTCGAAGGCGCCGTTGGACATGATCAGGACCACGCTGCCTCGGCCGAGCCGCCCGCCGAGATCCGCCGCCACCTCATCGGCGTTGCTGCGGAGGGCGGCCTTCCGGCCCGCCTGCCGGACGGCGGCGACCAGCGCCGCCGAGTCGAACCGCTCCGCCGCCGGAATCTTCTCGGCGTCGAACGGCGGAACCACGACCACCTCGTCGGCCGCGGCGAACGAGGCCGGATAGGCGTCCTGGAACACCTTGCGGCGGCTGGTGGCGGTGCGCGGCTCGAACACGGCCACCAAGTGGGCGTCCGGATAGCGGGCCCGGGCGGCGCGCACGGTCTCCCGGACCTTGGTGGGGTGGTGCGCGAAGTCGTCGATCACCGTCACCCCGTCCACCACGCCGCGCACCTGCATCCGGCGTGCGATACCCGCAAAGCCGGCGAGCGAGGCCGCCGCCTGGTGCACGTCCACCCCCACCGCCTCGGCCGCCGCCAGCACTCCGAGGGTGTTGGCCACGTTGTGGCGTCCGGCCAGCGGCAGCCCGACCGCCGCGACGCGACGCCCGTCGCGCATGAGCCAGAAGCGCGTGGCGTCTTCCCCGGCCGCGATGTCCTCGGCGCTCCAGGCAGCGCCGGACTCCAGTCCGTACGCCACGACCCTGCAGGACGCGGTGCGCGACAGGGCCGCCACCTCGGGGTCGTCGGTGCACGCGACCAGCACTCCGTCCCGCGGCAGCAGCGACAGGAGGGCCCGGAAGGCGGCGCGGTAGGTGTCCATGTCGCGATAGATGTCGGCGTGGTCGAACTCCACCGCGGTCAGCACCACGATCGTGGGGCGGTAGTGCACAAACTTGGGCCGCTTGTCGAAGAACGCGGCGTCGTACTCGTCGCCCTCAACGACGAACACGTCCCCCTTCCCCAGATGAAAGCTTTTCCCGAAGTTGTGCGGGATGCCGCCCACCAGAAACGAAGGATCCCGGCCGGCCTCCACCAGGACGTAGGCCAGCAAGGCCGCGGTGGTGGTCTTACCGTGGGTTCCGGCCACCACGATCGAGGTCTTGTCGCCGATAAAGAACTCCGCCAGCGCCTGGGGAAAGCTGGTCACCTTGACGCCCATCCGCAGCGCGGCCTGCGCCTCGGGGTTGTCCTTGCGGCACACGTTCCCCACGATCACCAGATCGGTGTCCGGATCCAGATGGGCCGGGTCGAAGCCCTCCTGCGTGGGGATCCCCCAGGCCACCAGCCGTTCGGCCATGGGGGAATAGAAGGCCCGATCGGAGCCCTTGACGTCGTGCCCGGCCTCTTTGAGCAACCCGGCCAGCGCCCCCATCCCCGTTCCGCAGATGGCCACGAGATGAACTTTCATCGGTCTCTCCCGCACGATGCGTCCCGGCCGGCTAGCGCCACAGCTCCGCCACGCGCTCGTGCAGCACCGGCCGGAATCGTCGGATGGCGTCGTTGTGCCGCGTGGGGTGGATCCGGTTGGTCAGCAGGACGACGATCAACTCCCGGTCCGGGTCAATCCACAGGGAGGTGCCGGTGAAGCCCAGATGCCCCACCGTCCTCGGTCCAAAACGGCGGCCGGCCTGCGAGTCCCGCGGCGACGGGGTATCGAAGCCGAGGGCGCGGGTCGAGCCGGGAAGATCCGACCTCCGCCAGAACTCGTGCACCAGCCGGGTCTCGAAGAAGCCACCGTCGTGGATAAAGGAGCTGAGCCAGACGTTGGCCAACGCCGCCACGTCCTGGACGGTCCCGAACAGGCCTGCCTGCCCGCCCACCCCGCCCATGGCGTAGGTGTTGTCGTCGTGGACCTCGCCGACCAGGGTGCGCCCGCGCCACGGGCAGCGCTCGGTCGCGGCGAAGACGCGGCCCTGCCGCGCGCGGGCCGCCCGGTCGGGCGTCTTGAGGTCCACAAAGAAGAGGCTCCCCAGCGAAAGCGGCTCGGCCAGCCATCCGGAGAAGAGCATGTCGCTCGGTTGGCCGTTGACCTGCTCCAGGATCGAGTCCAGGAGAACGAAGCCCAGGTCGCTGTAGAGCGTGCGCGTCCCCGGCGGCACCTCCGGGAGCTCCGCGGCCACCATCCGGCGCACCGCATCGCGGCCCGCCGCGGTCGCCGGCGGGGCTCCGTCCGGGGTTGAGGCGAGCGCTCGATAGTACGGCCGCCAGGCCGGCAGGCCGCTGCTGTGCTCCAGGAGCATCCGCAGCGTGACGGCTTCCCGGCCGCCGCCGGCGAAGCCGGGCAGGATGCGGTGCACCGGCTCATCGAGGACGAGCCGGCCGCGCTGGACGGAGAGCAGGACGAGCGGCGCGGTGGCCAGCACCTTGGTGAGCGAGGCCAGGTCGAAGCAGGTCGCGGCGTCCACGGGGCCGGCGGGTGGCTCCAGCGAGCGGCGCCCGTGGAACGAGGCATGCGCCGTCTGCCCCCGCACACTGACGAGGAGGGCCGCGCCGGGGAACACCGCATCGGCGACGGCGGCGTCCATCATCCGTACGAGATCCGGGTGCGCTTCGGCCCGGGGCATGGCGTTACTCCTGCCCCAAGGACGCCATCGCCACCAAGGCGCCGGGACGCCGAGGGGAGACAGGCTGAGAGGAATCCGGGAAGCACCGGCGGCCGCGCGCCGTGGGGCGCGGACCCGGGTGTCTCTCGTGAAAGGATCGCCGCGTTCTTGCGTGGGGTCGTGGTATCCTGGCGGTTGTCATTTCCTCGATTGGGGGTCAGCGCACCGCGGGTTCGAGGAGCGTCAGGGTGCGCGCCCGGGCGTCGAGACGCGCCCGGACCCCCACGGGCAAGGCCAGGTTGCGGCGGCCATGGCCGAAGGCGGCGCCGGAGATGGCGGGGAGCCCGAGCGCCGCGACGGCCCGCTCCAGGACGCGCCGTGCGGAATGCCGGCCCGCCCCCACCGGCTTGCAGTCGACAAGCTGTCCCACCACGATCCCCTGACATCGCTCCAGAAGCCCGGCGGACGCGACTTGCCAGAAGAGCCGATCCAGCCGGTAGGCCTCCTCGTGGACGTCCTCGAGACAGAGCAGGGCGCCGCAAAGATCCGGGGCGAAGCGCGTCCCCGCCAGACTGGCCAGGATGGCGAGGTTGCAGGGCACCAGCCTGCCCTCGGCCTGGCCGGGCACGAGGGTGCGGGTCCGGCCGAGGGGCAGCCGCCGCGGTGCCGGCGCGCCGAAGAGCAGTGCCTTGAGCCAGTCGAGGTCGGCAGCCGGCAAGCGGGGCAACTGGGTGACGACCGGGCCGTGGATCGTCACGAAGCCCCCCGGCCGCGCCAGCTGCAGCAGCAGGGAGGTGACGTCCGAGAACCCCACCAGCAGCTTCGGATGCCGTCGAAGGCGCGGAAGATCGAGCAACGACAGCAGCCGGGCCGTCCCGTACCCGCCGCGGATGCACCACACCGCCTTGGTGTCGTCGCGCTCCAGGGCCCGCTGCAGATGGTCGGCGCGACGAGCATCGCTTCCGGCCAGGAAGCCGTCCCGCGCGAATTCGCTGCGACCCACCACGGGGACGAGGCCGAGGCTCTCCAGCACCTTCTGGCCGGCGCGGAACACGCCGAGCTTGAAGGGGCTGGCCGGCGCGATCAGCCGGACCCGGTCGCCCTTTCTCAAGGGAGCCGGCTTCGACAGCGTGGACCGACTCATGCGTCGTGCTCTCCCTGCGGCGTTGGGCGAAACGCCCCGCGCCCCGCGTCCCCGTGGGGGTCGCGGTCCGCCCGGTTGCGATGCTAGAATGCCGCCTGTTAGGTATCGCGCACCGGGTGCGTGTGTCAAGCGCAAAGCTCGCCTCGAGCGGCAAACGGAGGGACAGATGCACGGTACACGCTACGTTCACACCAACCTGATCGCCCGGGACTGGCGCGCCCTGGCCGGCTTTTACCAGACGCTTTTCGAATGCGTGCCGGTGCCCCCCGAGCGTGACTTCGCGGGGCCGACCCTCGAGGCGGGCACCGGCGTTCCCGGCGCCGCGCTTCAGGGGGTCCATCTGCGGCTTCCCGGATACGGCGGCGGCGGGCCGACGCTGGAGATCTACACCTATTCGCGTCTCGCCGACGGCCCGTCGCCGGCGGTGAACCGCCCCGGCTTCGGCCACATCGCCTTCGAAGTGCCGTCCGTGGCCGAGGCGCGGCGCGAGGTGCTCCGCGCGGGCGGGACGGCGGTCGGCGAGATCGTCACCCTCACGACCGCGGCCGGCACCCGCGTGACCTGGTGCTATGTCACCGACCCCGAGGGCAACATCATCGAGCTACAAGCCTGGTCGTAAGACTCGGGCGCCGGGAGCCGCGGGACGCCGTCAGCGTCGTCTGGTCGTGCGCCGGGTGACCGGGCGCGGCAGCGACCGCGGCGCGGGTGCCGGTGGTGCCGGTCGGTTGGCGGGCGTCTGCGTCGGATCGTCGTACCAGGCAAAGTAGGCTTCGGTATGCGTCCTTCCCGATTCCGCCAGCGCGGATTTGCGCTCGTCGGAAAGGTTGAAGTCGGTCGTCCCCACGCCGAGCGTATCGATGTAGATCGTGCGCTGCCAGTCGTCGCTGTGCAGGTGCTGGCTGCCCTGCGTCTCCATGACGGTGGTCACCAGCCCGGACAGATACGAGAAGATGTCGTCGATCTTGTGGTGGTCCGGCTCCGCCTGATCCCGGAAGACGGCGATCTCCTTGGCCGAATCCAGGCGGAAGCCGAGCGTCTCGATATTGTAGACGTAGGGGTTGATGTCCTTCCCTTGCGCCTTCAGGGCGTCGTTGTGGTCCTGGTAGTACGGCGGGGTCCGGATGCCCGCCTTGTCGTCCACGTACTTCTCCCGATCGAACATCTTGATCGGGTAGTTGTCGATGAGGCCGCCGTCCACGTAGACATCGCCCCGCATGCTGCGCTTGGCGGCGAAGAACAGCGGGATGGACATGGAGATGCGCACCGCGTCCGCCACGCACCACCGCGGGGTATGCTCGTAGGAAAAGACCTCGGCGAAACGGGTGGACAGGTTTGTCCCGACGAAGAAAAGCTCCCGAAACCCCTGCTGGTCCATCTGGTTATGGATGTCGTTGAACGTTGCGTCGGGATTGCCGACCTTGGCGGCGATCCGCTCCCCGACCCAACGCCGGAAGAAGTCGCCCTTGTACCAGCCGAATTCGGTGAGCAGCCGCTTGGTGTCGCGCACAACGCCCCAGGTGTCGTCCAGGAAGTTGCGGAAGTCGAGCTGGCTCAGGATCTGCTTCGTCTCCGCCGGCGTGTAGTTCAGGCCGAGGAGGAGGGCGTTGATCGCCCCGGCGGAGGTGCCGCCAACGCGCTTGACGCCGGACAGGATGCCCTTCGCGTCCAGCACCTCCGTGGCGCCGACGTAGGCGATTCCCTTGACACCGCCCCCTTCGAAGACGAGGTTCCGAAAATGGTATGCCATCCGTCCCCCCTTCTGGTCCGGAACGTTTCACCGGACGCGCCGATTGCCATGCGCGGGCGCACGGCAGGCTACAGCGATTCGTCCGCCGTGGGTCCGTAGATCGACGGCAGCGGGACATTCTGGAGCCGAAGGTAGACCGAGAGCTGGCCTCGATGATGGATGAGGTGGTTCATGAGCAGCGTTCGGATCATGCCCATGCGGGGCATCTCCATCACCAGCTGGCCGTTCTTCTTGAGCCGCCACCCGGCGAGGAGCGTGTCGTTGTTCTGGCGCCTGAGGGCGTCGGTCGCCGCAGCGATGCCCCGGTCGAAGAGCGCCACGATCTCCGGCACGCGGTCGAGTGCCGGCGGGGTGTACCCGCCCGCTCCGAGGTCGAACTCGGTCTGATCGACGATGCCTCCCACCCAGCCGGGGATCTCGGCGATATGCGTGGCGAGGCGGCCCAGCGTCATGGACTTGTCGTGGGGTTTCCACGCGAGCTGTGGTTCCGGGAGGCGCTCCAGCAGGCGGCGCGTGGTGGCAGCTTCGTGGGCGAGCTCGGCCAGGACCGGATCGATCATGTTCATTGTCCACCTCCAGAGAGTTGTGGCGGAGGCAGCGCGGAACCGCCGCCGTGAGCGTATACTCTAGACGCTGAGCGGTGGCGGTGCAAGAGGCTGCCGCACGACGGCCCGCCCGGTCGCCGGCGATTCCGGCCACATCGGGTGTCGCGTCGACGTCGAGGCGGACCGGGCGGCTTGTTCGCGAGGGGTTGCTGGGCTATGATGGCGGAGTACCCGGACATACCCGTCGCGTGATCGCCGGCCACGCACCCCCGTGCCGACTGGGACCGGGGACAACGGCTCGCGCACTCAACTTTGGCCCACCATGGGGGAGGATGATCGATGACGATGGACGCATTCGGCGCGCGCGGCGCACTCGAGACGGGGCAGGGCACGGTCGCGATTTTTCGGCTGTCTACACTGGCCAAGACCGGAGTCGCGCCGCACCTGGACCGGCTGCCATTCTCCATCCGGATTCTGCTGGAGGGCGTCCTGCATTCGGTGGACGGAGAGCTGGTCACGGAGCGCGACGTCCTGAATCTGGCGCGCTGGAGCGCGTCGGCCATCCCCGAAGCGGAGGTGCCCTTCATGCCGGCGCGCGTGCTCCTGCAGGATCTCACCGGGGTGCCCGCCGTGGTCGATCTCGCGTCCATGCGCGCGGCGATGAAACGTCTCGGCGGCGACCCGCGACGAATCAACCCGCTGGTCCCGGTGGACCTGGTCATCGACCACTCGGTGCAGGTGGACGTCGCCGGCCGGTCCGACGCGCTGCAGCGCAACATGGAGATGGAATTCGCGCGCAATCGGGAGCGGTTCGAGTTTCTGCGCTGGGGCCAGAAGGCGTTCGACAACTTCCGCGTGGTCCCGCCCGCCACGGGGATCGTGCATCAGGTGAATCTGGAGTTTCTGGCCAAGGTCGTGATGACGCGCAGGCAGGATGGACAGGTGGTGGCCTTTCCCGACACCGTGGTGGGAACCGACTCGCATACGACCATGGTCAACGGTCTGGGGGTGCTGGGCTGGGGGGTCGGCGGAATCGAAGCCGAGGCCGGAATGCTCGGGCAACCGCTTTATATGGTGGCCCCGCCGGTCGTGGGGGTCAGGCTGACGGGACGGTTGCGGGAGGGCGTCACGGCGACGGACCTGGCGCTCACCGTCACCCAGGTCCTCCGGAAAAAGGGGGTCGTGGAAAAGTTTGTGGAGTTCTACGGGTCCGGCATCGGCCAGCTGAGTCTTCCGAACCGGGCCACGCTGGCCAATATGTCGCCCGAGTACGGCGCAACCATGGGTTTCTTCCCGGTGGATCAGGAGACGCTGGACTATCTGCGACGGACGGGACGCCCGGCCGAGGCGGATCTGGTCGAGCGCTACACCAAGGAGCAGGGTCTGTTCCGGACGGACGCGACGCCGGATCCGGAGTTCACCGAGAGCCTCACGCTCGACCTGGGCACGATCGAGCCCAGCCTGGCGGGACCCAAACGCCCCCAGGACCGTGTGCCGCTGGCCCAGATGAAGAGCGCGTTCCGCAACGCGCTCACGGCGCCCGTCAAGGAACGGGGCTTCGGGCTGCCGGCCGCGGAGGTCGGCAAGAAGGTCACGGTGCAACTCGACGGCCGCCGGGCCGAGATCGGCCACGGCGCCGTGGTGATCGCGGCCATCACGAGCTGCACCAACACGTCGAACCCGTCCGTCCTCCTGGCGGCCGGATTGCTGGCGAGAAACGCCGTCGCGCGCGGCCTGGCGGTGCCGCCGTACGTGAAGACCAGTCTGGCGCCCGGGTCCAAGGTCGTGACCGAGTACCTCCGGAAGACGGGGCTGCTGGGGGACCTGGAAACGCTCGGCTTTCACGTCGTGGGGTACGGGTGCACCACCTGCATCGGCAACAGCGGCCCGCTGCCCGCACCCGTGACCAGGGCCGTGGCCGAGGGGAAACTGGTGGCCGCCGCGGTGCTCTCGGGCAACCGGAATTTCGAGGGACGGATCAGCCCCGACGTCAAAGCCAACTACCTGGCCTCGCCGCCGCTGGTCGTGGCCTATGCCCTGGCCGGGCGCGCGGACGTGGATCTGACCACGGAGCCCCTGGGCGAGGATCGCCAGGGGAAGCCGGTCTTTCTGTCGGAGATCTGGCCGAGCCAGAAAGAGGTCGCGGCGCTGGAGGCGACGATAAGCGGAGAGATGTTCACCGCCTCCTATGCCAACGTCTTCGACGGCAATCCCATGTGGAACGCCATGGGCGGCGTCGAGGACGACCTGTATCCCTTCACGGAGGACTCCACATATCTCCAGGACCCGCCGTTCTTCCAGGGCTTGACGCCGGAGCCGCAGCCGGTCGCGGACATCCGCGGAGCCCGGATCCTGGCCATTCTCGGCGATTCGGTCACCACCGACCACATCGCTCCCGCGGGGGATATCGCCGAAAACAGTCCCGCCGGCCGGTACCTCAGGGCGCGGAGGGTGGAGAAGAAGGACTTCAACACCTACGGGGCCCGGCGGGGGAATGACCGTGTCATGGCGCGGGCGACCTTCGCGAACATCCGGCTCAAGAACCAGATGCTGCCGGGGGTCGAGGGGGGCGTGACCGTTCACATCCCTTCCGGCGACCGGATGGACATCTTCGACGCCGCGGAGCGCTACAAGAAGGAAGGCGTCCCCCTGGTCGTCGTCGCCGGCAAAGAGTACGGCAGCGGCTCGTCCCGCGACTGGGCGGCCAAGGGTCCGCTGCTCCTGGGGGTGCGCGCGGTGATCGTGGAGAGCTTCGAACGGATCCACCGCAGCAATCTGATCGGCATGGGCGTCTTGCCCCTGCAGTTCAAGCCGGGGCAGAACGCCGAGTCGCTCGGGCTGACCGGCAAGGAGCGTATCACCATCCAGGGCCTCGGCGGGACGTTGGCCCCGCGCCAGGACGTGACGGTGGACGTGGAGCGGCCCGACGGCACCCGGACCTCGTTTGCGACCACCATGCGGATCGACACGCCGGTGGAGATCAGCTATTACCGGAACGGGGGGATCCTCCAAACCGTCTTACGGAAGATGCTGAGAGGGTAGGCGCGGGAACCCTCACCGGATTTGGAAAGGGCCTGCCAGCTGTCAGGGAGTAGCGCCGGCTCGACCGGTTGCCAGGTGCGCCGTGCGGATGAGAACACTCGGTCTGGCTGGAGCGATCACGGTCTTGGTCCTGGGGCTGCTGGCGCAGCCGGTGGGGACCGCGTCCCAGAACGGCTCGACGCCGCCGAGGTTGGGCGGGCTCACCGGGCAGCTTCTCGTGGCCGCCGAGGAGATGGGCGATCCCCGTTTCATCAAAACGGTCATCCTCATAGTCCGACACCACGCCGCCGGCGCCATGGGTCTCGTGGTGAACCGGCCGGTGGGAGCGGTGCCGATCGCGAAGCTGCTGGAGGGAATCGGTCTCGATGGAACCGGGGTCCGCGGAGACATCCGGCTGCACTACGGCGGCCCGGTGGAACGACGGCAGGTGCTGACGCTGCACACGACCGACTACGCCACCGAGGGGACGCTGCGGGTCGGCGGGGACATCGCGGTCACCGGCAACCCCGAGGTTCTGCTCGCCATCGGGCGGGGCCAGGGTCCCAAGCGGTATCTGACCGTCTTGGGGTACGCGGGGTGGGCGCCGGGGCAACTGGAAGACGAAATCAAGGCCGGCGGCTGGTTCGCCGTCCCCGCTGACGCCGCCATCGTGTTCGACGACAAACACGACACCAAGTGGGAACGCGCCGTAGCGCGCCGAAGGGTCGAGATCTGACCACTGGTCCCATGGGTCGCCGGAAAAGGCCCATCGGTTGCGTTGCTGCACCGCGCTTCCTGACGAGGCCCAGAAAAGCGACGGCGGGGCAACTCCCATCGAGGAGTTGTCCCGCCGTCCGTGTGTCATGCTGCTCTGATGACCGCCGGACTTTCGCTATGCTTCCGGGACGATCTCGGTCCAGCCGTAGGGGTCCGGGGCCTCGCCCCACTGGATGGCGGTGAGTCGCTTGTACAGTTCCGAGGTCAGCGGGCCGGCTTTGCCGTCTTTCGCGTAGACAAAGTCCTTGCCGCGGTACGTGATGGATTCGACCGGGGTGATCACGGCGGCCGTCCCGAGGCATCCCGCCTCGTTGAAGGTCGGAAGCTCGTCCACCGAGACGTGACGCTGCTCCACCGTGAGGTCCATGTCCTTGGCGATCTGCTGGACGCTCAGGTTGGTGATGCTGGGGAGGATGGAGGGGCTGGCCGGCGTGGCGAAGGTCTTCCCGATCATGGCGTAGAAGTTCGAGGAGCCGGACTCGTCCAGGTATTTTTTCTCCCGGCAGTCCAGATAGAGGACCTCGGCGTAGCCCTTGTCTTTCACCGGTAGGGTCGCCCGCATTCCCGCCGCATAGTTCCCGCCGCACTTGGCGTCGCCCACCCCGCCCGGCGCCGCCCGATCGATCCGCTCCTCGACGATGAGGCGCACCGGCGTCAGACCGCCCTTGTAGTACGGTCCCACCGGCGTCACGAGGACCAGGAAGAGATAGTCGTGGCTCGGCTTCACGCCCACCTCGGGGCTGACGCCGAGGAGGAGCGGCCGGATATAGAGGGTGGCCCCGCTGCCGTACGGCGGCACGAACCGGCGGTTGGCGCGGACCACCCGGTGGACCGCGTCGCGAAAAACCTCGTCCGGGACCGGCTGCATGAAAAGCTTGCGGGCCGACCGCTGGATTCGCTTGGCGTTCTCCATCAAGCGGAACGTCTGCACGCGCCCATCCGGTCGCTCGTACGCCTTGAGGCCTTCGAAGACTTCCTGGCCGTAATGGAGGCAGGTGGCCGCCATGTGCAGGGGAATGTACTCATCCGCGGTCAGTTCGCCCGCAGACCATGTTCCATTCCGGAACCAGTACCGGATATTGGCATCCGTTTTCTGGTACGCAAACGGCAGATTGGCGTAATCGAGATTCGCGCGCTCCATGGTCGCTCCTTCGTTGCGGTTCACCGCGCATGGCGGCTACATGCTACCGCGGCCCGGCGGCGCGCGCAAGTCACTTCAGGGTGGGCTCACGGAACGGTGCGGTTTTCGGGCGACTCCCCAGTCCGGAGGGGCGGCCCCGGTCGGCTTGCGCGGTGAGAACGTCGCTCGGCAATCGAAATCGGCCGGCTAGGAGTCCGTCTGAGTAATGCGTAACGACGGTGCCGCTGCCATGGCGTTTCTCCGGACGGGGTGTGCGCGCGCGGCTGGCCTCGCCGGAAGCTGGCGGGACCCCGAGCCAGGTGCCTCACGCCGGCGCCCAGCGCCCA
>JAKPQH010000243.1 GCA_029580855.1 bacterium | reverse complement strand
CCGGCACCGTGGTGGGCTTCGAGAACCACTCCGGGAAGACGTACCTCGGTGAAGGCTGCGCCCCGCTGGGGATGGTCACCGTCGGACACGGCAACAACGCCGAGGACAGGACCGAGGGCGCCGTCTATCTGGGAGCCGTTGGCACGTATCTTCACGGGTCGCTGCTCCCCAAGAACCCCTCGGTGGCCGATTTCCTGATAGAAAAAGGACTCTCCCGGCACGGTGGACCGGTAAGGCTCGACCGACTCGACGACACGGTAGAGATGCGCGCGCACGACGCCGCTGTCACCAGGTCGAGGAAGGCCCGTTGAAAACAGGCGCCGTCTCGAGCCGGGGAAGAAGGCGGCTCGCGCGGGGCCGGCATGGCGTTTTCAGCGCCGTCGCGGCGGCCTTGCTCATCACGCTGCCGGCCTGGGCGCCCGCGGGAACCTGCGCGGAGGCGGAGGGCGCGAATGGAAGCGCGTTCGCCGCCGGCGGCTCGCGCTGGGTGCAACTGGCCTTCCCTTCGGGCGGCAAAGAGATCCGGTCGATTCACGTCGGAAAGGAAACCCCCCGGTCGGTAAGCGTGACCGTGGACGGGTCTTCGACCCTTTACTCGAGCCGGGACGGTGGGGCCACATGGAGCCCGCACGCCTCGGCCACCGGCCGGCCGTTCGAGGACCTGGCCGGATACGAAAATACTTACTACGCTCTGGACGCCGCCTCCAACGTGTACAGGAGCACGGACAGGGGCGCTTCCTGGAAAGTCGTCTCCACATACCCCCATCCGGCGAGCGCTCTGGACACCGGGGCGGATGCGTCCTCCCTGGTCATGGCGACCGGGGCGGCGGGGCTCGAGCTGTCTCCGGCGTTCAGCACCGACCGCGGGACGTCCTGGCTCCCCGGCACCGGCCCTTCCTCCGAATGGGCCCACGCGGCGGGAGACCCATCGAGGACCGGCAGATTCTTCGTGGCCAGGGCCGTGGCGACCGGCACCCCCCTGGCGTCCACCGCCGACGGGGGCGCCTCCTGGGCCGACTGCGCCGCCCTGCCCCTCCCGGTGCACGTCACCGGGATAGGCGTGCTCCCCGGAGGAGGCCCCCTGGTGCTGGCCACCGACACCCCGGGCGCGAGCCCTGTCTACCGCTCGAACGACGGGGGCGCCACGTGGACGGCCTCGGCTACCGGGATCGGCGCCGGGGAGGCCGCACTCTGCGCCTTCGCCGGCAACCCGCCCGCGGCCTACGTCGCGACCGACAGGACCGTTTACGCGAGCTACGACGGCGGGACCACCTGGTGCGACGCCGGAGCCGGCCTTCCTGAGAAGCCTTACACCGCGGTTTGCGCCTCCGGCGGGGCTTCGAACACGGTTTATGCGGGGGCTTCCGACGGCACCTTTTACGAGCTGGGCGCTCCTTACCTGTCGGGGATCGATCCGGCCTCCGGAGAACCCGGGGACGTCGTCACGGTGAGCGGCCTGCACTTCGGAGGCGGAGAAGACTCCTGTGTGTATTTCGCCGGAGTGCCGGCGGCGTCTTACGTCTCCTGGTCGGACACCCGCATCAGGGTGCGGGTCCCCGGGCTGGCGGCGAGCGGCCCTCTGTACGTGATCACCCCGGGGGGCACGTCGAACTCGCTCACGTTCACCGCCGAGGGCCATCGCCCCGGCTCGCACACCTGGTACCTGGCCGAAGGGTGCACGGGTAGCGACTCGAGCGGCGGTTTCGAGACCTGGGTACTCATGCAGAACCCGGGGACCGTTCCCGCCAACGTCACGGTAACGTTCATGACGGAGGAAGGCCTCAGGGCCGGGCCGTCGATGACCGTCCCGCCCGATTCGAGGACGACCGTCTCGGTGGCGGATTTCGTCCCCGAGGCATGGAGCGTGGCGGCAATGCTCACCTCCGACCAGCCCGTCACGGCCGAGCGGTCCGTCTACTGGAACGCCCCGGGCCGTTTCAGGCAGGCCGCTACCAACTCCATCGGGGTCGCTTCCCCTTCCCGGGAGTGGTTCCTGGCCGAGGGGTGCACCGGCGTCGACCGGAGCGGGACATTCGAGACGTGGGTCCTGGTGCTCAACCCCAACGACCGGGCGGCCCGGGTCTCGCTGGAGTACATGACCGGCGAAGGGCCGGTGGAAGGCCCGGCGTTCACACTGCCCGCCTTCTCCCGCAGGAGCGTGGACGTCTCCAGGACCGTGCCGAACGCCTGGAGCGTATCCACCGGCCTCACCTCTGATATTCCTGTCGTCGCCGAGCGCTCGATGTACCTCAATACCCCTGCCGCGTTCAGGCAGGCCGCGACCGATTCGATCGGCGTGCGCGGCGGGGCCACCACCTGGTACCTCGCCGAGGGATGCACGGGCAGCGATCGGAACGGCAGCTTCGAGACCTGGGTCCTGGTGCAGAACCCGGGCTCCCGGACCGCCACGGCGGGTCTCACCTACATGACCCCGGAGGGCGCCGTGGAAGGCCCGACCGTCGTCCTGCCCCCGAAGACGAGGCAGTCCGTCAACGTGGCGCAGACCGTCCCGGGTTCGTGGGACGTCTCCACCACGGTGAGGTCCGACGAACCCGTCATCGCCGAGAGGGCGATGTACTGGAGCACCGGTTCCTGTCCCAGGCAGGCCGCGACCGGTTCCGTCGGGGTGACCGCGGCTTTGAACTCCTGGTGCCTCGCCGAGGGCTGCACCGGGAGCGGCAGCGAGGGCTCTTTCGAGACCTGGGTCCTCGTCCAGAACCCTGGGAGCGTTCCCGCGAACGTCGATATCACCTACATGACCCCCGAGGGACGGGTCGCGGGACCGAAGCTCACGCTGGAGCCGAACACCAGGCGCACAGTGAACGCCGCCGAGACCGTTCCCGGCTGCTGGGACGTATCCACCATGGTGACCTCGGACCGCCCGGTGATAGTCGAGCGGGCCATGTACTGGAACGCCTCCGGAGTGAACAGGCAGGCCGCGCACGACTCCACGGGCCTCCCGATGGAGCTTGAGCGGGCGGGCCCGGGCACCCAGGGTCGAATTACCCGGCCAGGCGTGGAGCCTCTTCGTCCTGCAGGCCGGGGGTCGGCACCAGGGCAGAAGGGGCCGGGGCGGGCGGCATAAGCTCATGGTCAAAGGAAGTGGTGGGCGTTACTGGACTTGAACCACCCCGGCCGGCGCCAGGCCGGGGGCATTCTTCCATCCCTCATGGGATGCAAGGCTGGGCACGCGGCACGAAGTCGTTCGCGATTCCATCTCGGATACGGTGCAGCCAATCGGCGCCGGCCGGTGACCCCTTCACAGGTTCTGCGTCCAGTGACGCCCACGCGGAGCCGCGGTTGATCCGGCGCGGGTGGTGGGC
>JAKPQH010000242.1 GCA_029580855.1 bacterium | reverse complement strand
TAGCCGTAGTCCCGCTGCTCCTCGGTCTTCCGCCAGCCGGTGGGGTAGTTGATGGTGTAGGAGTAGGCGGCGTTGTGGTACGTCTCCGGCGCCCCGCCGGCGAAGTAGTTCTGCGGGGTCTCCGTCTCCGGGGGAGGGCCTTCGCCCCCGCCCCCGCCCGTGGGGGCGCCCCCGTCCTGGGGAGTCTGCTCCTCCGCCATCGCGGCCGCCGCCGAGACGGAGATCGTCTTGCTGTCCAGCCTGGAGTTGTCCTTCGCATAGGCCGTGACCATGATGGTGTGTTTGCCGGCCCCCACGTCCACCTGGGCCTCGAACGGCCGGGACTCCAGGGTCCTGCGAACCTCCCCGTCCACCGTTATCTCCAGCCTGGCTATCCTGGAGGGGTTCTCGGCGTCCACCACCACGGTCACCGGGTTGACCACCTTCCGGTCTTTGGGATTGGTGATGGTGAGGACGACCTTCTTCTCCCACGGCTTCACCAGCATCAGCGCCACGGCCACCGCCGCCAGCAGCGCCGCCCCGGCGACCGCCGCGCCGATCGCCAGGCCGACCCTCTTCTTCGCTCCCGGCGCCGGCGCCCCGGGGTAGGCCGCCGCCGGCGTGGACTCGGGTATCGGAGTGGTGCGCAGCACCGTGCCGTCGTAGGCGACCTGCCGCGCGGGGGCGGGGGGCGAGGCCCCTGTCTCGATGTCCGACTTCATGTCGGAAGCGCTCCGGTAACGCGCCGCCGGGTTCTTGGCCATGGCCCTGGCTATGACCGCCTCGAGGTTCGGGGGCACGCCGGGGTTCACCAGGTGGATGAGCCGGGGCTCCTCGTGGACTATCTTGTACATGATGCTGGTGGTGGAGGTGGACGAGAAGGCCGCGGTGCCGGTGAGCAGCTCGTAGAAGAGCACGCCCGTGGAGAAGATGTCGCTGGCCGGCCCCACCGGCTCGCCCTTGACCTGCTCGGGGCTCATGTACCCCGGCGTCCCCATCACCTGTCCGACCCGGGTCATCGTCGAAGAGGAGCGCAGCCGCGCTATGCCGAAGTCCGCCACCTTGACCCTGCCGTCGGGAAGCACGAACACGTTGTCCGGTTTTATATCCCGGTGCACCACCTCGTGTTCATGGGCGTAGGAGAGGGCGGAGAGCACCTGCTCGATGATGGAGACGGCCCGTGGTATGGACATGGGCCCTTCGGCGGTAGCTTCGCTCAGGGTCGCCCCTTCGAGGTACTCCATGGCGATGTAAGGTGTGCCGTCCTGCTCGCCCACGTCGTAGATGGTGACGATGCTGGCGTGAGAGAGGACCCCCGCCGCCCGGGCTTCACGCTCGAAGCGCTCCCTTATCTCCTCTTTGTCCGTGTCCGGGAGCCGCTCGTCTATGTGCAGGGCCTTGACCGCGACGCTGCGGCCTATCCTGTCGTCCCTCGCGAGGTAAACGATCCCCATGGCCCCCCTGCCGACCTCCCTGAGGATGCGGTACCGCCCGTAGTACTCCGGGTGGGGGACGGGGGAAGAGCCGCCCTTGCCGGGTGCGCGCGCCGGCGGCTTCAGCAGGGTGCCGGGGGAGCCCTGCCCGCCGGGCCCATCGCCCGGGGCGCTCCCCGTTCCGGCTTCAGGGCCGGCATCCTCGGCGGACCGGGCGCCGCTACCGGGTGGAACGGACGCGGCCCGAGAGGTCGGGGCGCCGCAGTTGATGCAGAAAGACGCGCGATCGGAGAGTTCGGTCCC
>JAKPQH010000241.1 GCA_029580855.1 bacterium | reverse complement strand
GGTGTTCCGCGAGCAGGTGCCCATGGGCGAAAAGACCTACCGCAGCGCGCGCTGGGGCCGCGACCTCGAGGTGTGGATGGTCGAGGGCCGCGACTTCCGCAGCCCCAACGACCAGCCCGACGGCCCCGACAAGAGCATCTGGGGCGCCGAGCAGAAGGCGTGGTTCAAGCGCACCGTGGCCGCGTCCGACGCCACCTTCCGCGTCCTCGTCAGCCCCACCCCCCTCGTCGGCCCCGACCGCGAAAGCAAGAACGACAACCACGCCAACGACGGGTTCGCGCACGAGGGCCGCGAACTGCGCGCCTTCCTCGCGTCGCAGAAGAACATGATCACCTGCAACGGCGACCGCCACTGGCAGTACACGTCGAAGGACCCCGAAACCGGCCTGCGCGAGTTCTCCTGCGGCCCCGCCACCAACGAGCACGCCGGCGGCTGGCCCCCGGGCGACCGCCGCCCCGAACACCTCTACCTCAACGTGACCGGCGGCTTCCTCACCCTCGAGGTGGACCGCCCCAACGGCACCCCCACCCTCACCGCCCGCTTCCACGACGTGGACGGAAAGGTCCTCTACGAGGAGGCTTTCCCCGCGGAGATGTGAGGGCGGCGGGACGGAGCCATTCCGCAAAAGAAGAGGGCGCAGCAAGCGGCGCCCCTTATACGATACTGTACGAGCCTTCGAGGGAAGCGCTTTCTTGAAGGCTGGGCTGGCGGAGGTGTTGGCGCCCCGGAGCCGGGTGAGGGTCATCCGAGCTCGTTGAGTAGGTGCCCCCGCCAGCCCATTTGGCTCCCTGAGGCCCGGACAGTATCAGGAGCCGGCGAATATCCGAGCTCGTGTCATAAGGAGGGGCTTTGGGAGCCGCACAACGACCCCATTATAGGAGGATCCGGTTATGGGAGACAAGGATGTGTGGCTTGGGATTGATGTTGCGAAGGGGACCTTTCACGCGGCTCTCGCCTGCGGGGAGGTGTCGCCGCGGGCGTGGCCGAAATTTGCGCACGCGGAGTTTCCCCACACGGAGTTGGGGATGCGGAGACTTCTGCGGTGGCTTGGGGGTCAGGGGGTTTCCCCCCTGGGTCTCGGGGGGGTGTGCGTCGAGGCGACGGGCCGTCTCGGGACGCGTTGGCGCGACATGGCCGGAGAGCGCGTCACGCCGGTGTCGGTGGTGAACCCCGGGTGTGTGCACGCGTTCTCCAGGAGCATGGGCCTTCGGGACAAGACGGACCGGGTGGACGCGTGTGTGATCGCGCTGTTTGGCAGGGTGATGCGCCCGCGCCCGACGCCTGCGCCGGTGCCGGAGGAGCGGGCGCTTCGGGAGCTTGGGCGTGTTCACCGGGCGCTTTTGTGCGAGCGTCTTGCCTGGGAGCAGCGCCTTAAGGACGGCCCCGGCACCCCGCTTGTCCGCCAGATGTGCGCGGAGATGATCCGCTCCATCGGGGGGCGCCTGCGGCGGGTGGAGCGCAGGATGGACGAGGTGGTTTGCTCGCATTCGCGCCTGGCGGGCGACTATGCGCGCCTTGTGGGGGTCAAAGGGATCGGCCGCCGCACGGCGCTCTCTCTTCTGGGCGAGTTCGGCGACCTGCGCCAGTACAAGCGCGGCGAGCTGGTGGCGCTGGCGGGCCTGTGCCCCCGGGAGTACAGCTCCGGCACGAGCGTGCGAAGGCCCGCCCGGCTCGCGAAGTCTGGACGCGGCGGCGTGCGCGCTGCGCTGTACATGGCCGCCATGTCCGCGTCGCGCAGCAACCCGCAGATCAGGGCCTTCGCCGAGCGCCTCAAGGCGCGGGGCAAGAAGCCCATGCAGGTGCTGTGCGCGGTGATGCGCAAGCTTCTTTTGATGGCGCGCGCGGTGGTGGTGGGGGACAGGGAGTATTCCCCCCACTACCCGGGCGGGGCCGCGTGCGTCGCGCCGCCCGCTCCGGATATGATCCCCGATGCCCGTTCGGAGGACAGGGCAACGCCGGAGGGCGACCCGAGCGCCGCAACGGGGCCAAAGACGCAGGGATGGGGCGCGGACACCTTCCACGCCCCATCCCATCCCCCCCTGCGGATTGGCCGCAATGCGGTAAACTCTGGGGGTTTGGGGGCAAAGCCCCCAAGAACACGGCCCAAAGACGCCGTCCCAACACGACAAAAACGCGCCGGAAAAACAGTGCAAAAAACTTGACCGCGAACCACAGTATCTACATGCCCATGCCCCGGGCGCACTGGGGAACCCGGGAGTCACCGCCCGTAGGGACGCCGCTTGCCGCGCCCTCTTTCTTGCACGGCAGGACCGTCCCATTCGCAGGGGGAGGCGCATTCCGCCGGTGAAGGCGTCTGTCTTTTCCGGAAATTCCAGAAGAGGGAAACACTTTACGCCAGGGGCCGTGTCTGTGCTAAATTGTAAGGGTTTCTATTAGGTAGTGGCGGGAAGCCCCGCGAATGGCCGGGGCTTCAGGCGCATTGAGGCAGACGCGCCGCCGCTGGATTGGCATCCAAGGAGCACCCATGCAGTCTTCCGACCGTCGTCAGTTCTTGGGAAATCTGGGCATTCACACGGGCGTTCTGGGGGCGGCGGGGCTGGGCGGCCTGGTGGTCGGCAAGGCCTCTGCGGAGGCTC
>JAKPQH010000240.1 GCA_029580855.1 bacterium | reverse complement strand
AAGAGCCGGCTGGCGCTGGCCAAGATGCTGCTCCGGCCGGCGAACCTCCTGTGCCTGGACGAGCCCACCAACCACCTGGACGTGACCGCACGCGAGATTCTTGAAGAAGCCCTCGATCAGTTCGACGGCACCATGCTCTTCATCTCCCACGACCGCTACTTCATCAACCGGATCGCCACCAAGGTGGTCGAGGTTCGTGACGGGCGCCTCTTCGACTATAACGGGGATTACGACTACTACCTGGAAAAGCGGGAGGAAGCACAGCCGGCAGCCGGGGACCCGCGAGCGGATGGCCGGCAGCCGGCTGTGGAAAGCAGCCGGCCGGCAGGCGCGGCGGACAACGCAGCCCGCGGCCTGCAGGGGCGCCGAGGTGCCGAGGCGCCGGGGAACGGCGGGGTGGGGAAGCGGCGCACGCGGGAGGCCAAGCGGGCCACGGCCGAGGCGCGCCAGCGGAAGAGCCGCGAGGTCGCGCCGCTCCGGGCGCGGCTGAAAGAGACGGAGGCCGAGATCGCGCGGATCGAGGTGCGGGTGCGCGACCTCGCGGATCAGATGGCGAATCCGGATCTGTACAAGGACGGGGACCGGGCGCGCGAGGTGGCGCGCGAGCGAAAGGACCTGGAGGGGCAGGTGGCCGCGCTCTACGGCAAATGGGAAGAGCTGGCCGTCCGACTGGAAGCCGCGCTCGCCGCGCGCGAAGCGTAGCCTGTGGCCGGCGAGGCCGACCGCGGGATGTGTAGCATGCCAAGCCGATCGGGTTTTTCCTTGCCCGCTTTCCTGGCAATCGGCTAGACTTTTGTCGATCATGAACACAAAGAAGCTGCTCCCCGTCCGCCGCGTCACCGTCAACCCACGGGGAACCAAAGTCGTCGCTGCGCCGCCGCCGCTCCGCCTGCGTCACTACAAGCACGTCTACTGGACGACGGGCGACGGGCCCATGGTCACGGCGTACCGGGCCGTAGTCGTACACGACGGGTGCGAGGGATGTCTCGTGTGCGCCGGAACCACCGATTGGTTCATGGAGTTCGCGCGCGTCGCGCGGACGCTGCTCGGCATCAACCTGCGCGACTGTGTCCACTGGGGGCCGTTGCACGACAGCCCGCGCCCGCTCATCGCCCCCGCGTCCAACCTCGACGTGTGCAACCGGGGTACGCTGGAGCGTCTGCACCAGGCCTACTACCGGCTTCCCGAGCCGGCACGCCCCCGGCTGGAGGCGGGGGGCGGATTCGACGGGAGGCTCACGCAGGCCCAGCGATTCGAGACCTCCATCGCCATCCTGGCGCGCATGATCGAGCTGTGGGAAGACGGCCAGTACATCGGCTGGCCCCGCTGACTTCTCCGCCGCCGAATCGCCCGACTCCCCCCCTCCTCACCCGATTGCCGAATCGCCCAGCCGCCTGCGGCTGCTCCCGGCCCCGAGGTTCCGGTCCGAACCATGACACCCTTCGACCGTCTCGGCTGTCGGGAGACGCGGCCAGAGAGGCCCCGAATGCGCCGAATGCTCGCGGCGCTCTTGGCGGTCACCCGGTCGCTTGGTCGGCTGGTCGCCCGCCCGCCCGCGGGACCGCTCGGGGGTCGCGATGTCGGCGAGGGCGACATCGGTCTACCTCGTGAGCTACAAATAGGGGACGTCCATAAAATTATAAAAAACTTTCTCTCTTCGGACGCGGCACAGCCATGCGTATGTCGTTTTCGTCCAAATCGGTGTCATATTCAATGTCGAATCGGCAGTCCGTACCTATGGCATAATATCCACGCCTGTCGTCCTCTCTAACGCGTAGGGGTCTCGGCCCCGAAGTCGGGGGTCCTCCGCACTGTTTTTCCCCTTCTGGATGGGTGAATCTCGCATGTCGGAAACTCTCCACGATCACCAGCGAAAAAAGATTTTTATAATTTTATGGACGTCCCCTAATTTTCCTAGTCGCGAATCTCCTCCACGACGACCCGTTTCTCCTCCTGGCCGACTACCAGGCCTACGTGGATTGCCAGGCTCGGGTGAGCGAGCTGTAGTACGACGAGCGGGCGTGGACGCGGATATCCATCCTCACCACCGCCCGCATGGGCAAGTTCTCTTCCGATCGGTCAATTCGGGAGTATTGCGAGCGGGTGTGGCACGTGACGCCGATGCCCGTCAAGGTCGACTGACCAATTTTCAATGGCCACACGGGGCGGGACCACACCACATGACATCGCGGCACCCGGGGATCACGGGATCTGCACCGGCCATGGGGAATTGGTCCTTCCCGTGGGCGCGCGGCTTGGGCAATACCCGGTACCACGAACCGTCCAGGCCACCGGACACCCGTCCTCCAGGGAGAAGCGCCATGACCGAGATTCAGCGCACCGCCATCAACACGGGCGGGGGACGTCCCGGGACGGAACGCGGTGAGCCGCGGACGCCGTTGTGTCGGAGCCTTGCGGTGGCCGAAAATGCGGTTTGCGTGCGCGACCGACCCGCAGCTATACTCTAAAAACGTTCACCCCTCCGTTTGGGCGTAGGCTCTGGATTCTGCCAGGAGGAAAGCGAGATGGTATTCTCCGACCGGCTCCGGAATGGCCGATCGCGGGCCAAAGCCGTGACGACGCTCAGTGTGGTTTGGCTGGCCATCTCGCTGATCGGCTGCGAGCGGGGCAAGGGGGGCGACATGGCTAAACAGGCGACCGCCACCGCCCCGCCCCCGGCCGTGGTAGTCGCCGAGGTCGTCCAGAAGACGGTGCCGATCTACAGCGAGTTCGTCGCCCGCATCGAAGCCAAGGAGACGGTCGAGATCCGCGCGCGCGTCCAGGGATTTCTGGAGGCGCAGCACTTCACCGAAGGCACCGTCGTAAAAAAAGACCAGTTGCTCTTCACGCTGGACAGGCGCGAGTACGAGGCGCAACTGCTCCAGGTCCAGGCGCAGCTCGCCAAGGCCGAGGCGGATCTGGCGTTCGCCAAAGACAACGCGACGGTGGAGTCGGCAAAGGCGAACCTCGAGGTGGCACGGGCGCGCCTCGGCAAGGCCGAGACCGACGAGCGGCGGCTCAAACCCCTGGCCGAGCGGCGGGCCGTGCCCCAGCAGGATTACGACGATGCGGTGGCGAATCTGCATGCCGCCCGGGCCGACCTCGAGTCCCGCCGGGCTTCGTTGAACACGGCGCAAGTCAACCAGAAGAGCAGCATCGAGCAGGCTCTCGCCGCCGTCGCGGCGGCCAAGGCGGCCATCGCGCAGGCGGAGCTGAACCTGAGCTACTGCACGATCCGGTCGCCCATCGAGGGGCTGATCGGCGAGCGCAAGGTGGCGCCAGGGAACCTCGTCGGAAAGGGCGAGGCCACCCTGCTGGACACCGTATCGAGCATTGACCCTATCCGGGTCTATATGGGTCTCAGCGAGGCCGAGTATCTGCACCTCGCCGCCTTTTACAAAAAGACCGGGCGTCTGGGGAGTCCCGTGCTGGAGCTGATACTAGCCGACGGGACCCTCTACCAGCACCAGGGACGCGCGGTGATTGCCGACCGCGCCCTGGATACCAAGACCGGCACCCTCTCCATCATCGCCGAGTTTCCAAATCCCGAGGGGCTTCTACGCCCCGGGCAGTTCGGCCGTGTGCGGGCCGCCACCGAGGTGGTCGAAAACGCGCTCCTGGTCCCCCAGCGAGCCATCCAGGAGATCCAGGGCGTCAAGAGCGTGCTGGTGGTCGGCGCCGACAATATCGCGACGCTACGCACCATCTCCCCCGGCGGGAGCGTCGGCGATCTTCTCATCGTGCGCGACGGGGTGAAGCCGGCCGAGCGCGTGATCGTTGACGGAATCCAGAAAGCGCGACCGGGTTCGCCGGTCAACCCGTCCGTTGTCGGCGGCATTCCCCCGGCCGCGCCGGCGGTGGGCGAGGCGCCGGAGAAGTCCGCCGGGGCGGCGCCTGCGAAGACGGCGGGGGGAAAATAACTCATGGCGAACTTCTTCATTCGGCGCCCGATCGTCGCCATCGTCATATCGATCCTGATTGTCATGCTCGGCGCGGTCACCATCGGCAGACTCTCCGTCGAGCAGTATCCGTTCCTGGCGCCGCCGAACATCCGCGTGCAGGCCGTCTACCCCGGGGCCTCCGCGGAGGCGGTGGAGCAATCGGTCGCGACCCCCGTCGAGCAGGAGGTCAACGGCGTCGATCGGTTGATCTACATGAAGTCATCGAACACCAGCGATGGCCGCATGCTGCTGGACGTCAACTTCGAGGTCGGGACGGATCAGGACATGGCGAACGTCCTCACCCAGAACCGGGTCTCGTCCGCGCAGGCGCGTTTGCCCCAGGAGGTCACCCAGCTGGGGGTCACCGTCAAGAAGCAGAGCCCGAGTATCCTGATGGTCATCTCGGTCTACTCGCCCAAGGACGCCTACGATGCCAACTTCCTGATCAACTACTGCGGCATCAATCTGCGCGACCCGCTGCTCCGGATTCCCGGCATCGCGCAGGTGGACCTCTTCGGCGGGGCGGACTACGGCATGCGCATCTGGTTCCAGCCGGACAAGCTGGCCAAGCTGGGCCTCACCCCGGCGGACGTCATCGCGGCCATCAAAGAGCAGAACCTCCAGGCACCCACCGGCAAGATCGGCGCCGCGCCCACACCCAAAGACCAGCAGTTCACCGAGACGGTCAGTGCGCCCGGGCGCCTGGCCACGTCGGACGAGTTCGAGAACATCATCGTGCGCCAGATCTCGACCGGACAGGTGGTCCGGATCAAAGACATCGCGCGGGCCGAGCTGGGGTCGCAGGACTACAACGCTTTCGGACGGCTGAACGGCAAGCCTGCCGGCGCCATGGCCGTCTATCTCTTGCCCGGCGCCAACCAGCTCAAGGCCGCCGAGGCAATCTACGCGGCGATGGAGCGGGCGAAGGGCCTCTTCCCGCCCGGCATGGACTACAAAATCGTCTACGACACAACCCCTGCGGTCAAAGCCTCGATCCGCGAGATCCTCAAGACGTTCGTCGAGGCGCTGGTCCTGGTGACCCTGGTGGTCTTCATCTTTCTGCAGAACATCCGCGCGACGATCATCCCGATGCTCACGATCCCGGTGTCCCTGATCGGGACGTTCATCTTTTTCCCCATGCTGGGATTCTCCGTCAACACGCTGTCGATGTTCGGGCTGGTGCTCGCCATCGGGATCGTCGTGGATGACGCCATCGTGGTCGTCGAAGCCGTCATCCACCACCTCGAGGGCGGGATGAGCCCCCGGGAGGCGACCATCAAGGCCATGGAAGAGGTGTCGGCCCCGGTGGTCGGGATCGCGCTCATCCTCACCGCCGTGTTTGTCCCCGTCGCCCTCCTGGGCGGGCTGGTCGGCAGCATGTACAAGCAGTTCGCTTTGACCATCGCCATCTCCGTGCTGCTCTCGGCCTTCAACGCCCTGTCGCTCACGCCGGCACTGTGCGCGATGCTCCTCAAGCCACCGCGCGCCCTGCGGGGGCCGCTGGGGGTGTTCTTCCGCGGTTTCAACAAGGTGTTTGAATTGACCACGAACGGGTACGTGACCCTGTCGCGCGTGCTCGTACGGCGAGGGATCCTCACGATCCTCATCGTCGTCGCCGTGGCGTTGGGGGCCGGCCTCTTTGCGCGCGTGATCCCGGCGGGGTTCATTCCCGACGAGGACCAGGGGATCTTCGGCGTCAATGTCCAGCTCCCCCCGGGGGCCTCGCTGGAGCGCACCAGCGCGGTGCTCAGGAAAGTGGAAGACATCCTGGCAAAGACCAACGGGATCGACTCTTTCCAGACGGTCGGCGGATACGGGGCGGCCACCAACACGTTTCAGCCGAATTACGGTTCGCTCTTCGCGCGCCTGCGCCCGTGGGAAGAGCGGAAGGGCGAGGCGCTGCATGTGAAGGGGATCATGGCGGGGTTGGCCCGCCAGTTGGCCGCCATCCCGGAGGCGATCATCTTCCCGTTCAACATCCCGACGCTGGCGGGGTTTGGCGCGGCATCGGGGTTCAACTTTGTCCTCCAGGACCGCAGCGGCTCCATGACGGTCGAGCAGCTCGGCGGGCAGACCCGGAAGTTCCTCGCGGCGGCGCGGCAGCGGCCCGAGCTGGGAAACCTCCTCACCTCCTTCGACCCGAACTACCCGCAGGTCCGGGTGGAGCTGGACCGCGAGAAGGCGCGAACGCTCGGTGTTCCAGTGAATGAGGTGTTCACGACGATGTCCGCGGCCCTGGGGGGGTCGTACGTCAACGACTTCAACCGGTTCGGGCGGTTGTACCGGGTCTACGTGCAGGCCGACGCGGCGGCCCGCCTGAAGGCGGAAGACATCGGCAAGGTGTACGTCCGCTCGAAGACGACCGGCGAGATGATCCCCCTCTCCACGCTGGTCAGCATCACGCAGATCGCCGGAACCGAGCTGACGACCCGCTTCAACCTGTTGCGCTCGGTGGAGATCACCGGGACGCCTGCCCGCGGCTACACCTCGGGACAGGCCCTGGCCGCGCTGGAGCAGGTCTTCGCGGAGACGATGCCCAAAGAGATGGGGGTCGCCTACTCGTCGATGTCCTACCAGGAAAAGGTCGCCCCACCCGCCGCGCCGACCTTCATCATGGCCGTCGTGTGCGTCTTCCTGCTGCTGGCCGCGCTGTACGAGAGCTGGCGGCTTCCCTGGGCGGTTCTCCTGGGGTCGCCGTTGGTGGCGCTGGGGGCATTCTTCGGCGTCTGGTTGATGGGCTTTGACAACAACGTGTACGTGCAGATCGGCCTCATCATGCTGATCGGCCTGGCGGCCAAGAACGCCATCTTGATCGTCGAGTTTGCGAAGGCGAAGCACGAGGAGGGCCTGTCCCTCGAGGAGTCCGCCCTGACATCGGCCCGCCTGCGCTTCCGCCCCATCCTGATGACGGCATTCGCCTTCATCCTGGGCGTCGTGCCGCTGATGAAAGCCGGCGGTGCCGGCGCAGGCGCGCAGAACGTCATGGGCACCGGGGTCTTCTGGGGTATGTTGATCGCCACCGCGCTCGGGGTGTTCATCATTCCGGGCAACTTCACGTTCGTCGAGGGATTCGGCCGCCGCCGGACGGCCGCCAAACCTGCGGCTGCCTTGACCTCGCCCGAAGGAGCGCACTGACATGACCCGCGGACATCTTCTCCGGCTCTGCCTCATGGGGTTGGTTGCCGCCGGCTGCACGGTCGGCCCCCACTACACGCGGCCGGAAGTCCCGGTTCCGCGGCTTTACCGCGGGGCCGAAACGGGACCGCAGGTCACCAGCGCCGCGTCATTCGGCGATCTCGCCTGGACGAGCATCTTCCGGGATCCGGAGTTGCAGGAGCTGATCCGGACGGCCCTGGTGGAAAACTACGACCTCCGGGTCGCGGTGTCGCGTATTCTGCAGGCGCAGAGTCAGGTGACGATCGCCCGGTCGCAGCAGTACCCGACGGCGGACGTCGGGGTCAACGCGCCCTACAGCGGGTTCGTCGGCAACGAACGTCCGCCCCTGACTGCCCGCGATAGTCTCGCCCCCCAGAGCGGGCTCGGCATCGCGTGGGAGCTGGACCTGTGGGGGAAATTCCGCCGAAATACCGAGGCGGCCTGGGCCGCGCTTCTGGCCTCTGAAGAGAACAGATATGCCGTCATGACCAGCTTGGTGGCGCAGGTCGCCCAGGCCTATCTCAATCTCCGCACTCTCGACCTCACGCTGGAGATCTCCGAGCGCACCGTGGCTTCTCGGAAACAGGCCCGTGACCTCGTCCAGGCGCGGCTGGATGGCGGCGTGGCCGGGATCCTGGACCTGCGGCAGGCCGAGACGCTGCTCTACAGTGCCACAAAAACCATCGCGGAAATCCAGCGCCAGATCGAGCAGACCGAGAATTCCATCAACGTCTTGATCGGACGGAATCCCGGCCCGATCAGGCGCGGTCGACCCCTCGGCCAACAGATCACGGCTCCGACGGTGCCCCCGGGGCTTCCGTCGGAGCTTCTGGCGCGCCGGCCGGACATCCGCGGGGCGGAGCAGCAGCTGGTATCGGCGAATGCGCAGATCGGCGCGGCGAAGGCGTTGCTGTTCCCGCAGGTCACGATCTCCGGCTTCGCGGGCGCCGGCGGAGCGATCATCAGCGGCTCGACCTTTGGGCCTTTTGGGGTGTTCAACGTGCTGCCGGCCGTGACGCTGCCCATCTTCAACATGGGGCGGCTGGAGGCCGGTGTGGCGTTCAGCGAGGCGGTGGCCCAGGAGGCGGTCCTCCGGTACCAGCAGACAATTCAGCACGCCGTCCGCGAAGTGTCGGATTGCCTGGTCGAGGTCCAGCGGCGGCGCGAGTTCCGGGCGCAACAGGAGCTACTCACCAACACCCTGGCGGACGCCAGCCAAGTTGCCAAGTTGCGGTACGAGGGTGGGGTGTCCAGCTATCTGGAAGTCCTGGACACCGAGCGCCAGTACTTCGACGCCGAACTGCAACTGGCGCAAGCGCAGCGCGAGGAGTACGTGGGTGTGGTGCAGCTCTACAAGGCCCTCGGGGGCGGGTGGCGGGCCGAGACGCCCGCCGCCCCGCCGCCCCGAGCGGCAGCCACACCCTAGACGAGCCCGCGGTCGAGTCTCACGTCCGGTGCGGCTTCTTCACCGACAACGCGTGTTGCGGTAATATGCACAAAACCAAATAAGGAGGAAACGTCATGCGTGGGGATGTGTTGAAGGGGGTAGCGGTGGCGGTGCTCGTCGTGATGCTGGCCACCGGGTGCGCGGAGATGCAGGCAAGCCCGAAGACAACGATCGGGGCAGCGGGAGGCGGCACCGTGGGCGGGCTGATCGCCGCCGCAGCGGGCGGGAGCCCCGCGGCCATCGCCGCCAGCGTGATCGGCGGGATTCTCGTCGGCGGGTTGGTCGGGAACCTCCTGGACCAGCGGGACAAACAAATGGCCGCCGAGGCGGCGCATCGGGCCATGGAAACGGCCCCCACCGGCAAGCCGGTGGCGTGGAGGAACCCCGACAGCGGCCACTCAGGGACGGTGACCCCGACGAAGACCTACCAAACCGCCAACGGCACCTATTGCCGTGAATACCAGACGACCGTCCTGATCGACGGCAAACAGGAACGGGCCACCGGGACCGCCTGTCGGCAACCGGACGGTACCTGGAGGATCGTGAACTCGTAGGTTTTTGCGCGCACGCGCAAAAACCTAAATGGAAAGGTCCTGAGGGGGTACGGAGTCTCATTTTTTGCGTACGCGCAGGAACGAGGAGGAGGACACATGCGCTGGATGCTTGTTGGGGCCCTGGTCGTCGCCGCGGCCCTCTCATGCCTGCCATCGTCGGCAATCGCACAGTCCCTCACATCCGATTGGCGAGAAGGTTTTCGCGCCCACGACAAGAACGGCGACGGGCGGATTGACCGGGCCGAGTTCCAGGAATGGGTGGTGGACGGGTTCTATTTCCGCGACAAAGACCGCAAAGGGTACCTTGTGCCGGAGGACCTCCAGGGTACATCGCCCGAACGGTTCAAGGCGATGAATCGCAAGGGCGACGGCAAGCTGACCCTGAGCGAGTTCCTCAACGCGCTCTTCCAGGATTTCGCGGCGATCGACATAAACCAGGTCGGCTCGATCAGCATGCAGGAGATCGAGGCGTACATCCAGCGGGCCAAGAGGTAGGGCCGAGCGGCCGCGTCGTCGTGCCGTGAGGAAGTCCGTCATGACCGATTCGCCAGGCGATCTCGCCGGCACGATGCTGCAAGCCGCGTTCATCGGCGCTCTGGCCGCAGGCTGTTTCTGGATCCTGCGGCCTTTCCTGCTGCCCATGATCTGGGCCACGGCGATTGTCGTGGCCACCTGGCCGATCCTGCTGCGTTTGCAGGCCTATCTCGGGGGCCGGCGGAGTCTGGCGGTGGCGGGGATGGCGCTGATGCTCCTCCTCGTCTTGCTGGTGCCGCTCTCCTTCACCATCGCCGCCATCGCGCAGAACGCCGACCGGATCGTCGCCTGGGCGACGTCTCTCAGCGCCGTTCATATTCCGCTGCCGCCGGATTGGGTCGCGGGCCTCCCGTTGGTCGGGTCGACGCTCGCCAGCCAGTGGCAACAGATTGCGGGGCTCGGGACCGGCGCGGTGTCGGCGCGTCTGGCGCCCTACGCGAGCACAATCATGACATGGTTCGTCGGGCAGGTCGGGAACGTGGGGCTGATGCTGGTCCAGTTCCTCCTGACCATCGTCCTGGCGACGGTCCTGTACAGCCGCGGCGAAACCGCGGCGGCGGGCGTGCGCCAATTCGCGCTGCGGCTCGCGGGCGCCCCCGCGGACGACGCCCTCCATCTCGCCGCACAAGCTGTCCGTGCCGTGGCCCTCGGCGTGGTCGTCACGGCGCTGATCCAGGCCGTCTTGGCGGGCATCGGCCTGGCGGTCTGTGGCGTGCCGTTCGTCGTGGTTCTGATCGCCGTCATGTTGATCCTGGGGATCGCGCAGCTGGGTCCCGGCTTTGTGCTGATCCCGGCCATCGTCTGGCTCTACTGGAAAGGCGATACGACATGGGGCACGGTGCTCTTGGTCTGGACGCTCGTCGTCCTCAGCCTCGACAACTTTTTGCGCCCGATGCTCATCAAACGGAGCGCCGACCTGCCGCTCCTGTTGATCTTCACGGGCGTGATCGGCGGCTTGGTGGCTTTTGGGATCATCGGGCTCTTCATCGGACCGGTGTTGCTTGCCGTGGGCTATACATTGCTCGAGGTCTGGGTCACGGCGCGGGACGCTGAAACCGCGCCGCGGGACAAGAGCCTAAAGTAGCCGCCGCCATGGGCCTCCGGCGACGGCGCGCGAGGCCGCCACGGCCACCCTCAGCGCGGACATCGTCGGCGATTCACGATGGAAGGGTCCGCGCGCGGGCATCACCCTGGGTGGGACGATGGCGGCGACCCGCGGCGGGCGCCACGGGTACGGGGTTTGACGCGGCGCGCCGTGCGCGTGGCGCCGCCCGCGGAACGGCCCGCGATAGGCGGGGGAAGGCAGGCGGGGAGGATCGTATGCGGCAGATCGCGCACGGACGGATCGGGCGGGAGGGGTCACGATGGCGGCGCGCCCCGGCGCCGGTGGCGGCGCTGGCGTTCTGTGTCGGCCTGGCGGCCCCCGTCATGGCTGCGACCATCTGGGACCGCGTGACGGAGACGACTTTGCCCAACGGCTTGAAGGTGCTCTTGGTCGAGGAGCCCAAGGCCCCCGTGGTGACCGTCCAGATCTGGTACAAGGCGGGCGCCCGGAACGAGCCCTTGGGCAAGGGCGGCCTCGCCCATATGATGGAGCACTTGATGTTCAAGGGGACGCCCAAGACCGGCCCCAAGCAGTTCTCGCTCATCGTGCAGCGCAATGGGGGCCAGGATAACGCCCACACGGCCCGAGACGCCGCCGCGTACTACGAGGACTTCGCCGCGGATCGGGTCAACCTCGGCCTGGAGCTCGAGGCGGACCGGATGGCGAACGTCCTGTTCGACGAGAAGGAGTTCCTGACCGAGCGGGACGTCGTGTACGAGGAGCGGCGCCTCCGGATCGAGGACCAGCCGGCCGCCACCCTGGGCGAGGTCATGCGCGCGACGGCCTTCATGGCGCATCCGTACGGGCGGCCCACCATCGGCTGGCCGAGCGAGATCAAGGGGTGGACGGTCGAGGATGCGAAGTGGTTCTACAAGACGTACTACGCCCCGAATACGGCCACGCTGATCGTGGCGGGCGACATCAAGAAGGACGAGGTGCTTGCCAAGGTCACCGAGCTGTTCGGTCCCATTCCCCGGGGGCCTGCCCCGCCAGCTCTCGTCATCCCCGAAGAGCCCCAGCAGACCGGGGAGCGGCGGGTGTTCGTCCGCAAGGAGGCCGAGCTGCCGATCGTGTTCGCGGTCCATCACGTTCCGACCCTCGCCCACCCCGACAGCGCTCCCCTGGGCGTCCTCGCGTACGTGCTGGGCGGAGGGGAAAGCGCGCGGCTCCACCGGAGGGTGGTCTACGAGCTGCGGCTGGCCTCTTTCGCCGTCGCGGACTACAACCCGGTGTACAAGGACCCGAACCTCTTCGGACTCAGCGCGGGCCCCCTGCCCGGCAGATCGGCGGACGAGGTCGAGCGGGCCGTCACGGCCGAGGTGGAGCGCATCCAGACCGAGCCGATCCCGGACCGGGAGCTCCAGAAGGCCAAGAACCAGATCGAGGCGGAGTTCGTCTTCGCCCAGGACTCGGTGCATATGCTGGCCAGTCTCCTGGGGGCGTACGAATGCGCGGCGAGCTGGAAGCTCCTGCCGACCTACCTGGACGGTATCCGCGCGGTCACCGCGGCGGATGTGCAGCGCGTGGCCCGGCAATACCTCGTCGCGGATAATCGGACCGTCGCCATTCTGATCCCGAAGAGGCCGGGTGGCGGCGCCCCGGACGCCAAATAGGGGGGACGATGCGCAGCCAACGCACGCGACGCGGGTCGAGTCCTGTCACGGCAGCTGTCTTTCTGCTGACCGTGGGGTTATGGCTTTTCTGTGGAGGCCGTCCGAGCCAGGCCGCGCCCCTCGCGCAGCGCGAGGTGCTCCCGTCCGGGACGGTCCTCCTGGTCGCCGAGCGGCCGGCCGTGCCGATCGTGGCGGCCACGCTGACGCTCCAGGCGGGCGCCGTCTTTGACCCGCCGGCCAAGCCCGGGGTGGCGAACCTGACGGCGATCATGCTCAGCCAGGGGACCACGACCCGGACCGCGCCGCAGATCAGCGAGGCGATCGAGTTCGTGGGGGGCTCCTTGCGCGTGGAGTCCGGCACGGACACCGCCCGGCTGTCCTTCTCTTTCCTGAGCAAGGATCTGGACCTGGCCCTGGATCTGATGGCGGATCTCCTGATCCATCCGACCTTTCCGTCGGTCGAGCTGGCGAAGAAAATCCCGGAGGTCCTGGCGAGCATCAAGCGGAATCAGGAGGATCCCGGGACCGTGTCCTACGAAGCGTTCATGGCCCTGGTCTACGGCTCTCACCCCTATGGTCGGCCCACCGAGGGGACCGAGGCGAGCGTGCCGACCATCACCCGGGATGACCTCGTGGCGTTCTATCAGGCGTACTACCGGCCGACTCGGGCCATCCTCGCCGTGGTGGGCGATGTCAGGATGACCGACCTGAAACAGCGCCTGGCGGCGCGACTCGGCGGCTGGACGCCGGGGGGATCGCCCGTCGTCGCACCTGCCCCACCCGCGCCGCTTGCGAAGCAAGTGACGAAGACCATCCAGCGGGAGGTCACGCAGGCGGCCATCACGTGCGGCCATCTGGGCATCACGCGGGACAACCCAGACTACTACGCCGTCTCCGTGATGAACTACCTGCTGGGGGGCGGCATGAGCTCGCGCCTTTCCCAAACGATCCGCGAGGAGAAGGGGTGGGCGTACGACGTCGGCAGCGCCTTCAGGTCGGGGAAGTACGCCGGGGACTTCAGTGTGACGATGCAGACCAAGAACGCAGTCGCCCGGGACGCCGTCGCCGCCGCGCTGGCGGAGATCCGGCGCATCCGCGACCAGCCCGTCGCCGACCAGGAGCTGGCCGACGCCAAGGCCTATCTGACCGGGAGCTTCCCCCTGCGGCTCGACACCTCGGCCAAGGTGGTCGGCGTACTGAGCTTTATCGAACAGCACAACCTGGGCCTGGATTATGTGGAGCGATACCCGGCCCTCATCACCGCCGTGACGGCGGCCGACGTCCAGCGGGTGGCCCAGACGTATCTCCATCCCGATACGTACGCGCTGGCGGTGGTCGCCGACTTGACGAAAGCGAAATTCACGCCGTAACGCCGGGAAGCTTGAGGGGGTTCTGCGCCCGTGCGGCGGCGGGGGATAGAGCCATGACAGCGCGTCGAGGGTCCCTCCGGCCTGGAGCGGTCGCGTTCGGTCAGCCTCGCGGCGCGAGCGCGCAGGGGAACGGATGCCCCGATGCGGCCAATACGGGGCGGATGGCGCGCGGCCGCGCCCTTGTCGCTTTTGGGGTGGCGCTGGTCGTTTTGGGGTGTCGCCGGGCCGCCCGACGGGCGACGCTTGGCGGTCTGTACAAATGACCTGAGGCCAACTGATTGTCACGACGGGTTGGGTGGCTTGTGCCGCGCTCTCGTCGGCCGGGTCTGCGGTGGTACAAATTGTGCTGGCGTGTTTGGCGTTTGGAGGAAACAGACCCGATGGACCGCGGCCCGCGGGTTCGCACCCGGTCGTGCAGGGCTGCCGACCGCCGGCCGGATGGCCGGGGAGGGGGACACCCCGCATATCCTGGAGGGATGCCCATGAAGAAGTTCGTCGTCGTGTTCGCCGCCCTGATGTTTGTCGGGGCCATCGTGACGCCGGTCTTCGCACAGGCGCCACAGACGCAGCACACCCCGGCCGTGAAAGACACCGAGGGCGCGGATGTGAAGAAGCCTGAGCCCAAGGGCACCGAGGGTCCGGATGTGCGCAAGGCCAAGAAGAAGACCGCCTCGTCCGGGAAGTCCAAGGCCATCGAGAGCCCGGATGTGAAGAAGCCGGAGCCCAAAAACACCGAGGACCCGGATGGGCGCAAGGCCCCCGAGAAGAAATCCTAAGCACAACGTCTGATTCAAGCAAAGCGTCGGACGCCGCGGGTCGACCGGCGCTTTTTCGGGGCGTCCGGCGTTTCCTGGCGTCCACCCCGTCCCGCTTTGTCGGTGACTCCCACGGCCAGGCCGCAGCGGTGTGATTCCGATCCGGGCAACCTCCGGAAACCCGCCCGTTGAGCCGTTGCCCGATGCGAGCACGAGGAGCCGCCGGGTGTCCGGCGGGAAGTGCTTGACACGGCATGGCTATAAGGCTAGAAAAGGGGCGCCTTCGCCTTCCGAGACTGGCTCCGGCGGAGAGTAGCCATGCCTGACGACGAACCTTCGGTTCTGAGGCAGCTGGCGCGACTCAGCACCATCGGTATCTCGCTCGTTGCGGCGACCGCCATCGGTCTCCTGATCGGCTTGGGACTCGACCGGTTATTTGGGACCAAGCCGTGGCTGACGATGTTGTTCGCGTTGTTCGGGATCGCAGCGGGATTCCTCAACCTGTTCAGGGACGTCGGACTCATCCGCAAGTCGTGACGGCGCGTTTGGAAGGACCCCGGCGTTCGTCGACGCGGACAGCAGGTTCCGAGCGCATGGCAAACGGGATGAGCAAGAAGCCTTCCGGCGGAAAGAGTCTCTGGGTGATCCTGGCGGCGCTGGTCGTCGCAAACCTCTTGGTGGGGCTCTTTCTGGCTCCCCGGCACGTCGGGCTGCACAACCCGCCCCTGCTCCAGTTGCCGAACTTCCTGGCATCCATCGGGGTGCCCGGAGAGTGGCTCCCGTCCCACATCACCTTCACCTGGCTCGTGATGACGATCCTGGTCATCTTCGGATGGGCGGTCGGCCGGAATCTTCGGGCGGTACCAAACCCCGTCCAGAATTTCGCCGAGGTCGTCATCGAGGGATTCTACGCTCTGCTCGACCAGATGATTGGCCGCCAAGGGCGCGCATTCCTGCCGCTCGTGGGCACCGCCGGTCTCTTCATCCTCACCAGCAACCTCCTGGCGAACATCCCCGGGTTCCAACCGCCAACCGCGAACTGGAACACGACCATCGCCCTGGCGCTGACGGTGTTCATCGCCTACAACTACTTCGGTATTCGAAAGCACGGACTGCGGAATTACCTCAAGCACTTCTGCGGGCCGATCTGGTGGCTGGCACCCCTCATGTTCCCGATCGAGTTCATCGGGCATCTGGCGCGCCCCGTGTCGCTCTCCATCCGGTTGTTCGGCAATATCTTCGGTGAAGAGAGCGTCGTGACGATTCTGCTCGGTCTCTCCTGGTTGGTCATGCCGTATCTTATCTGGCTGGGGGTGATGCTGCCGCTCAGCCTGTTCACGGCCGTCGTCCAGACCTTCGTCTTCATCATGCTCACCATGGTCTACATCGCGGGCGCCGTGGAAGAAGGGCACGGCGAGGAGCACCACTGATCGTGCCGCGGTTCCCGTCCGCACCCGCCGCGGGGGTTGGATCGCGGCCGGCTTGTGCGGGCGGTCACATGTGCACCGGATTCCGGGAAGCAGAAAGGAGGGACGGGATGGGCGTACTTGTCGGACGGGCGGGGTTGTTGACGACGGCCATGCTGCTGCTGGCCGCAACGTCGGCCGGGGCGGCCGAAAGCGGCGCACCTGGAGGCGGCGGGCTGTCGGTCGGAGCCGTCAGCATCATCACGGGCGGATTCGCCATGACGATCGCCTCGGCCATCGCGGCCCTGGCGCAGGGCCGGGCCATCAGCGCGGCTCTCGACGGGATCGCGCGCCAGCCAAATGCGGCGCCCCGCATTCAGGTCGCCATGATCATCGGTCTCGCACTGATCGAATCGCTGGCCATCTATGTGCTGCTCATTGCGCTGATCATCTTCTTCGTGAAGCCGTTCGGCGGCTAGGTCTGGTGGGGCTCCGCCACATGCTCGGGGTCCCCGATTTTTTTTCCGGCGAATGTACCAAGGTTCACATACCAAAACGCAGGCCCGCGCACAGCGCGACGCCCGGGTTCCCGCGCCATGCTGATCGATTACTTGCCCATCGGCATCCTGGTGGTGCTGGCGGGATTGTTTGCCGCCGGGAACATCGTCCTGTCGCTCATCCTCGGGCCGCGCCGCCCCAACCCCGAGAAGTTGTCTCCCTACGAATGCGGCATCGTGCCGGTGGGGAGCGCCCGGGAGCGGTTCTCGGTGAAGTTCTACCTGGTGGCGATGTTCTTCATCATCTTCGACATGGAAGTCGTGTTTCTTTACCCCTGGGCGGTGGTGTTCCAGCAGTTCAAGCTGTTCGGCCTGGCGGCGATGGGCACGTTCCTCGTCATCCTGCTGGTGGGGTACTTCTACGCCTGGAAGAAGGGCGGGCTGGAGTGGGAGTAGGCGGCGGGAGAACAGCGGGCAGCAGGCAGCGGGCAGGGGGCGGCGAACGAACGGCAGAGGCGCGGAGACGCAGGGACGGCGAGCAGCCGGCAGCAGGCAGAGCGTAGAGCGTCACGAGCGAACGGGGGGGGGTGGACGCTATGCGCCGTGCGCTTTGCGCGATGCGGGCAAGGCCATGCGCGTGGCGTCATGCGTATGGCGGGCGAGGGCAAGGGTGTCGGGGATGAATGAGGCGACGGAGCCGACGGCGGAAGGGTTGGTTCTGCAGCGTCTGCGGGAGCGCTTCGGCGACGCCGTGGGGACCATCAAGATCTGGCGGCACGAGACCACCATCGTCCTCGCGACGCCGGACCTTGTGCCGGTCTGCCTGTACCTCAGAGATGACTCCGACCTGGCGTTCGATTTCCTGTCGTCCGTGACGGGCGTGGATCGGTGGAACCTTCCGGACAACTCCCCGCGCTTCGAGGTCGTCTATCATCTGTACTCCATCCGGTTCAAGCGCCGCCTCCGACTGAAAGTGCGGGTCCACGAAGGGGAGGCCGTGCCAAGCGTCACCGGCGTCTGGGAGAGCGCCAACTGGCACGAGCGGGAGGTCTTTGATCTGTTCGGCGTGCCCTTCGAGGGCCACCCGGATCTGCGCCGCATCCTGATGCCCGACGACTGGGAGGGGCACCCCCTCCGCAAAGATTATCCCGTCCAGGCGTCGCCCAAGTGGTGGGAAGAGGAGCCGGCGTGACCACGGCGCGCACCATGACCCTCAACATGGGTCCGCAGCATCCCTCGACGCACGGGGTCCTGCGCCTCGTCCTGGAGCTGGACGGCGAGATGGTGGTCCGCTGCGAGCCCCACATCGGGTACCTCCACACCGGGATCGAGAAAGGGCTGGAGAGCAAGCGGTACCAGCAGGGAATCCCCCTGACCGACCGGCTGGACTACCTGGCCCCGCTGTCCAACAATCTCGTATACGTTCTGGCGATCGAAAAAGCCCTCGGGATCGAGGTGCCGGAGCGGGCGCAGACGATCCGGGTTCTCATGACGGAGCTGACCCGGATCAAGAGCCATTTGGTTTGGCTGGGGACCCACGCCATGGACATCGGCGCCATGTCCGTCTTTCTCTACTGCTTTCGGGAACGGGAGCGGATCCTGGACATGTACGAGGCGGTGAGCGGCCAGCGGATGATGTCCACCTACTTCCGGGTCGGCGGGCTGCTGGCGGATCTGCCGGCCGGATTTGAGGCGCAGGTCCAGGCCTTTCTCGCCGATTTCCCGTCGCGCCTGGCGGAGTACGAGGCGCTCCTCACCCAGAACCCGCTCTGGCGGCAGCGTACGGTGGGGATCGGCACCATCCGGGCCTCCGATGCCATTGCGCTGGGCGTGAGCGGGCCGGCCCTGCGGGCCTGCGGCGTGGCCTACGACGTACGACGCGCGAACCCGTACTGCGGCTACGAGCGGTACCAGTTCGACGTCCCCATCGGCAGGGTGGGCGACGTATACGAGCGGTACACGGTCCGGATAGCCGAGATGCGGCAGAGTCACCGCATCGCGTTGCAGGCGCTGCAGCGGCTGACGCCTGGGCCGATCAATGTGGTCGACCCAAAGCTCATCCCGCCTCCCAAGAAACTTCTAAAGACCTCCATGGAGGCGCTCATCCACCACTTCAAGCTGTACTGCGAGGGGTTCAACGTCCCCGCGGGGGAGGTGTACCAGGCCATCGAATCCCCCAAGGGCGAGCTGGGCGTCTACCTGGTGAGCGACGGGACCAACCGACCGCACCGCGTCCACTATCGTGCGCCGTCCTTCGTCAATCTGCAGGCTCTCCCGCGGATGGCGGAGGGACGCCTGGTCGCGGACGTCATCGCGGTCATCGGGTCGCTGGACATCGTGCTGGGAGAGATCGACCGGTGAGAGCGTGCGCCAGGGGACGGGGAAACCCCAGATTGGGCCGATGCCACGGAATGCTCCGGACGGGACGGACCTGCCGGGCCCGTTGTCGAGTCCGCGCCATCGATGAGATCGGTGGCTGCATTCGGATCAACTATGATTTCTGAGACAGCCCGCCGGCGTTTCGATGCGTTGATTGGCCGGTACCCCGAGAAGCGCTCGGCGCTCATTCCTCTTCTGCACGAGGTGCAGGCCGAGGTGGGCCATCTTTCGCCCGAGGCCGTCGACTGGGTGGCCGGCTACCTTGGACTCAGCCCGGCCGATGTGATGAGCGTCGCCAGCTTTTACGACATGCTCAGCCTGGAGCCGACGGGGAAGCACCTGATCTACGTGTGCCAGAACCTCACCTGTACGCTCCTCGGCGCCGAACGGCTGATCCGCCACCTGGAGTCCAGGCTGGGTGTGCGGATCGGGGAGACGACGGCGGACGGGAAGATCACGGTCAAGCGGATGGAGTGTCTGGCCTCGTGCGGGACGGCGCCCTCGATCCAGGTGGACGGCGTCTATCATCATCACGTAACACCCGAGAAACTGGACGCGCTGCTGGACGCGCTGCAGCGCGATTGAGGCGATGACCTTCGAGAAAATCCTCACCCGTTACCAAGAGATCCCGGGGTACACGGGAACGATCGACGAATACGCCGCCCACGGCGGGTATCGGGCCCTCGCCAAGGCGCTCAAGCAAATGTCGCCGGCCGAGGTCGTCGAGGCGGTGAAGCGGTCGGGGCTGCGCGGACGGGGCGGAGCGGGTTTTCCCTGCGGGGTGAAGTGGGGCTTCATCCCCAAGGACTCGGCCAAGCCGAAGTACCTGGTCGTAAACGGCGACGAGAGCGAGCCCGGCACCTTCAAAGACCGGATGCTCATCGAGGAGGAGCCGCACCAGATCCTGGAGGGTGTGATCCTGGCCAGCTATGCCATCGGCTGTCGCCGGGCCTTCCTGTATTGCCGGGGCGAGTTCGTGCGCGGAGCCGCGGTTCTGCGGCAGGCGCTGGACGAGGCGTACGCGCGCGGTTATCTCGGCCGGAACATCCTCGGCAGCGGCTTCGATCTGGACGTGGTTCTCCACCGCGGCGCGGGGGCCTATATCTGCGGCGAGGAGACCGGCCTCCTGGAATCGCTGGAAGGGAAGCGCGGCCAGCCGCGGCCCAAGCCGCCCTTTCCGGCCGCTTCGGGTCTGTACCGGTGCCCCACGGTGGTCAACAACGTGGAAACCTTGTCGAATATTCCCCACATTGTGCTTCGCGGACCCGAGTGGTACGCGACCATCGGCCCCGCCAAAAGCACGGGCCCCCGCCTGTTCTCGGTAAGCGGACACGTGGCGCGGCCCGGCAACTACGAGCTGCCCATGAGCGTGACCCTCCGCCAGCTCATCTTCGAGCACGCCGGCGGACTTCCCAACGGGCGGCGACTGAAGGCCGTCATCCCCGGCGGGTCCTCATCGCCGGTGTTGACCGAGCAGCACCTGGATGTGACCATGGATTTCGATTCGCTGGCGGCCGTCGGCTCGATGGCCGGGAGCGGAGCCGTCATCGTCATGGACGACACGACGTGCATGGTCCGGGTGGGCGAGATCGTATCGCGGTTCTACCACCACGAGTCGTGCGGACAGTGCACGCAGTGCCGCGAGGGGACGGCGTGGCTCCACAAGGTGCTGCGCCGGATCGAGCACGGCCAGGGCCGGAAGGAAGACCTCGATCTTCTCCTCGACATGTGCGACAACATGAAGGGAAAGACGATCTGCGTTCTCAGCGACGCGGCGGCCATGCCCATCGAGAGCTACCTCAAATATTTCCGGGACGAGTTCGAGCAGCACATACGGGAGCGGGCCTGCCCCTTCGCACGGGGAATCGGCGATTAGGCAATTCGGCGATTTGGCAATTGGGCGATTTGCGGAGTCGACACGGCGCTTTTCCTAATGGCCGAGTTGCCGAATTGCCTGGTTGCCGGCCACCTGGGTGCCCCGAAGGACAGGTAATGGCAACGCTGAAGATCAACGGGGTGGAGGTCGTGACGGCCGGCCCCATGACGATCCTCGAAGCCGCCAAGAGCGCGGGCATCGAAATTCCCCATTACTGTTATCACCCGGGGCTCAGCGTCGTGGGGCAGTGCCGGCTGTGCCAGGTCGAGGTGGAGAAGATGCCGAAGCTGGCCACGGCCTGCAACACGATGGCGGCCGACGGGATGGTCGTCAGCACGAACTCGCCGCGGGTGGAGAAGGCGCGCCGGGCGGTCCTGGAGTTCTACCTGTTGAACCACCCCCTGGACTGTCCGGTCTGCGACCGGGGCGGCGAGTGTCCCCTGCAGGACTACACGCTGAAGTACGGACCGGGGGAAAGCCGCTCGGTCGAGCCCAAGGTCCAGCGGGCCAAACACGTCATCTTCGGACCGCACATCGTCTTCGATGCCGAGCGGTGCATCCTGTGCACGCGCTGTGTGCGGTTCTGTCACGAAGTGCCCAAGACCGGCGAGCTGGGGATCTTCTCGCGCGGCGACCGTTCGGAGATCAACCTCTTTCCGGGCAGGGCCCTGGACAATGCCTATTCCGGCAACGTGATCGACCTGTGCCCGGTGGGCGCGCTGACCAGCCGGGCGTACCGCTTCCGGTCCCGGCCGTGGGACCTGGTGCGCCACACCGCCAGCGTGTGTCCCCTGTGCAGCACCGGGTGCAACGTGATCCTGGATGTGCGTCACCGCCAGACGGGCGAGGAGCTGCTGCGCATCCGACCGCGGGAGAACCCGGCGGTCAACCGGTGGTGGATCTGCGACGAGGGGCGCTTCGACTTCGGCTATCACCACGCCCCGTCCCGCTTGCGGCTGGCCCTGCGACGCGATGGGCAGGCGCACGTGGAAGCGCCCTTGGACGATCTCCTGGCGTATGTGGCGGCGGAGATCCAGCGGATCGTCCGAGCGCACGGAGAAGACACCATCGGCTGCATCGTGTCGTCGCGCCATACGACCGAGGAGATGTTCCTGGTCCGGTGCTTCTTCCGCGACGTGCTGCAGACGCCCCACCTCGACCACCGGGTGCGGCCCGTCCAGCGGGAGGCGGCGGACGCGTCCGAGGACGGACTCCTGCGACGAACGGACAAGACGGCAAACGGCCGGGGTGCGCGGGACATCGACCTCCAGCCGGGGCCGGGCGGGCTGGACACGCGGGGCATGGTCGCGGCAGCGCTGGAGGGACGGCTCAAGGCGTTGGTGATCCTCGAAGAGGATCTGGTGCGGGAGCTTCCCGACCTGCCGGTGCGCGAGGCCCTGGGCAAGCTGGAGCTTCTGGTGACGACCAGCCTGTTTCCGAACCCGACCACCGCCCTGGCTCACGCCGTCATTCCGGCGCTGGGGTTCGCGGAGAAGGCGGGGAGCTTTACCAATCATCAAGGTCGGATTCAAAAGATCGCACCGGCGCTCACGCCGCCGGGGGCGTGCCGCAGTCTGGGAGAGATCCTCCGGGCGGTGGCGGGGCATCTGGGGTGGGACCTGGGCAACATCGAGCCCGAGCGGGTGTGGGCGGCCATCGGGGAGATGCCGGGGCCGTATCATGGGATCGGCTGGCGCGAGTGGAGCGCCATCGGCCCGGGCGGGGCGACGGCCGACGAGATCCGCGCCGCGCACCGAGCGCCGACCCCCTAGCGCCGCACGTGGCGACCGGCATCGAGTCGGGGGCGGGCGCGGTCCGGGCCGCATGCCGATCGCCGAGAGTCGAACGCGACAATGCTTGAATCCCTCGTCATCATGGTGGTCAAAATCGGGGTGGTCTTCGGCGTCCTCCTCCTGGTCGCGGCCTATATGACCTGGATCGAGCGAAAGGTGATCGCCGCCATTCAGGTGCGGTGGGGGCCGACCCGGGTGGGTCCGTTCGGACTCCTCCAACCCATCGCCGACGGCATCAAGCTGTTCTTCAAGGAAGACCTGATCCCGAGCCAGGTGGATCGGACGATTTTCCTGCTCGCGCCCGCGTTGAGCATCGTGCCGGCGATGATCGCCTTTGCGGTCATCCCGTTCGGCGGCACCACCACGCTTTTTGGTCTCCTCGCGCATCCGGTGGCGCTCCAGATCACCGACATCGATGTCGGCGTGCTGTACGTGTTCGGCGTGACGTCGCTGGGGGTGTACGGGATCGTGCTGGCCGGCTGGTCGTCCAACAACAAGTACTCGCTCCTGGGGGGCCTGCGCTCCTCCGCCCAGATGATCAGTTATGAGCTGTCCATGGGTCTGGCCGTCGTGGGAGTGCTGATCCTGTCCAGCTCGCTCCGGCTGTCGGAGATCGTGCACGCGCAGACAGGCGTCTCGTGGTGGCTCGGCATCCTCCCGCTGCCGAAGTGGTTCATCTTCGGCCAGCCGCTGGGCTTCCTCATCTTCTTCGTCTGTGCGCTGGCCGAGACAAACCGGGCGCCTTTCGATCTGCCGGAAGCGGAGACGGAGCTGGTGGCGGGCTTCCACAGCGAGTACAGCTCCATGAAGTTCGCCATGTTCTTCATGGCGGAGTACGCCAACATGGCCACGGCCTCGGCCATGGCGACGACGCTGTTTCTGGGCGGGCCCGCGGGCCCCTTCGGGCCCTCGCCGGTCTGGTTCGTCGGAAAGGTGTTTGCGCTGCTCTTCATCTTCATCTGGTTCCGGGCGACCCTGCCCCGGTTCCGATACGATCAGCTCATGACCTTCGGCTGGAAACGACTTCTCCCCCTGGCCCTGGCCAACGCCGCGGCCACGGCGATCCTGGTGGCGGTGTTCTGACGTGGACATTCAGGCGCTGGAGCCGGTACTCTTCGCGGGGCTGGCGGCCGTGGCGGCGGTCTCGGGCCTCCTGGTCATCGTGCAACGGCACGCCGTGTACGCCGCGCTTTATCTCATCATCACCATGGGGTCGCTCGCCGGCCTCTACGTGCTGCTGGAGGCCCATTTCGTGTGGGCGGTGCAGGTGCTGGTGTACGCGGGAGCCATCATGGTGCTGTTCGTTTTTGTGATCATGCTCGTAAACCTGCCGCGCGAAGAGGTGCCGTGGGCTCCGCGTGACCTCCGCCGGATCGCCCTGGCGGCGTCCCTCTCGGCCGTGCTCTTGATCGAGCTGGTCCTGGTCATCGGGCTGCGGACGGCGCCGGCCGAGGAGCCGGCGCTCAGCGCGGGGTTCGGCACCACGGAGACGGTCGGCCGGCTGCTTTTCACGAAGTTCCTGTTCCCGTTCGAGATCACGTCCGTCATCCTGCTGATCGCCATCGTCGGCGCCATGGTGCTGGCGCAGAAGCGCTTCCGGTGAGGCCGCCTGCCGCAATGAACAATAGGAAACTGAC
>JAKPQH010000239.1 GCA_029580855.1 bacterium | reverse complement strand
GAGCGGGGTGTTCGCGCAGGCGCCGGACCTGCTGCCGACGCTGCTGGATCTGGCGGGAATCGAGACGCCGAAACAGCCGGTGATTGAGGGCGTAAGCCTCGTGCCGGCGATGCGGGGAGATGACACGCCGGTGCGCTCCACCGCCATCACCGCGTGGTCAATCAGGCTGCTCGGGAACAACTTCGTGCACAGCCGCCACCCGGCGATCACCGACGGCGAGTGGACGCTGATGCTGTTCGAGCCTCCGGAGCCGCAACCGCCGCAGCTCTACCACACGAAAACGGACCCCGGCCACGAGCGGAACGTGTTCAGCCAGCACCGCGCGGAGGCGGAACGCCTCTATGCCGATTTTATCGCATTCATGAAGGCGCACGACGCCAACGCGGCCACGCTGGAGCGCCACAAGCCGGAGTGCGTGGGGCTGGGGTAGACGCGGGCGACCGGGGGAACCGTAGGGGCGGTTCGCGAACCGCCCCTACACCGCGAACGAAACCCTACCTCGCCAGCACCATCCTTCTCGTCACCACGCCCTGCGGCGCCGTCAGCCGCGCCAGATAGACGCCGCTGGCAACGGCGCGGCCGGGGCGGCGAAGCCCACCAGGGTGCGCCCTCATTCCTCCTCCGCATCCTCCGGTTCCGCGTCCGCCCGGTTCAGGCCCATCTCCGCCAAGGCGTCCTGAATGGCGCGCAATTCGTCGTCCGTGATGCCCCATATCCTGGCCGCAACCCTGTCTATCTCTGCCTCGAGAGTCGCCACGGTGTCCGCGTCGCCCCGAGCAGCGGAGGCGTGGCAAAGGCGGGACAGATTGGCGGCCGTTTCGTGGTCAGAGTTTTCGCCGTCGAACTTCGGAACCCGGACATTTTCCAGAACGTGAGTGGAGGTGGACGTTGACAAAACGTAGGAAATCACAGCAAGAAGGCTCGGATGGGAGTTGAGCATCGATGTCAGGTAGTGAGCCTCCGTTTCCGCTCGACACGGGACGAGCATGAGTTTGTGGTCTGGGAGCGGAGCGCGCCCACCCTTCGGTTCTGACAGACCCGCCTGAAAGAAAGAGCTTTGTTCCCGCCACACCACCTTCCACTCCGCCAGCGTGTACTCCCCCAC
>JAKPQH010000238.1 GCA_029580855.1 bacterium | reverse complement strand
TGGAGGAGATCACTTCCCTCGTCTGGACGCGGCGGTACTGGGCGTGCGGGGAGTTTTCCTTGCTCGTACCCATGACGGAGAAGCACGCGAATCTTCTCAAGCTCGGGCGGATCCTCGTCCGCCGGGACGCCGACGAGGCCGGTCAGATCCTCTACCGGCACATCGATAAGGACGCGGACGGGCTGGAGAGCGTCGAGGTGCAGGGCAAATTTCTGACCCACTGGATCGGTAACCGGCTCATCATTCCCATCCTCTCCGCGGAGATGGGCACGAACGAACTGCTCGCCAAGATTGTGAACGACAATCTCGTCAGCCCAACGGACACAAGAAGGGCGGTCCCGAATCTCGTGATCGGCGACCTCTCCGGCGTGACCACGGACACCTACGCCTACACCTCGGAGGAATTCGCCAACGCGCTGGACGTGTGCACCGCCCGGGCGCAGCTGGCGAAGATCGGGTTCAAGATCACGACCGACCCCAAAACCAGGCTCCACACATTCACCGTATACAAAGGTCTGGATCGGACATCAAGCCAGACAGAGAACGCCCTGTGCGTGTTCTCCCCGGACTTTGACAACATCCTGGAACAGGAGTTTTCCGAAAGCGCGGAAAACGTCGCCACCGCGGTGTATCTGCAGAGCAGCGCCACCATCAGCACCGGCGCGCGGGAGTCCGTGGAGGTTTCGGACGATACAAAGACTGGGCTTGACCGGATCGAGTATTTCTATGAAGCGTCGGACGTCTCCGATGATGGCGGCGACGAAACCGTCGATTACGCGGCTCTCCTGCGGGCGCAGGGCGCGTCCGTCCTGGCGGACAAGACAGAAAGTATCTCTTTCTCTAGCAAGATCAACACGGCGGCGAACCTCGCGTACAAAGAGGATTTCGACGTGGGCGACCGCGTCACCTGCCTGAACCGAAGATGGGGCGTCACCATCGACGCGCGGATTACGGAGATCGAGGAGGCCTACGAGAGCGGCAAGACCGAGATCACCGCGACGTTCGGTTCCTCGCTCCCCACCCTGAACGACAAACTCAAATGGAGGTAAGTATGGCGGAGGCTTCCCGATTTTTCAACGCGGTGGACGGCGACCGTGTGTATTCCGCCGCCGACTGGGCGGAGTACTTCGCGTCCTTCATCGGAAACGGCGTGTTTGGTTCCCCGAGCACCAACCTGCAAGTCTCTCCCGGCGACGGCATGAACGTGTCCGTGGCGGCGGGGCTCGCCTGGATCAACGGCTACTTCTACACGAACGACGCGGCGCTCACGCTGCCTCTCTCCACGGCGGATGGGACGCTCCCGCGGATTGACCGGGTGGTGATTCGGTGGAGTCTCGCCAATCGCGCGATCTGGGCGGCGGTGAAAACCGGCACCGCGGCGTCCTCGCCCGTTGCTCCCGCACTTCAGCGGGATACGAGCGTGTACGAGCTGGGCATCGCGGATGTGTACGTGGCCGCTGGCGCGACCTCCGTCTCTTCCGCCAACATCACCGACCGCAGAAGCGACAGTTCCCTGTGCGGCACGGTGTCCAGCATTGTGTCGGAGGCGCACACCCACGATCTGGCGGGAAGTTCTCTCACCGGCACGCTCCCCGTTTCCAAAGGCGGCACCGGCGGTGCGGACGCGGCGGCGGCGCGAACCAATCTCGGCATCACGCCCGCCAACATCGGTGCGTCCGGGACGGATCACACCCACGGGTTGGCGGCGGGTTCGCTCACCGGGACGCTGCCGGTATCCAAGGGCGGCACCGGCGCTACGGACGCGAGCGCCGCCCGCACCAATCTGGGCGTGACCCTTTCCAATCTCGGCGCGGCGGCTTCGGATCACTCCCACGCGCTGACGGACGCGGCGGTTACCGGGATCCTGCCCATCGCCAAAGGCGGAACCGGCCAGACCACCGTGGCCGCCGCGCGGGACGCGCTGGGCCTGGGCAATACCACCGGAGCCGTGCCCATTTCAAGCGGCGGCACCGGCGCGACGAGTGCGTCCGCCGCGCTGACGGCGTTGGGCGCGGCCGCGTCGGGGCACGCCCACGCGCTGACGGATGCGGCCATTACCGGTACGCTCCCCATCTCCAAGGGCGGCACGGGCCAGGCCTCCGCCGCCGCGGCCCGGAACGCGCTAGGCCTTGGGAACACCACCGATGCGCTACCCGTGGCAAACGGCGGCACCGGTGCGACCACCGTCGCCGCGGCCCGGAATGCGCTGGGGCTTGGCAATACCTCCGGCGCGCTGCCCATTGCCAACGGCGGCACCGGGCAAACGAGCGCCGCGGCGGCAAGAAACGCGTTGGGCCTTGGCAACACCACCGGCGCGCTGCCTGTGGCCAACGGGGGAACCGGCGCGACTTCCGCCGCTGACGCTGTGGCGAATCTCGGCTACGCCGCGAACCTCGTGATCTATTCTTCCACCGAGCCCACCGTCGTGAACGGCAAACTCTGGCTCAAGCCCATCTCGTGACGGAGGTGGATGTATGGCGACGGCGACCTATTCGGCCACCCTGTTCTCCCGGAAGTACAACGCTTCCGGCAACTACCTAAGCGACCGCGCCGGCCAGGGCGCGTACGCTTCCACCGGCAACCTGGTGGGTATCTGCAACTTCAAGACCCTCGACATGACAAACAAGGTGATCACCGGCATCACCTTCATCACCACCTGTATCTCCGAGGCCGGCGCGGGCAACTGGGCCACCAAGACGCTGAAGTTCCGGGAATCCACTGTGGCAAACCCCACCACCGGCACGGGCGGCACGGGATCCTCCTTTGTGGGCGGGACGCTCGGCAATCTCTCCGGCACCAACTTCTACAGTGCCAGCAACATCTCCCGCCCGGTGGACGCGGCCTCCACGCTGTTTGCGCGGCTGAAGGCGTACCTCGAGGGCGGCGGGCACACGCTGGTGCTCTACGCCGGGGACAGCACGCCGTCCAGCGGTTACTCGGACAACTACCTGTACCTGGATGCGCTGAAGATCGTCGTGACCTACGAAGAAGGACTCGTGTACTACGCGACCGGCGGAGCATTTCAGAAGTGCCAGGTCTACTGGGCGTCAAACGGTTCGTGGGTGCAGTGCGTCCCGTACTACGGCGCGGACGGGACATGGCACCAATGCGGCGGATAAAGGAGCGTGACAAAACTTGAGCGAATCCCTTGAGAAGGAAGTCCAGCTCCACGAGCGAAACGCCCAGGGGCAGGACGTGCTGATCTACCCGCTCCCGCCCGGCGGGTATCCGCTGGCTGTTTCCAAGGGCGGAACGGGCGCGGATTCCGCCGCGGAGGCGTGCGAAGCCCTTGGCGCGGTGAAAAAGTCCGGCGACACCATGACGGGGAACCTGTCCATTACCGGCTATCTGTACCCGTCCGTGTACCTTTTGCCCACCTACAACAGCACCACCAACCGCACCGTGTTTGAGGGAAGCTATGTGGGTGCGAGCTCCTT
>JAKPQH010000237.1 GCA_029580855.1 bacterium | reverse complement strand
CGGGATTTGTGGCTCATCAATGGGATCGCCTTCACCGCGCGCCCCGCGTTGATCCGACAGCTGGCGCTTCAACCCGCCGTCGCCGAGATCCGCCTGGATCAACGGCGGCTCTACCTCGACCCCGCCGACGAGCTCGCCCCGACGCCCCTGGCAGAATCCACGGCGCTCTCGTGGGGCGTCGAACGGATCCGCGCGCCGGAAGTGTGGAATGCGTTGGGGGTGACGGGGGCCGGCGCCGTCATCGCCAGCATGGACACGGGGGTGGACTATCAGCATCCCGATCTGGTCGCTAACTACCTCGGCAATTTGGGACAGGGCGCTTTTGATCACCATAAAACCTGGTTCGACGCCGTCAATGGTGGCCTGTACCCCTACGATGATCACGGGCACGGCACGCACACGTTGGGCACCGCAGCGGGACAGGGTGGCATCGGCGTGGCCCCTGGCGCCCGTTGGATCGGCGTCAAAGTCCTCAGCGGCAGCGGTTACGGGCAGGATTCGGAGATTCACGCCGGCTTCCAGTGGCTGCTGGCCCCTGATGGGGATCCTCAACGGGCGCCCGATGTGGTGGTCTGTTCGTGGGGGAGCACCAACGCCTGGGAAGAGGCGTTCGCGCCCGACCTGGCGGCGCTCCGAGCGGCCGGCGTGTGGACGGTCTTCGCGGCGGGTAATGAAGGGCCTGCGAAGCGCAGTCTCCGCGCCCCGGCGAGCCTGCCGGGGATCTTTGCCGTCGGCGCGAGCGATGCCTATGAAGCAGTAGCGGCCTTTTCCAGCCGGGGGCCTTCACCGTGGGGGGAAGTTAAGCCTTACGTCGTGGCGCCCGGAGTCAACGTGGTATCGGCGGCGCCCGGCGGCGTCTACAGGGCGATGAATGGCACTTCGATGGCGACGCCGCACGTCGCCGGCATCGGGGCGCTGCTGCGCAGCATCTCGCCGACGCTCTCCGTCCCCTTGCTCACCTACGTGATCACGGCGACCGCTGTGCCCTACACTTCCACGCTGCCCAACAACGACAGCGGCTGGGGACGGGTGGATGCGCTTTCCGCCGCGTGGATGGTGCTGCATCCCGGAAGGATCGCCGGCGTGGTGCGGGATACGCTGGGG
>JAKPQH010000236.1 GCA_029580855.1 bacterium | reverse complement strand
CGCCGCCGTCGTAGGTGATCCCCGAGGCGCGGGGCGGCAGGGCCATCAAGTATCGGATGCCCCCGGCCAGGACGCTGTACGGATTATGGAGCGAGCAGAAGGTCGCGCTGTCCGTGGTTTTCGGCCTTCTGACGCTCGTCTTCGGGGCGCTCCTGGCGTTCGTAGCCGCAAGAAAGCCCTTGGTGTCCGCGCCGGTGCCGCCGCTGACTCAGGTCCCGCCGCGCGTCGACGTCCCACCGGACGCTCCTGCGGCCGCCACAGGTCAGGAGTTCTGCACTCAATGCGGTTCACCGCTGGCCCCGGGGGCCAGGTTCTGCACTAACTGCGGCGCCGAGGTCCGCCCTCCCGGGCCCGGCGGGGCTCCCTGACACCGCTTTTCCGGAGTTTCTCCCGCGACGGCGACCGGCTCCCGCTCGAAGACCTGTCCGCACCGCCTGACGTACGGCCCTGAAACGGCCGCGCAAGATTTATGCAGTTCTTGTTACCAGACGGTTGACAGTTTTTACCAATTTGTATATAATAGGAAAGCTTTCTTGTATCTTCAGCCTGAAAGGTGGGAGTCTTGAGGAATACCGAACCCCTCGAAGTGAACGTGATGCAGCGGATCCGCGACGACCTCAACGAATGCCTCGGCGAAAAGCTCAAGGTGCGCGCCAACAAAGGCCGCAAGATCGTGGTCGAGAACATGGCCGTGCTCGAAGAGACGTACCCCCACGTCTTCGTCGTCAGGGTCGAAACCAAGGCGGCGCCGAGCCAGCGGGTCTCCTACACCTACGCCGACATCATCACCCGTACGGTGGAGCTCTCCAGGCCTGACTCCGAAGAGGGTCTCTTCGGCTGGCTGAACTGCTGAGTCCGCCTCCCGCGGCGCCCCCGGGCGCCGCTTTTTTTTGCCCTGCGATCGATTGAACGAGCCCCCCGTCAAGGTTAGAATACTGCGGACTCGCATTCACCGAGTCCGGCGCCCGCCTCCTGGCGGGTCCCACCGGCCTGCAAGGGCGCTCGCCGCGAGCGCGTCAATGGAAGGAGCATGGAATTGGAGAACGTCGTAGTCGTATCAGCGGTCCGGACGCCGTTCGGATCTTTCGGCGGTTCGCTGAAGACGGTACCGCCCGTCGAGCTCACGAAACTGGTGGTCGAAGAGGTGTTGAAGCGCGCCGGGCTCCCGCCCGAGAGCGTCGACGCGTGCATCTTCGGCAACGTCATCCCGAGGACCGACGAGAACGATCTGCCGGCCAGGTGCGGCGGCCTCGCGGCCGGCCTGCCCGACACGGTGCCCTGCCACGGCGTCATCAGGGGTTGTGGCAGCGGCATGGAATCCATCGTCGGAGGAGCGAGGCAGATCATGCTCGGCGAAGACGAGATAATCGTCGCCGGGGGCGTCGAGAACATGAGCATGGCGCCGTACCTGTCGAAGAACTCCCGGTTCGGCCTGCGCATGCGCGACGCCGTCCTCACCGACAGTCTCTGGGAGGTGCTGGGCGACCCAATAACCGGCCTGATGATGGGGGAGACAGCGGAGAACATCGCGAAACGGCACGGCATCACCCGCGAGGAACAGGACGAGCACGCGCTGCACTCCAACCAGAAAGCCCTCAAGGCAATCGCCGACGGGAAGCTCAAGCCCCAGATCATCCCGGTGGAGGTCAAGAGCCGCAAGGGGACAGTGGTGTTCGACACCGACGAACACCCCAAGGATACCTCGCTGGAGATCCTGGCGAAACTGCCCCCCGCCTTCGTCAAGGACGGCGGCACTGTTACCGCCGGCAACGCCTCGGGGATCAACGACGGCGCGGGCGCCGTAGTCCTGATGTCCGAGGGCCGCGCCAGGAAAGAGGGCATCCGGCCGCTCGGGCGCATCGTGAAATACGGCATATCGGGAGTGGACCCCGCTTACATGGGTTACGGGCCTGTCCCCTCCTCCCGGATGGCCCTGGAGCGCGCGGGCATGTCCGTCAAAGACATCGAGCTCTGGGAGATCAACGAGGCGTTCAGCGCCCAGTACCTCTACTGCGAGCGCGAGCTGGGAGTCGACCCGGAGATCACCAATATCTGGGGCGGCGCGGTGGCGTACGGGCACCCGGTCGGCGCGACCGGCGCGCGGCTGGTGACAACGACCCTCGAGGCGCTCAAAGACCAGGACAAGACCATCGGGCTGGCGACGCTCTGCATAGGGGGCGGCCAGGGCATGGCGATGATCCTGGAAAGGCTCTGACGGTACGCTAGGGCCCCGGGTCCCCGTGACGGGACCCGGGGTTTTTCTTTCGCGCTACCTCCTCGACCACCGCGCTTACGGCGCTGTCCAGTTCGTCCAGGGTGACGGGGTCCACCCGCGCAGCGAAGCGCGCCGCGTTGAAGATGGCGGCGGCCCTGCCTGCCGCCTCCGACGAGAGCGCCGCGTCAGCGGTCCGGGCGAACTCGACTGCCGTGACGGATGGCGGCCGGGAGATCCCAACCGCGGCCAGGGCCCGCGCCATCCTCTCGAACGCGAGCGCGGCCCTTTCCGCCGGACCCGGTTCCGACGGAGCCGGCGGCGGGCGGCGCGTACGGCGGCGCAGGAGGCGCCGGGACAGCAGCGCCGCGGCGGAGAGCAGCGCCGCGGCCGCGAGCCAGGACCACCAACGCCTGACGAAAGACGACACCTCTGACGCCACCGCCCCGAATGCCCTGCCGGTTGCCAGCCAGGCCGATTTCAAGGCCCGGCCCCACGAGGCGGGGACCACTTTCCCGAGCACCCTGCCGATGTTCGTCAGCAGGGACAGTCCCGACCAGGTGGAATCGCGCGCGGGCATGCTGTGCGGGTCGCCCCAGCCCGGCGTAGGGTCGAACTGGATCCAGCCGTACGGCGGCAGGTAGACCTCCGTCCACGCGTGGGCGTCGCGGGCGTTCACCTCGTAATAGCCGGTCAGGGAGTTGTACTCGCCGATATCGTATCCGACCGCTACCCGCGCCGGTATTTCCAGTGTCCTGCAGAGCACCGCCATGGCGGTGGCGAAGTGCTCGCAGTATCCCCTCTTCGCCTTGAACAGAAAGAACTCGACGGTGTTCTCGTCCCTGCCCTGTTTTCCTACCCCGAGGTCGTACGGGTACGCGCCCCGCAGGTAGTCGCAGATCGCCCGGACCTTCCGGTACGCGGTGTGACTGTCCCCGGTGATGCTCCGGGCCAGCTCGCCCACGGCAGGTGACATCTCAGGGAGCTGGCAGTATCGTTCGGTCATGCTTGCCGGATACCTCCCGTAGGAGTAGTCGAGCATGGCCGGGGTCACCTCGCTCACTTCCGAGACCACCGTGTAGATCAGTCCCGGGTCGAGCGTGACCGGCACCAGGACGGACATCATCGAATCGACCTTCACCACCGTTGTGGGGAAATACAGGTCCCTGGGAACGTACGCCGCGAACACCGTATTGGGGAGCTTCCTCTCGATGAAGAACGTCTGCACGAGCTCCCGGGTGCTGTACCTGGACAGTTCCCCCGGGTACGATATCGTGAGCGGCAGGCTGCTCGATGCAAGTTCCTCCCTGACCTCCTCTGAGTTCTCCCAGCCGTTTCCCCTGAACCTGTCGAACGCCGCGGCGCGCCAGTACTGCGGCCTTTCCGAGCGCACCTTCATGACGACCCTGTCAACGGGCACCCCTCGCATCCTGAGGTCCAGGAAGCTGCTGAAGCCGAAATAGGCGTCCTGGTTGTACGGGAGCGGCTCGGAGGGGAACCTGGTTACGGCCTCGTATCCGGGGTTTCGTATCAGGGGCCCGAAAGCCGCCGGCGTGCCGCCGGAGCCGGACATCGGCAGATAGTAGCTGTTGAAGCCCGGCAGCCGGGGGAGGAGCATGAACAGGCCTACGGAAATCGGAACGAGCACCACCACGGCAAGCGCGACCGAGCTTCCCGGGCGCTTCTTCGATGGCACGAAAACGTCCGCGCTCGATTGGAGCGCCGACCGGTGGCCCAGGTACAGCGACACCAGGCCCGCGGCGAAGAAAGGTACCAGCAGGTACAGGAAGCCGCTGTCGATGCTCAGTGAGCCCGCGAAGGCGACCAGCACGGCCGCGCTTACGAGGGAGAAGTCGAGGTCGCGCCTGCTCGGGAGGTCGAAGGAGTGCAGGACCTGCAGCCAGAGGAACAGCCTCACCAGCGGGTACCTCAGGTCGTGTATCGAAGCGCCGAGGTCTGTCCAGAAAACCGCGAACACCGCCAGGAGAAGCACGCTCAGCACCATCTTGATCAGCAGGTTCGACCGTTTCCTGGTGAAATGAGAAAATACGGAACCCGCGACCACACCGGCGACGACCAGGGAGCCGGTGGCCGCGCCCACCGCCCCGTACTTCACCGCCGCGACAACGCTTATCAGGACCGTGGCCAGCACCGCGGCGCGAAACGCCACGGAATCCTCGGCCTCGCCCGGGCGGTTTATCAGGCGGTAGTATTCAACGGTTCGCTCAAACACCTCGTTATCCCCCTGGACGGGGTCACCGCGTAGACCTCCAGGTCAAGCCCCGTGAAGCCGGCGAGCCACGGCGCCTCGTCGAGCCACTCGTCGTTCCAGCCCGGGGCGTACGAATCATCGAGGACCAGCACCAGCGTGCCGCCGTGGGCCGTTCCGGCCTCCAGCGCGGCGGCGACGCCGCCGGGAGGACCGTTGGTGATCGTCACTATCGCCGATCCGGGCCGCATTGCTTCGAGGGCCGCGGCGTGCGCGGCGGCGATCGCCTCTTCGGGCCGGGACCCGTGGGGCAGCGGTTCGCAGCGCGCGAGCTCTTCGAGGCAGTCGTACAGCGTGAAGCACTCCACGGCCGTGAAGCCGTCGCCGGAAGGCAGCACCATGAGCGGCAGGCCGCCCATCGACTCCTGCAGGCTTATCACCGACGACGACGCCCTCATCCCATCCTCGAGGCTGTTGTCGTAGTCACCGCCGAACCGGGGCCGGAAGAGGACCGGCGCCAGCACTACCGACGGCTTGAGCTCCTGCTCGTACTCCTTGACGATAAGCCGCCGCTGCCTGGCGCTGGACGGCCAGTGGATGTGGCGCAGGGAGTCGCCGCGCACGTACTCCCTGGTCCCGTAGTAGTCCTGCCCGATGCCCTTCCTCGACCATTCCACCGGCTCCACCTTCGAGGCGCGGGCTCGGGGATCGAACCTGAACGAGTCCAGCGGGTAGATCCCGGGGAACGCCACCAGGGGCTCTCCCACCCGCGAACGTCGCGTGAACCTCGCGTTCCCGAACACGCCCCCGGAGGAGACGCGCATCTCCGCCGGCGGGTAGACCCCTCTCTTCGGCGCCTCCAGGTGGTACGGCACGTCGACGCTGGACCCGGCCGGGAGATGCTCGATCACCAGGGCGCGCCCGCCCTCTCCGGGCGTCCGGGGGCCTCCCGCCGGCGCCTTG
>JAKPQH010000235.1 GCA_029580855.1 bacterium | reverse complement strand
CCGCGGTCTGATAGACTCCTTTCGGACTATCACCACCGAAAGGAGCGAGACCGATGAGAAAGGCTGTCGTCCTGCTGGTACTCCTGGCGCTGTGCGGGGGCGCGGCCCTGGCGGCGGGGTGCGGCGACGGTACCGCACAGGCCAGGACGCACATGGAACAGGCAGACCGGCTTTCGAGCGGCATGCGGCTGCTGGCCGACGACGCCGCGTTCGACGTCGCCGGGCTGCTCGCGGAGCTTGGGGTTGAGGTCAAAGAGAGCGGCACGGTGAACAAGCAGGCTGTCACCGATGCCGCCAACGAACAGCTGGACAGGATAATCGCCAACGGGGAAAAGGCCAGGAAGGAATATGCGAAGATCCTCGAGCTCGAAGGGGCGGATCCGTACAAGGAGTACGCCAGGGCGCGCATCAAGGCGATAGAGGATACCATCAAGGTCCTCGAGCCCGTAGGCAAGCTGCTCGAGGAGATCGGCAGTCCGGGTAACACCGCATCGATAGGGGCCACGGTGACAGAGTGGGCGAAGGCGAACGCCCGCGTCGCGGTCCGCGCTGTGAAGGCTTTCGCGAGCTGGCGCAGCGCCGCCCAGGTCAGGGAAAAGAACAACCTCGGGCCCGAACAGGAGCCGGCCGGGGACACGAGCCCGGGGACGGCGCCCTGAGAACGGCGCGGGTTCAGATGGGGCCGAGTGGGGTGGACTGGTCCTGGGCCCAGCGGTAGACGAGGCCGTCGTCGGTGTCGGCGCCGAGCACGAGCATCGCCTCGGGCGAGAGGCCGGAGACGCGGTCGGTCCAGGGGGCCGGGCCGTACTCGATGATGGAAGCGCAGACCCGTCTCCCGGTGGCGGGGTTCATCACGATCAGCCTCTTCCTGTAGTACCAGTCCTTGGAGGCCAGCACCGCCTGGCCGTGCAGGTCGGTGTAGTTCCAGCGCATGCACACGTAGAAGCGCTCGTCCTCCACGGGGGCGGCCTTGCCCCAGGCCCCGAAGCCGGAGCCCCCGCCCTCCTCCCACGCCATCCCGTTCTGCGCCTCGGGGGGAGTCCGGGAGATCGCGTAGTGCGTGGCAGCGGGCTCCCGGCCGGTGGTCAGGCAGAGGTGCTGCTCGCGCCCGACCTTCCCCGAGTAGGCGGGGAGCGGGACCCCCTCGAGCTCCTGCGCTCCCGCGGTCACGTTGTAGGGCCCGTAGCCGATGGCGCAGGAACCGCCGGTCCAGCCGCGGTAGTCGAAGTACATCGGGCGTTCCGCCACCACCGGCTGGTCGGAAACGATCACCGTGGAGAAGTCGCTGGCGGCGCTCCCGCCGGCGCCGAGTTTGTCAGCCGGGCAGACCGTCGTCCGGCTGTTCGGGCCGACGGACAGGCGGTCCCTTACGGTGGCGCCGTCGCCGCGCATGTAGGTTACGGAGACGTTGGCCTGTGCACCACCGGGGTTCTGAACGGTCAGGTAGGGCACGAAGCCCGGCCTGGTGGTTCCCTCGGCGAAGTAGAACGACGTGGAAGACCAGGTGGCGCCCATCACGTCGGTCCCTCCCGTCCAGGCCCCTCCGTACAGGAAGTACATCGGCCGCTCGGCGACTATCTCCCGGTCCGACATCACCACGGTCGAGAAGTCGTGCAGCGTGTCGTCGCCGGTGCCCAGCCTGTCGCGGGGGTTCACCGTGGCACGCGAGCGGGGGGGCACCGCAACCCGGTCGGTGTCCGAGCTGCCGTCCGCTTTCAAGTACTTGAGCGTAACGTCGGCCGGTACGCCGGACGGGTTCTGTATGCAGAAGTACGGCTCGAACCCCGGCCGCACCGTACCTTCCGAGAAGTAGAAGACGGACGACGGCGCGGCGGCGCCCATGACGTCGTGGCCCCCGGTCCAGGCACCGTGGTAATCGAAGTACATCGGCCTCTCGACCACCACGTCCCGGCTCGAGGTCGCTTTCGTGGAGAAGTCGTGGGCCGCATCGTCCCCGGTTCCCAGCTTCGCCCGGGGCATCACCGTTGCCCGCGAGTAAGGCGCGACCGGCACCCGTTCCGACGTCGAGGCGCCGTCGCCTTTCATGTACGTAAGCGTGACAACTGCCTGGCGCCCGTAGGGGTTCAAGATGCAGAAATAGGTGTCGAAGCCGGGCCGCACTGTCCCCTCCGCGAAGTACCAGTCCTTCCCGGCGGCTTCAGCCCCCAGTACGGCGGAGCCTCCCGTCCAGCTCCCCCCTCCCAGGGGCGAGTAGTCGAAGTACATCGGGCGTTCGGCCACCACCTGCTGCCCGTTGGAGCAGGTGACCACGGTGGAAAAGTCGTGGGCGGCGGAGTTTCCAGTGCCCAGCACGTCCGCGGGGTGCACCGTCGCCCGCGACGACGGGGCGATGTGGATCTTCTGGTTTTTCGTCCTGCCCGTCCCGGTGAGGTAGGTCAGGGTCACGGCGGCGGTTTCGCCGCCGGGGTTCTGGACCGTGAGGTAGGTGTCGAAGCCCGGACGCGCGGTGCCTTCGGCGAAGAACCAGTTCCTGGAGGCGCCACGGGTCACGGTGAACCCCCCCGGAAGGGTCCCGGTCTGTCCGTCGGGGTTGCGGACGCTCAGGTCCCACGGCCCGGCGGACGCGCCCAGCGGGATGGCGAAAGAGCACGTCAGCCTGTCGGTGGAGACCGGAACGACGCCGGTCGCGGATATGCTTTCCTCGCCGGTCCTGTGGAGCCAGACGGCGGGGGTGCCGGAGAAACCGGACCCGGCAAGGTTGCCGACATTGATCGAACTCCCGCTTGCCCCGGTGGAAGGGTCGATCGCGGTTACGACGGGCGGCCCCGCCGCCGCGGCGACCGCCGGGAGTGGGAAGGCGAGCGGGACCAGCGCGATCGCGAGGGCCAGCATCAGCACGTGCGCCCTTGGCGGGCGCCTCGCCGCCCCTCCCCGTGTCCTCTTCATGTTAGCCTCCAACTCGGACACCAGGCCATTTTCGCTCGACCTCCACAACGACCTACGATTTTGACTGCGTGCGTCCGACAGCGGTTCCGGGCCCGCTCTTCCGGTTTCTCGGCGCAGGGCGCGGACTCCTTCCGCCGGGGACGCCGTGGCGGGCGGCCCGTGCTAGGATAACACCGTCAGGAGCGCGTCCGGCGAACCGGGCGAGGCCTGGCGGCGTCGGAGGGATGAAGGAACGACCGCGGGTGTGAAGAAGGACCGCGGGGAAGGAGGACCGGTGTCCTGGAGGGCTACCACGGCGGCTCTAACCCTGGCTGCCGCCCTCGCGCTGGCGGCCGCCGCCGGGTGCGCGGAGAGCGGCGGAAAACCGGCCCCCGGCCCGAAAGCCGGCAGGCCCGCCTTCATGTTCTTCACCCGCGACGGCTGAAGGGGCTGCGAGGTCATCAAGCCCGTCGTGGACGAGCTCAGCGAGCAGTATGCCGGCAAGGTCGACTTCTCGACCGTGGACACCGGAACCCCGCAAGGGGCGGATCTCTCCGGCCGGTTCGGTATCTCCGGCCTCCCTTCCTTCGTCCTCCTTGACGCCCACGGAGAGGTTGTTCAGTTCGACGAGGACTCGGT
>JAKPQH010000234.1 GCA_029580855.1 bacterium | reverse complement strand
CCACACCGAGACGGCAGCCACAGCTCGCCATGCGCGCATGACAACCCGTACCTCCGCTGCGACTACGGCGCTCCAGCAGGGGCGGACAACACAAGGATCGCCCGCCCCCGCACCCCTCGTCGTGCTCAGGACGCGGTGCCGGCGCCTCCGCGTTGACCGCATCGATTGGAGCCAACCGCGGCGCCTCCGGCCCGTATCACCCCGCCAGACACCGGGCAACGCCGGAGTGATCCTAGCACGTTCTTTCCAGCCTGCGCCAGCCCCGCACATCGGGATTGTCTCGACAAAAAAGCATCCAGACCGCGGCTGTTCCTTCTTGTCGAGTCGATGCGGGAAGTGTCTGGTTGTCGAAATCGGTGTCCCGCGGGCGAAAACCGTTGCGGATGCGCCCGTATGGTTTGTAAACGGTGCCGGAGCGAGGCCGATGCGACGAAACGAGGTCGAGATGGACCAGACAGAGTTCAGACTATCGGGCGTCGGGCTCCTGACCTCGTTCGACTCCATCCTCGTGGTGCGCACGGGCTACGGCAAGGAGCTCTCTGGGGAAAACGCTTTTCCTGGCGCGTACGTCAGGAAATCGGACGACGTCGAAGAGGCGCTGGAAAAGCGCTGGTGCACGACGCCCGGTTGCGGATCGGTGTGCATGAAATCGTCGGTATCGCGGCTCGGCAGCGGCTGCGCGGGGGGAAGACGTGATCGAACTGCACCGTCTTCCTCCATGCCATCCCCCAACGCCAAGGAGATGGTGACCAGCGCAAAAACCCACGAGATCAAATGGGTGCCCCTCGACACAGCACTGGAAGAGCTCTCGGACACGGCGAGGCGCTGGCTGCCCGATGCTATCATCGATTTTCTCGAAGACCGAATAACCCACCAACGGGAGGACCGATCGCTTCCGCGTCCCGCCGGCATCCCGGCGGCGGCCTCCTGCGGATCCCGGAGTCTGAACCGAAAACAGAAACCCCTTGATAAGCTGTCAGCTTATCAAGGGGTCTCGGGCGGTTTCATTGTCCCCATGTCGGTTCGTTCCCGCGCCGGCTGTGGTGCTACCCATCCCGCGCGAGCCGTAGTATAAACGTGCCTCCACACCATCGGCGGCGTCACGACAATTGCTTGATGACATCCTCCAGCCCGATCCGGATACGTTGGAGGGCCGCTCGCATCTCCGCCCGTCGGGCTCGGTCTTCCCGCTCGGCGAGTCGCCGCCGGGCACCGGCCACGGTGTATCGATCCTGGTACAGGAGCTTCTTGATTTCCAGCAACATCACCACGTCCCGCTTTCGGTAGAGCCGCTGCCCCCCGCCGCTCTTTCGGGGTTGCAGCACCGGGAACTCGGTCTCCCAATAACGGAGGACGTAGGGCGGCACCCCGGTGATGGCCGAGACCTCGCCGATCCGGAAATACAGGCGATCCGGAACGTCCGTGGAGGCATCGTGTGTGTTGAGCGCTTGCCGCTCGCCGGACGCGGCCGTAGATGCCGCAGCCTTTTGCTGGCTCCGCGGAGGCCTAGCCATCGCTTGTCGGGTCAGCTCTCGACGTTCACCGTTTGGTGCAACGCCTTGCCCGGTTTGAATTTCAGAACTTTACGCGCTGTGATGGTGATCTCCGAACCGGTCTGGGGGTTCCGTCCTTTGCGGGCTCGCTTGGATTTCACCTGGAACGACCCGAACCCCACCAACTGGATCTTCTCGCCCGTCTGAAGCGCGTTTTTGATGATTTCGAGGGTCGCCTCAACCGCCTCCATCGCCTGCTTTTTCGTCAGACCCTTTTCCGCCACCAGCGCTGCGATATCTGCCTTGGTCACGCAGTTCACCTCCTTCCCGTCGTGCGGCCGATCGTATCTCTCAATGGATGGATCGCCGACTCGCGCGTCCGTCCTAATTTGGAACGACCCAGGCACTGAAGCCTTTGGCCTTGAGTTCCTCGCCTCGCTTCGCGGCAGCGGCCCGCGTGTCGAACTGGCCGTGGCGCACCTGATACAGCACCGTCGTAGCAGGCTTCGAGATGATCTTTGGTCGATAGTCTTTCTTTTGCAATTCCCGGGCGACGTCGATCGCTTCGTCGAGATTCACGAAGGAACCAACCTGGGGCGCGTACTTTCCGTCCACGGTCAGAAGCTGGGAGGGAAAGCCGTCCACATTCAACCGTCGCGCGAGCTCCTCGGCCTCGCGTTTGCCGGCCGGTTCGCCGACCGTCACCACGTGGCTGTTTGCAAAACCGGACCCCTTTCGGACGAGGGCATGAAATCCCAGCGCCTCCAGCCGCTGTTTCAGTTTTTCGGCATTTGCCTCTTGCGCCATGGCACCGACCTGCAGGCTGAAACCCCTGGCCGTGGACGCCGCGCCCTTGGCAGGGGCGTGCTTTTCGGTCTTGGTGCCCGGTCCGGGGACCGCCTTGCCGGCCGGCGCCGCTGCTACGGGCGGGACGGCCTTGGTCGGTCCTGCCGGTTCCAGCAATGTCTTGGCAGAAGGCGAAGCCTTCTCGAGGACAGTCTTAGCTGGCGCCGACGGCTGGGGTGTGGCGGTCTTTGTCTCTGTTTTTGCCTCCGGCGGTTTAGGTATCGGCACAGGCGCCGCCGGCACCGGCGCTTTTGTTTGAGGAGCGGGCGCCGGTACGTTCGCCGGGGGCACGGGAACCGCGGGACGTACCGGGATCGGCGGCGGTGGCGGCGCGGAAAAGAACAAAACGTTGGCCAAATACGCCGCGCCGATCACCAACACGCCGATCAATGCGAAAATCAAGGGACGTCGCATCCGGCTGCCGCCTCCAACCAGGTCAGTGGGCGGTCCGGCTTCGGTCTCCCCTTCGATAGGCTCCGGGGGGATGGCATCGTCCTCGGGGGTTCGCTTGACGAAATTGAACCTCGCCATAACTCCTCCCTCACACTCCGGCTGGTATAATAAATACGCCTAGAGCTAGTGTCAATGTATTTCTGAGGACTTACAACGAAGGGATAAGGACTCCCTTCAGGTGATGCGAAGTGCCTCCGGTAATTTGGACATTTGCCAGCGTTCCCTCTTCTACCTCTCCGCCTGTAAAATGGACGATCTTGTTCTGTCTCGTCCGCCCTCCTGCCAAGCCCGACCCGCGCTTGCTGAGCTCGCAATCCACCAGGACCTCGACCCGCCGTCCGATCCACTTGCCGTTCTTCCGCAAGGATAATTCGTCCTGAAGCGACAAGACCGCTGCCAAGCGCTCAGCCCGGACCGAATCGGGCACCTGATCGGGGAAATCGGCCGCCGGGGTTCCGCGCCGCGGGGAAAACTTGAACGCAAAGGCGGCATCGAATCCGACCTCTCGCATGAGGCTGAGCGTTTCCTCGAAGCCTTTGTCAGACTCGCCGGGAAACCCAACGATGATGTCGGTTGTCAGCGAGAGGTCGGGTACCGCAGCCCTGAGCAGTTGCACTTTGTCGAGATACTCCTCTCGACTGTACGTCCGCCCCATCCGGGCCAGCGTCCGGCTGGATCCGGACTGTATCGGCAGGTGCATGTGCGGGCACACACTGGGCAAGCTCGCCATCGCCTCGGCCAGTTCCGCGGTGACGTCTTTGGGGTGAGAGGTGGCAAAGCGCACGCGGACATACGGCCCGACGACGCGGTCGATCCGTCGGAGCAGTGCGGCGAAAGAAACGGGAGGCTCCAGCTTCAGCCCGTAGGAGTTGACCGTCTGGCCGAGCAGCGTGATCTCGCGGTAGCCCCGGTCCCGCAGCGCCGCCACCTCGCCCAGGATCTCGTCGGGGGGCCGGCTTCGCTCGCGGCCGCGGGTGTGGGGCACGACGCAGAACGTGCAGAAATTGTCGCAGCCCTCCATGACGCCCACCCACGCGCGATACCGGCTGTCCCGATGGACCTCCACGTCGGCCGGAAAGAACCCCGTGGGCGGGATCGCCGCGCTGGAAAGACGTACGGCCGCGGCGCTGAGGAGGCGGGGAATCTCGACCAAGTGCTCGCCGTTTCCCACAACCAGGTCCAGGTACGGGAATCGTCGCCGCAGCGTCTCTCCTTCGCGCTGCCCCAGACAGCCGGCCACGCCCAGCCGCAGGTTGGGTCGCCGGGCCTTTAGTGCGCGCAACGTCCCCAGGCGGCTGTAGAGCTTTTGTTCGGCCTTGTCCCGGATGCTGCAGCCGTTCAGGATGATCAGGTCCGCTTCGCTCTCGTCGTCCGTCAGAGTGTAGCCGTCACGCGCGAGCAGACCGACGATACGCGCCGAATCCAGTTCGTTTGCCTGGCAGCCGAACGTGACGACCTTGAGTTTGGGCATGGACCGCACCCGTGAATCGAAATCGCGACAACCGTCTGAACGGACGAGGCCGCGCAGCCCGCGCTAGTACAGATGGCAGGACACCCAGTGTCGGGGCGCAACCTCACGCAGCGCCGGTTCTTCCCGGTCGCAGCGCTCGAATCGCTTGTGACAGCGGGTGTGGAAGCGACACCCCGGCGGGGGGTGGATCGGGCTCGGCGGATCCCCCTCCAGGATGATGCGCCGGCGCTTCGTGGTGGGGTCGGGGATCGGAATGGCCGACAGCAGGGCCTCGGTGTAGGGGTGGAGCGGTTTTGCGTACAGCTCCGTGCTGTCCGCCAGCTCGACGATCTGGCCGAGGTACATGACGGCCACGCGGTCGCTGATATGCTCCACGACCCGGAGGTCGTGGGCGATGAAGAGATAGGTGAGGTTGAACTGCTCCTGCAAATCTTCCAGCAGGTTGATGACCTGGGCCTGGATGGACACGTCCAGCGCCGAGATGGGCTCGTCGGCGATGATGAGCTTCGGGCTCACCGCCAGGGCGCGCGCGATGCCGACGCGCTGGCGCTGCCCGCCGCTGAACTCGTGGGGGTAGCGGTGCATCTGCTCCGGGCTCAGGCCGACCTTCTGCAGGAGGTCCGCCACCCGCTCGCGCCGCTCCTGGCGCGTCTTGCACAGCTTGTGGATGACGATCCCCTCGCCCACGATCTGCTCCACCGTCATGCGCGGGTTTAGGGACGAATAGGGGTCCTGGAAGATGATCTGCATCCGCTGACGCAGGCCGCGCATTTCGCTCTTGCCGGCTCTGAAGATGGGGGTCTGCTCGAAAAGCACGTCCCCCGCCGTGGGTTCGATCAACCGCAGGATCACGCGGCCGGTGGTGGACTTGCCGCAGCCCGACTCGCCGACCAGGCCCAGCGTCTCGCCGCGGATGAGGTCGAAGCTGACGCCGTCCACGGCGTGGACCTTGGCCGGCTCCCCCCAGAAGAAGCCGCGCTTGATGTCGAAATGCTTCGTCAGCTTCCGGACCTGGAGCAGGTTGTCATTGGCCATGCACGGTTCCTTCAATCAATACAGGTAGCACCGCACGATGTGGTCCGCCGTCCCGACCGCCTTCAGCTGCGGCTCGTCGCCCCGGCACGCTTCGAACACTTTGGCGCAGCGCGCCTGGAACTTGCAGCCGCGCGGCAGGTCCAGGAGGTCCGGAACCATGCCGGGGATGGCCTGGAGGCGCGACTGTCGCTTCGCCTTCTCGATCCGCGGGATGGAGTTCAGCAGCCCCTGCGTGTACGGATGCCGTGGATGCGTGAACAACTCCAGGACCGGCGCCTGCTCCACCACGCGCCCGGCGTACATCACCGCCACGCGGGCGGCGGTGTCGGCCACCACGCCGAGGTCGTGGGTGATGAGCATCACCGCCATCCCCAGCTCCGCCTTGAGCTGGTTCAGGAGCTCCAGGATCTGCGCCTGGATCGTGACGTCCAAGGCGGTGGTCGGCTCATCGGCGATGAGGAGGTGCGGATTGCACGACAGCGCCATGGCGATCATCACGCGCTGACGCATCCCGCCCGACATCTGGTGCGGGTACTCCTTCACCCGGCGCTCGGCGTCGGGGATGCGGACCAGCCGCAGCATCTCGATGGCCTTGTTCCAGGAATCGCGCTTGGAGAGCCGTTGATGCAGGCGGATGCCCTCGGCGATCTGATCCCCCACGGTGAACACCGGGTTGAGGGAGGTCATGGGCTCCTGGAAGATCATGGAGATGGAGCCCCCGCGGACCTTCCGCATCTCGTCTTCCGGCAGGTCCAGCAGGTTCCGGCCGGCCAGTAAAATCTTCCCGCCCACGATCCGGCCCGGCGGGTTGGGGATCAGCCGCAGAACCGACAGGGCGGTCACACTCTTGCCGCACCCGGACTCCCCCACCACGCCCAGGGTTTCCCCTTTGCGCACCGTGAGGCTCACGCCGTCCACGGCGCGCACCGTCCCGGCATCGGTGACGAAATGCGTCTGCAGGTCTTGGATCTCCAGCAGCACCCCGTTTTTGCTCGGCACGCTCTGGCTCATGCGATGTCCTTGGTTAGGTCGGCGACAAAGCCTCGCGCAGTCTAGCATCGCCGATAGCGCAGGGCAACAGTAAAAAAGCGCCTTTTGCTTCCCTCCCTCGGCCCGGCGGGTCAGCCGCGCGGGGTCGCCCGCGGGTCCAGCGCATCCCGCAGGCCGTCGCCCAGAAAATTCAGCGACAACAAGGTCGTCGTGAGTGCGAGACCGGGAAAGACGATCAGCCAGGGATACGCCTCCATGGCCGCCGCCCCCTCCGCCGCCAGCGATCCCCAGCTGGACATGGGCGGCTGCACGCCGAGCCCCAGAAAGCTCAAAAAGGCCTCCTCCAGCATGACCGCCGGCACCGTCAGCGTGGCGTAGACCACGATGGGCCCGAGCGCATTGGGCAGGATGTGGCGGACGAGAAGCCGGCACGGCGACGCCCCCATCGCCTGCGCCGCCAGGATGAAGTCGCGGACCCGCAGGCTCAGGACCTGCCCCCGCACCATCCGCGCCATCGTCAGCCACTGCACCGCGCCCAGGGCGATAAAGAGATTCACGATACTCCGCCCGAACAGCACCATGAGAAGGATCACGAAAAACATGAAGGGCAAGCCGTAGAGGATGTCCACGGCCCGCATCATGACCTGGTCCAACCGACCGCCCCGGAACCCGGCGACGGCCCCGTAGGTCACCCCGATGGTCAAGCTGACGAGCGTCGCCAGAAGCCCAACGGCGAAGGAAACGCGCGCGCCGTACAGCGTGCGGGTCAGCATGTCCCTCCCCAGCTCGTCCGTTCCCAGCAGGTGCGCCCGCGTGGGTGGCTTGGCGCCGTAGCGGAGGTCGGTCTTGTCGTAGGGGTAGGGGGCCACCCAGGGCGCGGCCAGCGCCGAGATTGTCAACGCCGCGAGCATGGACAGCCCCAGCATGGCCGCACGATTGCGGCGCAGCCGTCGCGCCGCGTCCGTCCACGGCGAGGCGGCGGAGCATGCCGGCCCTGGCGGCCACGCGCGTCGGTCGCTTTGACCCGCCGCACGGTCCTCACGGCCCGCGGCCGGCGGTTGGCGGCTCATCGGTCCACCTGCACCCGCGGGTCGAGATACGCGTAGAGAATATCGACCGCCAGGTTGAAGCTCAGCAGCAGCACGCTGTACGAGAGCACCGTGCCGAGGACCATGGTGTAGTCCCGGTTTAGGGCGCTGGTCACGAAGTAGCGCCCGATACCGGGAACGGCAAAGACGGTCTCCACCACCACCGACCCGGTCAGCACCGCGGCAGAGGCGGGGCCCAGATAGGACACGACAGGCAGGACGGCGCTGGGCACGGCGTGCCGTAAAATGACCGTCGCCTCGCGCTGTCCCTTGGCCCTGGCAGTCCGGATAAAGTCCTGGTCGATCACCTCCAGCACCCCGGCCCGGGTGAGTCGCGCCACATAGGCGGCGTAGAACGTTCCCAGCGTGAAGGCGGGCAGGATCACGTGACGCCATGTGCCCCACCCCGCCACCGGCAACCAGCCCAGGCCCAGGGCGAAGAGCAGCATCAGCAGCGGCCCGAGGACGAAGTTCGGGACGGAGACTCCGAACAGGGCAAGCGACATGGCGAGGTAATCGACAAAGGAGTTGCGGCGGACGCCGGCGAGCAGGCCCGCCGCGCCACCCATGCAGACCGCGACCCCCATGGCGCACCCGCCCAGCAGGAGCGACACGGGAAATCCCAGGCCGAGCAATTCGTTGACGGATCGGTCGGGGTATCGGAACGAGGGGCCGAGGTCGCCGCGGACGACGTCCCCAAGGTAACGGACGTACTGCCGCCCGAGGGACTCGTTCAGGTGGTAGCGGGCCTCGATCTTCGCGCGCACCGGCTCCGGCAGGACCCGATCCCGATCAAAGGGCCCTCCCGGTGCGAGCCGCACGCCGAAGAACGACAGGGATACGATGAGGAAGAGGACGGGTGGAAAGCCCGCCACTCTCCGCGCGATATACACGCCCACGACGGAGTCACCGCTCGAGACTGATGTACTTCAGCGGGTGGTGATCCAGCAGGTTCGGGTACCAGCCCCTCACCTTTCGGCTCAGCATACCCTTGTTCACGTATGTGAAGAGCGGGAGAATCGGCGCCTCGGCCAGCAGGATCCGCTCCGCGTCCTGCATGGCGCGCAACCGGTCCGCAGCGTTGACGAGCTTCGCCGCCTGCTCCATCAGGTCGTCGAAACGCCTGTTGGACCAACCGGTCTGGTTGTTTCCCCCGCCGGTCTTCCACATCTCCAGAAACGTGTTCGGATCCACGTAGTCGCCGATCCACCCGGCGCGGGAGATCTGGTAGTCGTGGCTCCCTTGCCTGGCGAGATACACCTTCCACTCCACGTTCAGCAAGTCCACCCCGACGCCCAGGTGCTCCTTCCACATCTGCTGCACGGCCTGGGTGATGACCCGATGGAGATCGCTCGTGTTGTACAGGAGCTCTGTCTTGGGAAATCCCTTTCCGCCCGGGTAGCCCGCCTCGGCCAGGAGCCGCCGCGCCGCCGCGGGATCGAAGTCGAGGCCGCGCGGGCCCTGATAGCCGCGGAGCCCGGCCGGAACAAAGCCGCTGTGCGGCACCTCTCCCGCCTTGGTCACGAACGCGGTGAGCGACTCGCGGTCGACGGCGAGGCTGAGGGCCTTTCGCACGCGCACGTCGCTGACCGGCGGCTTGGCGACGTTGAACCGGAAGTAGTAGGTCCCGAGATAGGGGGAGGCGTAATATTCGGGTTTGGCCTTCGCGGCGTTGAGCTGCGCGGGGGGCACCGTCGTGACCCAGTCGCTGTCCCCGGCCAGGAATTGCTTGTACGCCGTGTTGACATCATCCGTGGGCAGAAACACCACCTTCCGGAGCTTCACCGAGCCCGCATCCCAGTAACGTGGATTTTTCTCCAGTACCAGCTCCTGCTGCGGCACCCAACCGGCCAACCGGAACGGCCCGTTGCTGACGATCTTCCCCGGCTTCGCCCACTCCCTGCCGTGCGCCTCGACCGCCCATCTGGGTACCGGGTACAGCGTATAGAAATTGGTGAGATCCAGAAAATACGGGGTCGGGCTCTTGAGGGTGACCTGCAACGTCTTGCCATCCAAGGCCCGCACGCCGACCTGGCCGAAGTCGGTCACGCGCCCCGTGGTGTACGCCTCGGCGTTTTTCAGGTGGAAGAGGTGCTGCGCGTACTTGGCTCCCGACTTCGGATTGAGCACGCGCTCCCACGCAAAGACAAAATCCTGGGCCGTCACGGGCCTGCCGTCGGTCCAGGCGGCATCGCGCAGCGTAAACGTGTACACCAGGCCGTCCTTCGACAGCGTCCAGCTGGCGGCCATGCCCGGGCGGGGTGAGAGATCTTTCGGGTCCGCCGTCGTGAGCCCCTCGAAGAGATTGCTCAGGATCCGGTGCTCGGGCACGCCGGTGACCACGGCGGGGTCCAAGCTCTCGGGCTCGACCATGTTGTTGATCCGGAACGTCTGCTCCTGCGCGTTTCCGGGCAGGGCCGTCATGAGTACGACCGCCACGCCGGCCACCAGTCCAACTCGCATCGCCCCACCCCCATCTCGCAACCGGGGACCCCGCCCTTGTCCTGCTCGGGTCACGCCTTATACCCGCATCCGTGGGTCGAGGGCGTCGCGCAGCGCGTCGCCCACGAGGTTGAACCCGAGAACCGACAGCATGATCGTGACGCCGGGAAAGAAGAAGGCCCACCATGCGCCGCTGGTAAAGAACTTGTAGCTGTCCGCCAGCATGGCGCCCCACTCCGGCGTGGGCGGCTGGGCCCCCAGGCCGAGGAAGCCGAGCGCCGCCGCTTCCAAGATCGCAAAGGCGATGGCCAGTGTGGTCTGCACCGAGAGCGGCGGCAACGTGTTTGGAAAGATATGGGAGAGGATCACGCGGAAGGGGCCTCCACCCAGCGCGCGCGCCGCTGTGACGAACTCACGCTCCTTCAGCGCCAGAACCTCCCCGCGGGTGATCCGGGCGTAGAACGGAATCGACACCACGCTGATGGCGATCAGCGAGTTCCGCAGCCCCGGCCCGATCATGGCGACGATGGCGATGGCCAGAAGCGTGGCCGGGAACGCCAGCAGGATGTCCATGCAGAACATCAGGCAGAGGTCGGTTTGCCGGCCGACGTACCCGGCCAGCAGCCCGAGACCGGAGCCGATCGCCGCCGCGAGAACCACCGACCCCACGCCGAGGCTGAGCGAGACGCGCGCGCCGTGCAGGATCCGCGTGAAGACGTCGCGGCCCAGGGCATCCGTGCCGAACGGGTGGGCGCTGTCGGGCGACTTGAGCCGCGCCTGGAGATCCGAGTCGGTGGCGGGGTCGTAGGGAAGGAATACGGGGGCGAACGCCGCCACGACGACGAAGGTCAGGATGATGAGCAGGCCCCCACGGGCCAGCTGGTTGGACAGCAGCCGGTGCACCGCGGCCTGCAGCGGGCTCTTCCCGCGGGCGCCCGCGACCAGGGGTGACGTGGCCTCAGTCATACTTGATCCGCGGGTCCACGGCGGCGTACAGGCAGTCCGTGATCAGGTTCACCAGGACAAAGATGGTGGCGATGAAGAGCGTGGCGCCCTGGACGATGGGGTAATCACGCGCCTGGATGGCCTCGTAGATCCAGAGACCGATCCCCGGCCACGAGAAAATGGTCTCGGTGAGGATCGCGCCCGCCAGCAACCGCCCCACCTGAAGCCCCGTGACGGTCATGACGGGCAGCAGCGCGTTCCGCATGGCGTGGCGCAGGACAACGGTGCGCTGCGGCAGCCCCCTGGATTCCGCCGTCCGGATGTAGTCCTGCGAGAGAACCTCCAGCAGGCTGGCGCGCGTCATCCGGGTGATGACCGCCATGGGGATGCTCGAGAGGGCCGCCGCGGGCAGAATCAAGTGCCGCAGACTGGCGACCAGTGCCTGGCCGTTCGCGGCGATGAGGCTGTCGAGGAGATTGAAGTGCGTCACCGAGACCAGCGTGACGTTGGTCCCGAGACGAAAGCCCGTGGGCAGCCAGCCCAGCATGACCCCGAAGACCCAGGCCAGCATGAGCCCCAACCAAAAAATGGGTACGGAGACGCCGGTCAGCGCGATGATCCTGGAGCAGCCGTCGAAGAACGAGTCGCGCCAGACGGCGGAGACGATCCCGCTCGGCACCCCGATCAGCATCGCGATACAGATGGCGGCGAGCGCCAGCTCCACCGTGGCGGGAAAACGCCGGATCAGATCGAGGAGCACGGGATCGCCCCGCAGGATCGACACGCCCAGGTCGCCGCGGAGGACCTTCCCCGCGTAGATGGCATACTGCGCGTACAACGGCTGGTCCAGGCCGAGCTGCGCGCGGACCTCGGTCACGCGCTCCGGCGTGGCGCGCTCGCCGAGCATGGTGACGGCGGGATCGCCCGGGATGAGGTGGATGAAACTGAAGACGATGATCGAGATCCCGACGAGGACGGGGACGATGGTCAGAAAGCGCTTGACGATATACCGACTCATGGCGTCCGGTCCCCGTCGGGTCTCGGCTCCCGGCTATTTCTCGATGGACACCGTGTTGAAGAACTCGCTGTTGGTCGGGTTCGCCACGTACCCCTTCACCTTCCTGGAGAACGGCAGGGGCGGCTGGTTGTTGGCGATGAAGATCCGCGCCACGTCGTCGTGGATCATCTGCTCCGCCTTGCGGTAGAGCGCCGCGCGCTTGGACTGGTCGGTCAACTTCTGCGCCTCCAGCAGCACCTCGGTGAGCTGCGCGTTGGCGTAGAAGCCTTCGCGCGAGCTTCCCGGCGAGCAGAAGAAGTAACAGACGAAGTTATCCGGATCGCCGTTGTCGCCCGTCCACCCCAGCATGTAGAGCGGCAGCTGGCCGTTCTTCCGCTTGTCGAGGTACACCGCCCAGTCGGTCGTCTGGAGCTGGACGGTGATCCCCGCCTTGGCCAGATCGGCCGCGATGGCCTCGGCGATCTCTTTCGGGTTCGGATAGTACGGCCGGGACACGGGCATGTACCAGAACTGCAGCGGTTCCCGCTTCCCGTCGTCCCAGGTGATCTCCTTCAGACCTTGCGCCAACCCCGCGTCCCGCAAGAGCTGTCTGGCCCGCTCGGGATTGTAGTCGTAGTCCTTGAGTTCCTTGTTGTAACCCCAGAGCGGCGGCGGCTGGAACTGGGTCGCCACCATGCCGGTCCCGCCGTAGAGCGCGTCCACGATCGCCTTCTTGTTGATCGCGTGGGCGATGGCCTGGCGCACGCGTCCGTCGCGGAGCTCCTTCACCTTGTAGTTGAACGCGACATACCCCGTGGTGTTGGTCGGTCGGAGGATGATCTGGAGGTTCGGATCCGCGCGCACCACCTTCACGTCGTCCGGGTTGAGACCCTCGAAGCCGTGGATCTCGCCCGCCTTCAGGGCGGCCAGCCGCTGGGAGTTGTCCTTGATGTTCCGGATCACCACCCGCTGGAGTTTTGGCGTGTGGGCCTTGTCCCAGTAGTCCTGGTTGGCTTCCAGGATGACCTCTTGCCCCACCTTCCACTCCACGAACCTGAAGGGGCCGGTGCCCACGGGGTTCTTCCCGTAGTTCAACCCGTGCTTCTCGACCGCCTTGGGGCTGACGATGTCGAAGACAAACATCGCCAGGTTGGCGAGGAAGGGGCCCTGGGGGTTTTTCAGCGTGATCCGCACGGTCTGCGGAGTGACCGCCTCGACCTTGGTGATCAAGCTCTTGTCGTCGAAGCCGCCGAACTGCGCCTCGTAATACTCGAACGTCTGACCCGCCTTGATCTGGTTCTCGTGCTGCGGGTGCTTGCTCAGGCGCCACCGGTCAAAGTTCCAGACGACCGCGGCCGCGTCGCAGGGATTGCCGTCGTGAAACTTCACCCCCTTGTGCAGCGTGAAGGTCCACACCGTCCCGTCCTTGCTGACCTCCCATTTCTCCGCCAGGGCCGGCACGACCTCGGTGGTGGCCCCCTTGTACTTCACCAGCCCGTCGTAGATCTGCCGGGTAATCCGACTCGAAATCCCATCGGTGATGATGGCGGGGTCGAGCGAGACCGGCTCGCCCTGGTTGCCGAACACGAACGTGGGCTGCGCCGCGGCAGGCCCTCCGCCCAGCAGCAGGCCTGCCAGGATCACGCCCCCGATCATCCACGCCACGCGCCTCATGGTCTCTCCTCCCCTTGCGCTGCGCTGCGCCGCAACAGGTCTCCGGGGCGGCGATTTCCTGGTCGCGCGGGTCCGACGGCCGGAGTGCGCGAAATCGCCGAGCGGCTCCCGGCCGCCGACTACGCCAAGGCGGCCACCGCCTCCGCCATCCGGTCCATGCCTTTCTCGATGTTGGCCATCGACGTCGCGTACGAAATGCGGATGTGACTGTCGCTGCCGAACTCCACCCCGGGTACGACGGCGATCCGCGCCGCGTCCAGCAGAAACGTCGTAAATTCCGTCGAGTTGACGATGGTCTTGGCCCCGTACCGCTTCCCGTAGAGACCCGACACATTGGGGAACACATAGAAGGCGCCTTCCGGGCTGTGGCAACGTATGCCCGGCATACCGCGGAGCCGGTCCACGATATAGCGCCGCCGTTTGGCAAACTCCTCCCGCATCCGTTTCGTTGACTCTTGGGAGCCCAGGAGCGCCGCCACGGCTCCGCGCTGGGCGAACGAGGTCGGGTTGGAGGTCATCTGGCCCTGCAACCCGTCCATGGCCTGGATGACCGCTGCCGGCCCGGCCGCATAGCCCAGGCGCCACCCCGTCATGGCGTAGGCCTTGGACATCGAGTTCACGACGACGGTGCGCGCGGAGATCGCGTCGCCCAGGGAGGCGATGCTCACATGCCGGTACCCGTCGTATACCAGGGCCTCGTAGGTCTCGTCGGAGACGATGGCGAATCCCCGCTCCACCGCCAAGGCGGCGATCCCTTCCAGTTCGGTCCTGCTGAGCGCGGCCCCGGTTGGATTGGAGGGCGAGTTGAGGACGACGAGCTTGGTGCGTGGGGTGACCGCGGGCTCCAGAACCTGTCGGTTCAACCGAAAGCCCTGAGGCTCGGTCGCGTGGACGATCACCGGATTGGCCCCGCACAGCTTGACCTGCTCCGGAAAACTGACCCAGTAGGGGGCCGGGATGATGACCTCGTCGCCCGGATCCAGCAGGGCCTGGAACACGTTGTACAGCGAGTGCTTGCCGCCGCAGGAGATGAGTATCTGATTCCGGGTGTAGCTCAACCCGTTGTCCCGCTTGAGCTTGACCGCCACCGCGTCTTTGAGCTCGTTGATGCCGCCGGTTGCCGTGTACTTGGTGAAGCCGTCGCGCGCGGCTTGGATCGCCGCCTCTTTGATGTGCTCCGGCGTGTCGAAGTCCGGCTCGCCCTGGGCGAAGCCGATGACGTCGATGCCCTCGGCCTGCATCTGCCGCGCCTTGGCGCCGATGGCCAGCGTCGCGGAGGGGACGAGATTCCGTGCGCGGGTCGAGATGTTCATGTATGCCTCCTTCCCGACGGTCGGGTGTGAGTCGCCCTCTCCTTCAGAAGCCTGGCCGCCAGCGGCGGGACCAGATCGTCGACGTTCCCGCCCAACAGGGCCACCTCTTTGACGAGGCGCGAGCTGAGATAGGTATACGACTGATTCGGCATCAGAAAGACGGTCTCGATGTCTTCGCGGATCTTCCGGTTCATCAAGGCCATGGCGAACTCGAACTCGTAGTCCGACACGGCGCGAACGCCGCGGACGATCACCTGGGCCCCCTTGCTACGGACATAATCGACGGTTAGCATGTCGAAGGAATCGATCTCCAGGTTTGGCAGGTCGGCGGTCGCCTGCCGCACGATGGCCAGCCGTTCCTCCAAAGTGAACAGCGGGGACTTCTGCGGGTTCGCGGCCACGGCGAGAATCAGCCGCGGGAAGAGCCGTATGGCGCGTCGCAGCAGGTCGCTGTGGCCGTTGGTGAACGGATCGAATGTTCCAGGGTAGACCGCGGTCACGGGCATGCGCCCTCCTTCCGGTACAGGGTCAGCCGGGTCTCGCCGTAACGGCGCCGCCAGACCTGCGACAGCACTCCTGCGCGCGCCGGAACCTCCGTCTTGTGAAACGCCTGGACGAAGAGCAGGGCATTCTGGCTCAAAATGCCGCCCGGGGCAAGTGTTTCAACGCACCGGAGCGCCAGCCCCCCGCTGTACGGCGGATCGAGCAGCACGCAGTCGAACCGCTCGCCCGCCCGCGCCAGGCCGTCAAGCGCCGCCAGCGTCTCCTGCGCCACCACCCGCGCCCGACTCGACAACCCGAGGCCGGCCAGGTTGGTCCGCAGGCTTGCCAGCGCGGCGCGGTCGCGCTCCACGAAGGTGACGTCGGCTGCCCCACGGCTGAGCGCCTCCAGCCCCAAGGCGCCCGTCCCGGCGAAGAGATCGAGCACACGGGCGCCTTGAATCCGCGCTCCGAGAACGTTGAAGATGGCCTGCCGCAGGAGATCGGAGGTCGGCCGCGTGCGCGCGCCTTTGGGGCTTCGCAACCGCCGCCCGCGATGCTCCCCCGCCGTTATGCGCATCGCTCAAAGCCGGGCAACTGGGCAACTCGGAAAAACACGTCATCCGGGCAGGTCTCTCCCGCTTCCCAAGTTGCCAAATCGCCACTCACCCGATCCGTCCCAGCTCGAGGCGTGCGGTCCAGCGCGCCTCCATGGCGGCGCGCACGGCCGCCCACGGTCCGTCCAGGTCCGGATGGTCGCGGAGCGCCGCCGCCGCCGCGGCCCGCGCCTCTTCCAACACCCGCAGATCTCCCGTGAGACTCCCCACTTGAAACCCATCCAAGCCCGCCTGCCGCGTCCCGAAGAATTCACCCGGCCCGCGCTGTCGCAGGTCCGCCTCGGCCAGCGCGAAGCCGTCCCGCTCACGCACGAAGGCCTCCAGGCGGGCCTGCGCCTCGGGACCGATCTCCTCCCGATCCGCCACGACGAAGCAGTGCGCCGCCTGACCCGCCCGGCCGACCCGACCGCGCAACTGGTGGAGCTGCGCGAGACCCAGCCTGTCCGCGTGTTCGATCACCATGACGCCGGCCTCGGGCACGTCCAGACCCACCTCGACGACCGTCGTCGCCACCAGAAGCCGGACCCGTCCATCTCGAAAGGCGGTCAGCGTCTCGAGCTTCTCCGCTGAGGAGAGACGGCCGTGGACCAGCCCGACGCCAAAGCGGCCCAGCGGTCCCCGACGGTACGTGTCCGCGGTCTGCACCGCTGCCCTCATCTCCGCCGCGGCCCCCTCCACGACCGGGCACACCACATAGCCGCGCTCCCCCCGACTCAGGCGGGCGAGCAGCTCCGCCGCGATGCGCTGCCGCTCGCCCGACTGGATCCAGATCGTGGCGACCGGTCGGCGCCCCGGGGGCAGCTCGTCGATGACGCTGAGGTCCAGGTCGCCGTACAGCACCAGGGCGAGACTGCGCGGGATCGGCGTGGCGCTCATCACCAGGACGTCGGGGTGAGCGGCCTTGGCCTGGAGCACGGATCGTTGCAGCACGCCGAAACGATGCTGCTCGTCCACCACCACAAAACCGAGGCGACCGAAGGAGACGTCGGATTCGATCAGCGCGTGTGTGCCCACGGCCACACAGGGTTCGTCGCCCTGCAGCCTCGCCAGCGCCTGGCGCCGCGCCGCGCCGCCCGTGCCGCCCCCCAGATGCACGACCGGGACGCCCAAAGGGTCCGCCAGCGCGCGCAGGCGCTCCGCATGCTGCGCGGCCAGGATCTCGGTCGGTGCCATCACGACGGCCTGATAGCCGTTGTCGACGGCCGTCAACGCCGCCAGAAAGGCCACGATGGTCTTCCCCGAGCCGACGTCGCCCTGCAACATCCGGTGCATGGGCCGCGCCACGGCCATGTCGTTCCAGACCGCCTCCAGCACCCGCCTCTGCGCCCCCGTCAGCGCGAACGGCAGCGCGGCACACGCCCGGTCGGCCAGTCCGCCCGGCGTCGCGAATGCAATCCCGGGGTGCGCCGACCGGATGGCCCGCTGCCGAAGCATGACCAGGTTGAACAGGAAGAACTCGTCGAAAACCAGACGACGCCGGGCGGACACAGTTTCCCCTTCGTCCGCCGGAGCGTGCAGCGCGCGGACCGCCGCTCCAAGCGGGAGCAGCCCGAGCGCCTCCCGCAGCGGTGCCGGCAGCGGGTCCGCCAGGTGATGGGCGACCGCATGAGCCAAATCAAAGAGCAGCCGGCGCAGGAAGCGCTGGCCGAGGCCGGCGGTCAGCGGATACACGGGCACGATCCGCCCGGAGTGGCAGCGCCCCTCGTCGGAATCGTCGATCTCGTACTCCGGGTTCACCATCTGCCGGGGAGGACAGGGGCTCAGCCTGCCGGTGAGGATGACCCGCGTGCCGCGCGGAAACGTGCGCGCCAAGTAGGGCTGCCGGTACCATCGGACCGGGAGGGTCCCGCTCGCGTCCTCCAGTAGGATCTCGCAGTACGGGATGCCGCGCCGTGTCCGCCCAGTCCCGACCGATCTGACCCGCCCCAGGACGCTCGCCGATTGGCCCGGCCGCAAACGGCCCAACAGCGCGAAACCGCGCCGATCCTCGTAGCGCCGGGGCATCAGGAGCAGAGCGTCTGCGACGTTGCGAATCCCGAGGCGTTCCAGGGATGTGGCGCGGGCCGGCCCGATCCCTTTGAGGAAACGCACCGCGGTCTGCGGGGTGGGCTCGGCGAACGCAGGCGCGGGAGAAAAGGCTTGCCTTTGCGGGGGCGATTCAGTATAGTCTGGCGCCGTCATTCAGCGGTTGCCACGTTTAGTTTTACCGATTGGACCACCGACAGGGAGCAAATCCGATGCCCGCGACGCGATGCGAGGTTTGCGGCAAAGGGCCGCAGTACGGCGCTCAAGTCAGCCACGCGCACAACGTCTCCACCAAACGGCGCTATCCGAACGTCCAGCGGGTGCGCGCCTTTGTAAACGGCGCCCCGCGTGTCATCCATGTCTGCACGCGCTGCCTCCGCTCCGGCAAGATCCAGAAGGCCGCCTGACTTCTGAAAAAAGGCAATTGGGCAACTCGGCAACTCGGCAATTGGGCAATTAGGCCATTCGGACTTTCAGGGTGACCCGAATCGCCGAATTGCCTAATTGCCACGTCGCCATATTGCCACGCTATAGCGATTTGACCCGCTCGACCCCCACAACACCATCCACTTTTTGAATGGCCTGCATGGTTGCCTGGAGCTGCTTGAGGTCGCTTACCTCCAGGACGAAGTTGTTCACGCCCACGCGCTCCTCGGTCACGCGGATGTCCGCCTGCGTGATGTTGGTGTTGGTGCTGGAGATCGCCGCCGTGATCTCCGCCAGGAGTCCCGGCCGATCCTTGCCGATCTCCACCCGGATCTTCACCTGGTGCGGCTCTTTCCTCCTCCCGTCCCAGCTCACGGCGATCTGCCGCTCCGGATCAGCCATCAGACTCACGGCGTTCGGACAATCCACGGTATGGACGGACACTCCGCGGCCCCGAGTAATGAACCCGATGATCTCATCACCCGGCACCGGGGTGCAGCACTTGGAGAATCGGACCAGGATATCGTCGAGGCCCCGGATCCGCACCCCTTCCTCCGCAGGGCGCGGCCGGCTTGGCTTGCGCTCGCCTTTCTTCTCGCGACTTTCCTCCGCGTCCGTCAAGGCTTGGAACTCTTCGGGCGGGAGCAGCCGGCCGACGGCCTGCCGTGGCGAAACCTTGCCGTAACCCACCGCGGCGAACAGATCGTCTTCCGTCCCGAAGCCGTACCGCTCCAGAGCCATGGCGACGGCCTCCGCCCGGAGCAACAGCTTCGGGCTTTTCCCTAGCCGTCGGATCTCCTTGTCGAGCAGATCCCGGCCCAGACTGATGCTGCGCGCCCGCTCTTCGTTTTTGATCCACTGGCGGATCTTGCTCCGGGCCCGCGGCGTCTTGACGATCTTCAGCCAGTCTTTGCTCGGGACGTGGTTGGGCGACGTCACGATCTCGACGATGTCGCCGTTCTGAAGCTCCGTGCGAAGAGGCACCAGTCGACCGCTGATTTTGGCCCCGACGCATCGCAGCCCGACGTCCGTGTGAATCGCGAAGGCGAAATCGACGGGCGTCGCGCCCTTCGGGAACTGCCGCACATCCCCGCGGGGGGTGAACACGTAGACTTCGTCCGGGAACAGGTCGACGCGAAGCGTTTCCAGGAACTCCTTGGAGTCTTTTAGGTCCCGCTGCCACTCCATGAGCTGGCGGAGCCACACAAAACTCCGATCGGAGGGATCGATGCCGCTCTTCCCTTCCTTGTATTTCCAGTGCGCCGCGATCCCCTCCTCGGCCACGCGGTGCATCTCCTTGGTCCGGATTTGGATCTCGACCGGGTCTCCTTTTGGGCCGATCACCGTGGTGTGAAGCGACTGGTAGCCGTTGCTTTTCGGGACGGCGATGAAATCTTTGAATCGATGAGAGATGGGCTTCCACAGGGTGTGGATCACGCCCAGCGTTCCGTAGCAGTCCTTCAGCGAACTGGTGATGACCCGCACGGCCGTCAGATCGTAAATCTCATCGAACGCTTTCTTTTGTTCTCGCATCTTCTTGTAGATACTGTAAAAGTGCTTTGGGCGCCCCGTGATCTGCGCCTTGACGTCCACCTCCGAAAGCTTCGTCTCGAGAAGGCGAATCACCCCGGCGATGTCCCCCTCGCGCTCTTTCCGCTTGCGCGCGATCAGCGTGGACAGCTCCGCGTATGCTTGCGGGTCCAGATGGCGCAGGGCCAAGTCTTCCAGCTCCGCCTTGATCCACGAAATGCCCAGCCGGTGGGCCAGGGGAGCGTAGATGTCCAGGGTTTCGCGCGCGATGAGACGGCGTTTGTTTTCCGGCAAAGGATCCAGCGTCCGCATGTTGTGCAGGCGGTCGGCCAGTTTGACGAGGATCACCCGGATATCCTTGGACATGGCCAAAATCATCTTACGGATGTTTTCGGCCTGAGCCTCCTCTCGGGTGCTGAAGGGGATCCGCGAAAGCTTGGTCACGCCGTCAACGACGCCCGCGATCTCGCCGCCGAAGAGGTCCTCGATCTCGGTCAGGGTGGAGTGGGTGTCCTCGACCACGTCGTGGAGCAGTCCGGCTGCGACGGTTCCGGTGTCCAGCCGCAACTCGGTGAGGATGCCTGCGACTTCCAGCGGGTGTGAGAGGTAGGGTTCGCCGGAAATGCGTTCCTGGCCTTTGTGAGCCTTGGCCGCGAAGACGTACGCCCGCATGAGCGGTTCGACATCCGCTTGCGGGTGGTAGTCGTGAATTCTGTCCAGAATGCCTTCGATCCGCATGGCTTTACCCGCCGCGCGGCGGCGCTCTACACGCAGTCTAACATGGCAATTTTCGCATCTTCAAGGGGTATCTCCTGTCGTCTCGTGCCGCAGGGGGGAGCGGGCGCCCCACCGGCGACGGACCGTCCGCCTCAGTCGGCGAATCACGCCAGCGCAATCACCGCGGCCAGCTTGTCGCGGGGGATGGCTCCTTCGCGCAGAATGCGGGCCGGCGCGGTCGTGCAGTCGAGCACCGTAGACGGCACACCCAGTGTGACCCGTCCGCCATCCAGGATCAAGTCGATCTGGCCGCCGACGGCCCGCTGCACGGTCTTGGCGTCGTCCGGGTCGGGGCCCCCGGACTTGTTGGCGCTGGTCCCGATGACCGGGCCACCGAACCCTGTCAAAATCGCCTGGGCGACCGGCCCCGCCGGCACCCGAAGGCCGACGGTTCCCGCCGCCCCCGTGAGGACCGCGGGGAATTTTTCGCCGGCCTTCACCACCACCGTCAAAGGTCCCGGCCAAAAGATGCGGAGGGCGTCCGGCACACCGGCCGCCAGCGACACGTCGAGGGATGCCAGCGTGTCCACCGAGGACACCAGGACGCTGAGAGGCTTGCCCCGCGCCCGCCCCTTGACGGCGAGCACCCGCTCGACCGCGTCCGCGCCCAGGGCGTCCGCGCCCAGGGCATACAGGGTGTCCGTGGGGAACGCAACCAACCCCCCGCGGCGTAACGCCTCCACCGCCTGTCCGACTACCTCGATTTGAGGGGCCTTGGGATCCACAGCCACGGTACGCGTTTTCACGAGGGCTCTCCTCTCTGTGCCATTGTGCCACGGAGCGACCGGTGCGCTGGATGCGGACGACTTTCGGCCCGACGATTTTGCCGACCGTCGGAGACGGCGCCTCGCGCCGCCAGGCCGAGCGCGTTCAGCGCGTCGGCGGTTTCGCCATCGCCCCGCCGGGTGCCGCGCCCGGCAACTGCTCGAACCATCCCTGGACGCTTCCTCCCCGCCTGGTCACGTAGACCGCGTAGGGAACCGGCGTCCGATCGCCGTTGTGATCCCAGCGGAGCGTGCCCAGGGCGCCCTGGTAGGGTCTCGCGCGAATCGCGCGCACGATGTTCCCCAATTCCTCCCTGCTGCCGTCGGCGGGGCCCGCCGCGTGGATCGCCTGGAGCAGGACCCCGACGGCGTCGTAGGTCTCGAGGACGTGCGGTCCGAGGTTTCCGTATTGTAGCTCGTATTGCCGGATCACCGGCCGCGCCGACTCCACGAGCCGCGGATCGGGTGCGGATGTGAGGTACGTACCCACGGCGGTCTCCTCGCCGGCCAGCCGGACGAACTCCGTGTCCAGGACGGCGTCGCCGCCGACGAAAATGGCCCGCACGCCCGCCTCCCGGCACTGCCGGATGAGATACCCCGCCTCGCGGAAGACGCCCCCGAAATACAGCGCATCGGGTCTCGCCGCCCGTAATCGAGCCACCTGTGCGGCGAAAACCCTGTCGCCCTGGGCCAGCGACTCTTCCGCCACGACCCGCGGCGCCCCGCGGCGCGCCAGGTCGCCTCGGAAGGTTTCGACGAGACCGCGTCCGTATTCGGTGCGATCGTGCACGACCGCGACGCTCCGCGCTTTCAGGTGCGACGCCACGAACTCCGCGGCGATCGAGCCTTGCCGGTCATCCCGGCCGACGACACGAAACACGTTTGCGAACCCCTGCGCCGTCACGCGCGGGTGCGTGGCCGTCGGGGTGACCTGCGGCGTCCCCGCCGCGCGGTACACGAAGGAGGCCGCCAGCGACGAACTGGAATAGAAATGGCCGACCACGCCCCACACGCGCTCCTGGACCAGCTGCTCGGCGACGGCGGCGGCCTGACGAGGATCGAACGCGTCCTCCTTGACGTGGAGCCGGATCGGCCGCGCGAGCTTGGCGCTCCAGTCGTTCACCGCCATCTCCGCCGCGCGCCGCATGCTCTGCGCCGCCGGCCCCGCGTCACCGGTCGCAGCCACGACCAGGCCGAGCCGCACCGGCAAGACGTCGCCCGCCTCGACAGGCAGGGTCAAGGAAAGCACGAGCGGAAACCAGAACCAGCGCATCGAGACTCACGCGGCCTCGCCCGGGTACTTGCGCCGAGCGCCGGGCTACCCCGACAGCCCCGCGGCGGCGTCCCACGCACACGCCGCCGGCTCCATCCGCACCCGCAACACCCGCGACGATGCAGTACGAGTCGAGCGGACCCGGCCCCGAGGCTGCCGGACCTCACACCTCAGGCCGGACCCCGGCCGCGGGCCTTGGCCGCCGCCACCCGCTCGCGGAACGCCGCGGCAGCGGCGGCGATATCCGGCGCCGCCACGATGGCGGAGATCACCGCCGGAGCCGTGGCACCCGCCCCAATCGCCGCCGCCGCGTTCCCGAGGGTGATGCCGCCGATGGCCAGGATGGGCAACGGCACCGCCCGTCGGATCTCACGGAGCAGGTCCAGCCCCCGCGGCGCGTAACCCGTGTCCTTCGTCCCCGTGGCGAACAGGGGGCCGAAGCCGATGTAGTCCGCTCCGGCCTCGCTGGCCGCCTCGGCCTGCGCGCGGCCGTGCGTGGAGACCCCCAGCAGCCGCCGGGGACCCAAGAGACGCCGCGCGCTGGATGCCGGAAGGTCCTCCTGCCCCACATGCGCCCCGTCCGCGTCCGCGGCGAGGGCGAGATCGACGCGATCGTTGACGATGAACAGGGCGCCGTGCGCCCGGCACAGCGCCCGAATGGCCCGCGCCTGCGGCAACAGATCCCGCACGCTGCCCGTCTTGTCGCGCAACTGAATCATGTCGGCCCCGCCCGCCAGAGCCGCCCCGGCGATGGCGACGTGGTCCCGCCCGGGGGCGAGGGCGGGATCGGTGATCACGCAGAGGTGCACGGTTTCGAGCATCACCGTTCCGCCAGGAGGCGGGCCAGAAACTGCGTCGAGGTCCGCCCCGCGAGAAAATCCGGGTGCCGCAGGATGCGTTGGTGGACCGGAATCGTGGTCTTCACCCCATCCACACGCATCTCGGCCAGCGCCCGCCGCATGCAGGCGACGGCCTCCTCGCGCGTCCGGCCCTGCACGATCACCTTGGCGACCAGCGAATCGTAATAGGGGGGGACCCGGTATCCGGCGTACACGTGCGTATCCACGCGCACGCCCGGTCCGCCCGGAAGCCGCAGGGAGGCCACCACGCCGGGCGCCGGGAGAAACCGCTCCGGGTCCTCGGCGTTGATCCGGCACTCCAGGCTGTGCCCGGAGACGCGGATATCCGCCTGCGTCAACCCCAACGGCTCTCCCGCGGCGATCCGCAGCTGAGCCTTCGCCAGGTCAACGCCGGTCACCATTTCGGTGACAGGATGCTCGACCTGGATCCGTGTGTTCATCTCCATGAAGTAAAACGCCCCGCGCGAATCCAGAAGGAACTCCACGGTTCCCGCGTTACGGTAGCCCGCCGCCTTCGCGATGCGGACCGCCGCCTGCCCCATGGACCGGCGGTTGACCTCGGTCAGCGCGGGCGAGGGGGCCTCCTCCAGCAACTTCTGATGGCGCCGCTGGATCGAACAGTCCCGTTCGCCCAGATAGAGGCCGTTTCCGTAGCCGTCCATGAGAACTTGGATCTCGATGTGACGCGGGTCTTGCAGATACCGCTCCAGGTACACCGACGCGTCACCGAACGCGGCCGCGGCCTCGGCGGCCGCCGTGGCCAGGGACGGCTCCAGATCGGCGGGCGCGCTGACGACGCGCATGCCCTTGCCGCCGCCCCCGCCGCTCGCCTTGACGATGAGCGGGAAGCCGATCTCGCGCGCCACCCGCTCGGCCTCCTCCAGGGCGCGGACGGCATGCGAACTGCCGAGAGCACCGGGAC
>JAKPQH010000233.1 GCA_029580855.1 bacterium | reverse complement strand
AGAGCCTCGACGGGTTCGTCGGAAACTTCACCGTCGCGGTGAAGTTTCCGACGAACCCGTCGAGGCTCTCCAGCTCGCTGGTGGTGAGCAGTTCGATCTCCGGGCGCCGCTCCAGCTCCACCATCTTCGGCATCAGGATGCAGGCGGAGCAGTCGAGCGTGGGAAAGGTCTTGTCGAGCCGGGCCATGTGTCCCCCGACGCTGGGGGAGCGCTCCACCAGGTACACCTTCCTGCCCGCGTCGGCGAGCTTCAGCGCAGCGGTTATCCGGCTATCCCGGCGCCGAGGACCAGCACCGCGCCGGTCACCGGGAACTCCCGGCGTTCGAGCTCCCTGTGCAGGGCGACCCTGGCCACCGCGCCGGCCACCAGCGAGGCCGCCTTGCGCGTGGCGGCGTCGCCTTCGTCGTGGACCCAGGAGCACTGCTCCCTGATGTTGGCCATCTCCAGGAGATAGGGGTTGAGGCCGGCTTCCTCCAGCGCGGCTCGGAAGGTGTGCTCGTGCATCCTCGGGGAACAGGCGGCCACGACGACGCGGTCGAGGCCCAGCGATTCTATGTCCGACTTGATGAGGGACTGCCCGGCGTCTGAGCACATGTAATCGCAGTCCCTGGCGACGGCAACGCCCGGGAGCGACCGGGCCCGTTCCGCCAGCGCCGGGCAGTCGACAACGCCGGCTATGTTGCTGCCGCAGCGGCAGACGTAAACACCCGTCCTGCTAGCCATCGGTGCCGGTCCCTCCGCGCTCGTCAGTCCCGCGCCGCCGCTCCTCGAGTCGCAGCTCGAAGTACAGCGAAAGAAAACCTGCGGTGAGCTCCTTGAGCATGGTCAACAGCGACGCGGCCTCCGCCTGCGACTCCTGGTTCGACCGTACCGCAACGGAAAGCTCTTTAGCAAGGTCGCACGCCCGGGCGTACCCCTCGGCGAGCCGCTCCAGCTCCGCGCAGGCGCCGAGCGTCCCCCCGGCGGACCGGCGTTCCAGGTACGGCAGGCGGTCCCAGGCGTACTGCAGGAACATCCGTATTTTCTCAGGCTCCCAGACCTTCACCCCTATCTTCCAGGTGACCTGGGAGCGCTCGAGTCCGTACCCCACGATCCGCGCGTTGGAGACCTGCCTCTTTATCTCCAGGAGCGACCGGGAGACCTCCGGGCGGCCTTTGCACACCGACGCTCCCCGGCGGGTCGCGCCCCCGCCTGGGGCCCTCGCCCTCCGTGGGGAGGTCCTCCCGCTGTGCTCGACGAACATCTCCCCCATCAACGCGTTGGCCTCGGGGAAGTGCGGGTGCTCCAGGTGCGGTCCGCTGGCGACGGCGACGCCGTCGCCCAGCTCCTGGAAGACCACCGCCTGCCTGCCGGCGATGAAGCCCCCGGCGCGCTCGCGCGGCCAGAGGAACGCGGCGCGCGACGCGGCGGAGGCGTAGTCGGCAAGCGAGCGCGCCTCCCCGGCGGACATCACCGGCCCCCCGAAGAGCGGGGCGGAGATCTCCGCGGCTTCCCGGAACGCCAGCATCCCGGGAGCGGGTCCCCGGGGGAGAAGCGCGACCTCCCCGTAAACGGGGTGAAAGACACGCTCCCTCCCGTACGGCGCGAGGTACTTGTGCTCGAGACAGAGCGGCGCGGGCGGGTCGGCCATCACGTTGAGCATCTCCGCGTCCACCAGCCGGAACGGGGTGAACGGCTCCATGTCAACGCCCCGAAGGACCAGGTAGGCCCCGGCGCAGGAGCCGTGGTAGAAGCCCCCGCCCCTGACGAACTCCTCCAGGCGCCGGGCCCCGTCGGTGCCCAGGGAGCGGGCCATGGCGTAGGTGTCCCCGCCGCCGACCAGCATGATGTCCCTCGTTTCCAGTGCCCCCTCGAGGACGTCATGGTGGGTAAGGAAGCGGACGTCGAAGGTCTCCAGTCTCTCCAGCAGGTCGGCGAACCATATCCAGGAGTGCGAGGCGCCCTCGCCGCAATAGACCGCCACCCCCGGCTCGCCGGCGAGCCTGGCGGCGAGCGAAGCGAGCGCCCGGTGGCGCGCCGTGCTGGGGGTACGCCGTTTCACGATCCCTCAGCCGAGCATCCCGGCAAGGTCGTCCGGTCCCGCCTCCAGGCCGGCCGCCGGAGCGCAAAGCGCGGCAAGCGCCTCCAGTTCCACCCCGGACATCAGCAGGAAGGTGGGGCAGACCCCCAGCACGTAGCCGACGCGGTTCGCCCGCGCCCACTCCTCCGCCGAGCCCAGGGGGGGCACCCAGGAGCCGAAGAGGCCTTCGCGGCCCCGGTCCCCGATCGGCCATGCGGCCTCCGGCACGTCCTCCAGCTCTTTGACCGCGGTCACGATCTCTTCCTCGCTGGTGAGCGGCGAACCAGCGAGCCGGCGCGCCGCCCGGAGCTGGTCGATCCCCCGGCGGGCCGAGGCCTCCAGGGCCATGCAGGCGGCGGCGGGTTCCCACCCGCCCTCCATCAGCCAGAGGGCCGCCGCGGCCCCGGCCACCAGCATGCCCGGCTCCTCGACGTCCCCGGACTCCATGACCGAGGGCGCCTCGCGGTACTTGGCGAAGGTGGCGCACGCGTAGGGGCAGGCGAAACAGGACCTCGTCCGGTGGGCGACCGGCGCCAGCCACCCGTCGAGGTCGGGGGCCCCCAGCCGTTCGCACAGCGCCCGGAACCCCCGGTGGGATTCGACCCCGTCGAACAGGGCGACCGCGCCATCGTAGAACTCCCGGGGGTCGTCGGCGTCTATCATGCCAAGCCCGCGCACCGCCAGCGCCTTGAGATTCTTCCGCCCCATCACCGCGCCGAGCGCGGCGTCGTCACCGGAACCCCAGTAGTTGTTGGAAATCGACGCCATCGGCGAGCCCGCCTCGCCGGCGGGACCGATGCAGAGCACCTGTATGAGGCTCTCCCCCATCTCCCGCCTGATCGCGTCGGTGGCATGCCAGGTATCCAGGCCCCACAGGGCCGAGGCGTCTTCGATGTCGGGTACCCCGTCGTGCAGCCACAGGTAAACCGGCGAGGCCGAAACGCCTTTGACCACCACGATCCCGAACCCCGACAGCTTCATCTCCACGCCCGCGAACAGGCTCAAGGGGGCGACCGCCGGTTCCCCGGTCAGCGGGCTCCCGCCCAGGACGAACCCCAGGCACGACGCCGGCACCGGCGTGCCGGTAAGCAGTCCGGAGCCGAAGACCAGCGGGTCCGAATCGGCGTGTTTCCCGTAAAGCGCCAGCGCCGCGGCGAGCCCGGGCCCCGCCTCGTCAGCCTCGTCGAACGGGACCTGCTCGGTGGTACCGGCCTCGAGGTCGACTATGAGCGTGTCCCCGTAATACATGGAGTCCATTGGCATCTCCTCACTCGACGTAGAGCGCGCCCTGCGGGCACACGGCCACGCACTGGGGCTCCAGCCCGGCGCTCTCGCACATGTCGCACGCTTCCCTTATCAGGATCGGCTTGGCCGACGCGCCACCGCCGCCGCCCTTCTGCAGGTCTCCCAGCTTGACGGCGCCCGCGCCCTCCGGCCTTCCCAGGAATAGGTCCTCTCCGGTCTTCACCATGAGCCCCATGTAGTTCTTTTTCTCTTCGGCGCGGTGGAGCATGATGCTCGAAGAGATGAGGGAAAACGCCTCGTCCCAGTGGTATCCGCAGACAAGCTCGCACAGCGCGCAGCCCGTGCATTCCAGCGGCTTGATCTTGACCCTCACCCCGACCTCCTTCTCGCGGCCCCCGCGCTTCTCAGATGGTGTACCCGCCGTCGACCGTGTAGAGCTGCCCGGTCATGTAGCCGCCCGCCTCGCAGAGAAAGGCGACGAGCCAGGCCACTTCCTCGGGCCTTCCCCAGCGGCCCAGCGGTATCGTCTCGAGTATCCTGGAGCGGGTCTCCTCCCCGGTTTCGACCGCCATGTCGGTATCTATGAACCCCGGCACGACCGCGTTCACGGTGATGTTGTAGCGGGCCAGCTCCCTCGCCAGCGACTTGGTGAAGCCTATCTGTGCGGCCTTGGTGGCCGCGTAGATGGTGTCGCCTGGGTAGCCGGTGACCCCGATGACCGAGGACACGTTGATGACCCTGCCCCACCCTTTCCTCTTCATCCCCGGGACGGCGGCGGCGGTTACGTAGAAGCCGCCTTTCACGTTGGTGGCCATCAGCCTCTCCAGCAGGCCTGCGTCCACCTCCTCGATACGCGCGCCCCGCCATATGCCCGCGTTGTTGACCACAATGTCCACGCCGCCCAGCGCCTCGGCCGCCCGCTCGACCAGCGCGGCGCACTGCTCCTCGGATGCGACGGCCGCCCGAACGCACAGGGCGCGCCGCCCTAGAGACTCG
>JAKPQH010000232.1 GCA_029580855.1 bacterium | reverse complement strand
TGGGAACGGTCTCCGAAATGCGCGGCGTTTCGATCGCGGCGTTCCGGGTTGGTGGGGCGCGGATGGAAGGCGTGAGCGCGGCTCCCGGGTGAGGGAGCCGCGCTCGTGGAGACGACGGGGTTCGGATGGCTACGCGGCCGTGTCGCCAGGGTCGAGGTCGGATGAGGGGCGAGCGGGGTCGGGACGGCTCAGGGCGACACGTTCCGTCCGGGGTTCGGCGCCGACCCGGGCCCGTGCTGGCCGCGCCAGCACCGCTGCGAAATTCGCGAAGGACTGTCCGGCCGCGGCGGAAACGCCGTGGAAGCGAGCCTCCCGTGACAACCGGACCCCGGTGCAGACAAACAGTGGAGTGTACCTGCCACAGGGCCGAAAACCGCCCCTTCCGCGCGCAGGTTGGGATCGGTGAGGTCGACCTCATGCACCAGACGCAGCACCCCTCCTCGCCCCTCGCCAGGCAACCCGGGCATCGTGGTGCCGCTTCCATGATCGGGGCGTCGCGCCCGGCCGTGTCCCGGCGGTCCTCGGCCTGGGCGCGCCCCGTGATCCCCGCGGGCCTGCTGCTCGCCAGCGCCAGCCTGAGCGGGGTCGCCCGCGCACAGGATACCAAGACCTTCATCGACTACCTCAAGCCGACGCCCATCACGTGTGCGCCACTGAGCTCGGAGACGTGGGGCGTCGACGGCGTGCTCCCGCGTGACCTCTGTAACGGCATTGAGAGCGCCCGGGGCGCGGGGGTCCCGCCGGAGTACTACTACTGGGACGGCCAGATCCTCAAAGCCCAGGACGGCAAGTACCACATGTTCATGAGCACGTGGTCCGGGGCGGATGGGTTCAACCCGGGCTGGCTGGGCTCCGACGCCTTCCACGCCATCAGTGAGCAGGGGGTGCTGGGACCCTACCGGCGCCAGGACTACGTCTACAACAACAACGGCTCCCACAAGGGGCACAACGTCTCCGCCCTCGAGCTCCCGGACGGCACCTACGCGGTCGTGGTCAGCGAGACCGTCCCCTTCACGATCTACACCTCGAGCTCGCTGGACGGCCCGTGGACGAGCTGCGCTCCCGCCATCCAGGCCAACGGGATCAACTACACGGACGGCAACTTCGCCTCCAACGTCAGCCTCGTCGCCCGCCACGACGGGAAGTACGAGATCGTGCAGCGCCACGGGCACATCGGCATCGCGGACACCCTCTGCGGCCCCTACCTGCTGCAGAAGCCCACGTGGGCCTACCCCGCGGAGAACCGCCCGACCATCGACAGCATCTACCCGCGCCGCACCTCGATCCCGGGGGTTCCCAACCCGACCTACGCCTGGGAGGAGGACCCGCACATCTGGCGCAGCGGCGGCATCTACCACGTCCTCTACTCGGGATCCGGAGATCGCGTCGGCTGGCACCTCTATTCGCCCGATGGCATCAACGACTGGCGGGACGGTGGCCTCTCCTGTAACCCGCGGCTCTACGAGAAGATGTTCTGCTACGAGGGGAGCACGACCTGTAACCAGTGGTACAAGATGGAGCGGCCCGGCGTGGTGCTGGAGAATGGCCACGTCACCCACGTGACCTGGGCCGTGGCCGACGTCGACAAGGACAACCAGATCCCGGGCAACTCCAATCACGGCAGCAAGATCGTGGTGATCCCGTTCGACGGCGTCACGTTCGACGCCGACTACGGGGTGGGCGGCGACGGCGGCGCGGGCGGGGCCGGCGGGACCGGTGGGAGCGAGACGGGCGGCAGCGCCGGCGACGGGGGAGCGGCGACCGGTGGGAGCCCGGAGACGGGCGGGTTGGCGGAGACGGGCGGGTTGGCGGGGACGGGCGGGAGCCCGGAGACGGGCGGACTCGCGACGACCGGCGGGAACGTGGCAACGGGCGGGACGACGCCGACGGGCGGGACGACGGCGACGGGTGGACTGCAGGGGAGCGGCGGCGTCCCAGCGACGGGAGGAACGTCCACCGGCGGCGCCCCGGTCACGGGCGGCACCGCTCCGGGCACCGGTGGCACGACGTCGACGGGTGGGACGACGATCGCAACGGGAGGCGCGGTGTCAGCCGCGGGTGGGACGGCCAGCGGCGGCCTGGCAACCGGCGGTGCCAGCTCCGGAGGCGCCACGCCGGGGTCGGGTGGCGCCGTCGCCACGGGGGGCAGCGCGACCGGAGGAGCCGACGCGCTGGCTTCGAACGACGCGTCGGACGAGAGCGGCTGCGGTTGCCACGTCGCGGGCCAGCGCTCGAGCCATGGCCCATGGGTCCTGTTGGGCCTGATGGCGCTGCTCGGCGTTCGCCCTGATCGCCGACGACGAAGCACGCGGCATCCCTCGCGCTGAAGCGACGGTGTCGGCGCGGTCAAACCAGCGCGCGCCCGTGGAGAGCGCCTGGGTCCGCTCCGGAGTCAGGCCGAGTCGTTCGGGCTGAGGCGGCTCGTCCCGGCTCGGTTCAGCCAGCCTGCTATCATGCTCGACGGGAGGACCTGGCATGGGCAAGAGACGGATCGCGAAGGGCCCGCCGAAGCGGACGTGGCAGCATGGGATGTCCTTGCTCGCGGTGGGGCTCTCGCTGACCGCTCTCCGTTGTGGCGGCGACGCCGACGACGAGCAGGCGGCGGCGGGGGGGACCACGAGCGCGAACGTGGGCGGTGCCGTCGCGGCCGGACGTGGCGGCGCCGAAGCGGGGCCGACTGGTGGCTCGGCGACCAGGGCCGGTGCCGACGCTGGCGGCGCCGCGCCCACGGGGGGCAAGCCATGGGGCGGCACCGGCGGCGGTGCAGGCGCAGCGCCGATCGCGTTCGACGGCGACTGCACCCCCGAGGGCGTCCGTTGCGTGGCCCCGGCAGGCGAACCGGAGAGCGAGTACCAGACCATCCAGGACGCCGTAGATGCGGCCGGCCCCGGTGACTGGGTCGCGGTGTTTGCCGGCACCTACGCGGGATGTAGCGTGGAGCGCGGCGGTGACGAGGCGGCACGGCTGCGCGTCTCCGCCGTGGAGGCCGGCGTGCTCATCGACAGGGATGGCCCCACGACGGACGCCATCCGGCTCCAGAACGTAAGCGACGTGACCATCGAGGGCTTCACGATCGAAGGACCGACCGCGGCGTGCATCGGCGCCCGGGGGGCGGACCCCGATCGGCCCATGGCGCGCCTCGAGATCCGTGGCAACACCTGCCGGCGCTCCGGCCACGAAGGGTTCTATCTCTCGGAGGTGTCGCGCTCCCTGATCGAGAACAACTCGATCTCCGAGACCGGGCAGGACGGCGAGCCCCGCGGCCACGGCATCTACCTCGCGAACGCTGGCAGCGACTCCACGACGTTGCGCGGCAACCACATCCACGACCTTGCAGCGGAGGAGTCCGCGGGCATCCACTTCAACGGTGACCTGAGCGTGGGCGGCGACGGCATCATCGAGGGCCTGGTGGTCGATGGGAACGTCCTTCACGGGCTCGTGCACAACGCCTTCAACCTGGACGGCGTCCAGCGGTCGCTCTTCACGAACAACCTGGTGTTCGACGTGCAGGCGCACGCGCTGCGCGCCTACGCGATCGACGGGGCGGCGGGGCCGGTCGGGCTCGTCGTGGTCAACAACACGTTCGATCTCTCGAACGGCGGGCGTTCTCCGTTCAAGGTCACGGAGGAGGGCGGCGGCCACGTGCTGTTCAACAACATCCTGCTCACCGACAACGAGAACGACGGGAGCATCATGGTGGAGGATCCGGCTGGGGTCGTGAGCTCGCACAACGCGGTGGTCGATCGCTTCTCCCCGGACGGTGAAGCGATCGTCTCACTCGCGGAGTGGCAAGCGCTCGGGCTCGACGCAGGCTCGATCGTCGTGGACGCGAGCCTCTTCTTCGCGTCGGGCAGCGACTATCACGTCAGCGCCGGATCCCCGACCCTGGATGCCGGCCTGGCGGAGCTGACGGGCCATGCCGCGCCCCCGCGGGACATCGAAGGTAGGCCACGACCCGCGGGGGCGGCCGTCGATCTCGGCGCGTACGAGTCCGACTGACCCGCGGCGCCGGGACGAGCGGCGTCCTGGCGGCGGCGTGGGTCGCCCCCAAAGCCGGAGGCGGCCAGCCCCGCGAACAGGCGGCCGCGCCGTCGCCTTCCGAGCCGGATCCCTCTGAGCATCCTGGGCGGGAGGTGCGATCCGGCCGACGGCGAAGGCGAGCCGCTCGCCGTCGAGGAGCCCGAGCGCCAGCGATCACCCGGCGTTGCACGTGGGAGCGGTGAGCCGCTTCTCCGTGGCGTACCGCCGAAGCAGGGAGTCTCTGTCAGCGCAAGGGCGACAGCCGACCACCCCGAACGCCGGTGTGCGCGGGACTCTGGTCGTGTGGCACCACCCACCGGTGGCGCCTGGACCCGTGGCTTTCCTCGCCTTGACCAGACCTGAAGCCTGGTCTAGCCCTCGATCCAGCGAGCTGCCGACCTTTTTTCGGGACTTTTTCTGAAACTCCCGGTGTTTCTGGGGTTGCAAGACCCCAACCAGAAACCCCGGGAGACCCTTTCAGGTGAAGCCAATACTACGACGACAGTTCGA
>JAKPQH010000231.1 GCA_029580855.1 bacterium | reverse complement strand
ACCGGCGAACCAGTTCCGATTTTTTCATTCCCAACGCGTCCAGCCGCTCCAGGATCAGTCGTTTCAGGCCGCTTTCCAACATGGTGTTCCTCCTTCATCTGCTTAAAAACCAATCTTCTTCTCTGCCCCGGCATGCGCCGTCTTGATCCTCGTCTCCTCCGCCAGCGCCGCCACCAGGGCCGCCGGCGTCACCTCGGACGGCGGCAGCAGGCCGAACCGGTCCCGCACCGCCCGGAAGTCCCCCGGCGCCAGCGCGCGCATCGACCGCAGCGCCGCTGCGGACTCCCGATCCAGGGGGCGCTCCGTCAGCGGGGCCAGCAGGCGGCGGTAGAAGATCTCCGCCCCCGCCTGGGTCAGCCAGTCGAAGCCGACCTTGTGCTGGAACCGCCGCAGTGAGGCCTCGTCCAGGCCGGTCAGGCGGTTGGTGGTGCAGATCAGGATCCCGTGGTAGCGCTCCATGGCAGTCAGGAAGGCGTTGGTGAAACTGATCTCCCAGGAACGCTGGGCGTCCGCGCGGGGATACAGGAACGTGTCGGCCTCGTCGATGATCAGCACCGCGCCGTCCTGCTCCGCCTGCCGGAAGGCGTCCCGGATGTGGCGCTCGGTCATCCCAACGTACGGGTCGATCAGCTCGGCCGCCTGCTTGCAGTACAGCTCCCGCCCCAGCCGGCGGGCCAGGTAACGGGCCAGCTCGCTCTTGCCCGTGCCCGGCGGGCCGTGGAAGAGCAGGTTGAAGTTCCGCACCGGCCCGCCGGGGCTCCCGCCTCGCAACTGAAGGTCGAAGGCTTCTAGTGTGCTAAGGAGGACGGGCAGGTCCGCCGTCAGATGGATCCCCTCCAGGGTGTATTGGGTCTCGATGGTGTCCGGGTCCGCCGGGGCCTGGCCGTCATGGAACAGTCGGTGATGGGCGTCCATGGCCGTGCGGACGGCCTGCCGGAAGGCGTCGGAGTCCGGTGTCGCCACTTCCAGTGCCTTCTTCACTGCCAGGTCCACCGGCCCGGCGGTGCAGGGGTAGCGGGAGGCCAGGCGCTGGATCTCGGCCTTGGAAAACGCCTTCCGGGCGCGGTGGGCCTGCAGGACCGATTCCCAGACCTGGACGCGCTGGATCCGGCTGAACTCGTGG
>JAKPQH010000230.1 GCA_029580855.1 bacterium | reverse complement strand
CGGATGTACTTCGCCACCGTCTTCCGGTCGAGGCCGGTCCCCCGGGCGATCGCCCGGAGTCCGTCGCCCCCGGTGTACCGTCGCAACACTTCCCGCACTTCGATCATCGACAACTCGCGATAGGGCATGGGGCCTCCTTGGCAAAAGGAGGACCATACCCTGAGAACCGGTCGCCGGGGTGGGGGAAAGGTTCTGAAAAACCGGGGGAATGGTTTTGAAAAACTCAGCAGCTAGTGGGGGAAAGGTTCTGAAAAATCACATGCGGTCGGACAGTGCCGTCGTCGGAGGGGATACTTGATAACAGTACAGAAGGACGTCATTACTCCGATGTACGGTCCGCATATCCGCCTCTGGTGGCGGTAATCGATGACGGGTGCTCTATCGTGCCCCATCGGGACGCGTGTGTCACTCCACGTTCCGCTCCGCCAAGAGTATCCACGGTCCGTCCGTCAGGCAAGTGACGCGTAGTTAGGCCGCGCCGGATCCACGGAGCGGGCCACGCCCGCAGGTACGAGGGGGCCGGGCGGCCGATCCCCTTGACACCGTCGGTGCCTTCCGACCGCCTATTTTCGGGCGCTTCCCTGGATGCCCGCACACGCCATAGCTGCTGGCACGCCGCATGCCTTTGTTCACGGTGTACGCTGGACGAGGTGTGCGGTGAACGAAACACAGGCGAAGGGGACCGCGGTGTTGGTTGTGGAAGATAACCGCGAGATGTTGCAGGAGATCTGCGAGGGGTTGCGCACCCGCGGGTACCGTGTCGAAGGTGTGACGAGCGGCCACGAGGCGCTGGCCCGATTGCGTCGCGCGGAGTTCACCGCGGTGGTGGCAGATATCGACCTCGTCCGGACATACAACTTGGACCTCATCCGCGAGGTTCAGCGTGTCGAGGGCTTTCGGCCCTGGGTGTTGTACACGGGCACGCCGGATCCGATGGCGCCGCGGTGGTGCAGGCAAGCCGGGGTGTTCTGTGTCGTGGTGAGGGGCGCGCCCAAAAAAGACCTTCTCCGATCGGTGGAGGCGGTGTGCCGCTCCGTGTCCTGGATGGGCCGGCTCCGCTGCGCGTGACGCGCGCGCCGGTCCGAACCAGGGAAGAGGGGGGATTGACCATGCGATACGGGTACTGGTGGATCGAAGGGTTGCTGGGGGTGGTGCTGATCGTGGCGCCATTTGTGGGAAAGTTCACCGAGCTTCACCCGGCGTCGTACACGGACGTCATCATCGGCGTCCTGCTTGTGGTGTGGGCCATCGTCGGCTATCGGCTTCTGGGTGAGACGGGCTCGGGGCTGCAGGCTTCGCGAGCCTGACGCCGGAAGTCACCCGCAAAGGAGGAGAGAGATGCAGATGATAAAAGTCACACAGTTGCTGGTCGGGGCGTGCACGGCCGGGAGTCTGGTGCTTGCTTCGGGGTTGGCTGCGGCGGCCACGCAGTCCGCGACGCCGGAGCCCGCGAAGGCGCCTGCCGTCGCCGCGCCGGCTGCTCCGGTCAAGGAGTCGGCCGCAAAGGAGGCCCAGGAGTCCAAAACGGAGCAAAAGGCAGAGAAGGCTCCCATGGCGAAGAGCAAGGCCGAGAAAGAGGCAGCGGCTGACCGCATCGTGCGCGGCGAGGTGACGGCCGTCGAGACTACGGCAAAGACGCTCACCGTCAAGACGATGCGGAACAAGAAGGAAGACATCATCGGCGTGGACGTTCCCGATACGGTGAAGATCACCCAGGGCAAGGCGGCCAAGACGCTGGCGGATATCAAAGTCGGCGACCGCGTCTGGATGAAGTACGATCGGATGAGCGACAAGCTGGTGGCGGACCAGATCCGCATTTTGCCGCACGGGAAGGTGGCGACAAAGACCGCCAAGACCAAGAAAACCTCCTGATGCACCATCGGGTCGGGGCTCGCGGACGGTGCGGGTCCCGACCCGTCTTTTGCGCCGCCATGGATCGAACGCGGGGACACACGGGTGCGGGACAGACTGCCGGACGGATCGGGCGACGGGTACTCGCCGGGTTGGTCTCGGGGGCGGTTCTGCTCATCACGGTCTCCGCGCTGGCCTTCCGCGTATCGGAGCTGTCGTCGGTCTCGATGTCGCCCACACTCCGTCCCGGTGACTGGGTGCTTGTCAATCGACTCATCTATCGTCTTCGCTCCCCTCGGCGGGGCGACATCGTCATGTTCCATTTTCCTCAGACCGGAGGTCGGGAGTTTGTCAAGCGCGTCATCGCGCTTCCCGGCGACGTGGTAGCGGAGCGGGACGGGCGGCTCACGGTGAACGGTCTGGTGGTACATGCGTCGCCAACCCGTGCGGCGGGCGGCCGGGCGGCCTCGACGAGGACAGCCGCGCTCCAGCGCGTGCCCGCCGACCGGCTCTATGTGCTCGGCGACAACTGGAAGACCAGCCTGGATAGCCGGTTCTGGGGGACGGTGGACGAACGGCAGGTGGTCGGCGAGGCAATCCTGATCTGCTGGTCCAGCGGCAGACATTGGTGGGACGTGCGCTGGAGCCGGGTCGGGCGTCGGCTGGAGTGACCGCGCCGCGCTTCCGCGAACGGGATGCCCGGACGGGACGCCGGCGGGCGGAGGCGCGTGTCCTGGAAACGAACAGCGGAAGCATACATGCGAAGGAGGGCCCCATGGTTCGTCCACACCCACGGCGTACCGGGTTGGGCGGTTTGGCCGTTTTCGCCGGGCTCGCCGGTCTGCTGCTTGCGACCGGTCGCGCCGCCGCCGACTCACCCGCGTGGGCCGAGAAAGCTTTTCCGTTGAGGCCGGGCGTCGTTTTTGTGAAGGCGTCGTTTCTGACGGGGGAGCTTGACGGGTTGAAAGTTGTAGAGCGGGTAGACCAGGGAACGGGGAAAGTTGTCCGCGGGCCGGTGCTGGAGGCGACGCTGACGGTATCCAACGGGTCGCGGGATCAGGCGGCGCGTCTGTTGGGCGGGAAGATCGAGTACATCGACGGGGCGGGGAGGCTGATTCCGATGACCGGAAACAGCTTTGTCTTCGCGTCGGACACGCCGCATCGACTGGACCCGGGGCGGAGTGTCTCCCAGCCCATCCGGCTTGCGTTTCCACCGTCGGCGTTGCAACCGCACGGCCTCCGGGAAGTGAGTGTGGAGCTGACCTATCTTCCGATCCCGTACAAGACCGACACCGTGTACGTGCCGGTGTACATCGGCGGGTGAGGCGGCGCCCCGTTTTCTTCGCGGCGTCTCGGGGCGCGTGGCGGCAGCGCGGCCGGCCCGGCTCTTCGGCTCAGACCCAGAGTGCCGGCATGGTCCAGGTGGGCAGTCTCTGGACGGTTCCGCGTTCCGGCGCGCGTCATCCGTGTAGATCCCAACGCGGCCGTTGCCTTCCCGGTATGCACGGCGGGACCGCGCGGCCGTCGCGCAGTGGGACGCCGGCGGGTTCGCCGGCGTGGAGGCGGACATGGGTGCGGTGTGCGGCGCGACGATTTCCGGGCGGATCATGGCCGGTTGCGCATCGGTGCGACGACGTGCCGTCGGAGTCTGCTTGGCGTCGCTGGTCCTGCTCGCGGCATGCTCCGCCGATCCATCGGCGCCGGCCGACGCCAAGGCCGCGCCCACGCCGGAGGCGGTGCCGGTGGGGGTGACCGTGGCCGCGATCAGGTCCGTGCCGTTACGGGTCCGCGCGAACGGCACGGTCCAGCCCATGACCTCGGTGACGGTCAACAGCCAGGTGGACGGAGAGATCGCCGGCATTCACTTCGCGGAGGGGCAGGAGGTCCAGACGGGCGACCTCCTGTTTACGCTGGATCAGCGACCCTTCGAGGCGACGTTGCAGCAGGCGCAGGCCAACCTGACGCGGGATACCGCCCAGCTCCAGCAGGCGGAGGCCGTACTGGCGCAGACCCGGGCGGCGGAAAAGCAGGCGCAGGCCAACCTGACACGGGACACGGCGCAACTCGATAACGCCGACGCAGAAGTGCGCCGCTATAAATCGCTGATCGACGACGGGGCCATCTCGCAGGAGCAGTACGACCAAGTGCGCACCGCGGCGCTGGCCGCGCGGGCGACGGTCGAGGCGGACCGGGCGGCCGTCGTCAACGCCGAGGCGGTCATCGGGGCTGCGCAGGCGACGGTCGAGAACGTCCGCGCGGTCATCCAGGCGGACCGGGCGGTCGTCGAGAACGCGCGGATTCAACTCGGCTACGCGACCATTCGGGCCCCCATGGCGGGACGCACGGGGGCGCTGCTGGTGCACGTCGGCAGCGCCGTCAAGGCGCGCGACGCCGCCAGTCCGCTTGTGGTCATCACCCAGCCGCATCCGATCTACGTGGCCTTTTCCGTCCCCGAGCAATATCTCGCGGAGATCCTCAAGTACCGCTCGATCGGGTCACTGGAAACCCAGGTGACCGTCCCGGGCCAGGAAAGCCGGCCGGTCCACGGAGAATTGACCTTCATCAACAACACCGTGGACTCGACGACGGGAACGATTCAGCTCAAGGCCACGTTCGCCAACGCGGATAACCGCCTGTGGCCCGGCCAGTTTGTCGACGTGGCGCTGACGCTCACGACGGTGCCCGACGCGGTGGTGGTTCCGACGCAGGCCATCCAGACCGGACAGCAGGGGCCGTACGTCTTCGTCGTCCGGGCCGACCACACCGTCGAGAGCAGAGCCGTCGTGCCGGGACGGACGCTGGACGACGAGACCATCGTGGAGAAAGGAGTGGCGGCCGGCGATCCGGTCGTGACCGACGGGGTGATCCGTCTCGTCCCCGGCGCGCGGGTGGAGATCAAGTCCGAAGCGTCCTCCACGGCGCGGCAGGGGAAGGCGGGATGAGCCCGGAACTCTTCATCCGACGGCCCGTCATGACCACGCTGGTCATGCTGGGCATCCTGTTCTTCGGGTTCACCGCCTACCGGGTCCTGCCCGTGAGCGATCTCCCCAACGTGGACTTCCCGACCATCCAGGTGTCGGCGAGTCTCGCCGGCGCGAGTCCGGACACCATGGCCTCCGCCGTGGCCACCCCGCTGGAGAAGCAGTTCAGCACCATCGCCGGGGTGGATTCCATGACGTCCACCAGTGCGCTCGGGCTCACCAACATCACGATCCAGTTCAGCCTCGACCGGAACATCGACGGGGCGGCGCAAGACGTCCAGGCGGCCATCGCGAAGGCCCAGTCGCAGTTGCCGCCGGGCATGCCCACCCCGCCGACCTACCGGAAGGTGAACCCCGCCGACCAGCCGATCCTGTACCTGGCGCTGAGCTCGCCGACCCTGCCACTCTACACCGTGGACGAGTACGCGGAGACCTTGCTCGCGCAGCGGATCTCGACGATCAACGGCGTGGCGCAGGTCCAGGTCTTTGGCTCCCAGAAGTACGCGGTCCGCATCCAGCTGGACCCCAGCGTGCTGGCGTCCCGAGGGATCGGGATCGATGAGGTGCAGAAGGCGGTCGCCCAGGGGAACGTCAACCTGCCGACGGGAACGCTCTACGGGTCCCATCAGGCCTACAACGTTCAGGCGACCGGGCAACTCACCAACGCGGCGGCCTACCGCCCGCTCGTGGTGGTGTATCGCAACGGGTCGCCGGTGCGTCTGGGAGACCTGGGCCAGGTGATCGACAGCGTCCAGACCGACAAGGTGGCCAGCTGGTACAACGGCGTGCGGGCCGTCGTCCTGGCGGTCCAGCGGCAGCCGGGGACGAACACCGTAGAGGTCGTGGATGCGATCCGCAGGCTCCTCCCGACGTTTCGGGCCCAGATCCCGGCGTCGGTGAGCCTCGATGTCCTGTACGATCGTTCCATCTCCATCCGCCAGTCGGTGCGCGACGTGGAGTTTACGCTGCTCCTCGCGGTCATGCTGGTCGTCCTGGTGATCTTCCTCTTTTTGCGAAATCTCTCGGCGACGATCATCCCCAGCCTGGCGTTGCCCATGTCGATCATGGGCACGTTCGCCGCCATGTACGTTCTGGGGTACACGGTCGACAACCTCTCCCTGATGGCGCTGACTCTGTCGGTCGGCTTCGTGGTGGACGATGCCATCGTCATGCTGGAGAACATCGTCCGACACATGGAAGCGGGCAAGACCCGGATGGAGGCGGCGCTGGAGGGCGCCAGGGAGATCGGGTTCACCATTCTGTCCATGACGCTCTCGCTGGCCGCGGTGTTCATCCCGGTCTTTTTCATGGGCGGCGTGATCGGGCGCTTGCTGCACGAGTTCGCCGCCACGATCGTCGCCGCCGTCCTCGTCTCCGGCTTTGTCTCGCTCACGCTGACGCCCATGGCGTGCAGCCGATTTCTCCGGCCGCGCGGCGCGGCACATGGCCGCCTGTACGCCGTCTCCGAACGGGTCTTCGACGGTATGTTCCGCCTCTACGCTGTGACCCTCCAGCGCGTCCTGGGTCACCCGCGGCTCGTCATGGGGGTTCTCGTGCTGACGCTGGTGCTTACCGGCTATTTCGGCATACGCATCCCGAAAGGCTTTCTCCCCGACGAGGACACCGGGCAGATCTCTGCGTTCACCGAGGCCGCGGAAGACATCTCCTTCGACGCCATGACGAGAAACCAGGTGGCGGCGGCCCGGATCGTCGCCCGGAATCCCTCCGTGGACAATTTCATGTCATCCATCGGCGCGAGCGGCATCAGCGTCTCGCCCAACACCGGGCGCATGTTCATCAGGCTCAAGCCCCGCGCGGAGCGACCGGGCGCGGCGGCGATCGTCGAGCAACTCCGGCGACAATTCGCCGCGCTGTCCGATATCAAGGTCTACCCGCAGATCGTGCCCACGATCCGGGTCGGCGGACAGGTCACGAAGGCGCTGTACCAGTTCACGCTGCAGGACGCCGATCTACCGGAGCTATACCGCTGGGCCCCCGTCGTGCTGGCCAGGATGCGGACCCTGTCCGGACTGCAGGATGTCAACACGGACCTGCAGATCGCCAGCCCGCAGGTGGTCGTCGAGATCGATCGAGACAAGGCCTCCGCCCAGGGTGTCACCGCTCAGCAGATCGAAAGCGCGTTGGGCTTTGCCTACGGGTCCCCCCAGGTCTCGACGATCTATACGCCCTCGAACGAGTACTGGGTCATCATGGAGCTGCTCCCCCGGTACCGGGAGCGTCCGGCGGATCTGTCGCTCCTCTACGTGCAGTCCGCGGGCGGACAGCTCGTTCCCCTGAACACGGTGGCGACGCTGACCCGCGGCGTCGGTCCGCTCACGGTGAATCACCTCGGCCAGGTGCCGGCGGTGACCATCTCCTTCAACCTCAAGCCCGGCGTCGCGCTGGGGGACGCCGTGGCGTCGATCCAGCGGCTGCCGCGGGATCTGCGTCTCCCCGCCACGCTGAGCACGAGCTTCCAGGGAACGGCGCAGGCCTTCGAGGCGTCCCTGCAGGGGCTCGGGCTGCTGGTGCTGGCCGCCGTCGTGGTCATCTACCTCGTGCTGGGGATCCTGTACGAAAGCTTTGTTCACCCCATCACCATCCTCGCGGGCCTGCCCTCGGCCGGCGTGGGGGCGCTGCTCACCCTGCTGCTGTTCCGCGTGGAGCTGAACCTGTACGGTTTCGTCGGCATCATCATGCTCATCGGCATCGTGAAGAAGAACGCCATCATGATGATCGACTTCGCGCAGCAGGCCGAGGCGCGGGGTAAGTCGTCCGCCGAGGCGATCTACGAGGGCTGCCTCCTGCGGTTCCGCCCCATCATGATGACCACGATGGCCGCCTTGATGGGGACGCTGCCGATCGCCATCGGCTTTGGCGTCGGCGCGGAGTCGCGGCGCCCCCTCGGGCTCGCCGTGGCCGGGGGGCTGATCGTCTCGCAGCTCTTGACCCTGTACATCACTCCTGTGACCTACACCTACCTCGATGCTTTGGGCGCGTGGTTGAGACGCCTCCGGCGGCCCAAAGACGTCCAGGGCATGGGCACGACACCGACGTATGAAGCGCCGAGAGAAGGCCAGACGTGAGGTTGGGGACGCTCCGATCAATCCGTGTCGATTTGAACCGGACCGCGTCAAGGGTATCCAGCGCCCACATCGCCAGCATTGGCCGCGACTTAAGTCGCCGGCAGCGCGACTTTCGTGGCGAGAAGGACGCGCGCGTTCGAGTTCTTCGCCGGGGCTGCAATGTCGCCAAGGCGTCTCGGTATCGGTATTGGCATGCACATACCCGTTGAGCGCTGCGACAGGGCCTCGCACGGCACCGGAGTTGCTTCTCTACGGCGTGCCGGATGGTGTGAGGGGCAATTCGGCGTACATCAGGTCGGGCTCGCGGCATGCGCCTCTTGTCGATGCGGCCGCGAATGGACGGCCCGAATGGGCTAAAGAAACGCCAAGCTCGGAGGAGGATTTCGAAATGCGGAGCTGGACGATGTTTGTGTCGGCTTTGACGCTTGCACTGGTCGCGACCCCGGCCCTTGCGGCTCCGGCGCCGCAGACGAGTCCAAGTTCTGCGGCGATCGGGGCGATCCGGTACGGGTCGATCGAGGGGCGGGTCATCGCCATGGACCTGAAGGCCGAGAACATGCAGGTCGCGGCTGTGGCGGGGTCGGCGACGGGCCCCATGCGCGTGACGTTTACCGATAAGACGATCATCCATCAGGGGATCCTGCACAGGAACCCGGCGGCCATCAAGGTCGGCGAGCACGTGGTGGTGACATACGCCGGGTCCGACGGCAAGTGGGTGGCGGATAACATCGACATCCTGGAACCGTCCGTCCCGGTGGCACACTACCTCGGAACCCATTGAGAACGGGCGATCATGTCGCTCCGCTCCGATCCCCGGACCCGCGTCTTGCCCGGGACGTGGGCGCGGGTCCGACGCGAACGTTCCATCGCTGTCCGGGGCAGGGCACGCGATGTTTCTTATAGGTCGAGTTGTCCAGCGTCCAACCATTCGAAGCAAATGCAACAGAGGAGGAAGGCTATGAATCCAGCGTTCACTCGACGAGTCCTTTACGGCGCGGGAGTCCTGGTGAGTTGCCTCGTGCTGGCCGGTTGTCCCAAGCGACCCGAGGTGATCGCCGCGCCGCCCAGCACGCCTGGACCGGGAGCGGCAACGGTGACGGCACCGCGCGCTCCGGCGAACCCGGTGTCTCCCAAGGCGGCCGAGGTTCCCGTGACGCGGCCCGCGACGCCGGCGGAGGCTCCGGTCAAGCCGCAGCCCGCGGCCGCGGCGGAAACGGGTGTGAAAGACATTTTCTTTGACTTCGACGCGGCCACGATCCGGAACGATCAGATGCCGGCGCTGCAGCAGGACTTCGCCTATCTCAAGGCGCACCAGCAGGACAAGGTGACCGTGGAGGGCTACTGCGACGAGCGCGGCACCGAAGAGTATAACCTGGCGCTGGGCCAGCGCCGGGCGGACACCGTGAGGAACGCGCTGGTAGCCGAGGGCGTTTCCGTGGATCGGATCAACACCATCAGCTACGGCAAAGACAAACCCTTTGCACCCGGGCACGACGAGAACGCCTGGCGCCTGAACCGCCGCGCCCATTTTGTCATGGGGCGGTAAGCGGAAGACGCGTCGAACGCGACCCCCGGCCGGGTGAAGGTGGAGGCAAATCCCACCTCGGGACCGGGGCGTCGCGTGCGCGGGGTACGCTTTGGTCGGGCCCGACGATCGGGAATCCCCGGCCGCCACACGCGTCACATCGGGAACCGATTTCGTCGGATCGAGGTGTGGACGATCAGCGGGGCCCCTCCGGATCCGACTCGCGCTCCAGCCAGGCCCGCATCCGTTCGCGAAAACTTGCCGGCCGCGCGGTCAGAACCACCGTCCCGCCGAATCCCACCTCGTCGGCGAAGCGGATGACTCGTTTGCCGACCGTCATCGCGGGCTGGCCGATCTCGCCGACGCGGAAAACGACGCGGGTGACCGGACGCGAGAGCCCCTCCGCCCTGAACGGACCGCCGGTGTGGTAGAGATCGTCCACGTCCTCGGGCTTCACGCGCGGCGGCTCGCGGCCTGCCGGGTCGCCGAACGTGATCTCGGTGAGCGTCAACCGGCCGCCGCCGGCCACGAACACCTCCGTGACCGGCAGGCGGAAGAGGGAGTTGGTCCAGGTCAGCACAACACGCTCGCCGCCGAGGAGATGTCGGGAGACGATCTTCCTTCCGGTTCCCCCGTCCGTCAACTCCAGCCGGGTATGCGCCGGTGGGGCCAGCCGCCACACGGACAGACCGAGAACCGGGAGGAAGATCACGCACACCGCCAGGATCCGGCGTCGACTCCGCATCTACTTCAGGGCGCCCTTCTCCTTGAAGAACTTCTCGGCGGCGGGGTGCAGGTACTTGATCGCCTCCGGCGTGATCTGGGCGATGGATTTCGCCGGTGTGAGCTGCAGCGCGTCCTTCCAGACCGCCGAGATTTCCTTGGTGTTGGCAAAGATCGCGCTCAAGATCTGGTACAGCTTGTCGGCCGGGAAGGTGTCCATGACGTCCACCACGGCGGTGATGGCGATGGCCTCCACGTCGGCGTCGACTCCGCTGTAACTCCCCTTGGCGAAGCGCGTTTTGTGGAACACGGCCGGGTTCGCCTTCATGATCGTGTCGACGGTCTCGCCGCCTACCGGCAGGAGGACCATCTTCAATCCGGGAGTGGTGGCCAGATCGATGATGGAGGAGGTGGGCACCGCACCGCTCCAGAAGAAAGCATCGATCTTGCCGTCCTTCAACGCCGCCACGGATTCCGAGGCCCCCAGTTTTTCGCGTCTGAGGTCTTTGTTCCAGTCGATGCCAAGAGCCTTCAGGACGTAGTCCGCCTGTTCCTCGGTCCCACTGTTGGGTGCCCCGGTGGAGACCCGTCTCCCCTTCAGGTCCATGACCGATCTGATACCGGTCCCCTCCTTGGTGGTGATGTGCAGCGGCTGCTCGTAAAAGCTGAGCGCGACCCGCACCGGTTGCTTCTTCCCCAGCTCCTTGATCATCTTCCCTTCGTTCGCCCACACCGCATGGTAGTCGTAGGCGAAGGCCATCCCCGCCTTGCCCGCAACCAGCAGCTTGAGATTGTCGATGGCGGCGGTGGTGGCCTCCGTGTTGGCGTCGGTGTTGGGCACGTTCTTTCCGATGACACCGCCCAGCGCCCCGCCCAGCGGATACCACACGCCCCCGGTGCCGCCCGTCACGATGCTGAAGGAGAATTTCTCTCCGGCCAGCGCCGCCCCCGGAAGGAGCAGCGCGGCCAGGATGAGGACCAGCGCCAGGTGTTTCGTCTCAAGCTTCATGGTGTACCTCCTGAGTGAGATTGGGGGGACATGCCCGTCGTCCGGCCGTGTTGCTCAGACGTGGACTGCGCCTCGGGTGGCGGTCTTCGCGTACGCGATCCAGTGACGCGCCGCGATCGCCGCTCCGGCCACCGCGGGCGCGAGACCTGCCAGCGTGAGCTCCAGGGGGTCGACAACCATGATGCATGCGATCACGATGAGCAGCGCCCGCTCCAGCAGATTCAGCGGACCCCGGAGGTAACCCACGATACCCAGGGAGATCAGGAAGAGGGCGATCATGCTGGAAATCGTCGCGAGGACGAATCCCGGCAGTGTCGCCCCGACGATGAGCAGATTCGCCCCGTCCGCCGAGGCGGAGAAGAGGAAGGGGACGAGAAACGCCGGCAAGGAATACTTCCAGGCCTGCATCATGCTGCCAAACGGGTTGCCGCCCGTGACCGCGGCCGCCGCCGACGGGGACAGCCCGACGGGGGGCGACACCTCGGACAGGACCGCGAAGTAGAACGCCAGCAGGTGGGCGACGTGAGCGGACAGGCCCACCTTTACCAGCGCCGGGGCCACCATGACCACGGTCATGATGTACGTGGCCGTGATGGGGAGGCTCAGACCGATGAGAAAGGAGGCGACCATGGCCAGGAACAGGGCGACGATCGGCACGCCCCCGCTCGCGGACATGATGAGGCTGGAGACTTTGAGCCCGAGACCGGTCAGCGAGAACGTGCCTACGATCAGGCCGGCTGCGGCCAGAAGTCCCGCCACCGGGAGCATGTTTTCGGCTCCCTCCACCGTGGCACCCAGCAACCGGCGGGGCGTCAGCCATTCGCACCGGTCCCTGCTCAGGAAGCTGGTCAACACCGTCGTGAGGATGGCCCAGATGGCCGAGTCCTCGGGGGAGCGGCCCATCCCGAGCAGGACGACCAGGACGATGAGCGAGATCAGGTGGTACCCGCGGGTGCGCATCACGGCGCCCAGCGTCTTCCCCGACGCCTCGGGGGCCGCGAATTTGCACTTGCGGGCTTCGAACTCGACCACGAAGAAGGTGCCCGCGTAATAGAGGAGCGTCGGCATCGTGACCATCACGACGACGTCCCAGAAGGAGACGCCGAGAAACTGCATGATGAGGAAGGCGGCGGCGCCCATCAGGGGCGGCGATAGGACCGCTCCGATGCCGCCCGCGGAGATGAGCCCCGCGGCCATGTTGGGTGAGTAGCCCGCCTGTCTCAGGATCGGCCACATGATCGGCGACACCGACATGGTGGTGGCGACACCGCTGCCCTGCGGCCCGCCCAGGAGCGCCGTGGTGATGACGGCGCCGCGGCCGGCGCTGGCGGGACCGCGTCCCATCAACGCCAGCGACATCTCCAGCCAGAAGTTCCCGGCACCGGCCGCGTCCATGAAGGTGCCGTAGACCACGAAGAGCGTGACGAAGGAGACGCTGACGGACAGCGGGACACCGAAGATGCCCTCCAGGGTCATGTACGAGTGGCCGACGATCCGGCCCAGATCGTACCCCTTGTGAGACAGCGGGCCGGGGATGAATTTGCCCAGATACGTGTAGAGCAGGAAACCCACCAGGACCAGCGTGAACGCCATTCCCACCGTGCGACGGGAGATCTCGACCAGCAGGACGATGGCCGCGATTCCCAGCCAGAAATCGGCGGTCTCGGGCAGCGTGGACCGTCGGACGAATTGGTCTAGATCGACGAGGGGGTACGCGATGGTGGCGACGCCGAGGACCGCCAGCCCGATGTCCAGCCAGCGTGTCGGAGACCCGGCTTCTTTCGAGGTGGGGTAGACGAGAAAAGCCAGCGCGAAGATGAACGCCATGTGGACCATGCGGAACAGGTACGTCTCGACGGGAACGACGGCGCCGTACAGCGACCAGGCGACAAAACCCACGTAGAGCAGGGTGACGATCCAGGGGACCTGTTTATTCGGTTGCGACACGGTCAGCGCCTTTCTGTGGGTCCCATGTGCGTTGAGTGCTTGTCGAGGGAAGGCAGGAGTGTGAGTCCGCCCGATCGCGAGCGTCCGCCATGGCCCGGAGGCGAGGCCGCCCGGGAAACGCGAAGCCGAGTCGAGGAGCCGTTTTGATCGACATCCCGTCTCCGTGGGGTCGCGTCGTTCGCTTGTATGTACCGCGACTCTTCCAGTCGCGCAAGCAAATTGTCCAGTCGACACCACCCGCGCCTGGGGTCATGGCTTGCTCCGCGGCGGCTTCGGTCACGATTTCGTAGTTGACAAACGTCCTTAGTGTGTCATTTTGAAATCAATCCGGATACGACCAGTAGGAAATGCGTGGTCTGGCAGGTCGCCGGGGGAGGTGCGAGGAAAAGCGTCAAGCGAATCGGCTCTGCACGACCGTCACCGATCGCGGCATGCCGGTACCTCGGCCGCGGCTCGTATGCGTCAGCGCGGGACGGACCGGGGTCACCAAGGGGGTCACGGGCTTCGGGAGGGGGAGCCTGAGACCCCCTTGGTTTTTTCGGTGCGGTCGGCATCCATGTCGCCGCCGAGCGATCCCGTCGCGTCGGATGGGCGGACAAGCCGACGCGGGCCCTTGACAGGTCCGAGAACACCTGATATCAGAACGGTCCAGCATGGACACCCCCCTTCGGCGGCTCGACAAGAGCGCGGTCTTCCGGCGCGTTCGAGGGGCACCGTATATCTCCCCTGCGCGCATCGCCATCCGCGGGAACCAGGGGCCGGGCGCGCGGGGATCCTCCGCGCTCCACCACCATGCCGTCTGCCAAGACGCGCCGGTGGTCTGCCCGCCCGCGCGCGGGTGATGCCCGTGCCTCGGGTGGGGCGCCGTGACGGAGGCGGCGACATGCTGAAACCGGGGCTGTCGGGTATGGACGCGTCTCCGTTCCCGCGTCCGCGCACACTGATCCACCCGGGTCGGTTCAACCCCGTGCGCATCCACAGCAAGCACTCCGAACGGGCCCGACACATCCGGCTGGCGCTCCAGCCCGGTCTCAGCCTGTTCGAGGCCCTGGTGAGCCCGCTCGCCGGGATCGGCGTCAAGCACGCGTCCACCACCATCCTGGGCGGTTGGTTCGCGGACCTCCATTACTGTGTCGCGCCGCCGGATCCCTCGGGCAAGGCGGTGATCGCCTACACCCGGCCCATTCCGGCTGGGCAAGCCTACATGATCTTCGGCAACGCGACGCTCGGAAAGAACCGACACGGGAAACCGCTGGTGCATTGTCATGCCGCGTTTCGCACCGCGGGCGGCCAGACCAAGGGCGGGCATATCCTGCCGGAAACCAGCATCGTCGGCCCCGACATGATTCCGGTGCTGGTGACATCGCTCGACGGTTTCGAGCTCCGCGAGACGTTCGACCCGGAAACCAACATTCCCCTGCTCCAACCGTATGAGGAGGGCGCCGATGAGTGAGGCCGCCATCGTCGAGAACGGCGCGATGGGCCGCGTTGCCTATGCGCGCATCGCGCCCAACGAGGACCTGATCCAGGGCGTCGAAAAACTCTGTCTTGCGGAGGGTTTCAAGAACGCCTTTGTGCGTGGCGCCCTGGGCAGCCTGGTGGACGCGTGTCTGGGGACGCTCGACGGCAAGTGTCTGCAGATCAGGGGGCCGGCCGTCGAGATCGTCAGCCTCGCCGGCGAGGTGCGATCGAGCGAGGACGGCTCGCTTCGCGCGTCGCTGTCGGGCGTTGTGGCGGATCCGGACGGCAACGTCTACGGGGGTCCGTTCGTGCCCGGGTCGAACCCCATCTGCATGACCTTCGAAGTGACGCTGGAGTGGCTTCCCGCTGCGGAGCAGCCGACACGCTGACACCGATGGGGGCGGGACGGCGGCGCACCCGACCCGGGGGCACGGAGCAGCGCGAGCCAGAGAAGGAGCCGACGTGGAACTGCGAATGTACCGCACCATGCTGAGGATCCGTTCGTTCGAGCAGAAGCTTCAAGAATTGTCCAAGAGGGGAATCTTGCGCGGCTCCATCCACTTCTGCATCGGGCAAGAGGCCGTGGCCGCCGGCGTGTGCGCGGCGCTGGAGCCCACCGATGTCATCACCAGCACCCATCGGGGGCACGGCCATGCCATTGCCAAAGGCGCCCGCGTGGGTCCCATGTTTGCCGAACTGCTCGGCAAAGCCACCGGGTACTGCAAGGGCAAGGGCGGCTCGATGCACATCGCCGACCTGGATCTGGGCCACCTGGGCGCCAACGGCATCGTCGGGGGAGGCTTGCCGATCGCGACCGGGGCGGCCCTGGGGTTTCAGCAGCTTGGGCTCGCGCGGGTCGTGGCGGCGTTTTTCGGCGACGGCGCCATCAACGAGGGGACCTTTCACGAGTCGTTGAACCTCGCCGCGCTCTGGAAACTCCCGGTCGTCTTCGTCTGCGAGAACAACCAGTTCGGCATGACGACGCCACTGGCCGAAGCCTCGTCGCAGCCCGATCTGGCGCAGCGCGCGGTCGCCTACAACATCCCGGGCGTGAAGGCCGACGGGATGGATGTGCGGGAGGCGCAGCGGGTCGCCTCGGAAGCCGTCCAGCGGGCGCGTGCCGGCCAAGGCCCCACGCTGATCTCCATGGAAACCTACCGGTTCGAGGGCCACTACGTGGGCGATCCGGTCGTGTACCGCACCAAAGAGGAGACCGAGGCGTGGAAGGCCAAGGATCCGATCGTCCGCCAGCGCGAGTATCTGCTGCGGGCAAGACTCGTCGCTCAGGCCGACCTGGACCGGATCGCCGGAGAAATCGCTCGCGAGATGGAGGAGGGGGTCCTGTTTGCCTTGAGCTCGCCGGACCCCGAACCTTCCGAACTCTACACCGACGTGTATTCCACTTGACGGGAGCGGCTCATGCGGGAACTCACGACGTCGCAAGCCATCAACGAAGCCCTCGCGGAGGAGCTGGAGCGTGACCCCCGGGTCTTTCTGATCGGAGAGGACATCGGTCTTCACGGCGGGGCGTTCGCGGTGACCAAGGGGTTGTTCCAGCGTTTCGGTCCCAAGCGGATTCGCAACACGCCGATCTCGGAGGCGGTCATCGTGGGCGCGGCCGTGGGGGCGGCGCTGGTGGGGACCCGGCCCGTGGCTGAGCTCATGTATCTCGACTTCGTGACCTTGGCCATGGATCAGATCGTGAACCAGGGCGCCAAGGTCAAGTATATGTTCGGGGGGAAGGCGCGCGTGCCGGCGGTCGTGCGGATGCCCTTCGGCGCCGGTCGCGCCAACGCCGCGCAACACTCCCAGAGCCTGGAGGCCTGGCTCTGCCATGTCCCCGGCTTGAAGGTGGTCATGCCGTCCACGCCTGCGGATGCCAAAGGCCTGCTGAAGAGCGCCATCCGCGACGACAACCTGGTGCTGGTCTTGGAGAACAAGCATCTCTATTTCCAGAAGGGTCCGGTACCGGACGGCGAGCATCTCGTGCCCTTGGGAGCGGCGGACGTCAAACGCCCAGGCAAGGACGCGACGGTGGTGGCCACCGGTCGGCTGGTCAGCGCGGCCCTGAGCGCCGCCGAGACGCTCTCGAAGGACGGCATCGACGTGGAGGTGCTGGATCCCCGGACCCTCTATCCGCTGGATGCGCAGGCCATCATCGCCTCGGTCAAAAAGACCGGCCGTCTGGTGACGGTCCACGAGGCCGTCAAGCGCTTCGGGTTCGGGGCCGAGGTGGCGGCGATTGTGGCCGAGAGCGAGGCGTTCGACTACCTGGACGCCCCGATTCAGCGGGTGGCCGGCGCCGAAGTGCCGGTGCCATTCAGCAAGTCACTGGAGGATCTTTTCCTGCCCGACGAGGCCAAGATAGTGGCCGCGTGCAGACGGACCCTGGCGTAAGGGAGCGGAGCGCCAATGGCCTTCGAGATTGCCATGCCGCAGTTGGGCCTGACCATGGAGGCCGGCACCGTCCTCCATTGGCTGAAACGGGTCGGGGACACGGTTCGCAAAGAGGAGCCGCTGCTGGAGATCGAGACCGACAAGATGGCGGTGGAGGTGACGAGCGATACGGAGGGGGTGCTGCTGGCCATCGTCGTGCCCGAGGGAAAGGCGGTGCCGGTCGGGACGGTGCTCGGCTGGATCGGGCAGGCAGGCGAGGCCGCGCCCTGCGTCCCCGCGGCCGCCGCGGGTGTGGCGACGCCTCGACCGTCCGCGCCCCCGCCTGTCTCGGCCGCCGCCGAGCCCGCCGCTCCCTCCGGCCCCACCGGCCCGGTTCGGGCCACGCCCGCGGCTCGAGCGCGGGCGCGGGCGGCCGGGGTCAGCCTGGCGGCCGTGCGGGGCACCGGCCCCGAGGGACGGGTCCAGGCCCGCGACGTCGAGGGGGTCCGCGCGAGACCGTCGCCGGCCGGCGCGTACCGCGACCTGCCGGTCGCCGGCGCCCGGAAGGTGATCGCGGAGCGGTTGTCCCAGAGCTTCCACGGCAGCGTCCCCGTGCTGCTCACCGCCGAAGCCGTGGTGGACCGCGCCCACGATCTGGTGGGCCAGATGGAATCCGACTTCCGGGCCAAGACCGGCGGGAAGATCGGCTATCTGCCCCTCATCGTCAAGGCCGCCGCCTTGGCGCTACGCGCCCATTCCCGGCTGAATGCCCACTGGATGGGCCACGCGATCCGGCTGTTCGAGGAGATCGACATCGGCATCGCCGTGTCCTTGGACGGCGGACTCGTCGTGCCGGTGCTTCGACGCGCCGATCGCCTGAGCCTGGCCGAGATCGCCACCGGCGTCGCGACCCTGGCAGACAAAGCCCGAACGGGGACGTTGACACCCGCGGAGATGGAGGGGGGCACCTTCACCGTCTCCAACCTGGGGGGGCACCACATCGGGTTCTTCATGCCGGTGATCAACCCGCCGCAGGTGGCGATCCTGGGCGTGGGCCGCGCGGCGCCGCGACCCATGTTCCGCGACGGACAGGTGCAGGCGCTCCGCGTGCTCCCGTTGAGCCTGGTCTTCGACCACCGCGCCGTCGACGGCGAACCGGCCGCCGCATTTCTGGATGCCGTCAAGGCGGCCCTCGAGGCGCCCTACCGGTTGCTTTTGTAGCCGCCCTCGCGAAGGGGGCGGGCGCGGACCGGATTGGATGCGGTCGCTTGCGGGGGTCCGACGGGTGGGGAGAAGACGACCCGCTTGCGCCGGGACGAAATCCTGGCGCCCATCCGGGCCGTCGAGCGGCACGCCGGGCGGCTCTTCCCGGAAAAGAAGCGTCCCGGTTTCCTCCGCCTCGACATCGGGCGCACGGCGATCACGGCGAATGTGATCGCGTCGCGCCGGGACGCTGGCCTCGGCCGCGCACATCGCGGGCACGGCCACGCCCCCGCGACGGGGACCGACAGCCGGCGCACACCCAAGAAAAGGACCGGCTCAAAGGCCATGCCGTGGACCACCCGCGGCGGTGCGGCGATCTGTGGTCGATCGCGGCGCGGGGGCGGGACGAGCCCATCGGACGGTTCGCGCGATATCCGCCGGGACGAGAGGTGGCGACCGACGCGACGCGGCGGTGGATCCGGCAACGGTGCGGGACGCGGATCGAAGACGCCGTGCGGCCCACCGAGGACAGCCCCTCCCCGGAGCCGCACGGGACCCCGGCGGATCTCTCCGCGGGCGATGCGGGCGGCGACCGCTGAGGGGCCGAGCCGGGCCGGTCGGGATGACCTTCGTGGACGCCAACTGTCGCGGCCTGAACAAAGCGATGGGAGAAGACCGGTGATCTTCGCGCGCGGCCAAGACACCGCCGGGCGGGACGGAATCTTCGGGCACTCCAGAGGGATCCCGGGATCCTTTCGTGATCGGGTCATTGACACGCCAATCTCGGACGAGGTAGTCTTCGGCGCCGCGTCGGCGGGTTGTCGCCCGGTGGGCGGATTTCCCTTCGCCGATCTCCTCTTCACCGGGAGGGGGGCCTCGTCAATCAGATCACGAAGACCCGGCACATGGCGGGCGGGGCGTGCTCCCCGTCATCTGGCGCGGCCCGGATGGCGTGCAGGACGGGCGGGCGGCTCACCCGCGGCGCATTGAAATCCTCTTCACACATTTCGGGCAACGAGGCCGTGATTCCGTCGACGCCTTGCGACGCCTACGGACTCTACAAGAGGGCCCTCCGGTCGAGCGCAAGCTGCCCCAGGTCGTGAAGGGGGACGCCCGCGAAGAGGAGGCGTCCCTTCCATTCGGGCGGTCCGACGTGGAGCGGGTTGGACGCGGCATCGCGCCGCTGACGTCGGGTCGGACGGTGGACAAATGTCCGGCCGCCGCTGGAGAATCCCCCGGCGTCGAACGGGGACGGGATCGTGAACGGAGTCCGGACGTCCCTCTATGCCGAGGCCCGCTGACGAGGCGGGCGCGCAGGGGAACGGCGGAGACCACCGCCACCGGGAAAGGAGGCCGACGCAGAGCGAACCACGCACCCGAGCAGCCACGGCCGCTGTACCTATAACATGAGGAGGAGACAAATGAAAACGCGCGTGTTGGTGTTCCTGGCCCTCTTTGCCATGCTGACCGCAACGGGCGCCACCGCCGGCGAGACGCCAAAGCCGATCCTGTGGAAGACCCAGAGCGTCTTCCCGCTCAACATGCCGCTGACCGACAATGCGCTGGCCCTGTGGGCGAAGAAGGTCCAGGAGATGAGCGGTGGCCGGCTCAAGATCGAGCTGCACGGCGAAGGCGAGATCGTGAAGGGGCCGGAGGTGTACAACGCCGTGCGCGACGGTATCTTGGATGCCGGCCAGAACACGCCGGCCTGGCAGAAGGGCCGATTCCCGGCCGGGGACCTCTTTTACACCCTGCCGGGGGGCGTGACGGAGTACCACGACTACATCCTCTGGGTGTATACCGGCGGCGGCTGGCAACTCGCGCAGGAGATGTATAAGAACGAAGTGGTCGTCTTCCCTCTGGGTCTCACCCCACCCGAGGAGATCTGGAGCAACAAAGAGATCAAGAGCCTCAAGGACTTCAAGGGGCTGAAGATGCGGAACGCCGGGCTCAGCATGGAGCTGTTCCAGAAGCTGGGCTCGTCCGTGGTCCTGATGGCCGGCGGCGAGGTGGTGCCGTCGCTGCAGCGCGGGGTGATCGACGCCGCCGAGTTCTGCGACGCGTCCATGGACGCGGCGCTCGGGCTGCACGAGGTGGCAAAGTACGTCGTGGGTCCGCCCATCCACATGGGCTCCAACATGTTCCAGCTGCTGGTGAACCCCAAGGCCTGGAACGCCCTCCCCGCCGATCTCAAGTCCATCGTGCGCGAGGCAACGATCTCCGCGACCCTGGAAGGGTACGCGCGGCACTGGGGCGAGGCGATCAAGGCGTTCGACAAGATCCGGCAGAAGGTGAAGGTCATCCGGCTCTCGCCGCAGGACCAGGCGGAGGCGCGGCGCCTCACCATCGAGATCCTGGAGGAGAAGTCGGCCAAGGATCCGTTCTTCAAGAAGGTCTGGGAGTCCCAGCGGGACTTCAAGAAGGCCTATCAGCCGTACCACAACTTCACAGCATTCACCGCCGCCGAGTAGCGGAGCGAAGCGCCCGAGGCAGATTTCACCGTGCATAGTCGCCCCGCCGGGACGGCTATGCACGGGCTGCCGAGCAGGACACTCGGTCGGGCGACGATCTGTGCCGAGGCGCGACGATCGCATCTCGGGAACTCGGAGGTCCAATGCGAGCCATCAAATGGATTGACACGCTCAGCGACTGGTCGGGCACGCTCATCGCCTGGCTGGCGATTCCGCTGACGGGGATCGTCGTCTACGAGGTCTTTATGCGGTACGTGATGAACATGCCGACCCAGTGGGTGTACGACGCCTCCTGGATGCTCCACAGCACGGCGTTTCTCATCGCGGGCGCGTACACGCTCCACGTCAAGCGGCACGTCCGGATCGACATGCTGTACAACGTCCTGTCCACACGCGGGAAGGCGATCTTCGATCTCCTGGTCTTCGGGGTGGTGGTCCTTCCGGTGATGGCGTTCCTCACCTGGGAGGGGGTGGCGTACGCGGCGGAGGCCTGGTCCACCGGGGAGAAGCTCTCCACGAGCCTGTGGCAGTTCCCCTCGGCCCCCATCCGGACCATGATCCCCGTGGGCTTCTTCCTCGTGCTGCTGCAGACGGTGGCGGAGATCCTTCGCTGTCTCCAGGTCATCCGGACGGAGGGGCACCCATGACCACAGAGTATATCGGACTGGTCATGCTGGGCACCTTGGTGCTCATGGTGCTGGGCGGGGTTCACCTTGCCTTCTCCATGATGTTCGTGGCCGTGGTGTTCGGCCTCATCTACCGCGGCCCGGCGGTCTTCACCCTCTTCCTGCACAACACCTTCGGCACGATGCAGAACGAGATTCTGATCGCGGTTCCGTTGTTCGTGCTCATGGGGGCGATCCTGGAAACCAGCGGGGTGGCGGATCGGCTCTTCGAGACCATGTTTCAGCTCCTCGGGCCGGTGCGCGGAGGGCTGGCGATCACCACGGTGATCATCAGCACGATCTTTGCCGCGTGCACGGGCGTGATCGCCGCCTCGGTGACGATGATGGCGCTGATGGCTCTTCCCGCCATGGTCAAACGGGGTTACGACCGCTCGCTGGCCAGCGGCGTGGTGTGCGCGGGCGGGACCCTGGGGATCCTGATCCCGCCGAGCGTGATGCTGGTGATGCTGGGCCCGATGTGCAACCTCTCGGTCGCGAACCTCCTAGCGGGTGCGGTCCTCCCCGGGCTCACGCTCTCGGCCCTGTACCTGCTCTACATCATCGGCCTGTGCTGGTGGCGGCCCTCCGCCGGACCGGCCATCTCCATCGAGGAGCGGCGCGACGCCAAAGGCACGCTCCTGTTGAACACCGCGTTCTACATGCTGCCCATGATCTTCCTGCTCCTCTCGGTGATGGGATCCATCCTGGCGGGCATCGCGTCCCCCACCGAGGCGTCCGCCCTGGGGACCGTGGGGGCCATGCTGGTAGCCGCGCTCTACCGGAATCTGAACATCAAGACGCTCCGGCGCGCCGTGTACGAGACCGTCCTGGTGACGTCGATGGTCTTCTATGTGATCGTGGCGGCCAGCATGTTCACCTCGCTCTTTCTCTACACGCGCGGCGGATCCGTCATCGAGCAGTTTGTCCTGGAGCTGCCGGTCAGCCGCTGGGTCATCCTCGCCCTCATGATGTTCATCCTCTTCATCCTGGGGATGCTGATCGACTGGATCGGGATCCTGTTTATCACGATCCCGATCTTTCTGCCGATCGCAACAAAGCTGGGCTTTGATCCCCTGTGGTTCGTGGAGCTGATCGCCGTCAACCTGCAGCTGTCCTTCCTGAGTCCGCCGTTCGCGTACGCCATCTTTTTTGTCAAGGGCGTGGCGCCGCCGGAGGTGACGACGCAGGACATCTACCGCGGCGTCGTCCCGTTTATGGCGCTGCAAGCCGTGGGCCTGACGCTGTGCATCATTTTCCCCGACATCATCCTGTGGTTGCCCAGCTGGACGACGAAATAGACACGAGGTGCTGACCATGGGGGACCGCGTACAAGGGAAGGCGATCATCGTAACGGGGGCCGGCTCGATCGGGCCCGGCATGGGCAACGGCAAGGCATCGAGCATCCTCTACGCCCGCGAGGGTGGCCGGATCCTCCTGGTGGATCAGAGCCTCGAGGCGGCGCAGGAGACCTGCCGTCTGATCCAGGCGGAGGGCGGGACCGGCGTTCCGTTCGCGTGCGACGTGACGTCTTCCGCGGACTGCCTGAGGATGGTCGAAGCCTGCCTGGCCGCGTTCGGCAGGGTGGATGTGCTCCACAACAATGTGGGGGTCACCTTTCCGGGGGGGCCGGTGGAGCTGGCCGAGGAGCAGTGGGATCGGCTGATGCGGATCAACGTGAAGAGCATGTTCCTCACCTGCAAGCACACGCTGCCGCACATGGAACAGCAAGGTCGGGGCGTCATCGTGAACATCGCTTCGATCAACGCGATCCGCAGCCTGCCGGCCATCGCCATCGCCTACGCGGCGTCCAAGGCGGCGGTGATCGCCCTCACCCGAGAGGTCGCCGTGCAGTACGCGGCCAAGGGCATCCGGGCCAACGCGATCCTGCCGGGGCTGATGGACACCCCCATGGTCATCGCGCAGCTGACCGGCGCCTACGGCGGGGATGTGGAGGAGATGCTCCGGCGGCGGGCCAGGCTGTGTCCGACGGGCAAGCAGGGGGACGCCTGGGACACCGCGCATGCGGCGTTGTTCCTTGCCTCCGACGAGGCGAAGTATATCAACGGGACCACCCTGGTCGTGGACGGGGGTTTGACCTCCATCGTCGGGTAGACGTATCGCCGGCGCCGGGTCGCAGCACAGCGCGGCCGGCGCGGAAAGGGATCGACCGTGACCATGCGGGCCCTGGTGAAGGACACCGAAGCGTCGGAGGTGAGACTGGCCGAGGTGCCTCGGCCGGAACCCAACCCGGGAGAGGTCCTCGTCAAGGTGCGCGCGGCGGCCGTCTGCGGGACCGACCTCCACATCGCCCAGTGGACCCCCTGGGCGCAGCGCGCCGGGATCCGCCTACCGCTGGTCATGGGGCACGAGTTCTGCGGAGACATCGTCGAGATCGGTCCGGAGGTGACGGGCGTGCGACCGGGCGACTATGTCGCCGGGGAGACCCACATTCCCTGCGGGGAGTGCTTCCAGTGCCGCAACGGCCTCCAGCACATCTGCGGCAACCTGAAACTCTTTGGCATCCACCGGGACGGCTGCTTTGCCGAGTACGCGACGATCCCGGCGATCTGCGCCCACCGGATTCCGCCCACGGTCCCGGCCAGCGTCGCCGCCGTGCTCGAGCCGCTGGGGACGTCGGTGCGGGCGGTCCTGGAAGTGCAGCCGGCGGGCGAAACGGTGGCCGTGTTGGGGTGCGGCCCGATCGGGCTCTTCGCCGTGGCGGCAGCCAAAGCCACAGGGGCCGCCCGGGTGATCGCCGCGGATGTCCGCGCGGAGCGGCTGAAGCTCGCGCAGGCGGTGGGGGCGGATCTGGCTCTGGACGCGCGACACGTGAACGTGGCGGACGTCATCCTGCAGCAGACGGGTGGTGTGGGCGCGGATGCCATCGTGGAGGCATCGGGAAGCGTCGCGGCCATCGAGGGGGCCTGGAAATACCTTCGAAAGGGCGGGAAGATGGCGCTGATCGGGTTGCCGTCGGATCCCGTCCGCGTGAATCTCGGTCCGGATGTCATCTTCAAAGAAGCGCGCATCATCGGCATCCACGGCCGCGAGATGTTCGCGACCTGGACGAGAATGGAACACATGCTGGAACGCGGACTCCTCCGCGTGCAGCCCGCCATCACGCACGAGATGCCGCTGGAGCGTTTTGCGGAGAGCTTCGAGCTGTTGGAGGCCGGGAACGGAGGAAAAGTCATTCTGACCCCGTGAGACTTTGTCCGCGTGGCGCTCCACGGCTTTGGCGCATCCCCGGATCGCCACAAACGCCACGTCGCACGCGTTGTCCCCGGGGCGGTCGTGTGCGGCGCGCGGCCTTGTCCGTGCTCGCACGTCGCTTGTCTCCCCCTGGTCCCCGCGTTATAGTCGAGAGTCGTTGGACCGGGACGCGCGTGCGGCTTCCTTACCCTGTTCACCCTGGGGCATTCTTCATGCACCACCTCGCGATCGGTACGGCCGGCCACATCGACCACGGCAAGACCACCCTGGTGAAAGCCCTCACCGGGACGGACACGGACCGCCTGAAAGAGGAGAAAGAGCGCGGGATCTCCATCGAGCTGGGATTCGCGCTCCTCAATCTGCCGGACGGCACGCGGGCCGGCATCGTGGACGTGCCGGGCCACGAGCGATTCGTGAAGACCATGGTTGCCGGGGTCGGGGGGATCGATCTCGTCATCCTGGTCATCGCCGCCGACGAAGGGATCATGCCCCAGACGCGGGAGCACCTGCACATCTGTGAGCTCCTGCAGATCAAGCATGGCGTGGTCGCCCTCACCAAGGCGGACCTGGTGGAGGCCGAGTGGCTGGACCTGGTGCAGGCGGACGTGGCCGAGTTCTTGAAGGGCACGTTTCTCGCCGGGTGCCCCATCGTTCCGTGCTCCGGGACGACGGGAGAGGGCCTCCCGGCCCTCCGGGAGGCCATTCAGGCCCAGGCCGCGGTGGTCGAAACCAAACGCCCGCAGGGGATCGTCCGCCTGCCCGTCGACCGCGTGTTCAGCATCAAGGGCTTCGGCACCGTGGTCACGGGGACGCTGTGGAGCGGGACGCTGTCCGTCGGGGAGGAGGTCGCCATCCTGCCGCGGGGTCTCCGATCGCGCATTCGCCGCCTCCAGGTGCACGGCGAGACCGTGGAGCGCGCGGAAGCGGGCCAGCGCACGGCGGTGAACATCCCGGAGCTGGAGGTGGCCGACGTCGAGCGGGGCGACGTCCTGTGCCGCCCTGACACGCTTCGCCCTTCGCACAGCGCCGAGGCGGCCCTATCGCTCTTGTCGGATGCGCCCCGGCCGCTCCGCAACCGGGCGCGCGTCCGATTCCACCTTGGGACCAGCGAGATCCTGGCGCGGGTGGTGCTCCTGGACCGTGAGGAGCTTCCGCCAGGCGCACGCGCGTACGCGCACCTGCGCCTGGAGAAGCCGTCTGCGGCCTTGGCCGGCGATCGCTATGTCGTGCGAAGCTACTCCCCGGCGGTCACGATCGGCGGCGGCACCATTCTGGATCCCGATCCGCCCCGGGGGCGCCGCCCGCGCGCCAGGCTGATCGAGCACCTGCAAGTGCTGGAGCGAGGCCGGCCGACCGAGCGGGTCGAACGGCACCTGCTGGATTCCGGGTTCGCCCCGATGACGCTGGCGGAGTTGCGGGCCCGATGCGACCTGGACCCGGCCGCGGTGTTGGACGCGCTCCGCCAGCTTGTCGAGAGCGGGCGCGCGGTTCAGCTCGGGCCGAAGGAGGGCGCCGGAGTCCTGCACGCCGACCGTGTGGACGCGCTTCAGAACGACGTGCTGGGCCGGCTGGCCGACTTTCACGCAAAAGAGCCGCTGAAAGACGGCCTGGCCAAGGAAGAGCTGCGAAGCAAGCTCCCCGACCAGCTGCCTCCCGGCACGTTCGCGTGGATGCTCGGGCGTTTGGCCTCGGAGGGGCGGATCGCCGTCGAGCGGGACAAGGTTCGGCTGGCCTCCTTCCGTCCGAAACTGTCGGCCGCCGAGGAAGACATAAAGGCAAAGATCGAAGGGGCCTTCCGGGACGGCGGATTTCAGCCGCCCGCGCCCGACGCGGTGCTGGGCGGGCAAACGGACGACCGCAAGACGGGCCAGGCGGTCTTCCGGCGGCTGGTGGACGACGGGATCCTGGTCAAGGTGGGCGAGGGCGTCTTTCTGCACCGGGAGAGCCATCAGGCCATGCGCGATCGCGTCGTAGCGCACTTCCAGAAGCAGCCCAGCATCAACGTCGGGACGATGAAGGAGCTGTTCGGCGTCTCCCGGAAATACGCCATCCCCTACCTCGAGCACCTCGATGCCATCCGGGTCACACGCCGCCAAGGCGACGAACGGGTACCGTACAAGTGAGGGACAGGAGAGAGGCAGGCTGGCAGCAGGCAGCTGGCGGCCGGCAATGAACCAAGACACATGGCGCAAGGCGTGAAACAATGGCCGCCATGCGCGTGGCGCAAGGCGTGGGTGCCGGGGAGTGGGGGAGCCGGCGGCGGATCGACCGCACGATTCGTCGATACGTCAATTGGGATCCGGCCCGGCTGATCGCTGAAAGCTGACTGCCGATCGGTTGCGCCGCCTTTTTCGTTGACAGCGCTTCGGTGCCAGGGGATGCTACACCCCTCTTTATGATCTGACGAAAGCTGCGGGCGCTCGGGGCGCGATTCCGCAGGGCGCTCCAAGACGGTACGGTCGTTTTCTGGCTGAAAGCTGATCGCTGACCGCTGAACGCTCTTGGTCGAGGAGAACCGCCATGTTCGGCCTGGGATTGCCGGAACTCGTTGTCATCCTGGTGATCGTCATCCTGATTTTCGGCGCGAGCCGCCTCGGGGACATCGGGTCCGGTCTGGGCAAGGCGATCCGCGGATTCAAGGATTCCATGGCGGGAAAAGACGCGATCGACGTCACGCCGAAAAAAGACGACAACTCCAAGAAAAAGGCCTGACGGCCCTTCGCTTCGCGCTACGCGCTACGCGCAAAGCGGATTGCGCATAGTCTCCGACACTTTGCCCCTCGCGCCTCGCGCTTTGCGTCCTCGTTCGCCGCCAGCTGCCTGCTGCCGCCTGCCGGCTACGTTCTTTGTCCACTGCCGCCTGCCCGCTGTCAGCCCCACCGGGTGTCCGTCAAGGGCCCGCGAGGTCTCTCCACGCCGGAAGGCCTCCGAGCGACGTGGCCGTCTTGACGGCCCGGAGGATCGCCTCTGCGACGGCGTCTGCCGCCGCCACGCCCACCGTGTTCGTCTCGGCCTCGACCTCGCCCGTCGCCAGACCGATGACCAGATCGCCGTCCAGCGTGGTATGCACCGGAGAGATGGCCCGGACCAGCCCCTGTTGCGCCATCTGAGCGATTTTCGTCGTCTCGACCTTGGTGAGGCGCGCATTGGTCGCGACCACGGCCAACGTCGTGTTCTCCGGCGTGTACCCACGGGGAACAACCCCGCGGCGCATGGCGGCGGCGCTATCTGCCAGTGCGCGGCCGTCCGGTGTCTTCCGGGTCCCCGCCACGAGAACGCCGGTCGAAGGGTCGCGGACATCGCCGAATGCGTTGACGACGGCGAGCGCTCCAACCTTCAGACCGCCGGGGAGATCCAGCGCCGTGGATCCCAGTCCGGACTTCATCGCCCGGGAGATCCCGAAAAGCTTCCCGACCGTGGCGCCGGTGCCGGCCCCGACCGACCCCTCCGGAAACGGGCCGGACGCCGCCTGACGGCAGGCGGCATACGCCATGGCCGCGTCGGGTCGGGCGAAGGCGTCGCCCAGGCGAAGGTCGAAGAGGATGGCCGCCGGCACGATCGGGACCCGCGTGACCTGAACGTCGAAACCGACCCCCTGCTCCTCCAGATACCGCAGGACACCCCCGGCGGCGTCCAGGCCGAAGGCGGATCCCCCGGCAAACAACACCGCGTGGACGTGAGGAACGAGGTGTGTCGGAGAGAGTGCGTCGAGTTCTCGCGTGCCGGAGGCGGAGCCGCGGATGTCCACCCCGCCCACGGTGCCGTCGGGGCAGAGGACAGCCGTGCACCCCGTGCAGCCTTTCTGGTCCGTGGCGTGTCCGACCCGAATTCCCGGAATTGCGGTCAGCATGGTGGGCCTCCTTGCCGCGCACGCATCATACCGGACCTGTCCCGAAGGACGCAACCGGGTTGGGAGCCGTTACGAAATACCTTGTCCATTTGTTGCCATTTCGTTACGGCTCCTGATGCCGTTTTAGAATTTCTCCAGTCAAGAAATTCTTCGATAACAGCTTACGGTGCAGCGAAGCCGCCCCGTCGAGGATTCGAGTTGTCTTCGGCGATGTCTTTTGGTAGCGTGGCGTGCGGAGAGTCGTTCGGCAACATCGTCCGGAGGGGCCAAATGGACGAGCGGCGGGTTGACGAGCGAGCCGAAGTTGAAGTCGAAGTTCGCTATCGGACGGTTCAAGAATTTCTGGCGGCGTACAGTCGAAATATCAGCGGCGGCGGCTTGTTCATCCGCACGCCACAACCACAGCCGCTGAACCAACACGTGCAGCTCAGGTTCACGCTGCCCGGCCTGGACCACCGCTTCGAGATGGGCGGTGTGGTGGTCTGGACCAACGTCTCTCCCAGAAGCTCATTTCCCCCTGGCATGGGCATCAAGTTCCTGCAGGTCGCGTCCGAGGACTTCGAGCGCATTTCGGAATTCGTAAAGAACGCCGGAATGCAGATGCCGATACTGAAAAAGAAAACATCCTGACCGTTCGCGATCGCGGGCAGCAAGCGCCGGCGGCAAAGCCAGACCTACGCGTTGGCTGCACGGCCGGGGCACGCGGGCCGAAAATGCCGCGAGCGTCGGGGACCTCCCCGACGCTCGCGGCAGACCCGCGAACCGCGATGATCGAGTTTCCGCACCCGCCGCCGCTCACCATTCTCCCACGACGGGCTTATCCTGCGTCAGTCCACCCCACGAGATGGTTTCGGATGCAATGTCCCAGACGCCGTTCCCGTTGACGTCGAGATACCAGATGCCGTCGCGGTAGATGCCGAGTCTCGACCCGCTGCTGTTCCAATTGCCGACGACCGGCTTATCCTGCGGTGCGCCACCCCAGATGTTGGTCTCGCTCGCGCCGTCGAAGACGCCGTTGCCGTTCTTATCGAGATACCAGGTGCCGTTCCGGTAGATGCCGATCTTGGTGGACCCGCTGTTGTTCCAGTCGCCGACCACGGGAACGTCCCCGGGTAGACCACCCCAGGCGATTTCCTCGCTCGCGCCGTCGAAGACGCCGTTGCCGTTCTTATCGAGATACCAGGTGCCGTTCCGGTAGATGCCGACCTTGGTGGATCCGCTGCCGTTCCAGTCGCCGACCACCGGCATGTCGCCCTGCACTCCACCCCAGGTGACGCACTCGGCCGGGCAGCCGTCGAAGACGCCGTTGCCGTTCTTATCGAGATACCAGGTGCCGTCGCGGTAGATGCCGATCTTGACGGTGGACCCGGATCCATTCCAGTTGCCGACCACGGGCTGATCCTGCGGCATGCCGCCCCAGACGACGGCCTCGGTCCCAGCGTCGAAGACGCCGTTGCCGTTCTTATCGAGATACCAGGTGCCGTCGCGGTAGATGCCGATCTTATCCGGTGCGACGCTCACGGCCACCCCCTGCGAGATGAACTGCCCGTACGCCATGGGCGCCGCGCCCACGGGAATGGTTGCGGTCACGGTATTTGTTGCGGTGCTGATGACCGATACGCTGTTGCTGTTGGTATTCGCCACGTAGACCTTGCTTCCGTCCGACGTGACGGAGATGCCCCAGGGGGCCTTCCCCACCGCCACCGTGGCAATCACGCTGTTCGTCACCGTGTTGATGACCGAGACGGTGTTGCTGCTGTAATTCGCCACGTAGACCTTGCTTCCGTCGGGGGTGACCACGACCCCGCGGGGTTGTTTCCCCACCGCCACCGTGGCGATAAAAGTATTGGTCGCGGTGTTGAAAACCGCAATACGGCCGCTGGTGAAAAGACCGAGGTAGACGCGTGAGCCATCGGGGCTGATGGCAAGGCCGCTGGTGTCGTCTGTCCCCATGCTGACCGTGGCGCTCACGAGGTTCGTCGTGGTGTTGATGACGGAGACGCTGCCGGGCACGGTGGCCACGTAGACGCTCGTCCCGTCGGGCTTGACGGCGATACCGCTTGGAGAGCTCAACCCGGTCACCGTGGCGGCGACGGTGTTCGTCGTGGTGTTGATGACCGAGACCGTGCCGCCTCGCTCGTTACCCACGTACACGCGCGCCCCGTCCGGCCTGACGGCCATGCCCCAAGGGGCATCGCCGACGTTCACGGTGGCGATCACGGCATTGGTATCGGCGTTTACGACCGAGACCGTGTCGTCGTCATAGTTGCCCACGTACACGCGCGCCCCGTCGGGGCTGATTGCGATGCCTCCGGGTTTGTTCCCCACCGGAACGGTGGCCAGCACGCTGTTGGTCGGGGTGAAGATGACCGAGACAGTGTTGGCGCCGCTATTCGAGACGTATCCGAAGGGCGCGGCGTCGGTCGGGGGCGCGAACCACAACTGGAGCGAGAGCCACACGACGAACAGGACGGAAACCGATCGCACTGTTTTCACGGGCGTTCCTTTCGTGAGAGTCCGAGAGCTGCCGGAATTTATCCGCATGGCGTACCTTTTCCACGCTGACCGATGCCGTTCCGCTGTGAACCGGACCACACCACCGCTCGCTGAGCGGCCCGACGCGTGCGGAGAATCAGGGTGCCCGCAAGGCGCCAGTCACGGGCGGTCTGCCGCGCCTGGCGGGTGCCGCGCCGTAATCGCATGACCAGCACCACGCGCTCGCAGTTATAGCATGAAGCGTACCGAACAGGCCAGGGGGCATCGAAACGAATGCCCCTCCATCGAAAACCGCCCTCGGCGTAGACCTCTTGACCTGGGGAAACCCAAAGGCGATGGCGCACCGTGGCGGCTCAAAAGCCGCCGCGCTTGCCGGGGTGAAGACTTTTCCCGACGCGCGGACCGCTCGTGCAACGTTTGCGCGGCCATAGATGAAGTACACCAACGCCATGCCTCAGCTCTCGGCGGGCGCAAACCGCCCCTCAGCCGAGAAGCCGTTCGAGTCCCAGGACGCTTCCGGGAGCCGTCGGGGCCGGCGGAATGGAGATTCTTTGCTCCCATGGCTCTCCTGGGGCGCCCGCGTTCCAATCGCTATTGCCGCTGTGCATCTTGCCGAACCTGCGCGGTGTTCTTGGCGTCCCGGTGTTTTGAGGGTTTCGGCGTGAGACTAACTTCGGAAATGGCGTCTCCAGGCGACGACGCACCGCACGGCGATTTCGAACGCGACGAACGCGATGATCTCGGTCACCGGGCACTCCCATAACCAGTGGCGCGCGGCGGCTGCTCCTTCGGCAAAGACGGATCGTCGCTCGATGAACGCGAACCCGACGGGCCGCAGTGTCTCGCGGCCTGGAGGGCTCGACGCGGTGCGAAATCCTGGAATCGTCAGTCTGTGGGCGTATTCCGGCACAGCCGTGCGAGTGCCGATGACCCGAACGTCCATCTTGCCCGTCTCCACCCGCTGGATGCTTTAGCCGCGCCGTTCGCACGGCAAGTCGGGATCATGGCAGGCGCGACGGCGTCCACACGCCGCCTCGTCGCAAGTCTGCCGTCCGTACGCGAAACCTGCAGGGGGCGTGCCGCGCGACGCATGCAGACGGCGCGCTCCGCGGCGGGGCGAAAGCGCTTGGTTGCCGTGCACTTATGTTGAAACCGCCGGTGGGGTCGCGCCGGCGGGAAAACCCATACGAGTGAAAACCTTGCCTGCCCATCGGCCGACCCGAGCAGCGCCTGCCTCGGGAATCGATGGACGACCCGGCCGCGACATCGCGGGGCCGCTCGAAAAAAAGCACGCGTGCACCGCGGGGCGCGTCTGTGATAGGCTCGCCATGACGATGCGGGATGCGCGGGAGAGGTTTGCGGAAAACCGGATCTTGCGTATGCGAGCCCACGGCGGGCGAATCCGGTCTTGCAGATCTGCGGGAGCCGGTAGAGGCACGGTCCACCGGCGAGGGTAAGCGCTTGAGGGGTTTGGCGTGTCGGGAGAGCGAGGGGAGTGGTGGGGGACGATGAAAAGGGTTCGAGCGGCGCTGTGCGCGCTGGCGATACTGGTTCCCGCGACGGCGTGGGCGGAATCGTGGGTCCTGTGGTCGCGGACGGGGTTTGCGGGGGAGCCCCGGGCGTGGAGAGTCGAGGATACATACGAACCCTTTCTGTCCCGAAGGGCATGCCACACCGAGGCGCGCGATGTGGTGAGGTATCTGGCCCAGCGCCGGAGAGCCGAGCATCATATGGTTTCCGTGAGTGGCGACGGATTCTCGCTGCAGTTCGAGCCCCCCACGTCGACCGGTCGCGGAGCTGCACCACCCATGGTCATTCAATACAGGTGCTGGCCCGCCGGGGACGCTCCCCGCTGATCCGGACATCGATACGCGCGAACATCGCCGAGCGAAACCTCGCCCCGAGAAATCCCAAACCCTTGGGGCGGAGCGTGGGGGGAGGATAGCGGCCTCGGCAAACGGGGCCGGCCCGCGTCCGGACCGCCCGTGTGGAGTCCGGGCGCCGCGCCGCGGGCGCGCGCGTGCTCGCCGAGGCTCCCGAGACGCTCAAGGTGATGGTGGAGACGCCGGTTGTTGTAGGAGCGAGACAAACCCATCGTAGAGGAAAGGGCACCCATGGGGGCGAACGAGTGGATGAGTGTTGTCGTGGAAATTGCCGTGTGGGCGTGGGACGCCATCCGGATGTGCTGGGACGCGCTGAGCTTGCGGGACGTGCTGCTTTTCCTCATCCTTCTCGGCCTCTGGGCTTGCCTGCGGGACTTGGACCGGATCCTGTGGCGGCTCCGCCGGCTGCACGAGAAGGTCGGTGAGCGGGAAGACTTCAACGACCTCAGCCGATTCTACAAGCGGCTTCAAGAGGTGGACGACAAGATTGACGCACTGCAAAGAACTCTGGGTGTAAAGTAGGCAGCCGTGTTCTGGGGCAAGACGCCCCAGCCATGGCCGCGGCGCGGGCTCCGGGCTTCTGGTGGACACGCCGGCACATATCGAGTATCCTTCGGCGTTGGAGGCGGATTGGGCCTGGTGGCCCTCCTGGTCTTCAAAACCAGCGTGGCGCCTAACCCGTGCTAGGTGGGTTCGATTCCCACACGCCTCCGCCACCATGGACGAAAGCCCCCGGTAATCGCGCAAGTCGCGATGGGGCGGGGGCTTTTCGTTTTGCTGTCATGGTGGATCAGAAGGAGGCCGGGCGGGGGCATCTGCTCTCGTCGGTGCGAGAGACGACAGAGTCACTCGGCAGTCGGGACGCGCGGAGTCGGTCGGCACTTTCAATCTGTGGGACTTACCTTGACACGTCCGGGCCTCAATGGTAGCGTGCCTACCATAGTTATCACCGGCTCCCGGGGGTCGGCTCATCCGTGATTCCGACCTGTCACTCGGTTCATCCCCGCTCAGGCAGGTGCGACCAAGGAGGATGGCGATGAAGACGGCGGCGATGGTACTCACGGTTCTGCTCTTGGCGCCCACCGCGCTCGCCCAGCAGCCCGACCAGGCCCTGGTGGAGAAGGCCAAGGCGGAAGGGAAGGTGTCGTTTTACGCGAACATCACCGCGGTGGAGCCGATCATGAACGCCTTCACGAAGAAATACGGGGTGAAGGCGGAATACACGCGGATCTCCTCGCCGAAGTTCGTGGCGACGGCGATCACCGAGCACGCCGCCGGTAAGCTGATGGCCGACGTTCTCCAGTCGCCCATTCCGATCCTCGACATGCTGAAGGAGAAGAACATTCTTGCCTCCTACCGCTCACCCATGGCGGCCAATTACCCGGAATGGGCGCGAACGGACGACCGGATCACGATCTTCGGCATCGAGTACGTGGCGCTGATCTACAACAAGGAGTTGGTGAAGGCGGGCGACGCGCCCACGTCGTACGAGGGCCTCACCGACCCGAAGTGGCGCGGCAAGATCGTGATGGCCAACCCGGCGACCCACGCCACGACCATCGCCTGGCTGGTCGGGCTGCGCGAGCACGTGTTCAAGTCCGACGACACGTGGATGAAGTTCGTCAAGGGCCTGGCGGCCAACAAGCCCATGTTCGTCGCCTCCTTCGGACCCACGCCCGCCCCCATCGAAAGCGGCGAGAAGCCGCTCGGCGTTTCCATGCCGAAGTACATCATCACCAAGGCGCCCGCCCCGCTGGACTGGGCCCGGGTAAGCCAGCCCATGCTCGGCACGCCGCGCGGCATCTCTCTTGCCTCGTCCGCCCCGCATCCGAACGCGGCCAAGCTGTTCATGGACTACTGGCTGTCCAAGGAGGCGCAGCAGATGCTGGCCAAGGACGTGGGCGAGTACGTCCTGTACTCGGGCGTGTACCCGCCCATCGCCGACATCGAAAAGGCCAAGGTCTTGCCCATCCGGGAGTTGTCGGACGACGAGACCAAAAAGTGGGCGGCGGAGTTCAAAAAGATCTTCGAGGCCAACTAGGCGACCCGTCGCCGATCTCTTGCCAGGCTTGGGTCCCGGGCCCTCTGGGTCCCGGGACCCGTTTGGTGTTCCAGGATGGAAATCCGCGTCGGCAACCTCAGCAAGCATTATGTCTCGGACGGCAAGCGGATCACGGCACTGGCGAACGTCGATCTGACCATCCCCGCCAAACAGATCTTCACCCTGCTCGGCCCGAGCGGCTGCGGCAAGACGACGCTGCTGCGCTGCATCGTCGGGTTGGAGGTTCCTGACGCCGGCGAGATCGCCATCGGCGACGAGGTGGTCTTCTCGCACGACAGGAACGTCTTTGTCCCGCCGGAGCGGCGCGGCTTGAACATGGTGTTCCAGTCCTACGCCATCTGGCCCCACATGACCGTGTTCGACAATGTGGCCTACCCGCTGGAGGTGCGCGGTCTTCCCAAGGAGGAGATCCGTCGGCGCGTCGAGGGGACGCTCAAGTTCGTCCAGCTGGCGGGCTTCGAGGGTCGGCCGGCGACGCGGTTGAGCGGCGGGCAGCAGCAGCGGGTGGCGCTGGCCCGGGCGCTGGTTGCGGAGCCCAAGGTCATCCTGTTCGACGAACCCCTCAGCAACCTGGACGCCAAGCTGCGGGAGGAGACGCGCAAGGAGCTCCGCGAGTTTTTGAGTACGTTGAAGATCACGGCGGTCTACGTGACCCACGATCGCCTGGAGGCGCTGTCCCTCTCGGATACCGTCGCGGTGATGAAAGACGGCCGCGTCGTGGAGATCGGGACGCCCCGGCAGATCTACTTCGACTCCGATCGGCGGTTTGTGGCGGACTTCATCGGGCGGGCCAACCTCGTAGAGGGGACGGTGTCGGCCGCTTCGGCCGCCCACACGGTCGTCGACTCGCCCCTCGGCGCCATCGCGTGCCGGAAGGACGCGGGCGTGTCGGCGGGCGCCGCGGTCGCCGTGTGCATTCGGCCGGAATTCATCCAAATCCTCGCCGGGGATCCGGGACGCCGGCCCAACGTCTTCCGGGGGCGCGTGGAATCCCTGCTCTTCGCGGGAGACGCCTGCGAGGGCGAGATCCGGGTCGGCGGCGCGGTCCTCGTCGCCCGGCTGGAGGCGACGGCGGACGTCAAGGAGGGCGACGACATCCTTCTCCACGTCGATCCCGCCCACTGCACCGTCCTTTCGAAGTGACGGCGAGGATCCATGCGCCACCGCCACCCGCTCCTCACGTTCAGCCTCATCGTCCTGGTCGGGTTTCTGACCGTCTGCCCGGTCTTCATGCTCGTGGTGGGAAGCGTCTCGGAGGGGCTGGAAGCCTTCGGACGCTTCACGCTCGCCAAGTATGTCGAGGCCTACACCGACCCCGCGTTCCGGGGCGTCCTCTTCAACACCGCCGTGTTCACGCTCGGCTCGGCCCTCCTGGCGACGGGCCTCGCCCTGTTCCTGGCCTACCTCAACACCCGGACGAACATCCCGTGCAAGGCCCTGTTCGGGGTCATCTCCATCATTCCGATGATGATCCCCCACATCCTGTTCGCCGTGAGCTGGCTGCTTCTCCTGAACCCGTCCAACGGCATCATCAATCTGTTCCTAAAGCAGGTCTTCGGCTTCGATCGGTCTCCGTTCAACATCTACTCCTTGCCGGGCATGATCCTGGTGGAGGGGCTGCTCGACCTCCCCATCGCCTATCTGGTTCTGGCGCCGGCCATGACGTCGTTCGACGTCTCGCTGGAAGAGTCCTCCAGGGTCTGCGGCGCCGCGAACCTGCGGACGCTGAGACGAATCACGCTCCCGGTTCTTCGGCCGGCGATCCTCGCCTCGATCACCCTGGTCACCGTGCGCAGCCTCGCCTCCTTCGCCGTGCCGTCCGTCCTGGGGATCCCCGGGCGGATCTACGTCCTGGCCACCCACATCTACCAGATCGTGGCGACCGGCTTCGCCCCCGATTACGGCCTGGCGGCGGCCGTGGGCATGACCATCCTGGTGTTTTCCATCGCGCTGATTTACGCCTACCGCCACCTCACCGCGGAGAGCGAGCGGTTCGTCACCATCTCGGGCCGCGGGTACCGCCCCACCACCATCGACCTCAAAGGCGCCCGGTATCCGCTCTTCGCCGCCGTCGGCCTTCTCTCCTGTCTCCTGATCCTCCTGCCGGTCCTGGTCCTGGTGTACACGTCGCTGGTGCCGTACACCATGGTACCCAGCGCCAGGGCCTTCACGCTGATGAGCTGGAAACACTGGGTGGACGTCCTGCGCGACCCCATCTCGCTCCTGTCGCTCAAGAACAGCCTTTTCCTGGGCGTGGCGGGAGCCAGCCTGGGCATCCTGCTGTCCGTCGTCGTCTGCTACACCATCGTGAAGGTGAAGACCGCCGCCTCCGGCATCCTGGAATCGTTGAGCTTTCTGTCCTTCTCGTTCCCCGGGATCGTGATCGGCGTCGGCTTCATGTGGTTTTTCGTCCGCACTCCCCTCTACGCCACCATCTGGGCGCTCCTGATCGGCTACATCGCCACCTATCTGCCCTACGGGCTGCGTCCGCTGACGAGCGCCTTTATCCAGGTCCACAGCCACCTGGAGGAATGCTCGCGGGTCTGCGGCGCCGGCACGCTGTACACGCTGCGCCGCATCGTCATCCCGCTCCTGGTCCCGGGGCTGGTCTCCGGCTGGATCCTGATGGCCACCATGTTCGTCCGCGAGTTGTCGCTCTCGGTGGTGCTCTCCCGCCCGGGGACCGAGGTGCTGGCGGTACAGATTTTTCGATTTGCCGAGGATGGCCTCTGGGGACGTCTGTCCGCGCTGGGGATCATCATGATCGCGATCTCCACCGGGCTGGTGGTGGCGGCATCGCTGGTCGGGCGGAGGTTGACGAAGGTCAAAGCGGAGAGCCGCAAGTTGGAGGCGTTGGGATAAACAGCGGGGTAGAAGATCCAGGGGACGGTGTTGCCTGAGTAAACTTACTCCGCGTTCACCTGTGTGACTGCCTGTACGTGACCCGCGGCACCGGGACGTCACCCTTGGTCTGTCGGCAAGGGAGCCGCTGGCGTGCCCGCTGTGTTTGATTTCGCGCCGGCGGTGTTCGGGCGGAAGAGGCACACGCTGGGGGATGCAATCCGCGTCCTTCGGCCTCCACGACAATCCGTGGGACAGCCTTGACAGTAGCAGTAGGTTCGCGTAGACATGGAGCATTTCGGACGGGAGCTTGAATGGCAAGGCCGATGGCCCGAGACGCTCATGTTCTCGTGGTGGATGACGACGCGGCGGTGCTGGAAGCGGTGAGCGCGGCGCTGGCCGCGACCTATGTCGTCCACACCGCAGCGTCGGGCGCCGACGCCTGTGCCGCTCTTCGGAAGCACCCCGTTGCCGTGATCATCCTGGACGCCGTGCTGCGACAGGAGCACGGTCTCGATCTTGTCGAGCGATTCCGCAAACTCTCGTCTGCTCCGATCGTGATCCTCACCGGCCACGGAACCGAGGATCTCGCCGTCCGGGCGCTGCGCGCGCGGGTCGACGAGTACCTCAAGAAGCCGGTGTCGGTCGGGAACTTGCTTGACGTGCTGCGGCGCCTTGTGCCGGGAGCGTCGCGGACCGCGGACGCGGTCGCCCGCGCCCGCCGGTATCTCGACGATCACCTCGCGAAACCATTTCGACCCGCCGAGCTGGCCGGACGGCTCGGGATGAGCGAGACACACCTCCGGCGGCTGTTCCGGGCCGCCCACGGACAGACGCCGCGCCAGTATCTGGCCGGGGTCCGCATCCGCCGCGCGGCGGACCTGTTGCATGACGGGGGGCGCGGGATCAAGGAGATAGCATCGGACGTCGGTTACACGGACCTGCGTCTCTTTCGGCGGACGTTTATCCGCCTCATGGGCATGCCGCCCGCCTCCTGGCGACGTCGCCATCAGGTCAAGCGCGGGCGCCTGTCCATCGACCGCCCGTGATCAAAATGACCCCCATTTTGCGCGAAAACGCCCCCCCTTTGCACTTGACTCTCCGCTTCGCTTTGCGCTAAACGGTCGCACAAGCCGTCTGCACATCACGCACTGGCAAGTCCGCTTCATGCCGGGAGGCGTCCATGGCCTCTCCCCTGACTTCCGCGCCGCGTGCGTGCCCGCTGTCGCCCTCTGGCTTTTCAGTTTTGTCCCGTTCGCCGCTGTTCTCTCCCCGTCGGTCCAAGCCCGATTTCTTGACGCAGAGCCGCCAATCGACACGCCTCGCGTGCGAGAGTCCCGGCCCTGGTCTGCCCGTCCAATGCGGTGTCGTCAACGGCGAACAACTGCCAGCGAGGTTGCCATGTGTGCGAAACCGATGACGCGCATCGTGCTCCTCGGACTGATCCTCGCCACTCTGGCGGCGGCACCGAACCAGGCTGCGGCCGGCGAGCAACTGCTCTACGGTCCCTGGCAGATACTCCGAACGGGATTGGTCACCCAGGTCGAGACGACTGTCGAGGTCCCCGCGGCCCTGACGGCGCCCTATCGCCTCCACGTCCAGAACGGCGACGGGACGGGCACGCACCGCATCCTCAGCGCCACCGTCACGCTGAACGGGACGGTCGTCGTGTTCCCCTGGGACTTTTACGACATCGACCTCCAACCCCCCGGCATCGGGGCACAGCCCGTCCGCAACCTCGATCGGACGGTCGGCCTGCGCACGCGAAACACGCTCCAGGTCCGCTTCCTCGGCGTCCCCGGAAGTTATCTTGTCGTCGCTGTTTACGGCACTGTTCCTCCGCCCACTCTCCGGAGTCTCGAACCCGCGCCCCTGTCGGTCGGCCAAGGCGCAACGGGTATCCTGACGGCGACGATCAGCCCGGCCCAGTCGGCCGATACGCCGATCACCCTCACGAGTAGTGATCCCACGGTCGCCGCCGTCCCCGCGACGGTCATCGTCCCGGCGGGCGCGACCACGACCACGATCCCGATCACGGCCCTCGCCCCCGGCAGCGCCGTGATCACAGCCGCCCTCAACGGCAGCAGCCGTCAGAGCACCGTCACCGTCACCCCCGCCGGCCCCAAATTGACGAGCCTCCTCCCGGCCACGCTCCAGGTGGCCCGGGGAGCGACGGGGTTGCTCACGGTCACGCTCGCGCCGGCCCAGGCCACGGAGACGGTCGTGCCGCTCAACAGCTCGGATCCCACGGTCGCCGCCGTCCCCCCGGCGATCACCGTCCCGGCAGGCGCCGTCACGGCCCCGGTCCCCGTCGCCGGACTCGCTCCCGGCACCGCAACCATCGCCGCGGGGCCGCTCAACGGGTCGAGCGTCCAGAGTCAGACAACGGTCGTGCTGCCGCCTCCCAGCGTGGTGGCCCTAACACCCCCGGTCCTGCCGCTCACGGAGGGGAGCGCCGGTATCCTGACGATCACCTTGAATGCGGGCCAGCCGACGGACACCGAGGTCGCCCTCAGCACGACCGATCCGACGGTCGTCGGTCTATCCGGGGATCGGGTCGTCGTACCGGCGCATACGGTCACGGTTTCGTTCACGGTCACCGGACTGGCGCGGGGCGCCGCGACGGTCACGGCGGCCCTCAACGGAACGAGTGCCACCTCGGCGGTGACGGTCCAGCCGCCGCTCCCCACCGTGAGCGCGTTCACCTGTCCGGCCACCCTGACCGTGGGCGTGACCGGGCAGTGCGCGCTGACCCTCAACGCGACCCAGCTTGCGGATACCCTCGTGCCTCTCTCCGGAAGTGCGCCGGACGTCCTCAGCGTGGCGGACACGGCGGTTGTTCCAGCAGCTCAGCTCACAACCCTTGTCCCGGTCACCGCGCTTGCGCCAGGCTTTGCCGTGGTCACCGCCGGGCCGCTCAACGAGACCGGTACGCAGGCCACCGTCGAGGTCCGCCCGCCGCTCACGACCCTCGTCAACCTGACGCCAAGCCCCGCCACGCTTCTCGTGGGGGCTTCCACGACGCTCACGCTCACGCTAAACGCGGCCCAGGGGACGGACACGGTGGTCGCCCTCGCCACCGCGCCCGCGGGCGTCGTGACGGTTCCGGCCACCATCACGGTCCCCGCAGGCGCGCTGGTCGCCTCGATCCCCGTCACCGGCGTGCTCCCGGGAACCGCAACCCTGACCGCCGGCCCCCTCAACGGGACCACGGTTGAGGCGGCGGTCACGGTGAACCAACTCCCACCCACGGTGGCGACGCTGACCCCGCCGGACCTCGCGCTCCCCAAGGGGGAGGCGAGGTCTCTGACCGTCACCATCACCCCGGTCCAATCGGACCCGACCACGGTGCCCCTGGCGAGTAGCGACCCGACCACGGTTGAGGTTCCCGTCGGCGTCCCGGTGCCCGCCGGCTCGGCGGAGGCGACCTTCCCGGTTATCGGCCGCAACGTCGGCCCCGCGACCGTCACCGCCGGGCCCCTCAACGGGACAACCGCCGCGGCCACGGTCACCGTGACCGCGCCCGCGCTTGTGACGCTCACCATCGTGCCTACGACCACCACACTGGCGGTCGGGCAGACGCAGGCCTTCACCGCCACGGGTACCTACACCGACGGGACGACGCAGGACGTCACCGGCACGGGTATCTGGACGAGCAGCGACGACGCCATCGCGACCGTCAGCAATCCGGGTGGCGTGGTCACTGCACGGGCCGTGGGGCAAGCCGCCATCACGGTCACCGTGGACGGAAAGAGCGTCGCGGCCACGGTCACCGTGACCGCGCCCGCGCTCGCCGTTCTTGCGCTGACGCCAAGCGCGCCGGGCGTCGGGGTGGGGCAGCGCGTCCAGTTTTCCGTCACCGGCACTTATACCGACGGGGCGATGCACGACCTCACCGGCGCCGTGGTCTGGACGAGCAGCGACCCCACGGTGGCGACCGTCACGTCGCCCGGGGGTCTTGCCACGGGGGTGGCAGTGGGGCGGAGCACGATCACCGCGACGCACGCGGACGGGCTTTCGGTGAGCACGACGCTCACGGTGAGTGCCCAGGTCGTGGTCGGCCTTGCGATCAGTCCGCAGAACCCGACCAAGACGATCGGCCGGACCCTGCAGTTCACGGCGACAGGGGCCTACAGCGACGGGAGCACACAACCGCTCACGACCGCCGTCGCGTGGACAAGCAGCGCCCCGACCGTCGCGACCATCACCCCATCGAGCGGCCTCGCCACGGCCCTCGCTGAGGGGACGACCATCATCACCGCGACGCACGCAAGCGGTGCGACGGCCAGCACGGTTCTCACGGCTACATCTCTTCCTCCCGACCCCGGGGCCGTCGCTCCATCGATCAGTCCGACTGGGACCACCGCGCTGGCCCCTGCCACCGAGTTCCTGTACGCGGGATCCGATCCGGTCCAGGTCGGTGTGACGCCGGGTGCTATCGAACCGCAGCGGGTGGCCGTCCTGCGCGGGAGGACCCTGACCCGTCATGGGACCCCCTTGTCCGGCGTCACGCTCAGCATCTTGAATCATCCGGAGTACGGCACCACCCTCAGCCGCCCCGATGGGATGTTCGATCTTGCCGTCAACGGGGGCAGTCAGCTCACCGTGGTGTACCAGAAGGCCGGCCACCTCCCTGCCCAGCGCCCCATCACCCCCGCGTGGCAGGACTATGCGTGGCTCCCGGATGTCGTCCTCGTCCCCTACGACACACGCGTCACCACCATCGACCTGACGTCCTCCACCCCGATCCAGGTCGCCCGCGGGCCCGTTGTCACCGATACCGACGGGAGCCGTCAGGTGACGCTTTTCTTCGCCCAGGGGACGACGGCCACCATGCGGTTTGCCGATGGCTCGACACAACCCCTCGCGTCCCTCAGCATCCGGGCGACGGAGTACACCGTGGGGCCCACCGGTCCCCAGGCCATGCCCGCACCCCTTCCCGCAACAATTGCCTACACGTATTGCACCGCGCTCACGGTGGACGAAGCGGTGAGCGCCGGAGCAACCACCGTCCAATTCAGTGCTCCCGTCGTGGCTTATCTGGAGAATTTCGTCGGCTTTCCCGTCGGGGGTATCGTGCCGCTCGGATATTATGATCGTCAGCGGGCCGCTTGGGTCCCCGCGGACAACGGGCGCGTGATCAAGATTCTGTCGAGTAGCGGCGGGCTCGCGGCGCTCGATATCAGCGGGAGCGGCACTGCCGCCAGCGCGAGCGCCCTGGCGGCCCTCGGCATCACCGACGGCGAGCGGGAACAACTCGCATCGCTCTATACTCCCGGCCAGAGCCTCTGGCGGATGCCGATTCCCCATTTCAGCGACTGGGATGCCAATTGGGGCTGGGGCCCCCCGCTCGGGGCGACGTTTTGGAACGGGACGGTGGCCACCTCGGACCAAACGGTGCCATGCCGGCGCACGGAAGCGGGCTCGGTCATTGGCTGTCAGGGTCAGACGCTTGGCGAGGTGCTCCCACTCGTCGGCACCCCGTTCAGCCTTCACTACGTAAGCGACCGTTTTTCCGGCCGGACGACCGCGCGCACCCTCGAGATTCCCATGACCGGGTCAACCCTTCCCGCGGGTTTGAAGCGCGTCGAGTTCGAGGTCTTCGTTGCCGGCCAGCGCCACACCGGGACACTGCCGGCGCAGCCCAATCAGATCTACACCTTCACGTGGGACGGCCGCGATGCGTACGGTCGGATCCTGTACGGCGGGCACCCCATCGTCGTCCGGGTGGGGTACGTCTATGATGGGGACTACATGCAGCCGGCGAGCCTCTACCGGGCGTTCGGGTACAACGGAGGCGGTCGGATCGCCAGTGCCCGGCTCCGACAAGAGGTGACCCTGTGGCAGGAATCGCGCACAACCATCGAAACGATGGGAAATACGCCTGCCCAGGGAGTGGCAGGGTGGACCTTGGATGTCCACCACCGTTACGATGCCGGCGGGCAAACTCTTCACCTGGGGGACGGGACCCGGCGGCAGGCCAACGACGTGGGAACAGCCATCACGACCGTGACGACCGGTGCCTGGTGGGCGGCCACCTTTGACGGGCAAGGAAACCTATATTACGCGTCGGGGCATCAGATCAAGAAGCGCACCCCGGCGGGGGCCGTCAGTGTCGTGGCCGGCACGGTGACGGGCGGGTTCGGCGGGGATGGCGGCCTCGCGGTTACCGCGCAGCTCAACAGCCCGTACGGCATGAGTCTCGATGCGCAGGGGACCCTTTATTTTGCAGATTACAACAACCATCGGATCCGCAAGGTGACCCCCGACGGGATCATCACGACCGTGGCCGGAAATGGGTTGTGCTGCGAGGGTTCGAGCGGCGGCGGCGGAAGCTTCACAGGCGACGGCGGCCCGGCGATCCAGGCTGGCCTGGAGCTCCCCTGGGGGGTGACGGTCGACGGCCAAGGGAACCTCTTTATCGCGGACACCGGGAACAGCCGCATCCGGAAGGTGACGCCGGACGGCATTATTCGCACCATTGCCGGCGGCGGGAGTCCTTACTTCCCCTACTGCGGCGACGGCGGCCCGGCGACGGCGGCCTGCCTCCGCTGGCCCGGCAAGGTCGCCATCGACCAACAGGGCAATCTCTTTATCCCCGACCATGTAAACAATCGCATCCGGAAGGTCACGCCGGAGGGGATCATCAGCACCGTGGCCGGCACAGGCCCGTCCGGTATCGGCGCGGGCGGGTATACTGGCGACGGCGGCCCGGCGACGGCCGCACAACTCAACGGCCCACTCGCGGTGACCGTGGACGCGCAGGGAAATCTATACATTCCAGAGTACTTCAACCACCGCGTGCGCCTCGTGAATCCTCAAGGGGTCATCACCACCATCGCCGGAGACGGGACAGCCGGCTACAGCGGGGACAACGGCCCGGCCACGAGCGCCAAGCTGAACGGGCCGCGCGAAGCCTTCCTCGATCCGCACGGGGTTCTCCACATCGCCGATGCGGCGAATGGCCGTATCCGGAAGATCGCGCCGGTCCTCCCGGCTGTTGCCCTGCAAGACGTGACGATCCCGAGTGTGGATGGGGCGGAGCTGTATGTCTTCTCCTCTGGCGGCCGTCACCTCCGGACGCACCATGCCCTCACCGGCGCCGTCCGGTACACCTTCGGATACGATTCGGAGGACCGCCTCGTGACCGTCACCGACGGGGACAACAACGTGACCACGATCGCGCGCGACAGTGCCGGAAACCCCACGGCGATCATTGCTCCCGACGGTCAACGGACCGTGCTGACCGTCGATGCCAACGGCTTCTTGGCCAGCCTCACGAACCCGGCGGGGGAGGAGCATCAGTTTGTCTCGACCAACGAAGGGCTGCTTCAGACGTTGACCACGCCCCGGAATCACCGCTATCACTTCACATACGATTCTCTGGGTCGGTTGACGCGTGATGAGGACCCGGCGGGCGGGGTCAAGAGCTTGGATCGGACCGGGACGGGGAAGACGTACACCGTGGCTCTCAACACTGCGCTGAACCGGATGAGGACGTTCCACGTAGAGCCGCTCGCCACGGGCGGGACGCGCCAAGTGGACACCGAGGCTGACGGCACCCGGACCGACATCCGACGGGGGGCCGACGCCGTCCAGACGACAACCACGCCCGACGGCACGGTAACCACCGTGACGTCGGGACCCGATCCGCGCTTCGGGATGCAGGTGCCGATTCCGAACAGTTTCACCGTCCGGCTTCCCAGCGGCCTCACATCCAGCTTCCGGATGACCCGGGCCGTTACGCTGAGCAATCCGAGTAATCCTTTGAGCCTTACCAGTCAGACCGACACCTTCAGCCTGAACGGTCGGAGCGCGACCAGCACGTACACCGCCTCCACGAAAACCCGCACCGACCGGAGCCCGGCAAATAGACTTGTCACCACTACGGTGGATGCACAGGGCCGAGTGATTCGCCAGCAGCAGGATGCGCTGGAGCCCGTGGCGTTCACCTACGACGCGCGCGGGCGGCTCACGGGCGTTAGCCACGGCACAGGGGAGGCGGCGCGAGCGTCGAGCTTCACCTACGACTCTGAGGGTTTCCTGGAAGTCATGATCGACCCCCTCCACCGCCCCGTCCGCTTTACCTACGACCGCGCGGGTCGCATCGTTACCCAGACCCTCCCCGACGGCCGGGTGATCCAGACTGCCTATGACCCCAACGGGAACGTTGCCGCCATCACGCCCCCGAGCCGCCCGGCGCATAGGTTCGACTACACGCCCATCGATTTAGAGGCGAGCTACACGCCCCCCGACGTGGGCATCGGCACGGTCGCCACCACCTACACCTACAACCTCGACCGCCAACTCACGACGGTCACCTGCCCCGACGGGCAGACCCTCACGCTGGACTACGAGCCTACGAGTGGCCGCCTCAGCGCACTGACGGCGCCCACGGGTCAGACCTCCTTCAGTTACAACGCAACCACTGGACAGGTGAACAACGTCGTCAGCCCCGGTGGCGTGAGCCTCGCCTATACGTACGATGGCGCGCTCCTTACGGGCACGACATGGACGGGCCCCGTGGCGGGGAGTGTGACCCGCACCTACGATACCGATTTCCGCGTTGCCACCGAAAGCATCAATGGCGGTGATACGATCACCCTGCAGTACGACCCCGACAGTCTGCTGACCCAGGCGGGAAGCCTGGTCCTCACCCGACATCCGCAGCACGGCTTGCTCACGGACACCACGTTGGGCAATGTGGTCGACACGTACACCTACAGCACCTTCGGCGAGCTGGCGACCTACCAGGCGAGCGTCAGCGGGTCCCCGGTGTGGCGTGTCACCTACACCCGGGACGCCCTCGGCCGGATCACCCACAAGGGCGAGACGATCGACGGAACCACGGTCACCACCCGCTACGGTTACGACCCCGCCGGTCGCCTGACCGAGGTCACGACCGACGGCGTCCTCACCGCCCACTACGCCTATGACGGGAACGGTAACCGCCTGAGCGTGACGCGGCCCGGCAGCGGGACAGTGTCGGGCACCTACGACGCTCAGGATCGCCTGACGGCCTACGGCGCGGTCACCTACACCTACACCGCCAACGGCGACCTCCGGACGGCGACCAGCGGGGGCGAGACCACCACCTACACCTACGACGTGTTCGGCAACCTCACCGCCGTTGTGCTGCCCAACGGAACCACCATCGCGTATGTGCTCGATGGCTCGAACCGCCGCATCGGCAAGAGGGTCAACGGCGTCCTTACGCACGGCTTCCTGTACAGCGACCAGCTCCGTCCCGCCGCCGAACTCGACGGGAGCGGAGCCGTGGTCGCCCGCTTCGTCTACGGCACCCGGATCAACGTCCCCGACTACCTGGTGAAGAACGGCACCACCTACCGCCTCTTGACAGACCACCTGGGGTCCGTCAGGCTCGTCGTGGACACGGCCACCGGCACCATCGCTCAACGCCTCGACTACGACGAGTTCGGCCAGATCACCCAGGACACCAACCCCGGCTTCCAGCCCTTCGGGTTTGCCGGGGGGCTCTACGATCCCGATACGAAGCTTACCCGGTTCGGCGCCCGGGACTACGATGCGTTCACGGGGCGGTGGACGGCGAAGGATCCGATGGGGTTCGACGGAGGTGACGCGAATCTGTACGGGTACACGCTCGACGATCCGGTCAACAAGACTGACCCTGCAGGATTGCTCGACCTCGGGCGGTACGCTTCATTTTCTGTAAGCATAACCATGCCTGGTGGAAAGGGGACGGTGATGTCCGCTGGAGGAGCTGAACAGAGGAGCCACAGTCCTCTGACTCTAGTCGGAATCAGCGTGGATATTCAGTTAGGCTGGATTCCACCGATCAACACAGGTTCGTACGAAACCGGGATCGGATTAGGAAAGCACACATCGCTTGGCCTTGTCAAATCCGATCCCGATTCGTGCGGGAAAACAGAATACGGTGCCTTAGCTCTTCACATAGGCATTGGATTCGGTTCTCCCATTATATTCACGAAATATGATGCTGTGTGGCAACCAATTTCTCTGCCACGGGATCTGAACGCGGTGTGGACTCGAGGTGAAAGTCCATGAAACCCGACTGGAAACGGATTTTGTCCGGTACGCTAGGGATTTTTTTTGTTTATCTTTTTTTTGTAGCGCTTGGCATTGACTATCAGATAGTCACGTACTTTGAGAGTCTTCCTGCGCAACAAGCTCAGCGTCTAGGCCTGTCAATTAGCCTGCTTTTTATGGCGCTAACCGGCGTTGTTGGCTTCGCGCTCGCGAGAAGCAAAGGTAGACGCCTCTTTCCCTGGGTGTGCGTCTGTTTTTTGCTCAACGTTTGGGCGGTCATATATCTATGGTCACTGTCAAACCTGAACGACCAAAGGGGTGAGCAAGGTCGCAGCCCCTGAGAACACTGAACACCTGCCGCCTGGAAGGCGAGAGGTTCGGCAGCTCGTCGCTTCGAAATCGACTGGCGTCGGTCACCGGTTCCCCGTCTGGCACGGCGATGTACTCTGTCACCATCGTGTCGGTGCTGGTGCCCGCGGTCGCCGCACAGGAGCCGCGTGCCCCCAGAATTGTTTGCGCCGGTGCAGGAACACTTCAACCAGCCTGCGGGCGCTGATCCCTTTCAGCCACGGGCCGATTTAGACATATGGAAAGACCGACCTACCGATCGCAGAATGACGTGGGTTGTTCCGGGAGGAACAGAGCCACAGGCGAGAGGAGGCCGGTCGGGAAACAGGATAGCATCTTTGTGGCCATGGGCGACAGCAAACGAACGCTCGTGATCGGCGTGCTCCGGCCCGGCAGTCAGGAGCCGGAGGTCCACGCGATTCTCAACGAGCCGCGCCACCTCGAGCGCCGGCGGCGGGAGGGCGACACCTGGGGCTACTATGAGGCCGGCCCCTCGGGCTATGACCGCTATCGCCGGTGTACGGCGTTGGCGGTGCCGTGCCAGGTGATGGCCCCCTCGCGCACCCCCGGCAAGCCCCGCGATCGCAGCAAGACCGACCACCGCGATGTCCGGAAGCTGGTGCGGCTCTTCCGGTCGGGTGACCTCACACCGATCGCCATCCCGGACGAGGCGGGGCGCGATCTCCTCCGGTGCCGGGGCGATGTCCAGGAAGACCGCTGGCGCTGGCGCCACCAGCGCGGGAAGTTCCGGGCCCGCCAGGGCCGGATCTATCGCGACGGCCGGAACTGGACGCGGCGCCACTGGACATGGCTCCAGGTGCAACGCTTGGCCCTCCCGGTTCTGACCCGGACCTCCCAGGAGTACCTCTTCAGCGTGGAGTAACGGCTCACGCGCGTTGCGGCCCTGGACCGGGAGATTGCCGCCCTGGCCGAAACCGCGCCCTACCGGGAGCGCGTGGGGTGGCTCCGCTGCTTCCGCGGGATCGGCACCCTCGCGGCACTGACCCTGCTCGCCGAACTCGGGGATGTCCAGCGCTTCGCCCACCCCCGCCCACTCATGGCGTACCTCGGTCTCGTCCCGAGCGAGGCGTCGTCGAGGGGTGGACGCAGCGGGGGAGCATCACCAAGGCCGGCAACACGCACATCCGGCGGATCCCCGTCGAGGCGGTCTGGCATTACCGCCACCCGCGTCGGCGCCGCCCTGGCTCGGCGGAGCCAGGGGCAACCACCCCACGTCCGTGCCCAGGCGTGGCGCGCGCAACTCCGGCTTCACCGGCGGTATCGCCATCTGGTCGGGCACGGGAAGCGGCCGCCGGGCGCCGTGGTGGCGTGCGCCCGGGAACTCGTCGGCTTCCGGTGGGGCGTGCTGACCCCGCGGGAGCGGGCGGCGTAACCAGGTAGGGGCAGGGGTAGTCATGGCATCCCATCCTGAGGCGACCGGGCCGCGGAACCCGGTGCAGGCACGATCGGAGCACCCGCGCGTGGGCTATGCGACCCTCGGGTTCTGGCCCGGGGGAACTCGCGCGCTTAGACGGGGGCCGCTGCCGACGGAGCACGGTCCTGCGGCGCTCCCCGCCGGGGCAATCCGCGCATCTCAGCGTGCTTGGTCGTCGACGCCGCCGTACGGGGCGCCGCCCCGGTTACCTCAGGCGTTCTCTTCCATACCCCATCCCCCCGGCACCGGCTGCGCCGCGCCGCTGGGCGCGCTGCAGGCGCCGGGGGGGGAGTCGTGAGCACCGGAGGGTGTTATCGGTGACACTTTGGCCTTGACGGCCGGCTTTCCATATCAGCCCACACCCGGTGGGAGTGCAAGGTCCCACGTGGGATGGATGCCAAAATGTCGGCAGCAAGTGTTGTACGGCCGCCTCCGCCAACACCTGGGCGCAGTCCTCCGGGAGTTGGCCCGACAGAAAGAGTGTACGGTGGAGGAGGGGCACCTGCTGCCCGACCACGTGCACATGGTACCTCTCGATCCCCCCGAAGTACGCGGTGGCCCAGGTCGTCGGATTCGTGAAAGGGAAGAGCGCCATCCACATCGCGCGCACCTCTCTGGGCCGGCAGCAGAACTTCCTCGGGCAACACTTTTGGGCCCGGGGCTACGACGTGTCCACCGTCGGGCGCGACGAAACCAGCATCCGCGAGGACATCGCGAAGCAGCGGGAAGTGGATAGGCGCCTCGACCAATTGACCATGTTCCGCGAGTAGCCGCCACCTTCAGGTGGCGGTAGGTTTCCCAACCGCTTTGAGCGGTTCACATCTTTCATACCACCGGCGTTGCCGGTGGTGGCTGACTGCAAAAGGAACACAGGATGAAAAGCCAACTGGCAGCCCTCATAACAGGCATTCTGTTTCTGACTGTCGGAGTTGTGTGCCTACTTTGGCCGGAACGGATCCAAGAATACGGTTTGAAATACCATGCGGCGCGCTCGTTTGCTTTAGACATGAACCCGTTTCTTAGTTGGATGAAAACCCAAAGTTATGTCTGGACCCTTCGAGTGGTTGGTTTGGTCTCGGTTACCGTTTTTGTCTTTTCCGTTTGGCTCATTATGAAAGATCGATAGGCAATTCGATTAGCCCTGGTCGTAGACGGCATTCACGTTGCGCCGCACTGGCCAGCATGTGATGCCTGATGCATGATGGGCTTACTCCGCAGAATGTCCCAATGAATCTGCGACTCGACGCAACCCACGCCTGCGTCCCCGCGGCCGCCAAGAAGATTGTGCTCGACAAATACCATGCCGTGCGATACGTGACCGAGGCGGTGGACACGGTCCGGCGCCGAGAGCACAAGGCGTTGCAGGCGCAGGACGATCCCCGGCTCACAGGCACCAAGCACCTGTGGCTCTGGAACGAAGAGACCGTCCCCGAGTGGCGCCGGGCCGAATTCGAGGCCCTGCGGGATGCCAAGTTCAAAACGAGCCGGGCGTGGGCCATCACGGAGTCCCTCCGCACCTTCTGGACCTACATCTACCCGGCGTGCGCCAAGAAGGCCTTCCAGGCCTGGTACTTCTGGGCGACGCACTCCCGGCTGGCGCCCGTGATCAAGGCGGCCAAGACGCTCACGACCCACCTGCCGACTCTCCTGACCTCGGTCCAGCATGGGATCACCAACGCCACCAGCGAGGCGATCAACAGCAAGATCCAGGTGGTGAAATTCATGGCCTGCGGGTACCGGAACCGGAAGCCCTACAAGACGGCCATCCTCGTCCACTGTGGGGGCCTCGACCTGTACCCGCGGCCCGAAGCCGCCTGAGTCCCTCGTTCCTTTGGGACCCACTACATCTTGGGGCTACCCACACGGAAGTCGGAAGGGCCCTAAAAGGACTGGTCTACGTAGGACTCTACGAGAAATACAAGACGCTGGCGCCAGGAATAGCATTGCATGCGCTAACGAACCTTCCGATTGCAGTATGATACTGGGAGCCAGGAGTCTGTTCGGCTCAATATCTTACCCGGGGAAACGACCGCATGGATTGGAATCGCCTCCTGTCGCTCCTTGTTGCGGCAAGCTACGTGGTGGGGTCACTGGTCCTCAACGGCCTTGACGGCACGGTGTTCGTTGTCTTCGGTTATCTCATTTTTTGTCTGGGGTGCATCTGGTATGGGGAGGAAATGGGTGATTTCGTCGGAATCGGCGGCAAGGGGATATTCATCTCGTCGCCTACCCCTGGTAGACTGATACAAATCGTGGGTTGGTTGTTTCTCCTCTTGCCGGTCCTGGCGGCTCTCATCTTCGGAATCGATTATTGACTTCCGCATAAGTTCGTTAGTCTCTTACGAGTCCGATGGTGCGCAAAATGGACAAGACTTGCTCATGCGGCCACCGGGTGCGTGAGCAGCGGGATCACGACGAGTTCCCGCAGCTTCAGGGCCGCGGTGGCCACGGTCCGTCCGAGGGTCGTGAGGTGGTACTTGTAGCGTTTCCCGACCTTCTTGATGAGCCCGTGCGTGCGCAACTGCTTGAGAAGCCGGGAGAGTTGGGCGCCTGAGAGACTGTGCAGATGCCCCCGGAGCTGCCGGGCCTGGAAGCCGCTGATGGCGAACTCGCCGCGGAGGATGGTCCGGAAGAGATCCAGGTCCAGCCTGTGGAACAGGTTGAAGCCGCGGTAGCTGCGTTCCCCCTGGCGCACGGGGGTGGCCAGCTTCTCGACGGCCCGCAGGCCGGGGCGCGGATCCGCGATGGCGGCGAGGAAGTCGAGGTAGCGATGGGTGGCCGCGCCCAGGTGGTCCCGGAGGACCGGCAGGCTGTAGATGGACTTGCGGACGGACGCGAGCTTGAACTCCGTCGTCCCGTCCCGGTTTTCCACCGTGCGGTGGTGGTGAAAGAAGGTGACGTCGTTCGCGGTGCACTCGATGCGAGCGAGGAGCCCGAACTTGTCGTAGAGCTTGAGGGCGGCTGGCCCCATGTGGTGCTTGATCCGGGTCCCTTGGATCCGCGTGGAGAAGTCATTCCCGAGGTCATCCTGGTAGTGCCCGGTGAGCTTGCGCCCCAGGAAGCTGGCGACCTGGTCCGGCTTCACGGCATGGATGGCGGTCTGGGTCAGCGCCGTGTAGAGCGGCTGGAAGTCGGCCTGCCGCTGGAAGACGACATCCGTGGCGTACTCCACCTGCATAACGCCCCAGTGGACCCCCGCGGGGAAGGCGCCGAGCACCGGGCAGTAGGCGGCCGCAATTCGGTCGAGCTGCCGGTGGAGGCGATGGACATCCCAGGCATCGGCCAGGGCCTGGGCCCGGGGCCAATCGGCGATCTCGACGAAGGCGTTGTCGAGCAGGATGTAGCTGATCCCCTTTTGCGTGAGCTGGCGCGCGAGGACGCCGTGCCCGTTGCAGTAGCACTGCAGGCGGAAGGGGGCCCAGGTGGGCACCCGGAGATAGCAGAGGCCCAGCTCTGGGCCGAGGAAGTAGAAGTAGTAGTGCAGGCACTTGCCGTCGGTCGGTCGGAGGGACGTCTTCCCCGTGGCCTTGTCGTGCCACGGCTGGTACGAGGGGTAGGACTCCATCGCCGAGACGATGTGGACCAGGCCCGGGGCCTCCTCGCGCTGCGCGACGATGGCCCTGAGCCGCTCCTCCTTGCGGAAGGCCTTGAGCCGGCGGATGAACTCGATAGTGAGCCCATGGTCCCGGGCGAGCTGCTCCGCGTGAGTCCGGATCGTGTCCTGGAAGGGCTCGGCCCACCGGGGGTCGTCGAAGAGGCGGATCTGTCGGGCGCTCAGGTAGCGGGCCATCGCGTCGGCACGGCAGAGGTCCGGGAGCGTCCGGGTGAGGACCACTCGGTCGAAGCAGGAGAGCACGCCGCGGATCTTATCACTGTGACGGTCGATGAAGGTGTTCATAGTATCAGCGAGTCTACCTCAGTGCGTGATCTGAGGCCAACTACCCTGTGACTTGTCTTCCCCGTTGGGTTCCGGCTACGCCGGGTTGGGTAACCCCCTGGCTTTGCCGGGCGACTCCCAGATTATGCGGAGCGCGTAATGCGCGACGCCCTTTACGTAATTGACTTCTCGTCCCCATCCCGGCCACCCCGTCCCGGCGACCGATCCTCCGGGCCACCCGACCACGTTGGAGTACGACCGGATCAGGAATCTTGCGGTCACCCTCGATCCCCTCGGCCACCGCACCGAGCGGACCTACGACGCCGGCTCCCGGCGCCTCACGGTGACCGATCCCAAGGCAGTGTCACCCGGTTCAGCTACGATCCCCTGGACCGGCTGGTGGCGACCACGGACCCCCTGGGTGGGATCACCCGGTTCACCTACCACGGGAACGACAACCTCCGCACCGTGACGGATGCCAAGACCCAGACGACCCACCCCTCCGACCCGATGAACCATCTGAAGACCCGGACCGACGCCCTCAACCGCATCGAGCGCTTCGCCTACGACGTGTTCGGCAACCTCACCGCCGTTGTGCTGCCCAACGGAACCACCATCGCGTATGTGCTCGATGGCTCGAACCGCCGCATCGGCAAGAGGGTCAACGGCGTCCTTACGCACGGCTTCCTGAATTACGGGACGTAGGTTCTAAAGC
>JAKPQH010000229.1 GCA_029580855.1 bacterium | reverse complement strand
TTCATCACCAGCACGTAGGTGTCGAACTCGCCGGCGGTGCGCCCCTCCGGCAGGTACCAGGTGTTCGAGGGCGCCGGCGCCCCTATCGAGCAGTGCCCGCCGTTGATGCCGAAGTAGTTGAAGTACATCGCGCGCTCGGCTACCACCCCCGGCGCGTGCTCCCCCCCGGAACCGCCCGGCTCGCAGAAGATCTCGGTGCTCACCTCGGCATCCTCGAGCCCGGGTATCTCGTCAACGTGGATGGTGAAGCGCCTCATCGGCTCTATCTTGTACTTGCGCTCGACGTAGTTGGGCTCGGTCGCGTGCGTCCCGCCCGCCTCTTTCCGGGGCGGCGTGATGAACCGGGCCTTGATGTACGCGGGCTCTTCGTTGGGGTTCATCACCAGGATGTAGGTGTCGAAGTCGTCCCCGGTGTAGCCCTCGGCCAGGTACCACTGCGTCGAGAGCTGGTTGGCGCCGATGGAGTTGCTCCCCCCGGCCTTGCCGCCGGAGTAGTTGAAGTACATCGCGCGCTCGACGACGATCCCGCACCCCTCGAGCTGCTCCACGATCGTGGAGACGTTGGCGTCTTCGAGCCCCTTGATCTCGTCCACCGCGATGGTGAAGCGCGACAGCGGCGGGACGCGGTACTCGCGGGGGTCGGTGGCGCCCACGTCGGTGAGGAAGGTGACGCCCACCTTCGCCTCGCAGTCATTGGGGTTCTGGATGAGGATGTACGTGTCGAAGTTGCCCCCGGTAGCCCTCGGGGAGGTACCACTTGCTGTAACCGCACGCCCCGGCCGCCGCCGGTAAGACGAGCACGACCAGCGTTGCGAGCATCGCCGCGCTCAGGCAGGCGGCCGTGAGCCCCTTCACCTTGTTTATCTTCATCGACGCCCCCTTTCCGGGAACCCCGGCGGGGCTCCTCCACAACCGGCGCGTCCCGGCAGCCCCGGAACACCTTCGACATGATTATCGTCACCTGTTCAAGCCCGGGATAACACCCAACTGTTTTTTGTACGCCCGGTCGGTTTCCGCTTAATACCCGCTCACCGGGCGGGGCCCCTGCCGGCCGGCTGCGCGAGGGACCACCCCCGGGGCACGCGGTAACCAATGCTCCTGTCCGGGGCCCCGTGCGGACCCCGCCCCGGAGGGTCGCCAGCGGTTCCATCTGGTAGAATACGCGCCAGAAACGGTAGAAGGCGGTCGGGGACCGAAGGGGTGGTGAACGTGGCCGTAGACGCCATCAAGCTCAGACGGAGCGTCCGCAAGTACGAGGAGAAAGAGGTCACCGACGGGGACCTCGAGCAGGTGCTCGACGCCGCGAGATACGCCGCGTCCTGGGCCAACAAGCAGGGCTGGCACATCGTCGTGGCCAAGAACGCCGGTACCCGCGCGAAGGTCTCCGAGGCGATCGAGGGCAACCCCGGGGCGAGAGCGGTCGGACAGGCCCCGGTGCTGCTGGCGGTCTGCATGGACCCCGAGGCGTCCGGCGACATGAACGGCAAACCCTACTACATGACCGACGCCGGAATCCTGATGGACCACCTGATGCTGGCCGCGGCCGACCTCGGGCTGGGCACCGTATTCATCGGGGCGTTCGACGAGGAGAAGGTGCGCCCGATCCTCGGGGTCCCCGGGAAGTTCCGCATAGTCGGGCTCACCCCCCTGGGCCATCCCGCGAAGATGCCGGGCGAGCGCCCGCGCAACGAGCTCGGGGACATCGTCCACCGGGAGACGTGGTAGAAAAATCCCCGCGGGCCGGGACCTCCCCGTGAAGAGACTCGCCTTACCGGGGGCACGGCGGGTCGCCCGGGAAGCCGCGGGGGCATGTCCCGGGGAAGAGCCGGCAAACACGTGCGCGCCGGGAAGGGCCCGGCGGCGCGGGGATTGAAATATCGGACCGAACGCACAGGCCGAACACACGGAGGTGCGC
>JAKPQH010000228.1 GCA_029580855.1 bacterium | reverse complement strand
CAAGCTCACGGTCCCCCTGGCGGTCCACACCATCGTCCACCTGGTCCGCTCCCCCGCGATCGCCGACGCCTCCGCCGACGCCCTCCGGACCCTGAGCCTGCTGGCCCTCGAGAGCCGGGCCGAGGCGGCTCTCAGCGAGGCGACCGCCGGCCGCGGCTTCCTGGGCGCGCTCGCCGTCTCCGCGGTGGCGCCGGGGCGGGTGCGGGTGTCGGGCCAGGCCGACAGCGCAGAGCTGAAGGCCGACGCCGAAAAGACCTTGCGCGCGGTCAAGGGGGTGGAATCGGTCGAGAACCTGATCAAGGTGGTTCCGCTTTACACTGGCGCCTAAAAGGAATCCCGGCGCCGTCCGGCGGGCCCGGTGCATCCAGCGCTGGGGGATGCGACCGTCTGCGGTCATCGGCGTCGAGCGTGAAAAAGCGAGAGATACGTTCATGATCGGGCGCCCGGTCACGCCGCGCCCCCGGCGTGGACGCAGCGGGGCACTTCGCTTTCGGGTGGGGGCATACCCGGCGATGGACTGCGGGCCGGACGCTGCGGCGTAACGGGCCGCGCGGATTCGACGGCTGTCGCCGCTTTCGAGACCGAAACAGGTTGACGCGCCGGCGCGCACGCGACCGGCGCAAGCTCCTCGTTGGCATTCCCGCGCGGCTCAGGTTATAGGTGGATTGTCGAAACGAAGCGGTTCGGCCGCATCGTTTCCCGCGGTGCGCGCCGACCGTGCGCCCGCCCCGGTCGCCCGGGGCGTCGAGGATATGGATGGCGGTGAAACGCGCCGGACGGAAGAGAGCGCCGGGGGCCGCCAGGGCCCCCGGCGGGGTGTACCGCACACCGGTACCACCCGATCCGACGCCGCCCCGGTTCGCCCAGAGCGCCGAGCGCGGGATTGTCCAGCCGGCACCTGGCAGTGGACGCGCGCCGGTCACCGGAGCGGACCGGCCGCCTCGGACGCGGCTGGCCAGGCGGGCGCTCGAGCACGAGCGTTTCCTGCTGGAGTTGACCCTCCGTCAGACCCCGGATGCGATCTTCATCTCCGATTCGGAGGGGAAACTCCTGCTCGTGAATACCCCCGGAGAACAGCTGGCGGGGCGCGGTATGGAAGGTCAGTCGGTGGACCATCTGTTCGACGCCGCGGGGCAGTTCTACGACGCCGCGGGGGCTTTCGTTCCTCCCGAGCGGCGGCCCCTGGCGGCCGCCCTTCGGGGCAAGATCACCGTCGGTTGCGATATTCGGATGGTCAATCGCGACGGGATCGCGCGCGACCTCCGGTTCTCGGCCGCGCCCGTGCGGGACCAGGACGGGCGGATCGTCGCCGCGATTGCCACGGCGCGCGATCTCACCGAACACAAGCGGATCGAACGACAACTCGAAGACGAGCGCCGGCTCCTCGAGGCCACGGTCCGGCAGGCTGCGGACGGGATCGCCATCTACGATGCGCAGGGGACGCCGCTTCTCATCAACGATGCCACGCGGCGCATGGCGGGACTCGATTCCGAAGGTGCCGCGCCGAGCCTCTCCGAGGCGGACTGGGGGACGGCGTCCCTGCCGGGTGGGACGCCGCTTCCCCCGGAGCAACGGCCCATGATGCTGGCCCTGCGCGGCCGGACGACGGTGGGTCAGGAACTCCGCGTGGTCCGGAGCGATGGTCGTGCCTACGATCTTCGGATCAGCGCCGCTCCGGTTCGAGACCTCTCGGGTCGTATCGTGGCTGCGGTGGCGACCCTCGCGGACATCACCGAGCAAAAACGCATGGCGGCCAGTCTCGCCCGGCACCGGGCGTGGGATGTTGCCAGGGCGGCCATCGGCGAGGCCGCGGTGGCGGGGGAGCCGCTGGATTGCATCCTGCATTCGGCCCTCGACGCCGTTGCACGCCCTACCGAGGCGTCTGTCGGCCTGATACGCCTCGTGGACCCCGCCACACGCGATCTCGTCCTGGCCGCGGAACGGAACCTGTCGGCCGCATACCGCCAGGCGGCGTACCGCATCACGTGGGGGGAGCGTCTTGCCGGCCAGGTTGCGGCCACGGGAGAAGGGCGGGTCGTGGAGGATCTGGCCGCAGAGCCGGATCTGTCACTCCTGCGCGACCTCTCGGGCCTGCCGCTGGCCTCGTTGATGTGCTTTCCGCTCGTCACGCAACGCGAGGTGCTCGGCACCGTCACCATCGGACACCCGAAGGTGCGGGGCTTCGACGCCGCCGACGCCGCGGAGTTCCAGGACTGTGCCAACGTACTGGCGGGCGCCGTCCGCTCGGAAAAGTTGCGCGAGGAGTATCGCCGTGAGGCCGAGGCCCGCGCCCTCCTCCTGCGCGAACTGGACCACCGGGTGCGCAATACCCTCGCCACCCTGATCGGCCTGCTCCACCTCACGGCAGAGAACGTGGACACGCCGACCGGGGCGATTCTGCTTACGACAGCCGAGCGCGTTGCGCGGATCGCGGATGTCCACGCGTCGCTGTCGGGGCGAGGGCGGCACCGGGCGGATCTCCACCGACTCATTGAGATGGTGGCACAGAGCGTCTTCGGTCTGATGGAGCCGGCCGGCTCGATCCGGTGGAGCGTCACCGTTCCTCCCGTGCAGCTCCACGCGGCCCAGGCAACGAACCTCGCCTTGGTGCTGCATGAGTTGTTCACCAACTGCGTGAAGCACGCCTTCGCGGACCGCTCGGCGGGCACGGTCAACGTGGAAGGCCGGCACGACGGCCGGACGCTGGACCTCACGGTGTGCGACGACGGCCGAGGGGCGCCCCCGAGCCCCGTTCGCGCCGGCACCGGCCTGAACATCGTCGAGACCCTGGCGACCCACAGTCTCCGGGGCGCGCTCTGGATGGCGGAGCCGCGCGGCGGGGGACTCCTCACGCATTTGCGTTTCCCGCTGGAGGAAGGCGTCGAGCCTGGGGATCACGCGTGAAAATCCTCATCGCCGAGGACGACGGCCTCGTGGCGAACGATCTTGCGCGGAAGGTCCACGGGATCGGCCACCATGTCGCCGGAATGGCCGAAACCGGCCTGCGGGCGGTGGAGGCGGCCCGCACCCTCGCCCCGGACCTCATCCTTCTCGACGTCGCCATGCCGGGACTGGACGGAATCACCGCGGCGCGGGAAATTTTGGCGTCCCGTCCCGTTCCCATTATCATGATCACCGCCCACGGAGACCCCGACCTCGTGGGTCAGGCGGCGTCGGCCGGCGTGATGGGCTACCTGCTGAAGCCGGTGAGCGCCACGGCGCTCCGGGCCGGCATCCAGGTGGCCCTGGCGCGTTTCGTGGAACTCCAGACCCTCGCCAGACAGGTATCCGGTCTCACCGAAACCCTGGAGGTGCGAAAGGTCGTGGAACGGGCCAAAGGGATCCTGATGAAGCGCCTGCAGGTCTCGGAGGCCGAGGCCTTTCGGCGGCTGCAGCGGAGGGCCGGGACGGAGCGCCGCTCGCTCCGCGATGTCGCCCAGGCCGTGTGGGAGGCCGATCGGTATTTCGAGGAGATCGAGAGCGACCGCGGCTGACGCACGCCGGCGGGCGTGTCCGCGGCATCAAACAGATTTCGCGTGGATCGGTTTTTGTCGAGGCCTTTTCCGCTTGACAGGGGAAGGCACGTGGGGGAACTATTGAGCCAATAGATCGTCGCTGCCGCAGTCATCGGCAGGCGAAAGATATCGGGCGATCCCGGCGCCGCAGGGCGCTGCGCCGGGTCGGGCGATGGGCGCCCCGGATTCTCCCAGCGTTGGGAGAAGGTCGGGGCGTTCGCGTTTGCGGATCGGCTTGGCATCGGCGGGCCGCCCAGCGGGACGGTGCCGCTCCTCGCAGAAAGCCAAGCCACAAACGGACCGGTCACGGCGCCCGGCGGCGAGGGCACCGCGTGATCTGCCCTGGCTGCCGCCGGGCGCGAAAGACGAGGGGCGACTGGATATCCTTGCCGGAGGAGCGGAGCCCCGCCCCCCCGGTGTCCTCGGGCAGGGGCATCGCCCCGAATGCCTCGAGCGCGAAGAGCCGGCATTTCGGGTACGGTGGATCTATGCGCTACAGGGGGGGTGCGTCACCGGCGCAGCCGCCGCGACGGGAAGGGGGCACGTATGGCAACGGTCTTGATTGTCGAAGACGACGGGCTGGTGGCGCGCCAGATGGCGCTGGCGGTGCGCCTCGCAGGACATTTTCCCGTGTGCGCGATGGATGCCCGCTCCGCCATTCGCGAGGCGACCGCCCGTCCTGACGCGATTCTCTTGGACCTCGGGCTACCGGACGCGTCGGGCGAAACGTTGCTGGATCACCTCCATCGGATGCCGGAGACAGCCCACGTTCCCATCGTGGTCGTCACCGGGAAGACGGATAGAGCCGTCTACCTGCGCGACCACCAACCGTCCGGTTTGGCCGACATTCTGCTCAAACCCGTGAACAACGCCACGGTGGCCGAGACGGTCCAGTCGGTCCTGGAGGCTCCGAGAAGTTCGGCGGCGCAGCCGCCGCGGAGGTCCGACGAGTTCCTCCGGCACAACACGATAACCCGGCTCATCGCACAGGGTCCCGACCGTCTTGCCAGCCAGGTCTATCGCCGTCTGTGCGCCGACCGCGCCCCAACGGCGGGATCGGGCCAGCCGAGGCCGCTCGGCTGGCCCGAGATCGCACGGTGGTCGCTTCTGGAGGGCCTGGTGAACGAGGAAGAGGCCAGGCTGCTCTGTGAGACGCCGCGCACAGCTTCCCCAGGTCCGCCCCGCGCCGACACCGAGCCGTCCGGACCGACCGAAAGCCCGCCAACCGGATCGGGGCCGCACGGCAGGACGCGGCACAAACGGCGATAACATACCGCACGGGCCGCGCGGGCCCGGTAACCCGCTAGCCAACTGGCGGGTGCCCCCCAGACCCCACGGTCCTTCCCGTTTCTTCCTGCTCTCGCCATCCTCGGCCCGGCCAATACGGACTCGGGAGGCACCGCGGACGCTTCCGGGGGCGTCCCCGGTGGCGTCGGCTCCGGCGATCCGGGCAGGTAACATCCGCATTGACACCGGAGGGGCCCGGGCCGTCTCAGTGAGTAGGGGGCGATGTCCGGAGTCGAAAAGCGCGACGATACGACCGCGCCGCGATCGGTCGTGGCCGCCGGCCGACCGGGCTGGTGAGGAACCCGGCCACCGCATTGATCCGGCCACGCGGC
>JAKPQH010000227.1 GCA_029580855.1 bacterium | reverse complement strand
CCGTCCACCGCCTGACCGTCGCCCCGCGCCAATCTCTTCACAGTGCCGCCGACAGGAGAGCCTCTTACACAGGTCGCGCTGCCCTCGGGGTGCGGCCCACGAGAAAAAGTGAAGTCAGGCAGGCCTGCCGAAAGGACACGGAAGATCGCGGCCCTCGCCAGCGCCTTCGACGTGCCGGTCGGACCCCACACGGGTGCCTCGGCGGCGGTGGCCGTGGCGGCGTCGATCCAATGGGCCGCGGCGCTTCCCAACATGTTGACGTTCGAATACATGTATCCGCCCAACCCGCTCCGCGAGGAGCTCCTCGTCAATCCGCTCCCGACGCCGGCCAACGGTCGGATGGCCGTTCCCCAGGAGCCGGGGCTGGGGATCGAGGTGGATTCCGCGGCGCTGGCGCGGTTTCGCACCGCGTGACACCGTGGACGGTCCCTACCGCGGCGGATTCCAAATGCCGCGACCCTCCGACGCAATCGGGGGGGTCGCGGCATTTGCGCCAACATGGGGGGGTCAGACCGGGCGCTAGACCTGGACAAACTGCTCGGCGCGCGCCGCGCAGATCGGGCAGGAGGCCGGGGGTAGATTGGGCTCGATATGGCCGCACGTCGGGCACAGGAAGAGCCGCATGTCGTCCGTGTCGTCTTCTTGCGCCACGGTGGCCAGCGCCACGGCGCAGAGCCGCGCCCGAAGCGCCTCATCGTAGATTGCGAACGTCGAGCATCTCGATTTCGCGTGACTTTCCATGGCAACCCCTCCTTCGACTTCAGACCCCATTCGGACCTGCCGCGTGTTTCGCCAAATTCCCCGATTCTCCTCGTGCAGGAGCTGAAACTTTGCGTCACCTCCCGCCGTTATTTTTCACGGGCCACGTACGCCGCGCGGCCAAATATCCCCAGGGTTCGCACCGAGCGGGAAGTTTCATGCGTGACGCCAACGCCTATACCTCTCGATTTCTATTGCCGTCGTCGATTTGCTGAGCACGACGATCCGGCCGCAAGAACGGTGGGCAGTGATGCGCGATTTGTGCCATGTGCGTCTGCGCCGCGCGCGTCGCGGTCGTCGGTCTCGATTGCGACCCAGGTGCGGTCGGATCGAGTACGGCGGCATGTCGCCAACGTTCCCTTCCGCCGCGCGGATTTCAGCAATTCGTGGGTTTTTCACCACCGAGGAGGGCATTCCTCCGAATACTCGCATTGGCACCGGCCGTGCAGTAACGATGAGTCGGACGCCGAGTCGTCACGCAGGCGTGGTTTTCGCTCCGCGGAGATGTCTGGTTGCCTCCGCCGGGCGACCTCCCGTGAAACGCACCGAGTCGTCGAGGGAGAGGCGTCGCGCACGTCTCTCATCGGCACACTCAACGATTTGAGTCTCTTCAACCTGGTGCAGCTTCACTGTTGCGAGCGACAGCGGGCGCAGGTATCTCTGACGCACGGCGAGCACGCGGGGAAGCTGATCGTCACGGACGGCGAGCTGGTGTTTGCGGGCGGCGGCGGCCTGACGGGTGAAGATGCGGTGCACGAGCTGCTGACGTGGGAGGATGGGGACTTTCGCGTGGACTACGTGCTGCCCCGGTGGCGCGAAATGTCCAGACCCCGTGGAGTGCGCTGCTTTTGGAAGGGATCCGGCGCTTGGACGAGGCGCGCGCCGAACGCGACGCGCGGCTGGAGGCCACGCTGAGGAGCATGAAAGGCCCGGCCGGGCTTCGGGCCACCGTCGTGACGAACACAACGGGCCGGATCCGGGCCGCGGCCGAGCGGGTCCATGTGCTCCCGCTCCCGGAAGTCGCCGCGGCGCTCCACCCGTCCACGGCGACCACGTTCGAGGCGGCGGCAGACAACAGCCCGCTGCGACACCGGTCCGCCGCCGTGCCGCTGAAGAACAAGCCCTGGCACCTCGTCCTGCAGGCCCCGCAGCCGTCGTCCGCGGGGGCCGCGGTTCAGATGGCCGAGGTCGGCGCGGCGGCCGCCGCCGTATTCGGTCTCCTGACCATCCTGGCCGCGTATATCATCGCGCGAGGGATCACCGCGCCCTTGCTGCAACTGGCCGATGTGGCCGACCGGATCAGCCTCGGGGAGCTGAATGCCGAGATCCGGGTCAATCGCAGGGATGAAGTCGGCGATCCGGCCGAGGCGCTGCGGCGGATGCAGGTCAGCCTGCAAACCGCCATCGAGCGGCTGCGGGCGAGGCGAAACACGTAGCCGGCGTCGACTACGCTTCCCACGAAAGACGCAGCCCCTTGAGTCGGCGACCCAAGGGGCTGCGGCGCAACCGTCCGCCGGTCGTGATGCTGCGCGGTCTCTCCGGCGGGAACCGCTCCTACACCTGGACGAATTCATCCTCCAGCGTACCGCAGATGGGACAGGAGGCCGGGGGCCGGCCGAACTCGATGTGACCGCACACGGGGCAAAGGAAAAACTTGGTCTCGGCGAGGTCCTTGCCTTGCTTCACGGCGTCCAAGGCCTGCTGATAGAGCCGGGCATGAACCTCTTCGGCGCGGGCGGCGTAACCGAACATGCGCTTGGCGGGGTGCTTGTCCGCCACCGCCTGGCTGATCATCGGCGGGTACATCTCCTTGTACTCGTAGGTCTCCCCGTTGATGGCGGCCTGGAGGTTCTCGGCCGTCGACTTGATGCCGCCGAGGGCGTCCAGGTGCCCGTGCGCATGGATCGTCTCGGCCTCGGCGGCGGTCCGGAACAGCCGCGCGACGTTCGGGAACCCGTCCGCCTCGGCCTTCTTCGCGAACGCCAGGTATTTCCGGTTCGCCTGGCTTTCCCCTGCGAACGCGTCCTTCAGATTCTGCTCTGTGCTCGCCATGACGACTCCTCCCCTCTCCTCGGTTATGAGACGACGCCGCGCGGCCACGCGTTTGGCTCGGCTCGCTGTCGCGGAGTATGGTTGTCCGGGAAGCCGCCCGCCGTCAACTGTCGCTGACAAAAACGGGAGGATTGTCACGAATCACGGACGATTGCGGGGTCAGGCTCGCGCCGCCCGCAGTTCGGCCATGAGCTGCGCAAAACCCGCGAGATCCAGCGATTGGGGGCCGTCGCAGAGCGCCCGGGCCGGGTCGGGATGCACCTCCACCATCACGCCAGCGGCGCCCACGACGATCGCCGCCTTGCTCATGGGGATCACGAGGTCGCGGCGGCCCAGGGCGTGACTCGGGTCCACGACGACGGGCAGATGGGTCACCTGGCGCAGATAGGGAACCACGGCCAGGTCCAAGGTGTTCCGCAGCGCGCGCTCGAACGTGCGGATGCCGCGCTCGCACAGGATGACGTTGGGGTTGCCCTCGATGACGATGTACTCGGCCGCGGCCAGAAACTCCTCCAGGGTGGCGCTCACCCCGCGCTTCAGCACCACCGGCTTGCCGACGCGGCCGACCTCTTTCAGCAAGTCGAAGTTCTGCATGTTGCGCGCGCCGATCTGGAGGCAATCGGCGACCGCGGCCACCCGCTCCAGCTGATCGATACGCATGACTTCGGTGACGATGGGCAGGCCGACCTCGCGGCCGGCCTCGGCCAGGTAGTCCAACCCCTCATAGCCCAGGCCCTGGAACGAGTGCGGGCCGGTCCGCGGCTTGAACGCGCCCCCCCGCAGAATCCCGGCGCCCGCGGCCTTCACCGCCTTGGCCGTCGCCCGCACCTGCTCCCGGCTCTCGACGGTGCAGGGGCCCGCGATGGCCACCGGCGGGAGCCCCCATCCCACGCGCGCCGTCCCCACGGCGATCACCGATTCGCCCGGATGGAAATCGCGGCTCACCAACTTGTAGGGCTTGGTGACGTGGATCAGCTCCTGGATGCCCGGCAGATCGCGGAACGGCTCGTCGGCCACGTAGCCCTGGTTGCCCAGGACGCCGATGGCCACCCGGTTCTCGCCGGGAATGGGCTGCGGCGCGAGGCCGAGCCGCCTCACGGCTTGGACGACCGTTTCGATCTGCTCGGGTGTGGCGCCGTGCTCCATGACGATCAGCATCGAAGACCTCCGCGGCCTCGCCGGCTGGCCTTGCACCCCAGGGTAGGATCCCAAGATCGCCGATAGGGTTGCACAGGGGACGCCGTTTGTCCACGACGCGTTGCGCCTCGCATGTCGCCCCCCGGCTTCTCACCTTGACGCCCATCCACCCGGCATGGTACGTAGCGCGTGACGGGCAGGCCCGGGCGCGGCGCCGGGGGGCGATCGGGCGCACCCGGCGAAACGGACGCAAGCGAGGAGGATCCATCATGCCGAGCGCGGCGACGGTGACGTTCCGTTCCGAAATGGGGGAGGCCAAAGGACATCTGGCACGGCCGGGCAAAGGGGTGCCCGGCATCGTCGTCCTGCAGGAGTGGTGGGGCCTCGTGCCGCACATCAAGGACGTGGCGGGCCGCTTCGCGGCGCAGGGGTACCTGGCGCTGGCGCCGGATCTGTACCACGGGAAGAGCACGCTGGAGGCAGCCGAGGCGGAGCACCTCATGAAGGATCTGGACTGGGCGCGGGCCGCCAAAGAGATCGCCGGCGCAGTGAAGCACCTCCGCGAGGTCGAGGGGGCCACCCGCGTGGGCGTCACGGGCTTTTGCATGGGCGGGGCCTTGACGGTCATCGCCGCCTCGCAGCCCGATGTGGACGCCTACGTCGCTTTCTACGGATTTCCACCGGCAGGCGCCGTGCCGCTGGACACGATCGAGGCGCCCGGTCTCATCTTTTTCGGCGAAGACGAACCCTATTTTTCCATCCCGGACGCCCGCGCCTTCGCAGAGGCGCAAAAGGCGCGGGGACGAGAGGCGGAGGTGATCGTCTACCCGGGCGCCGGTCACGCGTTTTTCAACGACACGCGGCCCGAGGTATATCGCGAAGGCGCGGCCAATTACGCCTGGCGGCGTACGCTGGATTTTTTCGGCCGCCGGCTCCGGGTCGGCTGACAGGCTGCTGAAAACGGCCCATCTACGGCGTTGTCGGGCTTGCGCCGCGCCGCGACGTACGCACCCATTCGAATCGGTCGCCGAGTACGTCTCGCGTCTCGCATCGCCCTCCGCCTGGCGTCTCGGCCGTTTTGAGCAGCCTGGGTGGACGGCGATTCGCAGCAATCCTGTGGTGTGAGGGACGGTGCGGAGGAATCGCATGGAGATCTATCTGGTTCGCCATGGAGAGGCGGAATCGGAACTTGTCGACCCGACCCAGCCGCTCCGGGAGCGGGGGCGCGGCGACGTGACACGGGTGGCCCGTCACGCGACCCGGATCAACGTGGCCGTTGCGGAGATCCGCCACTCCACGAAGCTGCGCGCCAGGCAGACCGCCGAAATCCTTGCGGCACACCTGAAGCCGGTCCACGGGGTCCGCGAGACGGACGATCTGGAACCCGCCTCCGACCCGGGCAAGGCCCGGGACGCGGTGGAGGCGGCCACCGAGTCGCTGATGCTCGTGGGGCACCTTCCACACCTTGCGCGATTGGCATCGCTGCTGCTGGCGGGGGATCCGAACAAGGAAATCGTGCGGTTCCGGCCGGGTGTCATGGCGCGACTGGAACGCGCCGAGCGTGGCTGGGTCCTGGGCTGGGTGCTCACCCCGGATATGGGGGACCCCGGTACGGGCTGCTGAAAAAGGCCCCTCTGCCGCGTTGGGACCCTCGGGCGGTGGTGCGACCGACGGATCCGGAACGTGTCGCACCTCGCATCGGATACCGCCTTGCAGCCGGACCTTTTGAGCCGCCCGTCAAAGCCACGGGCTTTGCATCGAGGTCTGCTACTCGACGGTCGCCGGATAAGGGGGCGCGTGTTATAGTGGGACGCGCGCCGCGGGACGACGGCGCGCCGCATTTCTCGGGAGGCCGGATGGGGGAGAACGGTCCGCTGATCGTGGTCGCCATCGCCGCTCTGTTCGCCGGCGGGGTGGCGGGGTGGCTGTGGGCTGCGGGTCGGGCCCGGGTGCAGGCCGCCCGCCTTCAGGAGCTGGAGCACCGCCTGGCGGCCCAGGAAGGCAGCGCCGTGACCGTCCGGGAGGAACTCCAGCGCGGGCGCGACACCATCGACCGCCTGCAGGGCGACCTGCGCGCCGTCACGGCGCAGAAAGCCGAGGCCGAGGCGCGGGTCAGCGAGGCGCGGGCGGGCTTGGAGGAGCAGAGGCGTCTCCTGGAGGACGCCAAGGTGCGCCTTGCGGAGGCCTTCCGCGCGCTGGCGGCGGATGCGCTGAAGAGCAGCAACGAGGATTTTCTCCGCCTCGCCGAGCAACGCTTCAGGACGCTGGCGCAGGAGGCGGCCGGCGACCTGGAAGCGCGCAAGACGGCCGTGGGGGCGCTCGTGCAGCCGTTGCAGCAGGCCCTGGAAGCCTATCAGCAGGAGGCCAGGGCTTTAGAGGAGAAGCGGCTGCGCGAGATCGCCGGCGTCGGCCGGCAGCTGACCGACGTGGCGCAGGCGCAAACGGCCCTGCAGCGCGAGACGTCGAATCTCGTGAACGCGCTGCGCGCGCCGCAGGTCCGGGGCCGCTGGGGTGAGATCGCCCTCCGCAAGACCGCCGAGCTGGCCGGGATGACGAAACACTGCGATTTCTCGGAGCAGGAGTCGGTCCAGGTCGAAGGCGGGCGATTGCGGCCGGACATGATCGTGCATCTTCCCGCCAAGCGGGACATCGTGGTGGACGCCAAGGTGGCGCTCAACGCATACCTGGAGGCGCTGGAGGCGTCCAGTCCGGACCAGCGCGAGGCGGCCCTGGGGCGCCATGCCCAGCAGGTGCGAATGCACGTGCGGCGGCTGGCGTCCAAGGAATACTGGAACCAGTTTCCCCAGGCGCCGGATTTCGTCGTCCTGTTTATCCCCGGCGAGGCGTTCTTCGCCGCGGCCATGGAGCGGGATCCGGACCTCTTGCAGGACGCGTTGGCGAGCCAGGTGCTCATCGCCACCCCGACGACCTTCATCGGTCTGCTGCTCACTGCGGCCTACGGATGGCGACAGGAACAGGTGGCGGAAAACGCCCAGCGGATCAGCGAACTGGGTCGCCAGGTGCACGAACGGCTGGCCATACTCGTCGAGCACTTCGCGACGGTCGGCAAGTCTCTGGAGAAGTCGGTGGAGGCGTACAACAGGGCGGTGGGCTCGCTGGAGACGCGCGTCCTGCCCGCGGCCCGCCGGTTCCCCGACCTGGATTCCGGCAGCGGCAAACCCATTCCGGGTCTGGACCCGATCGCACAGACACCCCGGGTTCTCGTGGGCGGAAGCGGCGCGGGGGAAGGGACGAGGTGGGCGGGTGAGGTGGGGTCCGATGCTGATCGATGACGTGTCCGAATCCCGGCCACCGGACCGTGGCCTCCGGCGTCGGTCGGCACGCCGGGCCGTCGCGGCGCTCGTCGCGGTTGCCGCGCTCCTCGCCCCGGTCGCGGCTGGCGCCGACGCACGTCTGTGGGGGACGGTGCGCGCCGTGACCGGCCGGAATCTCCTGGTGGTTTCGCCGGACCGAGGAGACGTCGAGGTCCGCCTCCTGGGCGTCGAGCTCCCGGAGCCCCCGCGGGTCGTCTCCGTCGGACGGGCGATCGAGGGGCAACCGTTCGGTCCGCAGGCCGCCACGTACGTGCGGGATCTGCTCATGGAGCGGCAGGTGCAGCTCGACACCTACGGGAAGGATCGGACGGGTCGCTTGCTGTCGGTGGTCTGGCTGGGGGAGATCAACGTCAACCTCACCCTGGTCAAGGAAGGCCTCGCGTGGCTGGATCCCGGCCTGACGGTGTCCAATGTCCGGATCCCTTTGGAGCTGGCCGAGCGGCAGGCCCGGGTCGGAAAATACGGTCTGTGGGCGCTGCCGGACCCCGAGCCCCCCTGGGAGTACCGCAAACGTCACAAGCTGGCGCCGTCATGAGACCGCTGACCAAAGGGGGCGTCGGGTCCTGCCGATGCGCCGAATCCCGTCAGGCAACGGGACTGCACGGCGCGCGAGCGGCGCGCCCGTGACTTCCCAGGCCCTCGATGCGCCCGCTCCGCGGCCGCCCGGTGCGGAGGATGAGGCGCTCCTCGATGCTTTCCGGCAACGGTATCCGTTCGCCCTGGACCCGTTCCAGGAGCAGGCCATCCGGTGGGTCTTGACCGGCGAGTCGGTTCTGGTCTCGGCGCCGACGGGGGCGGGCAAGACCCTGATCGCGGAGTTCGCCATCTACCGCGCCCTGGCGGAGCAGCGCCGGATCATCTACACCACGCCGCTCAAGGCCCTCAGCAACCAGAAATACGGCGACTTCGTCCGGCAGTACGGCAGCGATCTGGTGGGAATCCTCACCGGCGACGTGAAGGTGAACCCGGGCGCGCCCATCCTGGTCATGACCACCGAGATCCTGCGCAACCTCCTCTTCACCGAACGGCCGCAGGATATCGCCACGGCCGTCCTGGACGAATGCCATTACCTGGGTGACGAGGGGCGCGGCACGGTGTGGGAAGAGATCGTCATCAATGCGCCGGCGGCAACGCAACTGGTGGGGCTCTCGGCCACCGTGAGCAATTTGCGCGAGATCGCGGCGTGGATCGCGGAGGTCCACCGACCCATCCACCCCATTGTCCATGCCGTTCGACCCGTGCCGCTCCAGTACCTGCTCTGTCACCAGGACGGGGAGATCGCGGCGCTGGACGCCCCCCGCCCGCCGGCGTCCCCCCTGCCGCGGCTGCGGCTTCGCCCGCGCGAGGCCGGCCGGGATCGCGACGCCTTCCGCCGGCACTGGGAGCGGCGGCGGCCCGCCAGCCCCAACCGGGTCGTGCCGCAGCTCCGGGAGCGGCGATGGCTTCCGGCGATCTATTTCATTTTCAGCCGGGCGGGGTGCGAGCGTGCCCTGCGGCGCTATCTGGAGGACGGGGATTCGCTGCTGCCGGCCGAGCGACGCGCCGAGGTCGAGGAGGCCATCGGGAACACGCTGCGGGACTACCCGAGCATCGTGGCCGAGACCGAGGTGAACGCGCTGTTGTTCGACGGGCTACGCCACGGGGCGGGAATGCACCATGCGGGGATCCTGCCCGCCCTCAAGCGCCTGACCGAAGTTCTGTTCGAGCGCGGCCTGGTCCGGGTGGTCTTCGCCACCGAGACCATGAGCCTGGGGATTCATATGCCGGCGCGGAGCGTCGTGATCCAGGGCGTCCGGAAGCGCAGCGAGGCCGGCTTCCGCCGGCTCAGCCTGAACGAGCTGACGCAGATGGCCGGTCGCGCGGGTCGCCGCGGCATCGATCCGGAGGGCAAATGCGTCATCGCGCTCGATAGCCCCGAGGCGGAAGACGAGACACGGCAGCTCCTCGGCGGCGCGCCGGAACCGATCCAGAGCCAGTTCCGCGTCGGTTACAGCTCCGCGGCGCTGCTCGTGGACCTGTACCGGGAGCCGGCCGCGGTGCGGCGCGTCATCGAATCCAGCTTCGGCCAGTTCCAGAACCGCCAACGGATCATGCGGCTGGAGGCCGAGCGGGCGGAACTCCTGACCCGGCTGGCCGCGACGGAGGGGATCGAGTCGCCCTGCTGCGCGCTGACGGACCTGATCGCGTATCGCGAGCAGCGCGCCGCCCTGGAGGCCGAGCGGGAGCGGGTGCGCCGTCTGGGTCCGGGCGGGAGAACCAAGGGGCGCCGGGCGGGCGCCGCCGGCGCGCCCTGGTCCGAGGACCTTCACGAGGCTCGCCGGCGGCTGGAGGCCATGGGCCTGGCCCTCTCCAAGATCCCGTGCCACCGCTGTCCGCACCGGGGCGGCCGGGAGCGGCAGCTCAAACGATCCGATCGGGTTCGCCAGGTCCTGGAAGATCGGGCCCGCAGCCTGCGGGACCTGCGCGAGTCCTACTGGGACCAGTGCCTGCGGGTGGTGGAGGTGCTGCGGCATTTCGGGTGTCTGGACGGCGCCGCACTCACGCCCATGGGGCGACTCATCGCGTCGCTCCGCCACGACAACGAACTCCTGGTGGCCCGCGTGGCCTTCTCGGGCCTCCTCGACGGGCTGCCGCCCGCGGAACTGGCGGCGCTCCTGGCGTGCGTGGTAGAAGAGCCGCGGGAGACGGAGACGCTGTTCGCCAGACAGATCCTGAGGCGGCTCCCGCACCTGCGCCGGCGCGTACAAACCCTGGAGGCTCTGGCCGCCGAGGTGGACCGCGTCCAACAGAGCCGACGCGTCTTCCGACCGGTCTCCATGCACACGACCTATCTGGCCGCCACCTACGAGTGGGTGGCCGGCGAAGAGGACTGGATCCGGCTCATCCGCAGCCACTTCGGCGGACACGAGGGCGATCTCATCCGCGCCTTTCGCCGCCTCATCGACCTGGGTCGTCAGCTGGCCGAGAGCCCGGAGCTACCCGCCGCCCTCCGGACCGCGCTCCGCGACGCGGTGAAGATGCTCGACCGCGGCATCGTGCTGGAGTCCGCGCTGATCTAAAGCGAGCCATCGGCGGCCGGCAAGAACCAATTGCCCCCGACCCATCAGCAGCCGGTGCCGTCGCCGGACGACCTCGCCGCCTCTTGTCGAGCCAGGGGGCGCGCCGGAAACCAGGATGATGCCGGTTTTCCGAATCGCGGTGGTCGGGTGCCGCAGCCGTTCCGGTGCGGCGCGATGCTCGGCAACGGCGTCCACCACCAGCCCAGCTCCGCCAAGTCCGCCGCACACCGCGGTGAAAACGTCCGCACGCCGCAGCCCACGGCTTCATGGAGACTTCTCCCTTGCCCTCCCTCCGGGCCTCTGGTATAAGCGGGGCGCTCCATGGACCGGTCTCTGCCTCCGGTGGGCGCCGAATGCGAATCGCGTCAGCCTTGGTCATTGCCGTCATCCTCGGCCTCTATGCGGTGGACGCCTGCGAAGCCGCCGCCGACCTCTCACGGGACATGGAGCGCCTGGAGCGCCTGCGGGAGGCCGTGGATGTCCAGGCGGACCGGATCGACTACGCCGCGGGCGACCGCAGGATCGTGGCCAGCGGGGCGGTGCGGATCGCGCTGGGGACCCGCACGCTCTTCGCGGACGAAGTCTCGGTGGACCTCGCCGACCAGATCGTCGCCGCCACCGGTCAGGTCGTGCTTGTGGAAGGGACGGATGTCCTGGAGGGCGACCGGATCGAATACAACTACCGGACCAACACGGGCGTCATCACCAACGGGCGGGGGACCATTGGGTCCGGCGTGAGCTTCAGCGGAACGGAGATCCGGCGGGAAGGGGAACGCCAGTACGCCGTGAAGGAGGGGCGTTTCACCGCGTGCCGCGTGTGCCAGCCGGAACCCACCCGACCCTGGTGGGAGTTCCGGGCAAGCCAGGCGACGATTTATCAGGACGAGTGGATCGCCTCGCGCGACACGTCCTTCTGGATCAAAGGCGTTCCCGCGCTGTATTCGCCCGTCTTCGCGCTTCCCATCGGGCCGCGCCGCACCGGCTTTCTGATTCCGCGCTTCGCCTACGGCAACAGCGACGGATTCGCCATCAAGCAGCCCTTCTTTTGGGCCATCTCGCGCTCGCAAGACGCCACGTTGACCACGATCTACCGGACCAAGCGGGGATTCGAGTTCGACGGCCAGTACCGGTACATCCTGGGGGAGCGCTCGCAGGGCGACCTCCGCGGTCGGTATCTCCACGACTGGGAATCCGGCCAAGAGTCGCCCGACCGGGGCGAGGCGCACTGGCTGCACGATCAGATTCTGAGCCCGACGTGGAGCTTCAAGGCCGACGCCAACTACCAGAGCGACATCGCCGTCGTCCGCGACTTCGTCGACAAATCCGTGGCGGAACGCACGCAGCCCGCGCTCCAATCCAACGTCTTTCTCGCCCAGACCACCCCGCAGTACATGTTCCAGGCGCTGGTGGCGGTGACGGAAGGGCTGACCGCCGTGGGCGAGCAGTGGTTCTCGCGCCTCCCCGAGTTGCAGTTGCAGTGGCTCCCCACGCCGGTCTTCGGCCTGCCGCTGGTGGCGGAAGGGAACACCACCACCGCCTATTTCCTGCGAAGCGGTTTCGAGGACGCCGGCCGGTTTGACCTGTATCCGGTCCTGCGCCTCCCGGTCCCGGTCTTCCCCTGGCTCACCTCGACGACGAGCCTGGGGTTTCGCGAAACGGCCTACACCGCGGCAGCCCGCCCCGGGGGAGACAGGAATCGCTTCCTGGTCGACCTCGGCCAGCGTTTTGGGAGCACCTTCCTGCGCCGCTTCGAGGCGCCGGGCTTTGGCTTCACGCGTCTGACGCACGTCGTGGATGCGGCCGTTCAATACCAATACGTGCCCTGGGTGGACCAACAATCGCTGCTGCAATTCGACTCGGTGGACTTCGTCAGCCCGCAGAATCGGGTGACCTTCCAGTTGACGAACCGCCTGATGGGGCGGTCCCAGGCCGCGGACGGGGCGGTCCGGACGTACGAAGTGGCGAGCCTGACCGTGGCCCAAAGTGTGAATCTGCAACCCACGACCCGCGAGTTCTCGGATGTCTACCTGGAGGCGTTGACGCCGGAGCGGGTGGATCAGGCAGTCAAGGACCTCCGCCCGTTGCCGAACGGCTTTACGCGGGCCACGGAGCGCCGCGTGTCGAATTTGGTGTTTCAGGCGGCGCTCCGCCCGCTGCCCGCCGTGGCGCTGTATGGAACGGTAGCCCTCAACGTCGAGCAGATCGACGTGGAAGGCATCAACTCCGGCGTCGAGGGTCGTCTCTGGGAGGATCTCACGCTGACGCTGGGCCAATCCTACCTCCGGGACCGGCAAGTCGACGGCATCGTGGCCACGATGGCGTGGAAAGCGACCAAGAATATCGCGCTGGACCTGTTGACGCGTTATGACGTTCACTCGGGCACGTTCCTGGAGAATACGGTCAACGCCCGCGTCGGCACGTGCTGCTGGGATGTCGGCCTGCGGTTCACGCGGCGAACGCGGGGGGCGGGGCAATCCGACGAGAACAGCGTCCAAGTGACATTCGACCTGAAAGCGTCCGCGTCGGTTTCGGCCCGATGACCGCCGTCCGGGCGGAGGGCGCGCCGGGCGCCGGTGCAGACAAAGACACATAAGGGTTGACCGATCTCGGCCATTCTCCATAGAATAGCGCCCACGTCCATACCGAGGGAGAGGGGAAGACCATGCCGTTTGACCCCGCCCGGGCGCCGCGCCTTGTCGCCTGGGAGGTTACCCGAGCCTGCGATCTGGCGTGTCTGCACTGCCGTGCCGTGGCGCAGCCGCACGCCGATCCGCGCCAGCTGTCCACCGACGAGGCCTTTCGACTGGTCGACGACATCGCCGGCTTCGGCGAGCCCGTCATCCTCATCCTGACGGGAGGCGATCCGCTGAAGCGGCCGGACGTCTTCGACGTCGCCGACCGGGCCAGCCGCGCCGGTCTCCGCGTCGTGATGTCGCCGAGCGGGACCCACGTGACGCCGGCGAGCGTGGCCGAGCTCAGGCGCGCAGGCGTCCAGCGGATCTCGGTCAGCCTGGATGGGAGCACGGCGGCGCTCCACGACGGCTTCCGGCAGGTGTCGGGGGCGTTCGAGCAAGCCGTCGCCTCGCTCGCCTACGCCCGCGAGGGCGGCCTGCCGTTCCAGATCAACACCACGGTGACGCGACACAACCGGCACGACCTGGCGGACATGCTGCGGCTGGCGGTGAACCTCGGCGCCGTGACGTGGGACGTCTTCATGCTGGTCCCCACGGGGCGGGGCAAGATCCAGATGGAGATCACGCCGGAGGAGTACGAGGAGACCCTCCGCTTCGTCCACGCGGCCTCCCAGACGGCTCCCATCCAGGTCAAGATGACGTGCGCCCCGCACTACAAGCGGATCCAGCTGCAGGAGCGCCGCCGATGCGCCGGGCGCCGCGCCGCGCCGCACGCCGCCCACGGCTTCAGCCGCGGCTGTATGGCCGGGGTGGGCTTCTGCTTCGTGTCGCACATCGGCGAGGTGGGCGGCTGCGGCTACCTGCCGCTCCTCGCCGGCAACGTCCGGCAGGCGCCGCTGACGGAAATCTATCGCGAGTCGGCGCTCTTCAAGAGCATCCGGGACGTGAACCTTCTGCAGGGCCGCTGCGGCATCTGCGAATACCGGGCCGTCTGCGGCGGCTGCCGCGCCCGCGCGCTCGGCGCGACCGGGAACTATCTGGACGAGGAGCCGTTCTGCACGTACCAACCGAACCCACGCGCCGCACGGGAACTGGTCAACGTGGAGGGGCTGCTGTCCCAGGCCGTGGCCCATGAAGGACGCGCGGAGGTCGTGCCGAACAGGGACCTCGTCCCACCGGCGCCAGCAGGCGGCTGAAAAAGGCCCAGTTCCACCGTTGGCCGGTTGTCGGTTGTCAGTTTCCCGTTTTGCATTGCCTTTGAACTGGAGTTGCCGATGTCCTATCCGATCTATCGCCCCCGGCGCCTGCGCCAATCCGAGACGATCCGCCGCATGGTCCGTGAGGCACGCCTCAGCGTCGACCAGTTGGTGATGCCGTTCTTCGTGACGCACGGCCGCGGCGTGCGCCGCGAGATCGGCTCCATGCCGGGGAATCACCAGCTCTCCGTGGACGAGCTGGTGCGGGAGGTCAAAGAGACCGCGTCCCTGGGGATCCCCGCGATCCTTCTCTTCGGCCTGCCGGCGGAGAAGGACGCGGTCGGCTCGGAAGCCTACGCGCGGGACGGGATCGTCCAGCAAGCCGTTCGGGCCATCAAGAATTCCGTCTCGGACCTCCTGGTCATCACGGACGTCTGCCTGTGCGAGTACACGAGCCACGGCCATTGCGGTGTCGTGGAGCGCGGGCGCGTGAAGAACGACCCCACGCTGGATCTCCTGGCGAAAGTCGCCGTGTCCCACGCGGAAGCCGGCGCCGACATGGTGGCCCCCTCGGACATGATGGACGGCCGCGTGGCGTCTATCCGCGAGGCCTTGGACGAGAGCGGTCTGGAGGAGACGCCCATCCTGGCCTACGCCGCCAAGTACGCCAGCAGCTTCTACGGTCCGTTCCGCGAGGCGGCGGAGTCGGCGCCCCAGTTCGGCGACCGGCGCGCCTACCAGATGGACCCGGCCAACGGCGACGAGGCCCTGCGCGAGGTGGCGCTGGACCTGGACGAAGGGGCCGACATGGTGATGGTAAAGCCGGCCATGGCGTACCTGGACATCCTCTGGCGCGTGAAGGCGGAGTTCGGCGTGCCGGTGGCCGCCTACAGCGTGAGCGGCGAGTTCGCCATGTTGAAGGCGGCGGCCCGGCTCGGGTGGCTCGACGAGGAGCGCACGATGCTGGAGATGCTCACCGCCATCAGGCGAGCCGGGGCGGACCTGATCGTGACATATTTCGCCCGCGACGCCGCGCGGGCGTTGCGGCAGCAGGAGCGGTAGTCTGAAACCCTAATGACCAATTCCTGGTGACCAATGCCATCGGACCCGGGGTGCGGTTGGGATGTGGTCGGCACGCCATGGGTCGTTCGCCGTGGGAGGTGACATGGGGGAGCGCTCTCGGCAGCTGTTCGAGGAGGCGGCCCGGTATTTTCCTGGCGGCGTGAACAGCCCGGTCCGGGCGTTTCGCGCGGTGGGAGGGGAGCCGTTCTTTGTCGCCCGCGCCAGCGGCAGCCGGGTCACCGACGTGGACGGGCGGTCGTACATCGACTACGTGGCCTCGTGGGGACCCATGATCCTCGGGCACGCCCACCCGCGTGTGGTCGCCGCCATCCAGAAGGCCGCGGAGACGGGGACCAGTTACGGGGCGCCCACGGAATTGGAGACCCGGTTGGCCCGGCTGATCCAGGCGGCCTTCCCGAGTCTGGAGCGCATGCGCTTTGTCAGCTCCGGGACAGAGGCCTGCATGAGCGCCCTCCGGGTTGCCCGTGGCTTCACGGGGCGGAGCGGGATCGTGAAGTTCGAGGGCGGCTATCACGGCCACGCGGACAGCCTCCTGGTCAAAGCGGGGTCGGGCGGGCTGACCTTTGGCGTGCCGGACAGCCTGGGCGTACCGGCCGACCTGGCTCGACACACCCTCACGCTGCCGTACAACGACGTGGAAGCCGTCCGGACGCTCTTCGCGGCGCGCGGCGCGGACCTTGCGGGCGTGATCGTGGAACCGGTGGCGGGAAACATGGGGGTGGTCCCTCCGCGACCGGGTTTCCTGGAGGGGCTTCGCGAGATCACGCGGCGCCACGGCGCCCTGCTCATCCTGGACGAGGTGATCACCGGGTTCCGGGTGGCGCGGGGCGGCGCGCAGGAACTCTACGGCGTCACGCCGGATCTGACCTGCCTGGGGAAGATCGTCGGCGGGGGCCTGCCGGTCGGGGTATACGGGGGCCGCGCCGAGATCATGGAAAAGGTGGCGCCGCTCGGTGCGATCTACCAGGCCGGGACGCTTTCGGGGAATCCGCTGGCGATGGCGGCGGGCGTCGAGACACTCACGCTGCTCCAGGCGCCGGGAGCGTATGCCGACCTGGAGGCGAAGGCCGAGCGTCTGGAGCGCGGGTTGGCAGAGGCCGCGGCGGCCAGCCGGCTCCCGACGCGCGTCAACCGGGTCGGGTCCATGCTGACCGCCTTTTTCACCGTCGGACCGGTGGACGACTACGCCTCGGTGCGGCGAGCGGATGCCGGTCTGTACGGGTCGTTCTTTCGCGCCATGCTGGACCGGGGCGTGAGCCTGGCGCCGTCGCAGTTCGAGGCGGCCTTCGTCTCGCTGGCCCACACCACCGAAGATTTGGAGGCGACGACGACGGCGGCGCGGGAATCCCTGGCCGTGGCAGCGGCTTCCCGGTGAATACCGAGCCATGGCGCCCCGTCTCAGCAGTGTCGAAGGACCCCGGTTCCAAGGGGAATCTGGTCATGGAAAGGAGGTGACGCGAATGAGGCAAGCGCGGAAGTCCTGGGTGCTCTGTGCAGCTCTCCTCATCCTGATCGGGTTCGTGGGCGCGATCGTGGCCCAGCGGGTGTGGGCCCAGGCAAAGGGCCCCGAGGATTTCAATTTCGCCGGCGGCGGCGAGGGCAAAGTGACGTACAGCCACGAGAAGCATGCGGCCAAGAACCCCAAGTGCACCGACTGCCACACGAAGATTTTCAAGATGACCAAGGGCCAGCGATCCGCCCCGAAGATGGCGGACATGGAGAAGGGGCAGTCCTGCGGCACGTGCCACAACGGGCAGGTTGCGTTCGGCGTGAAGGACAAGGCCGATTGCGCCAAGTGCCACAAGAAGTAAGGAATACCCGGAGAGGGGGCGCACACCTCTCCATGCGGGATACGGCGGCCCGCCGCGAATCCGAGCGGATTGCGCGGCGGGTCGCGTTTTTTGCTCTCACCGGGAAAGTTGCATGATCCCTGTACTCATGCGACCTAGAGCCGTCGGCCGTGGTCCGGTGCACCGTGAGGAGTAGGAAGGCGTCATCCCGATCCCCTCGGCCCCACGCCGGACGGCCCGGAGGTTCCCGTTGATCGCCTCCACGACTCCGACGGGGACCGGTTTCTGGCAGGAGGCCCGGAGGCCATCCCGGGAAGCCAGGAGGAGTGGCCCGAGCGTCGCGAAGACGGAGAGTTGTTACCACCGGAGGGCGCGGTGACGGTGACGGGGGCGGCGGTGTGCGCAGACACAAGTTAGGGGCGTCCCGCATACATATCACCCTTTCGGAGCCTTGTTGTTTCCCACTGAGGCTCAACGCGAAATCGCCCGGCGTGGATGCACCCAAGCAGACGATTGGTGCTTGACAATACAATGAACCTATGGGAAAAGCTTTTCCAAGGAAAAGGTTTTCCGGCAAATCCCGTTTTCCGAGTGAGGCCCTATGTCGTCTCTGCGACCTGGGACGGTGTCTCTCAGAAAGCAAGCGACGATCACGGACGTGGCGCGCCAAGCCCGCGTGTCCCCAGCTACGGTGTCTCGGGTGCTCAACGACGTGCCGCGGAGCGTGGCACCCTCTCTCCGCCGCCGAGTTCTCAAGGCGGCGAAGGGATTGGATTACCGACCGAACGCCCTTGCGCGCAGCCTCCTTGACAAGCGGACCCATACGCTTGGCCTGCTGATCACGGATATTGCGAACTCCTTCTTCGCTGAGATTATGCGAGGGATCGAGGAGGTCTGCCGGAAGGAACGGTATTCGCTTTTCGTGTGTAACACGGACCGAAACCCGGAGACCATCGCCGACTATATCGACGTGCTGCGCGAGAAGCGCGTCGACGGTGTTCTCGTCATCGCGGGGGGCGTCCCGGGACGGCAACCCTTCGACCTGCTTCCCAGTCGCGGCATTCCAGTTGTTGTTCTCGGGCGGTTCGATGCCCCGTTGCCGGCGGTCCGAATCGACTACGTCAAGGGCGGACGAGCCGCCGCGTCACATCTCATTGCGCTAGGACACACCCAGACCGCCTTGCTCTTGGGGCCCAAGACTTCCACAACCTCGCAAGACCTCCTGCGAGGGTACCGCCAAGCGCTCAACGAGCACGACATCGCCTTGTCTCCAGACTGCGTTCTGCACGGCAACGGCCTGGCCGCGGGGGCGATGCCCCTGGCCGAGAGAGTGCTCCGCCTCGCGAAGCGCCCTACCGGCATCTTTGCGTCGAATGACAACGTCGCAATGGCAGTAATCCGGGCCGCGCTGAGCCTGGGACTCCAGGTGCCCCAGGATGTCTCTGTGATCGGATGCGATGGCATCCAGCTCGGATCGTTCATGAACCCTGCGTTGACGACGCTCCGTTTGCCCATCCACCAGATGGGCGTCACGGTAGCGGACATGATCCTGCGCCTCATCGCGGGAGAAACCGTAGAGGATACGGTCTGGTTTCAACCAGAGTTGATCGTGAGAGGGTCAACCGCGCCGCTGGCATCTCGGCCGGTCCGGCGATGCAAAGGCCACGACAGGGCACGCGATGCCGACCCCTGAAGAGAGTGAACAGCGCTCGGCACGAAGGGCGCAGCATTCGAAACGGAGGTGGGCGTGAAGGCCCGAAGTGGAGTGTATGCCGAATCGCGCGCACGAATTCGCCTCTTCGCGCACCCGGGGAGGTCCGGGAATTTCTGGCGCCGCTACGCGCAAGCCTACCTGTTCATGTCGCCTGCCGTCGTGCTGGTCGCCGCCATCTCCTTGTACCCGATCGCGTACGCCGCGTACCTGAGCCTGTTCCGGACCCGGTACCTCGAGCGCCTCGCGTTCGTGGGACTTGGGAATTACCAAAGGCTCTACCTCGATTCGGCCTTCTGGCAGAATCTCAGCCATTCACTTCTGTACGTCTTTGGCTCCCTGCTCCTCGTGCTTCCCTTCGGTTTGATCGTCGCCATCCTCCTCAACCAACCCGTCGGTGGGCGCGGGCTACTGCGAGCCCTGATCATCCTGCCATGGGTGATCTCCCAGACCATCATCGCGCTCCTGTGGAGCTGGCTCTTGAATCCGGATTTCGGTCCTGCGATCTACCTGCTTCAACAGTTCGGGAGCGCGAAGTTGACGCTGCTTAGCGACGTCCGCACGGCACTTCCTACGCTTATCGGCGTGAACGTCTGGGGCTCTTACCCGATGGCCACGGTGCTCCTGCTCGCTGCCCTGCAAACCATCCCGCAAGAACTGAAGGATGCCGCCCGAGTGGATGGAACGTCCCGCTGGCAACACTTCGTCCACATCACCTTTCCGTTTGTCCAGCCGACCTTGCTCGTCGCGACCATTCTGTTGACGCTGCTCTACTTCAACATGGTGACGCTCGTCCTCATCCTCACCGGCGGCGGACCGGTTGGGGCGACCGAGGTGCTCAGTTTACGCGCGTTCAAGGAAGGGTTTGACTTCTGGCGCATCGGCTTTGCGGCAAGCTTGGGGATGGTGATCTTCCTGTTCAATATTCTTTTCAGCCTCCTCTACATTCGCCTGCTCCGGCAGGAGAGTCTCCAATGAAGCGCAATCTGTTCGTTTATGTGCTCCTGATCTGCACCGCCGTCGTCGCCGTGGTCCCCGTGCTCTGGGGCTTGACGACGGCTCTCAAACCGAAGAGCGAGGTGGTCACTTACCCGCCCCAGTGGGTTCCCGCCCACCCCACGCTCCGCAACTTCGGAGTCGTGCTGCGGGAGACCTCGATGCCTCGGTACTTTGCCAATAGCCTGCTCATCGGCGTCGGAACGGTCCTGATGACCCTCGCCGTCGCCGCTCATGCCGGCTACGCGCTCGCGCGATTGCGGTTTCCGGGGAAGTCTGTCCTCGCTTTTGGCATCCTCGCCACGGCGATGATCCCGGGCATTTCCATTCTCGTACCGCTCTACGCGTTGGCCTCGAAAGTCAAACTCTACGATGGTTACACCATCCTGATCCTCGTGTCCACAGCGTGGCAAGTGCCGACCGTGATGTGGCTGCTGAAAGGCTTCTTTGAGACCGTGCCTCGCGAACTGGACGAGTCTGCCCTGATCGATGGCTGCACGCGCTGGTCGGCCTTCTATCGGGTTATTCTTCCGCTCGCGCGTCCAGGCATGGCGGCGGCGGCCCTGCTGGCTTTCGTCTTCGTGTGGAACGACTTTCTCATTGCCTTCACGCTCACGGTAAGTGACTCCCGCCGCGTGATCGCGGTCGGACTGTATCAATACATCTCCCAATACGGAATCGAATGGGGTGAGTTGATGGCAGCCGTCATCCTGGCCTTGCTGCCGGTGCTCATCATGTTCTGGGCACTGCAGCGACACTTCATTAGTGGCCTGACGGCGGGGGCGATGAAAGGGTAGGGAACTCGGCACAAGGAGGCACGACATGATGCGACGGAGCGACGGGACACGACAGCGAGCGTTTGGGGTGGTGCTCATACTGATGTGCGCCGGACTCCTTGGGTCCGGCGGGGTGGCGTACGGCGCGGCCAAGACGACGATCACCTTTTGGACATTCCTCAATCCAGAAGCCGCCGATCCCCGATCGAAAGCATTGAGAGCCACGATCGACGGCTTTATGGGGGACAACCCTGACATCGAGGTCAAGACGGAATCGATCCACTGGGGGAAGATCGACGGCCTCGCCATCCAGGCGGCAGCGGCAGGCGGCGGCCCGGACGTCTTGAATGTGTACAGCGTGCAACTCACCAAGCATATCAACGCGAAGACGGTGGCACCCCTCAACCACTACGTGGAGAAGTGGTACGGCCAGCACGAGACTGACTATATCATTGCGCTGAAGGAGACAGAGTACGACGGGAAGGTCTACGGCTTGTTGTGGGAGACGCGCGTCTGGCTGCTCTACTACCGCCAAGATCTCTTAGAGAAGGCGGGATTGAAGGTTCCGCTCACTTTAGACGATCTGACCAAGGTTGCGCAGAAGATCGGCTCTGACCGCCTTCAGGGGTTCGTCGTGGGGTTGTCGGATACGCAATTGGCAGCCGCGTTTGTCGAGACGTTTGAGCCGCTGCTGTGGGGCGCCGGCGGGTCCCTCTTGGACGCCAAGGGCAAAGCCGCCTTTAACAGCCCCGCCGGGCAGCAGGTGATGCAGTGGATTGCAGACCTGACAAAGACCGGAGGGATGGGAAAGGCCGCGGCGAGCATGAACGCGGATGACATCCTCTCGGGGTTCAAGGCGGGGACGATCGGGATGAGTTTCCAGGGTAGCATGCGAGTAAGCGCTGCCCGTGAAGCGAAAGACGTCGGCCCGATGATCCGGACAGCCCCGGTTCCGGGCTTTCAGGCGGGAAAACCGAGTCCCGGGTTAACGGCAGGCCAGTCGTTGACGATCGGGGCCAATTCCAAGAGCAAGGATGCAGCTTGGCGATTCATCGAGTACTACCTGTCGCCCAAGGCACAACTTCTATTCGCAAAGGCGGGCGTGCTGCCAATCCGGAAGTCCGTTTATGCTGACCCGTACTTCCAAACGCCACAGGGCCAAGAACTGATCCAATGGCGGGACTACATCAACAACCACGGCCGGGTCGGGCGCTATCCCGAGGATTTCGCCAAGCTGAGCGAACTGCTGGCCCGGGCAGCACAAGACGTGGTGCTTCGGAACGTTCCCGTCAAGCAGGCACTCGACGACGCAGCCAAGAAGTATGACGCCCAAACGGGAATGTAGGCGGTCGCGCCGTATGCATAACCCTAGTGGCCTCGCGGGCTCTCTTGGAGCAACGGCCGGTCCAATCGGCAGCGAAGACGAAAAACGTTAGCAGCGGCAGCCATCGAGAAACCGCGAGAAGGATAGATGCGCATCCAGTCAGGGGAGAATGGCGATGCTAGGACCACTTACGGCGGGTTCTGAAGATGTGCACGATTACGATGTGATTGTTGTCGGGGGTGGCCCGTCAGGCTTTGTGGCTGCAATCGCGGCGGGTCGGACGGGTGCCCGCACCCTGCTCATTGAACGGTACGGTTTCCTGGGCGGCATGGCCACGGGGGCAGCATTGGGGCCGATCTCGCCCTTCCATTTCGGGGACGAGCAAGTCGTGGAAGGCATCCCGCAGCAGTTTGTAGATCGGCTCGTGGCCTCCGGGGGGAGCACGGGTCATATGAAGTGTACGAATCCGCACGGTAGCGGGAGTTACCTTTGCTTCTACGACCGACATGCGTACAAATGGGTGGCCCTGCAGATGGTCTTGGAGGTTGGGGTAACGCCGCTATTCCACACTGTGTTGAGCGAAGCTGTCGTGGAGGATGGCCGGGTGACGGGCGTGATCGTCCAGAACAAATCCGGCCGGCAGCCGTTTCGGGCGAAGGTGATCGTGGATGCAACCGGCGACGGGGACGTGGCGGCGCGAGCGGGCGCCCAGTATACGTTGGGGCGCGACAGCGATGCGGCCTTGCAGCCGGGAACGATGATGTTCGACATGGCCAACGTGAACGCAGCCCAGTTGAAAGCGTACATCGACAACCATGTCGAAGACTTCGAGTGGACGTCGGAATGCGTGGCGATGCGCGATTTCTCCCCCCGGCTCGAGCAACGGCACTTTGTGGCGCAGGGCTTTCTGCGTTTTGTGCGAAGAGGGCTGGAGACCGGCGAGTTGTACCTCGGGCGCGATTCCATACTGCTCCTGACAACGGTTCACCCCGGGGTATTTCACTTCAACTCGACCCGCGTGATCAATTTGGACGGCACCTCGGCAGCGTCGTTGACTCGGGCTGAGATTGACGGGCGCAAGCAGGTGATGTCCTTGTCCCAGTTTCTCGTCAATCACATTCCGGGGTTCAGCGACGCGTACTTGACGGATACGGGCATTCAGATCGGCGTGCGCGAGAGCCGCCATATCCTTGGCGGGTACGTGTTGACCGGCGAGGACGTGCGCCAGGGCCGAAAATTCGAGGATGTGGTCGCACGGGGGTATTTTCCCATTGACATCCACAACGTCCACGGCGGGAGCGGGTACATCCCTGGCGGGAGCACGTGGGAGGGCCTCGCGGATTCGTACGACATTCCCTATCGGTGCCTGATCCCCAGGAACCTAGATGGTCTGATTATCTCGGGTCGCACGATTTCGGCAACGCATGAGGCCCACGGATCGTTTCGGACCCAGGGTGGTGTCATGGGGATCGGGCAAGCGGCGGGAACGGCCGCCGGTCTCGCGGTCATGAGCGGTGTGCAACCGCGGCATCTCGCCATCAAGAATCTGCAGGAACGGTTGATTGCGGACGGGGCATCTTTGCGCCGCGATCCGGAGAGGGTGTACTCGCAACAGCGCCGAGCGCAGGAGGCGATCAACAAAGCACTGGCCGAGGGGTTGATTACCGGATTGCACATGGCAAGACCAGGGCTTATGGCCAATGCGGCAGCCCCTCGACTCTAAACATGAGCCGCTTTCGGATCGACTGTGAGTAGCCCCCGGTTGTAGGAGGGGGTGACCCAGACACGCGAGGAGGACAACATGCGGAGACAACGATTGTCGTGTTGTATGTGCGCGCTGGTCTTTGCCGTCTCAATGCTCGTCGGATGGAGCCCGACGGAGGCGGCACCAGCGGGAACCTTGACAATTGCTCTTTCCAGCGACATCAGTACGCTCGATCCGCAAATGCATAACGTTCGCATCAATTACTTAGTAGGCTGGCAACTCTACGATAATCTTGTGACGCGAAATCAAAGCACTTTGGAGATCATCCCACACCTTGCGGAATCCTGGAAGGTCGTCGACGATCACACGTGGGAATTCAAATTGCGCCGGGGTATCAAGTTCGACGACGGCGAGCCGTTCGATGCCGAGTCCGTTAAATTCACTTTCGAACGAGCTCTGGAGGCGAAGAGCCCGATCCGCTCGCATTTCGCCTATGTGAAAGATATTCGCGTCGTCGACACCCACACCGTACGGATCGTGACGCAAGCACCGTACCCCGCGCTCCTCCAAACGGTGGTCAACTTCCAGATGCTTCCGCCAAAGTGGACGCGAGAGCGAGGGCAGGACATCGCCACGCAAGCCAACGGAACGGGTCCGTATCGTTTGAAGGAGTGGAAGCGGGGCGTCCATGTTGTCCTAGAGGCAAAGAGCGACTACTGGAAGGGGGCGCCAGCCATAAAGACAGTTGTCTTCAGACCGATCAAAGAGTTCGCAACCCAAGTCTCGGAGTTGTTGACCGGCGGTGTCGACATCGTTCGCGACGTACCGCCCGATCAGATTGCGCAGATCGAGAAGGCGAGCAATGCGCGAGTGTCAAAGGCCTTGGGCTTGCGTGTTCTTTGGATCGCGATCGATGTCGACGGGCGTGCCGGGAAGTCACCGGTCCAGAGCCTGAAGGTGCGCCAAGCCATCAGTCACGCGATCGACGTAGACACGATCGTCAAAACCTTGATGGGAGGCAACGCGAAACGAACGGCCGCGGGGTTAAGTCCGGAGCATTTCGGTTACGACAAGTCACTGGAAAATCCCTATCCGTACGACCCCGAGCGTGCTAAGAAACTGTTGAGTGAGGCCAATTATCCTTTCGACCAATCGCTGAAGATCGCGACGTATATGGGAAGCATTCAGAATGCGCGCGCGCTTGTCGAGGCAATCGCGGGGTATCTGAATGCGGTCGGGATCAAGACAAGTGTGAATGTCTATTCGGATATTGGGATGTACGATCGGTTGCACCGCGAGGGAAAGCTCGGAGATCTGCGCATCCACAGCGACGGGAGTGGTGGCGTATACGACGCGGACCGACTGTACAACATGTATTTTCGAAGTGGAAACCCGTATGTGTATGCCACTTTTCCGGAGCTAGACGCCTGGATAGACCAGGCGCGAACCATCTTGGACTCCAATACCAGGAAGGCGCTGTACTTTAAGGTGGGGAAATTCATTAACGACCAGGCGCTGATCGTGCCGCTTTATGCGCAGTACAGCATCCTTGGTTTGAGTAATCGCGTGATCTATGAAGCGCCCCGGGACGAGTTCCTCCGGCCGTATGAAACAAAACTCAAATAGTCATTTGAGGACGTATCAGGGGGCGTGTTGCGGAACGAAAGCCTGTCGACCAACAAATTCGCCCGTGCGTGAGGAAACAAATGGAGGCAGTCTTCGGCCATATAGATCAGAATCTGTCTCGTTTCATGGACGAGCTTTTCATCGTCCTTCGACAACCCTCGATCAGCGCGAGATGGGAGGGTGTTGAGGAGTGTGCGACGTTGGTTGTAACTGCGATGCAGCAGGCTGGCATCGACGCGCGTATCCTCCGTATGGGAGGGCGTCGGAACGGGCCCCTGGTTTTCGGGGAGATCTCCCATCCGGCCAATTCCCGCACTCTCTTGGTGTATGGGCACATCGACGTACAACCGCCCGAACCCCTCGACGCCTGGAGCTCGCCACCATTTGAGCCAACGATTCGCAACGGTAGGATCTACTGCCGGGGAAGCGCCGATAATAAGGGGCAATTTTTTTGCCACCTGAAGGCGGTCGAGTCGTGGTTACACTGCCACGGTCGCGTTCCGGTCAACGTTAAGTTCATGCTTGATCCAGAAGAGGAGGTAGGAAGTCCGTCCCTGCGGTCTTTTGTGGCGCGGAATCGGGAACTTTTCCATGCAGATGTTGCGGTGAATTCGGATGGGCCGATGGATGCATCAGGACGGCCACGGGTATGCTTCGGGAATCGAGGAGTTCTAAATATTGAAGTCAGGGCAAAGGGCGCGAATCAAGATCTGCATTCCGGTAATTTCGGCGGCCCCATGCCTAACGCCGCCTGGCGACTCGTTGACTTCTTTTCGACGCTCCGAAAGGCTGATGGGACGATCGCCATCGAAGGCTTCGCCGACGCCATTGCTACCCCGACAGCAACAGAACGCGCCATGATGGAGGCGATGCCTTTCGACGAAAGCCAATCACTCCACAAGTATGGACTTACGCATTTTGCGCCACCCGACGGCGTGACTTACATGGAAAAAATCATGTTTCGTCCTACCCTCAATATATGCGGAATCGCCTCCGGGTATGGCGGCGAGGGCAGTAAGACGGTCATTCCAAGCAGGGCTATGGCCAAAATCGATATCCGGCTGGTGATGAATCAAGATCCGGAGGATATCTTTAATAAGCTAGTGCTGCATGCACGCGCATACGGCTTCGCTGACATTGAGTTCGAATTGTTGAATTCGTACCATCCTTCCCGAACCCCCGTGGACCATCCATTTGCGCGGAGATTCACCGAGGCGGTGCGGAAAGGCTTCGGCGAAGAGCCCGTGCTCGTTCCGAGTGCCGGAGGCAGTTTCCCCGGCGCGGCAATCCGGAATGTGCTGGGGACGCCGATGTTTGATCTCCCATACGGGAATGCGGATGAGAACAATCATGCGCCAGATGAAAACCTTTCGATTGCGTGTTTTCGAAATGGCATTCGGACATCCGCTGCGTTGCTCGCAGAGCTAGCCGCCTGAGTCTTTCGGCAAGGGACCATTCCTACACGATATGTCATGAGCGACGGTCCGCGCGTGTGACGCGGCGAAATGTGAGCGTGGATTCCCCTGCGGATCGATTTGCGACAAGGCCACCGATAACGACACCGCGGGGTAAAGCAGAGAAGGGGAGCAGTGTGAGATCTTACGTCCTAAGGCGATTGCTCCAGGCGCTAATCGTGATCTGGGGCATCAGTCTGATAACCTTCTCGCTCCTTCACATGTTTCGCGACCCTGCGTTGATCCTTCTGCCACCCGAAGCAACGCAGGAGCATGTAGAAGCCTTCCGCCGAGAGATGGGGCTGGATCGTCCTCTCGTCGTTCAATATGCCAAGTTTCTCGGAGGAATGCTCTGCGGCGATTTTGGGCGTTCCTTTGTGGCATCGCGACCGGCTTTAGACTTGATCGCCGAGCGCATGCCAATGACTCTCCTGCTAGCTGCATCTGGGCTTGGGTTTGCGGTTCTCGTCTCGATCCCACTTGGGGTAGTCGCTGCTGTTCGCCGAAACCGACTTAGTGACCATGCTGCATCAGTATTTGCGGTGTTAGGTCAAGCCATGCCGCTTTTCTGGTTGGAAATCATGCTCATCATCATCTTCGCTGTGTGGATGCGGTGGTTGCCGGCGTCGGGGTCGGGCAGCCTCGCGCATCTTGTCCTTCCCGCGAGCGGCATTGCCGTATCCCTAGTCCCGGTGCTCATGCGACTTACTCGCTCTCGAATGATTGAGATCTTGTCCGAGGATTATATTCGGACCGCCCGGGCAAAGGGCTTGCGCGCTTCGGTGGTACTTTTTAAGCATGCCCTGCGAAATGCCCTAATTCCAGTCGTGACTATTTTAGGCTTCCAATTTGGAATGCTCCTCGGCGGCGCCGTCATCACTGAGACGATCTTTGCCTGGCCAGGCGTGGCAAGTCTTGTCCTTGAATCTATCTTCAATTCAGACTTTCCGGTGGTCCAAGCGGCGGTCGCGATTTTTGCGTTGATGATCGTAATGGCAAACCTTGCCACTGATGTCGTTGCAGCATGGCTCGATCCGAAGGTCCGCTTAGGGTAGGTCGTTGATGAAAACACAGCCGCGTCGCGCCCTATTGCGTCTTGGCCAGGTGCGTATTGGCCTTGTGGGCGTTGCCATCGTGAGCCTGGTGATTCTCCTTGCGCTTCTCGGTCCTTGGCTGCATTCCTATAACCCGCTTGGGCAAGACCTCCACGCTCGGTTAAAGCCGCCCGTGTGGCACAGTGAAGCTGACCCGAAGCACCTGCTTGGGACCGACCAATTGGGGCGCGACACGCTCAGCCGGCTCATCTATGGATCCAGAATTTCCTTGACTGTTGGTGTCTTGGCGATGTCCTTCTCCGCGCTCCTGGGGATTGTGCTCGGTATACTGGCCGGGTTTTACCGCGGGTCCATCGATTCGATCATCAGCAACATGGTGAATGTGATGATGTCGTTTCCTTACATTCTCTTGGCCATCTCCATGATGGCCGCTGCCGGGCCCGGCTTCCAGAACCTTTTGACTGTGCTCATTTTGACCGGTTGGCCAGTCTACACGCGCCTGGTGCGCGCGGAGATAATCGAGGTGAAGGAGCGGGGATTCGTCTCTGCTGCCCACGCGTTAGGGTGCCGAAACAGTAGAGTCATTCTCAAACATCTTCTTCCAAACATCGCGGGTTCACTGATCGTGCTTGCGACCTTTGAGATTCCGAGGATGATAATCCGGGAGTCCTTTTTGAGCTTTCTTGGGTTGGGCATTCAACCGCCTATGGCTTCCTGGGGTGGAATGCTGGCCGAGGGGCGCTCCTACATGTTACATATGTGGTGGCTCGCGGCGATTCCAGGAAGCGCGATCTTCCTGACCACACTTGGAGTCAATCTGACGGGTGATGGCTTGCGCGACTGGATGGATCCGCGTACCCGGACGTGATGCGAATGGGACACGGTTGTAATCCGGGACGCCCTTCACTTCTTGTCCCCCCCTCGTATCGGGGTCAGGTCTTGAAATATCACAGGGCGCTGGGCGATGCGCCGTGCATGGCGCGGCCCCTACGTATAGACTTCGCTGGCGTCGTCTCTCCTCACCTCGCGCGATACCGCACGCGTGGACGTCTTTGGGTGCCGACGAGGATCGCCGGACGTCCCTCAGGATGTGCGGCGTGCTGAATCGCGTGAGTCCGGGAATGGTGGAGCAGTCGGAACGGTACCGCCTGACCCGCGTCGCCTGCGGGACTCACGGATACCCGCTGAAGACGTTGTCCGCGGCGCTCGGGGTTCACCACCCGACGAGCCGCAACGCGGTCAATCGCCAAGGTGATATTTCAAGACCTGACCCCAGGCATGGTGCCTTGAGCGCGTGCGTCCTTGTCGGACGCCCCGCGTCCTATGCCGGGCGCCGGCGGATCCTTCGCTTTGCAGCGGCGCGAGAGGTCCGGCCGGGGACGGCGGCCTGGCCTCGGAGCTGGGTGGCCAGCCCGGCGACCACCTCCATGAGTTTCTTGCCGGCCGCCCGGCGTTTGGGCCAGGTGAATCGAGCGGTGGGTCCGGAGATGCTGACCACCCCGAGACACACCCCGTCGGCCGCGACCAGCGGAGCCGCGCACGATGACGTGAGCGGATCCTTGATCCCCGAGGTATGGATGGGAAGTCGCGGGCGCTCCGGAGCGGGGCGTTCCACCCACCGAAAGGCCTGTCCCGTGGAGGTGGCATCCAGCGGCGCGGAATAGCCGGGCAGCACGTGCTCGCGCAACGGCTGCGGCGAGTCGACGCCGAGGAGCAGCACCCGCCGGTCCCCCTCGCGGATGTAGAAGCGGGCGCTCTCCCCCGTGGCGCGCATCAGCTCGACGAGCCCCTGGAAGATGATGTCCTGGGCCTGGATCGACTCCTGATAAAGGAGACCCAGGCGGAGCAGCGCCGGCCCGAGGCGGAAGCTGCCGTCGGCCGTCCGCACCATGAAGCCCTGGGCCTCCAGGGTCGCCGCCAGCCGCAGGATGGTGCTTTTGTAGCGGCCGGTTCTCCGCGACAACTCCGCGAGGGTGAGGGAGGCTTCCCCCTGGCGGAACGCCAGCAAAATCCCGAGCGCCCGCTCGACAGCCGCCACCCGTTGCGCCGGCATGACCCCTCCATCCGTTTTGGCCTTGTCAACCGCTCCTCGGTCATGCTAGATTCGGTTCGTTCTATTTCCGAGAATACTGTTCTGGCAGATAGAACGCAATCGAATTCGGCGGCGGTCCGCGGCGCGGGTCGCGGACGGCGAAGAGACCTGCCGATGCATCGCTACGGAGAGTTGCAGCTCTTCACTCCCGGTCCGGTCAACGTCCCCCCTCAGGTGTTGGCGGCGGGGGCCCGCCCCATGCTCCACCACCGCACACCGGAGTTCTCTGCCATCCTGGCCGACCTGGTGGCGCGGGCCCAGCGCCTCCTGGGCACACGGCAGGAGGTCTTGCCGGTCCACACCACCGGCCGCGGGGCCATGGAGGCCTCCATCACCAACCTCTTCTCCCCGGGCGACGAGATCCTGGCGATCTGCAACGGCAAGTTCGGCGAAATGTACGCCGATATCGCTACGCGGCACGGCCTACGTGTCCGGCGGGTCTCGACCGACTGGCTGAAGCCGCTGGACCTCGACGAGGTGGGGACGGCCCTGGCCGCCAACCCCGCACCCCGGGGCGTCACTGTTTCGCTCTGCGAGACTACCACCGCCGTGGTCAACGACGTGGAGGCCGTGGCGGCCCTGGCCCGGGCCCACGGGACCCTCACCCTGGTGGATGCCGTGAGTGCGGCGGGCTGTCTGCGCATCGCCTTCGACGCCTGGGGGCTCGATCTGTTGGTCACCGCCTCCCAGAAAGGGCTGATGAGCCCCACCGGACTGAGCCTGGTGGCCCTGAGCGAGCGGGCCTGGCAAGCCACCAAGACGGCCCGTCTGGCCGACTATTATGTGCGCTTCACCGACATCCGAGGGTCGCTCCGCGGTGCTCGGGCCGAGACGCCGGGCTCTACCCCGGTCAGCCTGGTCTGCGCCGTGGCCGAGGCCCTCCGGATGATGGAAGAGGAGGGACTGGACGAGGTCTACGCCCGCCACGCCGCGGTGGCCGCCGCGATCCGCGCCGGCCTCCAGGCCATGGGCCTTGCCCTCTTTCCGGCGGAGCATCCTCATCGTTCGCCGGCCCTCACCGCTTTCACCGTACCCGAGGGGGTGGCGGGCGGCGAACTGCGGGGGATGCTCAAACGGGAGTTCGGCCTGGTCACGGCCTCGGGGCTAGGGGAGGCGTACAAGGAGCGGGTGGTACGGATCGGCCACATGGGGCACGTCTTCCCGCGGGACGCTGTGCTCCTGATCGGGACGCTGGAGGCTTGCCTGTTCCGGCTGGGCCGCCTACCCGAGCCCGGCCGCGGCGTGGCCGCGTGCATCCGGGCTTTGGAGGCAGCCCCGTGAGCCGGCCCCAGACCATCGCCGAGAAGATCTTCTCGCGCCACGCGGACCGGCCGGTGGTGGCGGGCGAGAGCATCGTGGCCTCTGTAGACATCGTGATGGCCACCGACGGCTCCGGCCCCCTCGCCCTGGAGTATTTCCGCCAGATGGACGGCCAGCGAAGTTTCGACGGCTCCCGGGTGCTTTTTGTCCTCGACCATTACGCTCCTTGCCCCAACGACAAGGTTGCTGGCCTGCACGAACGCCTGCGACTTTTTGCCCAGGCGGGAAACGCCGTCCTCTTCGACCTCGGGGAAGGGATTTGCCACCAAGTGTTGCCGGAGCATGGCTACATCCGCCCCGGAAGACTCATCGTGGGTGGCGACTCTCACTCCACCACCTACGGCGCGCTGAACGCCCTCGGGGTTGGCGTCGGCTCCTCCGATCTGGCGGCCGCCGCCCTGACCGGACAACTCTGGTTCCGGGTGCCGGAGAGCATCCGGATCGTGCTCACCGGGCGGCTCCCGCGCGGCGTCGCCGCCAAGGACCTCGCCCTGGAACTCCTGCGGCGAATCGGGACCGGCGGAGCCATTTACCAGTCGCTGGAGTTCGCCGGACCAGGTCTCTCCACCCTCGCCATCCCCCAGCGCATGACCCTCTGCAACCTGATGTCCGAAACAGGGGCGAAATGCGCGGTCGTGCCTCCCGACGACGCGATCCGGGCCTTCTGCGCGCGGCGCGGCGGGGAGGGCGATCCAGCACCGGCGGATCCGGGAGCCACGTACGCCGGGGAACTGACCGTCTCGCTGGACGAGTTGGAGCCGCTCGTGGCGCTCCCCCACGCCCCGGACCGGGTGCGGCCTGTCCGGGAGTTGGCGGGGACTCCGATCCAGATGGCAGTGATCGGCACCTGCACCAACGGTCGCCTGGAGGATCTGGAGGAGGCCCTGGCCGCCATGGGGGACGCCCCGGTGGCCCCGGGCGTGGAGCTGCTGGTGGTGCCCGCCTCGCGCGCCGTCTATCTCGAGGCTTCCCGCCGCGGCCTCTTGGCCCGTCTGGTGGAAAAGGGGGGCATGATCTTGCCGCCCGGGTGTGGCCCCTGCTGCGGCAGCAGCCCGGGCATCCCCGCCGACGGCGAGAACGTTCTCTCCACCGCCAACCGGAATTTCGTGGGCCGGATGGGCAACGTCAGGGCGAACATCTACCTCGGCTCTCCGGCCGTCGTGGCCGCCGCCGCCGTGAGCGGACGTATCGTGGACCCCAGAGGGGTTTAGCCCATGCGTTTCCAGGGGCAGGCTCGCGTGGTGGGCGACGACATCAACACGGACTACATTATTTCCTCGCGCCGCAAACGGGACACTCTCGACGCGGCTCTCCTCAGCCGTTACCTGATGGAAGATCTGGACCCGGCTTTCGCCGGTCGCGTGGCGCCCGGGGATTTCTTGGTGGCCGGGAAAAACTTCGGCTGCGGCTCGGCCATGGAGATCGCCGCCCTGGTCGTCCGCGGCGCCGGCATCCCGGCGGTGCTGGCCCGCTCTTTTTCCCGGACCTTTTACCGCAACGGGATCAATAACGGGCTGCTGTTGGTGACCCTGGAAACCGCCGACATCGCCGACGGGGACGAGCTTCTCCTTGACGTCAGCCAGGCGGCCATCGTCTGCCAGAACCTGACTCGATCCACCCGTGCCGTCCTGCCGCCGCTCTCCTCTGCCCTGCTTGCGATCATCGCGGCGGGCGGCTTGTCAGAGTACTTGCGGCGGCACGGCACATTCCCGCCCCGCGGGTAAGGGGCGACCTAAGCCATGGCGGCGAACGCGGACACCACCGAAGAGAGCCCGTTCACGCGGCGCGAGTTGCCAGGGAGACTGGGGACTCTGGCCGTGGCCATCAGCGTCGTCTGGGGGAGTTACCACCTTCTGGTGGCCTCGGGTTTCTACCTCCCGCCCCCCACGGTGCTGCGCGCCGTCCACCTCGGCTTCGGAATGATCCTCTGCTTTCTGCTGGCCCCCGCTTGGCGCCGCTCGCCTCGGACGCGGCCGAGCCTGGTAGACTGGCTGCTGATCACTGCCACCGCTGGGACCATGGGCTACGTGGTCTTCCGCTACGAAACGCTGGTCCGGATGGGCGGGCAGTACGACCCCCCGGACATCTGGGTCGGCGTGGTGGGGACCCTCCTGCTTTTCGAGGCCGCGCGGCGGACCGTGAGTCCGGGGCTTACCTGGCTGGCGGCACTGGCCATCCTTTTCGCCTACTTTGGCCGCAGCGTGCCGGAGCCCTTCACTCACTCCGGGTTCAGCGTGAACCGTATCGTCCAGCACCTGTTCTTGAGCGGGGAGGGGATCTTCGGCTTTATCTTGGGGGTTTCCGCCGAGATCATCATCGTCTTCGTCCTCTTCGGCGCCGTGTTGGAAGGGGTGGGGGTGGCCGACTTTTTCTACCGCATCTCCAACGCCGTTGCAGGGGGCACCCGGGGCGGTCCGGCCAAGATCGCGGTGATCTCCAGCGCCCTGATGGGGATGGTGAGCGGCGAGACCTCGGCCAATGTGGCGACCACCGGCGCGTTCACGATCCCCCTGATGAAACGGGTCGGCTACCCGAACTATTTTGCGGGGGCCGTGGAGGCCTCCGCCTCGGCGGGAGGCCAGATCCTTCCTCCGGTGATGGGGGCGACGGCCTTCGTCATCGCGGACTCGCTGGGCATCCCGTACGTGAAGCTGGCTTTAGCCGCCTTCTTGCCGGCCACGCTGTACTTTGTCGGAGTGTTCGCCACCGTTCATTTCCGGGCGGTCCGGATGGGGCTCTCGGGGCTCGCGCGCCGAGAGATCCCTCCATTTTGGGCCACCCTGAAACATGGATACCTGATGGCCCCTCTGGCGGGCATTGTGGTTTTTCTGCTCCTGGATTACACACCCACGTTCGCCGCTTTCTGGGGCGGCATCGTGGCGGCCGTGGCCATCACCAGCCTCAGGCGCGAGACTCGTCTGGCCTGGCCCAAGATCGTCCGCTTCCTGGTGCGGGCAACGCGGACCGCCATGAGCCTGGCGGTGGCCTGCGCCCTGGTGGGGGTGGTGGTGGGGGTGGCCTCCCTCACCGGCGTCACCATGACCATTGCCCATCTGATCCTGCGGCTTACCGGGGGCAGCCTGCTGCCCGCCCTGGCCCTGACCATGCTGGTCGCCCTGGTTTTCGGCATGGGGCTTCCCACCACCGCCGCCTACGTCCTGACGGCCATCAGTGCGGTGCCGGTCCTGGAACGGCTGGGTGTTCCCCAGATCCCCGCCCATCTCTTCGTCTTTTACTTCGGCGCCCTCTCGGCCCTCACGCCCCCCGTCTGCACCGGGGCCTACACCGCCGCCGGGCTGGCGGGCGCCGACCCCAACCAAACCGGCTTCGCCTCGGTTCGTATCGCCCTCTCCGGTTTCATCGCCCCCTTTCTGTTTGTCTACGACCAGGAATTGGTCCTTACCGCTCTGAGCAGTCCTTTCGCGGTGATCGAACCCTATCTCACCGCCGCCCTGGGGATCACGCTTCTCAGCGCGGTTCTCGAGGGGGCCCTGCTCGACCGGCTCGCCAAATGGGAGCGGGCCGGCCTGGGGGTAGTCGCCCTGCTCTTGGTCCTGCCCGAGCACATCACCAACTACCTGGGCATGGCCAGTCTGACCGTCTATGTTGTCCAGCAACTCCGTCGCCGGCGGGCAGCTTCCGCCTCGGTGGTCCCCGTAGCCTCCGGCCTCGGCCGGATCAGCCACAAGGAGGAGAATCCATGACACGGATGCTTTGGAGAATCGGCGCGGTCGTGGCGGCAACGGCCCTGTTTCACGCGCTGGCCGGCGGCGCCGGCGCCGCCGAGGAGAAATTCCTGCGGATCGGCACCGCCTCGCTGGGCGGCAACTACTTCCCCATGGGGGCCGCCCTGGGGGCCCTGATCGAGCAAAAAATCCCGGGGGTCAAGGCCACCCCCCAGGCCACCGGCGGCTCGGCGTTCAACATGACCGCCTTGGAGCAGAAAGAGATGGAGATCGGCCTCTGTCAGGGGCCCGCCGTGGCGGCGGCCGTGCTGGCCGGGAAGACCCCGAGCGTCCGGACCCTGGCCAATTACAACGCTACCCCGCAGCACATCGTGGTGCGGGCGGGTCTCGCGGTGAGTTCGGTCGCCGACCTCAAAGGCAAGAAGCTGGAGATGCTGGCCGCCGGGGATGGGGTGGAGGTGGTCAGCAAAAAGATCCTGGAGGCGCTGGGGATCGCCTGGAACGATGTCAAGGCCGAGTACAGCGGCAACCGGGTGCAGGCCGCGTCCCGTCTGAAAACGGGTCAGGTGGACGCCATCATCGACGGCACCGGGATCGGCGGGGCCTGGATGACCGACCTGGTTGGGGATGGCAGCCGTTTCAAGTTCCTGGCTTTGACCGACGACGAGATTCAGAAGATCACCGCCAAGTACCCAGAATTTGCCCCCATGGCGATCCCCGCGAACAGCTACAAGGGACAGGCGCAACCCCTCAAGACCGTGGGGAACTGGACTGTCATCGTCGTTCGGGGCGATCTCAGCCCCGAGCTGGTCTATGCCCTCACCCGGGACATCATCGAGAACCAGCCTTTTCTCAAAGACCGGCATAAGTACTTCGCCGACCTGAGAGCGGAGAACATCGTCGGCGCCGTCATCGCCCCCTTGCACCCCGGGGCGGAGAAGTACTACAAAGAGAAGGGTGTCCTCAAATAGGATCCATCCAGACGGGCCCACCGGGAAAGGCCGGTGGGCCCGTAAGCCCCGGCCGTTGATGCCGGGCCGTTTACCTGTTTGACGTGTGTGTCCGCTCCGCGTCACGCGGGCGGCATGACGCGTTCCTCGCCGGGGCGGATGCCGACCGCATCGCCCATCCGCCGGTAGTCGACGCCGCCCCGTCCATTCCAATCCCACACCACCTGTCCGTCCTTGAGCGTGAGCTCGCAGCACAGGCGCCGGTCCCCCTGAAGGCTGCCGCCGAACGAGTCTCTGAAACCGAAGGGGCCTCGGAGCAGATTGAGCACGGCCACATCGGCGGCCGCGCCGACGCCGAGGTGGCCGTGCTCGGGATGGCCGATGGCCTCGCCCGCGGCGACGGTCGAGGCGCGGATCACGTCGGACAACGGCATGCCCATGATCAGGAACTTGGACATGGTCGTGGTCATATCCAGCATGCCGAGGTTCATGCTGAGACAGTGGAGGTCGGTGGAGATGGTGTCGGGGTAGAAGCCCTGCCGGATGCACGGCACGGCGTTGCCGAAGACGAAGCTGCCGCCGCCGTGACCGACATCGAAGAGAACGCCCCGCTTCCGCGCCTCGGACAGATACGACAGGACGCGGCCGTCGGCGCCGACGCACGGGACGGGTCCGCGAAAGCAATGCGTGCTGATGTCGCCCGGCCGCAGCTTCCGCGCCACGAGCTCGTGGTACGGCCGCTCGCGGCGGAAGTAGCCGAAGTCGACCATGACCGGGATGCCGGCCAGCGCTCCAGCCTCAACGCTGCGCTCCACCGACACCCAGTCCGGCAGCTCGTAGTGGGCGGTCTTGACGCCCACGATTTTGTCGGTGTGTTCGCGGGCCAGGTCCGCCGTCCGTCGCGGGTCCATGTCGAAGATATTCTGCTCGGCCTCGATGCTGCTCATGCCGAGGCCGACGATGTTGACGAAGGCGTAGGTCCGGGTGGCGGCGCGGTCGAGGACGCGGAAGCGAAAATCCTCGAAGTTCCGCCAGCCGGCGCTGCCCGTGTCGACCATGGTGGTCACGCCGCTGCGGAAGCTGAAGCCATCGGGCAGGACGCTGTAATCGCCGGCCCAGGCGTCGCGGTTGCCCGCCGTGGCGTAGAGGTGGACGTGGAGGTCGACCAGGCCGGGGACCACGTACAAGCCGGATACGTCCAAGACCTTGGCCGCCTGGCCGGGCGGGACGGCGTCATCCACGGCCGCGATCTTGCCGGCGGTCACGGCCACGTCCTTGGGCGCGTCGACGCCGTGCTTGGGGTCGATGACGTGGCCTCCATGGAGCAGAAGGTCAAAGCGCATGGCGTTCTCCTGTCCGGTTCACGCCCGGAGGGAAATGTGGGCCACGGTCCACTGCTTCAGCAGGTCGGGGTCGGGCTCTTGGGGGATGCCGGGGACCTGCGAGGTCGAGACCTCGCCGGGGCCGCTGAGGACGATCTCCGGCTTGCCGATGTCGTTCGTGTAGAAGTAGGAGGAGGGAAAGATGTCCCCCGGATACGTGAAGTTGGGCAGCGTCGCCAGCTCGGCGCAGACGGCGCCCCCGATGGCGCTTTCCAGCATGCCCCCGATCCAGCAGGGGATGCCGTGCTCGGCGCACAGGGTCTGGATGTCCCGCGACGCCGTCAGCCCGCCCACCCGGGCCATCTTGATGTTGACCACCCGACAGCTCTTCAGGCGGATGGCCGCCTGGACGACACTCAGGCTGTGCACGCTCTCGTCCAGGCAGACGGGGGTTTCGATCGTCCGCTGCAGATCGGCGTGGTTGATCAGACTCATGCCGTCGTCCGCCAGCGGCTGTTCGATCATCGCCAGCCGGTACCGGTCCAGCCGGCGGAAGAGGTCCGCATCCGCCAGCGTGTAGGCGGCGTTGCAGTCCACGTGGAAGGTGAAGTCCGGGAACGTGGAGCGAACGGCCGCCACCATGTTCAGGTCCCAGCCCGGCCGGAACTTGAGCTTGATGCGGGGGAACCCCTGGTCGATGGCCCCCTGGATCTTCTGCAGGAGGATGTCGAGGGAGTCCTGCACGCCGAAGTCGGCCCCGACCGCGACCCGATCCCGCGTCCCGCCCAGCGCCACATGCAGCGGCACGCCGCGTCGCTTGGCATCCAGCAGCCACCAGGTGATGTCCAGCGCGGCTCGGGCGAACTGGTTGCCCTTGATGAGTGCGATGCGGTCCAGGAGATCCTGGGCCGACTCGATGTCCTGGCCGACGATGCGCGGGGCCATGTGCTCGCGCAGGGTGTGGAAGGTGGCGATGGTGTGCTCCGCCGAGTAGGCGGGAAAATAGACCGGACACGCTTCGCCCCAAGCGGAGTGCCCGCCGCCTTCCATCCGCACCAGGAGGGTGTCGGTGAAATGCTGGTCGGCATAGGAGGTGCGCCAGACGAACGCCAGGGGCAGCTTCACCCAGTAGACGTCGATGCCCTCGATCTTCATGACCGCTCCTTTCACAGAATCGACTGTATGAACGTCCGGAGGTTCTCGTTTCGGGGGTGGGTGAAGATCTGCGCCGGCGGGCCCTCCTCGGCGATGCGCCCCTCGTGGAAGAAGAGCACGCGGCTCCCCACGCGTCGCGCGAAACCCATCTCGTGGGTGACCACGACCATGGTCATCCCCCCCTCGGCGAGGTCCTGCATCACTTTCAGCACTTCCCCCACCAGCTCGGGGTCGAGGGCCGAGGTCACCTCGTCGAAGAGCATCAGCTCCGGTTTCATGGCCAGCGCGCGGGCGATGGCCACCCGTTGCTGCTGACCGCCGGACAGCTTGTCCGGGTACGCCGCCAGCTTATCGGAAAGACCGACGCGCGCCAGCATCTCTTCGGCGATGGCGCGCGCCTCGGGGGCGGGGAGGCGCTTGACGATCCTCGGCGCCAGGCTGACGTTTTCCAGCGCGGTGTAGTAGGGAAAGAGATTGAAGGACTGAAAGACAAAGCCCACCCTCTCGCGAATCTTGTGGACGTGGCGCGAGTGCGCATCCACCGGCTCGCCGTCCACGTGGATGCGGCCCTCCTGGATGGGCTCCAGTCCGTTGATGCACCGGAGGATCGTGGATTTCCCGGAGCCACTCCTGCCGATGATCACCGTGACCTGCCCGCGGGAAACGTCGAAGGTGATGCCGTTCAGCACGTGCAGGTTTCCGAACCACTTGTGGACGTTCTCCAGCTTAAGCATGACGCCGCAGGCGGACCTCCAGCCTCTGCGAGGCGAGGGACAGGGGATAGTTGATGCCAAAGTAGATGGCGCCCACCAGGGTGAACACCAGCATGGTGGCGTAGGTGGACTGCGAGACGATGTAGCCGGCCCTGGTCAGCTCCACGTACCCCACCACGTAGGCCAGCGAGGTCCCCTTGACGAGTTGCACCAGGAACCCGACGGACGGCGGAATCATGACGCGCACCGCCACCGGCGCGACCACGTAGCGCATGAGCTGGCGGTACCGCATGCCCAGCGACCGTCCCGCCTCCCACTGGCCGCGGGGGACGGCCTCGATGCCGGCGCGGACGATCTCCCCCATGTAGGCGCCGGTGTACAACATCAAGGGGACGCTCACAGCCACGAAGGGGGGCAGGCTGATTCCCAGGATCGAGAGCCCGAAGTAGGCGACGAAGATCTGCATGAGGAGCGGCGTCCCCCGGAAGATCTCCACGTAGGCTCCGCCGATCCACCGGAGCACCGGAAACCGCCGCGCCGTCCGGAGCAGGCCGATGACCAGCGCCACGACCAGGCCGGAGGAGAAGGCCACGGCGCACATGCCGATGGTCACGAGGGCGCCCTGCAGCAGAAACAGGATGTCCTTGTACGAGAACGCGACGAAGAGCTCCGGCATCAGAGCTGCCCCCAGGCTTCGCGGAAGACTTTCTGCCCCGTCAGCGAGAAGAGCAGCGAGAACAGCCGGGCCATCAGGAAGTAGACGATGGCGAGAAAGAAGAAAATCTCGAAGGTCCGGAAGGTGCGGGACTCCAGCATCATCCCCGCGTAGGTCAGCTCCTCGGCCGAGATCGCCGACACGACGCTGCTACCCAGCATGGTGGCGATGAACTGGCTGGCCAGAGGCGGCCAGACGACGCGCAGGGTGGGCATGAGAATCACGTACCGGAACACCTGCCAGGGCGTCATCCCCAACGAGAGACCCGCCTCCGTCTGACCGCGGTGGATGGACTGGATACCGGCCCGGATGATCTCGGTGCAGTAGGCGCCGCAGTTGAGGGTCAGCGTGATGACGGCTACGCTGAACGCCTCCAGGTTGATCCCCACCGTCACCAGGCCGAAGTAGACGTAGAAGAGCTGGACGATAAACGGGGTGTTGCGGATGACCTCGACATAGGCCCGGGCCGCGCCCCGGAGGTACGTGTGTTTCGAGAGGCGGGCCAGGGCGCCGGTCACGGCCACCAGCAGCCCGAGCAGGCAGGCGATCCCGGACATCTCCAGCGTCGCCAAAGCCCCCCAGAGAAAATCCGGAAGGTTCTGGAGCGGCACCTCCCAGTGGAATGTGTAGGTCATGGCCCTTTCACCCCGCCTCGCGACGCCGTCGAGACGATCGCCGTGGGACCACGGGGACCTTGCAGCGGCGGCCGAGCGCGCGGCAGCGGGGGCCGCGCCCCAATGTCGAGCGCGACCCCCGCGCGGTCTATTTCGCCGTCAAGCCGCGAAAAGGGCCCACGTCAGTATTGCGGGAGGGCGGGCGGCATCTCGACGCCGGTCCACTTCTCGAAGATCTCGGCGAACTTCCCCTGGCCGCCGTGCCAGTCCATGAACGTGTTCAGCCACTGCAGCCAATCCGGATCGCCGCGGCGGACGCCGATCGCCGACCAGGACCGGGCGACCAGCCCCTTGATTTCCATATCCTTGTTTTCCTTGACCTTCTTCAATGCCAAGACTTCGGCCGTCGGCATCACGTCGGCCTTCTTCTGCTCGAATGCGAGCATCGCCACCGGATCGTCTTCGTAGCGCACGATCTTCGCCTCGGGGGCAAGCCGCGTGATGGCGATGTCCTGGGTGGTCCCGCGCGTCACCCCGACCGTCTTGCCCTTGAGGTCCTTGTAAGATTTGATGTCCCGATCTTTTTTCCAGCCGAGCAGGACCAGATTCCAGGAGCAGTAGGGTTTGGTGAACGAGACCTGCTTGGCGCGCTCGGGGGTGTTCCCGAACGTGGCGATGACGAGGTCGACTTTGTTCGTCAGGAGGTACGGGATTCGGTTTACGGAGGTGGTATCGACCCATTCGATCTCCACCTTCAATTCCTGGGCGATGAGCTTGGCAAGGTCCACGTCGAATCCGGTGGGTTTCTTGTCGGCGTCGTACATCCCGAAGGGCGGCGCCCCCAGGCCGATCCCCACGATGAGCTTTCCGCGCTTGAGGACCTGATCCAGCGTACTTTCCGCCGCGGCCGCGGATGCCGTCCACGCCACGGCGAGGAATAGACACAGCGCCCCGATCCATCCCCAGCCTTTCACCCGTCGCCGCATCGTCCTTCTCCTTGGCGGACCCAGCGGGTCCCTGCCGGTCACGAGGTGCACAGCGGATCTTTTTTGACGCTCACCGATCGCGTCGAAGGTATTTCACGAGTCGGATCGGCCGGCCGCGCCCTCGATGGCCGCGCGAACCCCCATCCGCGTCCAGACTGCCGCTGCGCCCGGTCCGCGTCGGCGGCGATCCGGGTCTTCCCGCACGCCACCGGCAGCGGCCGGCCGCGGATCGCCCCGGGACGACCCGCGGTCCGTCAGATGCAGCCCGACTCGGCTTCGCAATGGTACGCCGACACTAGCCGAAGGCGTCTCGGGCTGTCAAGGGGGGACCGCCCGGGCGGTCTCCGGCGATTTTCCGCGGCGGTACCCCCTCGGCGGCCCGCTTTTGCTGTTGAGCCCGCAAGGTCCTGGTTTATAATCGGCCCGCAAAGGATGGCGCCGATTGGTCGGATCGGCCCCGAGGCGGAGCAACCGTGTCAATGATGATGTTGGACCTCGGTGCGACCGATGGGAACCCGTCTCGGCAGGAGGCATGGACATGCCCGGAACGCCGGCGCAATTCACACTCCTCACCGCACCCCGGCTGTGGGACGGAAGCGGCGATCCTCCGCTGGACGCCGCCGCCGTGTTGATCGAGGGCGACCGAATCGTCGGATCCGGACGACAGGGCGACGTGTGTCCGCCCGACGGGGCACACGTGGAGCGTGTGGATTATGCCGACGCCACCATCCTGCCCGGTCTTGTGGACACCCACACGCACTTGATCGCGCCCGGCGACGGGACGGCGGGAGACGACCTGGCATTGGAGGAGGACGGGATTCTGCTCCTGCGGGGAGCGAAGAACGCGCGGACGATTCTGCAATCCGGGGTGACGACCGCCCGCGACAACGGGGCAAAGAATCGCGTGGCCTTCTCCTTGCGGGAGGGGTTGCAGCGAGGGCTGGCCGTCGGGCCTCGGGTGGTCGTCTGCGGCAGGCCGATCACGATGACGGGCGGCCACATGTGGTACTTCGGCTCGGAGGCGGACGGGGAAGAGCGGGCGCGCGCCGAAGTCCGCAAGCTCCTCAAGGAAGGGGCGGACTACATCAAGATCGTGGCCAGCGGCGGAAGCACCCGAACCTCCGACCCGAGGCGGGCCTCCTACACCGTGGCAGAACTCCAGGCCATCACCGACGAGGCGCACCGCCACGGCAAGCTCACGGCGGCCCATTGCGCCTGCGCCCGATCCGTCGAGAACTGTCTGGATGCCGGGGTGGACATGATCGTTCACTGCGTCTTCACCGAGGCGGATGGTTCGTATCGCGAGCGGCAGGACCTTGTGGAGCGGCTCGCCAAGGCGCAGGTGTGGGTCAACCCGACCCTCCACATCCTTCGGGCGGGAATCGGCCGTCTCACGGAAACGCTCGAACGGCGCGGCAGGCTGTCGACCCGTCAGGAGCGGATGCTGGCGTGGACCAGGCGGGAACTGGAGGTGCGGCTGGAGGCCGTCGGGAGGATGATCCGGGCCGGCGTCAGGATCGTGGCGGGCTCGGACTCGCCATGGAACGCGTACGGGCCGGGCGGATTCGCGTTCGAGATCGAGGCCCTGGGACACGCCGGGCTCTCCAACGGGGACGCCATCCTCTCGGGCACCGCCGCCGCGGCGGAGTCGATCGGGGTGGGAGATGCGGCCGGCCGGCTCGCCCCGGGCCGCCCGGCGGACGTTTTGATCGTGCGCGGCGACCCAGCCCACGATCTCGCCGCGCTCCGTCGCGTCCTGGATGTCTACCAGGGCGGGCGCCGTGTCGAGCGAGGAGGCTGCTAGGCCCGTGCGCCGCGGCGGACGATCAGCGGTTGACACTCCGGGGCTATCCGAGCTAGGCTCGGCCCGACTGGGCGTGTCCACCGCGTATCCGGACGGCGGCCGACGACGGCGCAGGGGCGGACCGTAGCCCCGTCCGCGTCACCCCATCCGAAGGAGAGGAGCTCAAGCATGGCCACGATCTTCGACGACTACGGCGTGCGCTTTGCGGGGTCGCGCGCCCTCTGGGAGCGCGCCCGCACGCTCATCCCCGGCGGCGTCAACCACGACGTCCGCCACATCGACCCGTTCCCCCTGTACATGGACCACGCGCAGGGGTGTCGGAAGTGGGACGTGGAGGGCCACGAGTTCATCGACCTGTGCACCGGCCACGGGTCGCTGATCCTGGGGCACGGCCACCCTGCCGTCCTCAAGGCGCTGCACGAGGCGACCGACAAGCACACCCACCCGTCGGCCCCCACGCCCGCCGAGGTGCGCTGGGCGGAGCTCATCGTCGCCATGGTCCCCTGCGCCGAACTGGTCCGGTTCCCGATGAGCGGCACCGAGGCCACCCTGCTGGCCATGCGTCTGGCGCGGGCGCACACCGGCCGCGACATCGTCGTCAAGATCCGCAACCACTTCCACGGCTGGCACGATTACGCCATGATCGAGTATCTGGCCCCCCACGAGATCCCCAGCTCGGCGGGCGTCCCGAAAACGGCGGCTCCCGCCGTCCGGGCCGTCCCGCTCAACGACCTGGCCGCCATGGAGGCGGCGCTGGCGCCGCAGGACGTCGCGGCGGTGATCCTCGAGGCGGACGGGCCGGCGGCCGGGTGCGTCCCCACCCCGCCGGGATATCTCCAAAGCCTCCGAGAGCTCACCAGCCGGACCGGGACCATCCTCATCTTCGACGAGGTGATCACGGGATTCCGCCTGGCCCCCGGTGGGGCCCAGGAGTACTTCGGGGTGACCCCGGACCTGGCCACCTACGCCAAGGCGGTCTGCGGCGGGGTCCCGGGCGCCGCCGTCGCCGGTCGCGCCGAGATCATGGGCGATCTGACGATGCATCCCGACGACCCGGAGTACAACCGGAAGAAGCGGGTGCGCCACCAGGGGACGTTCAGCGCGAACCCGGTCACCGCCGCCGCGGGGGCGGCGGCGCTGGAGCTGCTCCAAGACAGGACGGTCCAGGACCACGCCGCCGCGATGGCGGAGCGCCTCCGGACCGGGATCAACACCGCCATCCGCGAGGCCGGGGTGGGCGGCTGTCTGTACGGGATTCGGTCCGCCGCGCGACTCATCCTGGGGGACGACCTGCCGCAGACCGCCGACCGGGAGGAGTTCCTCCGGACCGTGCCGCCGCGCCGGCTTCTCGAGAGCATCAAGCAGCCCCTCCTGAAGGCCCTGCAGTGCGCGCAACTGCTGGAGGGGATCGATTTTCTGGGCGGCACCCACGGCTGGACCTCCGCCGCGATGACGGAGGCCGACATGGACGAGGCCGTCCGCCGATGGGCCCGCGCCCTTCATCGGGTGGTCGCCGAGGGTCATCTCGCCGGCAAGACGAAGGTCGTCGCCGCGGGCTGACCCCGGGGGCGGTTTGCCGCGGCGGGTGTTCCTGCGACCGGACAGCGGGGTCGATCAAAGCGTCGGCAGCCGGTGCGCCGGTCGGGGCAGCCGGTCGGCGCGCCCCCCTCTCTCGTTCCGCCCCAAGTCCGGTGTGACGTCCCGGCGCGGATCGCTCCGCGCCGGGCGTTTCGTCCGGGCGTCATGCCCTTTTTGTCTGCTCGAGTGGTTCCTGCCGGGGATTTCGAGGCTTTTCGGTTGACTTCGTTCGGTGCCGGTCTATCATGCGAAGGCTGCGCCGGTGTAGCCGTGGCGAGGAGGCATTGGGATGGTCATGGCGGCAAGCAAGTATTTCGAAGACGGCACCGTTGAGCTCGGCGCGGGCGACGCCAGCCAGGTGATCCCGCTCTTGCAGGTGGTGCAGGAGAAGACCGGCTACGTTTCCGAGGACGCGATCGCCGAGATCGCCGAGATCACCGGCGCTCCGCCGAGCGACATCTTCAGCGTCATCACCTTCTACAAGCAGTTCCGGCTCCAGCCGCCGGGCCGATACACGATCAAGCTCTGCGACGGCACGGCCTGCCATGTGATGGGCTCCACGACGCTGCTCAACGTCATCATGGACGAGCTGCGGCTCGAGACGGGGGACACCACCAAGGATGGGCTGTTCACCATCAGTCCGGTGGCCTGCCTCGGATGCTGCAGTCTGGCGCCGGTGATCATGATCGGTGAGGAGACCTACGGGGGACTCACGCCGCAGAAAGTCCGTAAGATTCTCAAAGAGTACCAGCGCCGCGGACGGGCGAAATGAGAGGATAGATCCATGGTGAAGATCACGGTGGGCATGGCCACCTGCGGGATCTCCGCCGGGGCGGCGAAGGTCTTCGAAACCTTCCGGGGTCTCGTGGAGGGAGACGGCGGAAAAGCGACGCTTCATTCCACCGGGTGCCTGGGGATGTGCTATCGCGAGCCGCTGGTCGAGATCGACGACGGCGCCGGAAAATATCTCTACGGCGACGTGGACGAGAAGAAGGCGCAGGCGATCTTCCGCGGCCACGTCCTGGGCGGGCGCCCGCTCCGGGAGCATCTCGCACTTCGCAACTTCACGGAGGGGCCGGAGGAGGGCTTCCTTGCCCGCCAGGTCAAGATCGTGCTGCGAAACTGCGGCTACATCGACCCCGACTCCATCGAGGATTACGAGCGGCGCGACGGGTACCGGGCCATCCGCAAGGTCCTGGCGGAGATGACCCCCGAGGCGGTCATCCAGATGATGACGGACTCGGGGCTGCGCGGTCGCGGCGGCGCGGGCTTCCCCACGGGGCAGAAGTGGAAGTTCGGGCGCGGGGCGCCGGGCGATGTGAAGTATATCGTCTGCAACGCCGACGAGGGAGATCCCGGCGCCTTCATGGACCGCAGCGTCCTGGAGGGGGATCCCCATTCGGTCCTCGAGGGCATGATGATCGCCGCGTACGCCGTCGGCGCCAACCACGGCTACATCTACTGCCGGGCCGAGTATCCCCTGGCGGTCAAGCGCTTGAAGCGCGCCATGGGCCTGCTCAGAGAGAAGGGCTATCTGGGACGGAACATCTTCGGCTCCTCGCTGTCCTTCGACGTCAAACTGAAGGAGGGGGCGGGCGCCTTCGTCTGCGGCGAAGAGACCGCCCTCATCGCCTCCATCGAGGGCAAGCGCGGGACGCCGCGGCCGCGGCCGCCGTTCCCGGCGGTGAAGGGGTTGTGGGGCAGGCCCACGATCATCAACAACGTGGAGACCTTCGCCAACGTGCCGTGGATCATCCTGCACGGCGCGGCGGCGTACGCCGCCCGCGGGACGGAGAGGAGCAAGGGGACCAAGGTGTTTGCGGTGGCCGGCCGGGCCAAGCGGACCGGTCTGGTGGAGGTCCCCATGGGGACCACCATCGGCGAGGTGGTCAACGAGGTCTGCGGCGGGATCAAGGACGGCAAGGGATTCAAGGCGGTGCAGATGGGCGGTCCCTCCGGCGGCTGCATCCCCGCGGCCCTGGGCGGGACCCAGATCGATTACGAGCAGATCACGAAGACGGGCGCCATCATGGGCTCGGGGGGTCTCGTGGTCATGGACGAGACCACCTGCATGGTGGAGATGGCGCGCTTCTTCCTGCAGTTCACGCAGAACGAGTCCTGCGGCAAGTGCACTGCCTGCCGGATCGGGACGCTCAGGATGCTGGAGATTCTGGAGCAGATCGTCCTGGGCAAGGGCAAGGAGGAGCACCTCGCGCAGCTGGAGGAGATCGGGCGGTTTGTCAAGGGCTCCTCCCAGTGCGCGCTGGGGAACACGGCGCCCAACCCGGTGCTCACCACGCTCCGCTATTTCCGGGACGAGTACGAGGCGCATATCCGCGAGCGGCGCTGCCCGGCACACCAGTGCCCGGCGCTGGTGAAGTTCGTCATCGACCACGAGAAATGCAACGGCTGCATGCTCTGCGCGCGCCAGTGCCCTGCCCACTGCATTCTGGGCGAGAAGCAGCGCCCGCACACCATCGTCGAGGAGCAATGCACGAAGTGCGGGAAGTGCTTCACCGTGTGTAACTCCGACGCCATCTATAAGGTGTGACCATCGCCATCCGCCAAGACGCCGGGGGGCCTGCGCCGAGGTCCACCACGAGCGGCGCCCGCCTGCTGCGCGGCGGGGAGGCGCGAGGCGCACGGTCTGGTCGGGCGCGCTGGAACGGAACAGCTGGATTCACCCCCTGCGGGTTGCGTCTCTGTGCGTCTTGCGACCAAGAGTGCTCAGCGGTTGACCACGGTTCGGAGGATAGGATTCATGCCCAGCGTGACCCTGAAGATCGACGGCAGGACGATTACCGCCGACAGCGGCCAGACCATCTTGCAGACGGCGCGCGCCAACGGGATCGAGATCCCCACGCTGTGTTACGACGCCCGCCTGTCGCCGTACGGCAGCTGCCTCGTCTGCGTGGTCGAGGTGCGGAACGCCAACCGCCTCGTCATGTCCTGCACGACGCCCGTGGCGGAGGGCATGGACGTCTGGACCGAGAGCGAGCCGGCGGTGCGGGCCCGCCGCACCGCCCTGGAGATGCTGCTCTCGAACCACTACGCCGACTGCCGCGGGCCCTGTTTCCTGGAGTGCCCGGCCAACGTGGACGTGCAGGGGTATCTGGCGTTTGCCAACGCCGGGATGTACCGCGAGGCGCTGGAGCTGATCCGCGAGACAAACCCTATGCCGCTGGCCTGCGGCCGGGTCTGCGTCCGCTACTGCGAGGCCAGCTGCCGCCGGAAGGATGTGGATTCCCCCGCCGCCATCAACTTCATGAAGCGCTATGTGGCGGACCTGGAGTACGACAATCTGCCGCCGCCCGCCCCGGTCCCCGGTACCGGCAAGGCGGTGGCCATCGTCGGCGGCGGGCCCGCCGGGCTCACCTGCGGGTACTTCCTGGCCAGGAAGGGCCACGCGGTGACCATCTTCGACAAGCAGCCCAAGCTGGGCGGCATGCTCCGCTACGGCATCCCCGAGTACCGGCTGCCCGAGGCGGTGCTGGACAAGGAGATCAATCACCTCCTGGCGCACGGCATCGAGACCCGGACGGGTGTACGCCTGGGGCACGACTTCAGCCTCGACGATCTCAAGCGCCAGGGGTTCGACGCCATCTATATCGCCCTCGGCTCGTGGATCGCCAAAGGGATGGGGATCGAGAACGAGACCCACCCCAACATCCTGCCGGGGATCGCCTTTCTGGAGGGCGTAAAGCGGAACGGCCCGCCGACGCTCTCCGGAACCGTGGCCGTCGTGGGGGGCGGCAACACGGCCATTGACGCCTCGCGGACGGCGCTCCGGTGTGGGGCCGAGAAGGTGGCCATCCTGTACCGTCGGACCGAGAGCGAGATGCCCGCCGACGAGGTCGAGGTCGCGGATGCCCGCGACGAGGGGGTGGAGATTCGGTTCCTGGTGGCGCCAAAACGCGCGGTCGTGGAGGGCGGGCGGCTGGCGGGTCTGGAGTGTGTCCGCATGGAGCTGGGCGAG
>JAKPQH010000226.1 GCA_029580855.1 bacterium | reverse complement strand
ACCGGCCCCCCCGAGAACTTCTCGATGATGGTCTGCAGGATCCGCCGATCCATCTCGTCGAACCCACGCTCGTCCACATTCAGCCGGTTGAGGGCGTCGTGGGCCACGCGCTGGTCGATCGTCCCGTCCCCTTCGACCTGGGCAAAGTCTCGAACGCGGCGCAGGAGGCGGTTCGCGATCCGAGGGGTGCCGCGCGAGCGGCGCGCCAGTTCGGCGGCTCCGTCCCGCGTGAGGCCGACGTTTAGGATCCGGGCCGAGCGGCTGACGATCTGCACGAGATCGGCCTCCGTGTAAAAATCCAGCCGCAGCACGACGCCGAACCGATCGCGCAACGGGGAGGTGAGGAGGCCCGCCCGCGTGGTCGCCCCGATCAGGGTGAAATGGGGCAGGGTGAGCTTGTAGGTCTGCGCGCCGGGCCCCTGGCCGATCATGAGGTCCAGTCTGTAGTCTTCCATGGCCGGGTACAGCGTCTCCTCCACCGTGGGGTTGAGGCGGTGGATCTCGTCCACGAACAGGACATCCCGCTCTCGGAGGCTGCTGCTGAGGATCGGGGCCAGGTCCTTCGGCCGATCCAGCACCGGACCGGATGTTGAGAGGATGTTGACGCCCAGTTCCGAGGCGATGATGTTGGCGAGGGTCGTCTTGCCGAGGCCGGGGGGGCCGGAGATGAGGACGTGGTCAAGGGCCTCGTTCCGGCTCCGTGCTCCCTGGATAAAGACCTGAAGGTTGTCCTTCACCGGCTGCTGGCCGATGTATTCATCCCACCGGGTCGGGCGCAGCGTCTGCTCGACCTGCTGGTCCTCCGTCAGTTGCGTCCGTGCGGTGATACGTTCCCGGGTTTGGCCCATGTTGGATGGCTCGTCAGGTGCGCTGGTCGCCCACGCCGCGAAGCGCCGCCTTGATCAGCTCCTCAAACGCTGCGCCGGGTCCCAGTTCCGTCCGGGCGGTCTCGGCCGCTTGCTGCGCTTCCTTGCGGTTGCAGCCCAGGTTGACCAGGGCCGACACCACGTCGTCCAGTGCCCGATCCAGCGCCGCCGGGGTCGCCGCGGCCTTGGGGGTCAGCGGGGCGCCGGCCGCCTTGTCGCGCAACTCCACCACCAGCCGCTCGGCCAGCTTCTTGCCCACCCCAGGGACGGCCCGAAGCCGGGTGACATCTCCCTGGGAGAGGGCGGCCGCCAGATCCTCCACTGAGATGCCGGAGAGGATGTTGGTCGCCAGTCGCGGTCCGATTCCACTGACCCCTTGGAGCAGTTCGAAGAGCGTCTGCTCATCCCGCGTGTGGAAGCCAAAGAGCTGTATGGCGTCCTCTCGCACGTGGGTGAAGGTATGGAGCATGACCTCGGCCGGGATCTCGGGGAGCCGATAAAAGGTCGAGAGTGGGATGAGCACCAGATAGCCGACCCCGCCGACGTCCACCACGACGCGGTGTGGTTCCTTGCTGGCCAGGCGGCCGCGGAGCTGGGCAATCATCTCACGACGTCCTCAAACGACCGCGCAACCGGGCGGCGTGCTGGTGGCAGATGGCGATCGCCAGGGCATCTGCGGCATCGGCCGGCTGCGGGGCCGCGGGCAGCCGGAGGAGGAGTTGGACCATGCGCTGGACCTGATCCTTCCGGGCCTGCCCGAAACTCGTCACGGCTTTCTTGACCTCCAGCGCGGAGTACTCGTGAATCTCGATCCCCGCCTCGGCCAGGACGAGCAGCGCGACACCTCGCGCGTGCCCCAGTCGAAGGGCGCTCTGGACGTTCCGCGCGAAAAACACCGCCTCGACGGCGGCGCAGTCGGGGCGGAGATCCGTCACGAGGGTGCGGAGGTCGCGGTAAATGCGGAGCAGGCGCTGAGCGAAGGGGAGGTTTGCCGTAGACGAAATGGCGCCGAAACGCACCGCGTGCAGACCGTCTTCCCGCTCCTCGACGATGCCATAGCCTGTGGCCGCGGTCCCGGGGTCGACACCTAAGACACGCATGCCACCACGCGGCGGCCCGGTGCAGAACGCCTCGGGTCGCACCCGGTCCACGGCAGGGGAGAGCGTCGGCCTTCGGGCATAGGGGCTGCCGTCAGGCGGTCAGGGCCGCCATGATCTCCTCGGGGATGTCGAAATTCGCGTACACGTGCTGGACGTCGTCGTGCTCTTCCATTTCTTCCATCAGCTTCAGCATCTGCTCGGCCTGCTTGCCCGCCAACTTCACGGTGGTCTTGGGAAGCTTCGAGATCTCGGCGGAGAGGGGCTGGATGCCGGCCTTGACGACGGCGTCGCGCACCTTCTCGAACTCCCGAGGGGTGGTCGTCACGGCGAAGACGCCTTCTTCCCGCTGCATGTCCTCGGCGCCGACGTCCAGGGCGACGGACATGAGCTTGTCCTCGTCCACTTTGGCGGCATCCACCACGATATGGCCCTTTTTCTCGAACAGGAAATTCACGCAGCCGGACTCGCCCATGTTCCCGCCGTGGCGCGAGAACACCTTGCGGATCTCGCCCACCGTCCGGTTCTTGTTGTCCGTCATCACCTCGACGAGAACGGCCACACCGCCCGGCCCGTAGCCCTCGTAGGTGATCTCCTCGTAGGTGACGCCCTCCAGCTCGCCCGTGCCTTTCTTGATGGCGCGGTCGATGTTGTCGGCAGGCATGTTGACCGCCTTGGCCGCCAGGACGGCGGTGCGCAGTCGCGGATTCCCCGCCAGGTCCCCGCCCCCGACGCGCGCGGCCACGGTGATCTCGCGGATGAGCTTGGTGAAGGCGCGTCCCCGTTGCGCGTCGACCTTGGCCTTCTTGTGCTTGATGCTTGCCCACTTGCTGTGTCCAGACATAATCCCACCCCCTAGGATGGGAGAAAGCTACCATAGGGCCGCGAAGCTTGCCAAGCGAAAACTCCCGCGGGGCGGTACAGCAGCGGCGGAAATCGCCTTGACACGCTCCAACCCCTGGGATAGATTCCCGTCCGACGCGTGTATACCAAAATCATGTCGGGTCCTCGCCGAGGCGGAGAGACTGGTCAAGTCCTAACGGGGGCGATTCGGAGGATCGCCGGTCGTTAGGGCTTTCTTTTTGTAAGGGGCGGGCCGCCCGCGACGCGGCGGACGTCCTCTGGATTTTTCGCGGGGCTGCGGATCGGAACAACCCATGACAGGCGGGCTGGCGGACATCGATGGACGGGCCTTCGACCTGGTGGTCATCGGCGGCGGGATGGCCGGGGCCGGCATCGCCCGCGACGCCGCGTTGCGCGGTTACCGCACGCTCCTGCTGGAGCGCAAGGATTTCGCCTCCGGTACCACCAGCCGCTCCTCCAAGCTGATCCACGGCGGTCTGCGCTACCTGGAACTGTTCGACTTCGGGCTGGTGCGGGAATCGTTGCGCGAGCGCGAGCGGCTGGCACGCCTGGCGCCGCATCTGGTGCGCCCGCTGCCGTTCTTGGTGCCCGTGTACCGGGGCGCCAAGCGCGGCCTGTTCATGATACGCATCGGGATGAAACTGTACGATCTCTTGACCCCCGGTAAGCGGACGGACCCCTACCGGACCATCACGCGCAACGAGACGCTGCGTCTCGAGCGGAATCTCGAGCCCCGGGATCTGCTGGGGTCCGGCTACTATTTCGACGACCTCCTCCTCCTGCCGGAGCGGCTGTGTCTGGAGAACGTCCTCTCCGCGCAGCGGTGGGGGGCCGCGGTCTACAACTATGCCGAGGTGACGGGTATCCGGCGTCTCGAGCCGCGCCGCCCGTCCGGCGAGCCGGGCACCCGGAGCGGCGACTGGGGGATCGACGTGCGGGGCGTCTTGGACGGCGCAACGGCACGGGTGACCGCGCGTGTGGTCGTGAACGCCACGGGGCCGTGGGCGGACCAGGTGCGGCGGCTGGCCGGGGTGGATGGGGGCCGGCGCTGCGTGCGGACCACCAAGGGCATCCATCTTCTCCTGCCGCACATCACCGACCACGCGGTGTACGTCGCCGCCCAGCGGGACGACCGGATGTTTTTCGTCATCCCGTGGCGACAGTTCACGCTGGTCGGCACCACGGACACCGACTTCACAGGCGATCTGGACCGGCTGGCCGCCACCCGCGAAGAAGTGCAGTACCTCATGCGCGAGACCCAGCGGGTCTTGCCCACGGCGGGGATGGGGGAGGACGACATCCACTACACGTATTCCGGCGTGCGGCCGCTGAGCTTCGAAGAGGGAAAGTCCGCGTCCGCGGTCTCGCGCGCCCACAAGGTGGTCCCGGAAGGGGAATCGGGCACCTTTCTGTCGATCACGGGGACGAAGCTGACCTGCTTTCGCAGCCTGGCGGAAGAGGCCGTGGACCGGGTGGGGCGCCTGCTCCAGCGGCCCGCGCCGTGCCGCACGCACCGCTTGGCCCTCGACGGATCGGACGGCGAGGGCACCGTGGAGGTGCACCTGTGGGCGGATGTGCCGGATCTCGGCAAACGGGCCGGGCTGGAGCCCGCACAAATCCAGAACCTCCTCAATATCTACGGGCGCCGTTATCCCACGATCCTCGCGGTGGCCGGCCGGTCTGCCGCGATGAAAGAGCGCCTCTGCACGCAGAATCCCGACATACGCGCGCAGTTGACGTACGCGGTGGAGCACGAGCGCGCCGAGACGCTCGCCGACGTCCTGCTGCGGCGAACCGGGATCGGGACCAGCCCGTGCCGGGGAAAGGATTGTTGCGAGCAGATCGCCGCGTGGATGGGCGAACTCAAAGGCTGGAGCCGGGAACGGACCCAGCGGGAGATTCTCGACTACCTGGATGAGATCTCCCTGGGGCAGCAGTTCCGGGAGGCCAGACCGGCGGGCGCGCCGCCGTTCGAGGGCCGGATTTCTGTCGCGGATGCGCGGTAGGTTCCGAGCGCCCGTGGGGCGCGGGACACCCGGTCCGGGACGGAGGCCGTGTTCCCCATTTTCGCGGACCACGGTCGGGGGTCTGTGCTATAGTCCCGCGTATGGGGGGCGCCGCGCACCGGCTGCCGGCGAGGGTGCAGCTCCGCTTCGGGCACTCGTCCTCGGTGCCGGCTGCGGTGACGGGGGCTGGAATGACCGTCGAGACGACATCGGGCTTTCCGCCGTACCTCTCCCTCCAGGCGCATCGCGGCGCCGCGGGTCTGGCGCCGGAAAACACGCCGGCCGCGTTCCGGGCGGCCATCGCGCTGGGCGTGGACGCGGCGGAACTGGACCTGCAGGCGACCAAAGACAGGGTCGTGGTCGTCATCCACGACGACACCGTGGATCGGACGACCGACGGGCGCGGCCGCGTCGGCGACCTCACCCTGGCCGAGATCAAGCGGCTGGACGCGGGGTCGAAGTTCGACGCGGCATTTTGCGGCGAGCGTGTACCCACGCTGCGGGAGCTCATCGACCTGGTCAAGGCCGGCGGGAATCCGCAGTTCCGCCTGAACCTGGAGATCAAGTTCGCCGAGGGGCGCGCGGGGCAACCCCCGGACTTGGAGGAGCGGGTGCTGGCGGTGCTCCGCGAGTGCGGCTTCCTGGACCGCGTCATCACCCAGTCCTTCCACCATGCCTCCGCCGCCAAGATGAAGCGCTTGGCGCCCGGCATTCCCGCAGGCCTTCTGGTGGGGCAGCGACGACAGCCCGCCGACCCCGTCACCGCCGTCCGCCGGCACGGCGTGGACTACTACGCCCCGCATCACTCGCTCGTGACGTCCGATCTTCTGCGGATGCTCCACGGCGCAGGAATCGCGGTCGTCACCTGGACGGTCAACGACCCGGCGGATATGCGACGCCTCATCATCGCGGGGCTCGGGACTCTGCCGGGAGACGGAATCATTTCGGACTTTCCGGATCGGTTGGTAAATCTGAGAAAGTTCTGGAAGTAATGGTGTGAGCGTCTCGGACAACACGCGTCGCCACGGAGGAGGACAGCCATGAAGAGGATGTCTCGGTTCCGAAGCGTTTCCGCACTGGCGATGGGGATTGTGATCGCCGCGATCCCGATCCCCGTGCTGGCCGAGGCAGAGCAGAAGGTCCAGGTCGAATTCTGGCACGGCCTCACTCAACCCTTGGGCGGTATCCTGGAGAACGTGGCGGCCGGCTTCAATGCGTCGCAGGGCAAGTACCAGGTGAACGCCGCGTTCAAGGGGAGCTATCCCGAGACCATGGTGGCCGCCATCGCCGCGTTCCGCGCGGGTAACGCGCCGCACATCGTCCAGATGTTCGAGGTCGGCACCGCCACGATGATGGCGGCCCGGACCGCCATCAAGCCGGTCTACGAGCTGTCGAAAGAGACCGGAGTGCACATCGATCCGAAGAACTACGTCGGCGGCGTCCGCGGCTACTACAGCACCGCAGACGGCAAGCTGGTCTCGATGCCCTTCAACAGCTCGACGCCGGTCACCTGGTACAACAAAGACGCCTTCAAGAAGGCGGGGCTGGACCCGGAGAAGCCGCCCCGCACCTGGGAGGAGACCTGGGCTGCGGCGCAGAAGATCGTAGCGTCCAAGGCGGCCACCTGCGGGTACACCATGGCCTGGCCCACCTGGACGCAGTACGAGAACTTCAGCGCCATCCATAATGTGCCCTTGGCCACCAAGGCGAACGGCATGAAGGGAATGGATGCCGAACTCAAGATCAACAGCCCGCTCCACGTCAAGCATCTTCAGAACATGGCGGACATGCAAAAGGCGGGTGTCTTGAAATACGGCGGTCGCGACGCAGCGGGCGATGCGCTTTTCCCCTCTGGCGAGTGCGCCATCATTCACGCCTCGTCGGGATTGCGCGCCCGCGTGTTGAAGGAGGCCAAGTTCAATTGGGGTGTGACCTTCCTCCCGTACTACAAGGGCACACCGAACGCTCCCAAGAACTCCATCATTGGGGGGGCCAGCTTCTGGGTGATGACCTCGCCCAAGCGCACGCTGGACGAGTACAAAGCCGTGGCGGAATTTTTTGCCTACATCAGCCGCCCGGAGGTGGACGCCAAGTGGCACATGGACACCGGCTATGTGCCCATCACGCTGGCCGGCTTTGCCCTGGCCAGCGGGCAGGGGTATTACATCAAGAACCCCGGCGCCGACATCCCGTTCCGCCAGCTCACGCTCACCGAGCCTACAGAGAACTCCATGGGTCTGCGCCTGGGCAACATGCCGGAGATCCGGGTCATCATCCAGGAGGAGATGGAGAAGGCGTTCCAGGGCCAGCAGGGCGCCAAGCAGGCGCTGGATAACGCGGTGCGGCGCGGGAACATCGTGCTGCGCAACTTCGAGCGAACAAACCGACAGTGAGCGGTCATCGCAGCCACGGGCCGGGCGGGGATCCGGTTTCGCCTCCGGAGCCGCACGGCACCCCGGAACGGGTGAGGAGGAGAACATGTTCTCGGAACCGAAACGCTCGGGAGTGACTCTGCTGGCGGCCGGCATCGTACTGGCGGTCTGTCTGGCGCCGTTTCCGTCGGCGGCCCAGCAGCGCGTCCAGGTCGAGTTCTGGCACGGCCTCTCCCAGCCCGAGGGCGGGATGCTGGAAAAGGTCGTCGCCGACTTCAACGCCTCGCAGACCAAATACGATGTCAAAGCCACCTTCAAAGGCGGTTACCCCGAAACGATGGTCGCGGCCATCGCGGCGTTCCGCGCCGGTACCGCCCCCCACATCGTGCAGATGTTCGAGGTGGGCACCGCGACCATGATGGCGGCCAAGGGCGCCATCAAGCCGGTGTACGAGCTCATGCGTGATGCGGGAGTTCCGTTTGACCCCAAAGCCTATGTCCCTGCGGTGCGCGGCTACTACAGCACCTCCGACGGTCGCATGCTGTCCATGCCCTTCAACAGTTCCACGCCTATCACCTGGTACAACAAGGACGCCTTCAAGAAGGCGGGTTTGGATCCGACCAAACCGCCCCGCACCTGGGAAGAGACCCGCGAGGCGGCAAAGAAAATCCGGGCGGCCAATGCCGCGGCCTGCGGCTTTACCATGTCCTGGCCCACCTGGACGCAGTACGAGAACTTCAGCGCCATCCACGATGTGCCCCTGGCGACCAAGGCCAACGGGATGGACGGCTTGGACACCGAGCTGAAGATCAACAGCCCGCTGCACGTCAAGCATCTGCAGACGCTGATGGACATGCACAAGGAGGGGACGTTCAAGTACGGAGGGCGCGACGGGGCTGGCAACTCCCTGTTCACCAAAGGCGAGTGCGCCATGATCCATGCCTCCTCCGGCATGCGGGCCCGTGTCGTGAGCGAGGCAAAATTCGACTTCGGCGTGGCCATGCTGCCTTACTATAAAGGGACACCCGGCGCGCCGAAGAACTCCATCATCGGGGGGGCCAGCTTCTGGGTGATGACGGGGCCCAAGCGCACCGCGGACGAATACAAGGCCGTGGCGGAGTTCTTCGGATACCTGGGGCGACCCGAGGTCGACGCCAAGTGGCACATCGATACTGGCTACGTGCCGATCACCATGGCGGGCTTCGCCCTCGTTTCCGGGCAAGGATATTACGTCAAGAACCCGGGCACGGATCTGCCGTTCCGTCAGCTCACGCTTACCGAGCCCACCGAGAATTCGCGCGGCCTGAGGCTGGGTAACATGCCCGAGATCCGTGTGATCATACAGGAGGAGATGGAGAAGGCTTTCCAGGGCCAAGAGACTGCCAAGCAGGCGGTGGATAACGCCGTGCAGCGCGGGAATGCCGTGCTACGGAACTTCGAGCGTGCCAACCGCTAGACGCGGAAGGCCCGGGGATCCCGGCCGACCGGGCCGGGGTGCCCGGGCCCGTCACGCTGGAGAAACGGCACCGGCATTGCCGCGTAACCCGGAACTTTCGACACCCTGGAGAGCTTGATGCGCCGGCGGGTCATCTTTCCGAACAAGGTCCTTCCGTACCTGCTCGTCGCCCCCCAACTCGCCATCACGGTGGTCTTCTTCTTCTGGCCTGCCGCGCAAGCGGTGTATTATTCCGTGTTGCTCCAGGATCCGTTCGGTCTGCGCACCCAGTTTGTCTGGTTCGAGAATTTCCGCACCATCCTGACCGATCCCCTGTACCTCGGCTCCATCCAGGTCACGGTCATCTTTTCCACGGTCGTGGCCGCGCTGGCCATGGGATTCGCCCTGCTTTTCGCGGTGATGGCGGACATGAAAATCCAGGGCATGCGGCTGTACCGGACACTCCTCATGTGGCCGTATGCGGTGGCCCCGGCCGTGGCCGCGAGTCTCTGGCTCTTCATTTTTCATCCCTCCATCGGGATCATCGGCCGCAGCCTGAACGACATGGGGGTCCTCTGGGATTACCGGCTGAACGGAACCCAGGCGCTCCTGCTGGTCATCCTGGCCTCGGCCTGGAAGCAGGTCAGCTACAACTTTTTGTTCTTTCTGGCCGGTCTGCAGGCGATCCCGAGGTCCGTGGTCGAGGCCGCATCCATGGATGCCGGACCGGGGCGGCGCTTCTGGAGCATTGTCTTCCCGCTCTTGTCGCCGACCACGTTCTTCCTGCTGGTGGTGAACGTGGTGTACGCGTTCTTCGACACCTTCGGGGTCATCCATGCGCTCACGGGCGGCGGCCCCGCCAAGGCCACCGAAACCCTGATTTACAAGGTCTACACCGACGGCGTCATGAACCTCGACCTGGGCGGCTCCTCGGCGCAGTCGGTGATCTTGATGGCGGTGGTGATCACGCTCACCGCGCTGCAGTTCCGCTTCATCGAGCGAAAGGTGCACTACTGAGGGGTTTTTTGCGGGGACGCAAAAGACCAAGATTATAAAGATGGCAGGGAAGGTCTTGAGGTTATTGCGGTGGCGACGCAAGAACCCGGAGCGGGATTCTGGGATGGACCAGACGGTTAGGGGACGACACGCGCGTTCGACGCGTCGGGAGAGCTGGCTTCCGCATTTCGTGCTGATCATGGGCGTGGTCGTGTTCGCGTTCCCGATCTACTTCGCCCTGATCGGCTCGACCCACGACGCGGCCACCATCGCCACCGGCCGGATGCCCCTCCTCCCCGGCGCCCACCTGCTGGACAACTACTGGCAGGCGCTGACGAGCGGATCCGGCGAGCGCGTGTCCTCGGCTCCGGTCCGGATCCTGATGTTCAACAGTTTCGTCATGGCCCTGGTCATCGCCGCGGGCAAGATCGCCATCTCCATCGTCTCGGCCTACGCCGTGGCGTTTTTCGTGTTTCCGGGCCGCATGTTCTTCTTCTGGATGATCTTCATCACATTGATGCTGCCCGTGGAGGTACGCATCATCCCCACCTACAAGGTCGTCACGGATCTGGGGATGATCAACACGTTCACCGGCCTCACTGTTCCGCTCATCGCGTCGGCGACGGCCACACTGCTGTTTCGGCAAGTATTCATGACAATCCCGGATGAGCTCGCCGAAGCCGCGAAGATCGACGGCGCCGGACCGCTCCGGTTCTTTTGGCAGATCCTGCTGCCGTTGAGCCGTACCAACATCGCCGCCCTCTTTGTCATTCTGTTCATCTATGGCTGGAACCAATATCTTTGGCCGCTGCTGATCACCACCAACCGGACCATGGAAACCATCGTCATCGGGATCGTCAAGATGATTGGATCCAGCGACGCCCAGACCGACTGGAATCTGATTATGGCCACGGCCATCCTGGCGATGTTGCCCCCGGTTGCGGTGGTGGTCTTCATGCAGCACTGGTTCGTGAAGGGGCTGGTCGAGACGGAGAAATAGGGAATTCGGCAACTGGGCAACTTGGCGATTCGGGAGAACGTTTCTCCGACTCGCTCAGTCGCCGAGACCCCGCATAGCGGAGCGCCGATTCCGTCGATTCGTGGGTTGGCAACAGGGACACCGATGGACACATACATTCTCGCCCTGGACCAAGGCACGACAAGCTCTCGCGCAATCCTGTTCGACCGGAAAGCGAGAGTCGTTTCTTCGGCCCAGCGGGAGTTCCGACAGATCTACCCGCAGCCCGGGTGGGTGGAGCACGATCCGCTGGAGATCTGGGAGAGCCAGCTGGCGGTGGCGCGCGAGGCCGTGGCGTCGGCCGGCGTGAGGGGCGTGCAGATCGCGGCCATCGGGATCACCAACCAGCGCGAGACGACCATGGTCTGGGATCGAGCGACCGGCGCGCCTGTTCACAACGCCGTCGTGTGGCAGTGCCGTCGGTCGGCGTCACTTTGCGACGCGTTGAAGGCGGGCGGCTGGGGGCGCGCGGTTCGAGAGCGCACCGGCCTGGTGATCGATGCCTATTTCTCCGGGACAAAGATCCAGTGGCTGCTGGAGCACGTGCCGGGGTTACGCGCACGGGCCGAGCGCGGCGAGGTGTGTTTCGGGACCGTGGACAGTTGGCTGACGTGGAAGCTGTCGGGCGGGCGAGCCTGGGTGACGGATTACAGCAACGCCTCGCGCACAATGCTCTTCAACATCCACCAACTGGGCTGGGACGCGAATCTCTGCGGTGTGCTCGGCGTCCCCGTGCGGATGCTGCCCGAGGTGCGGCCCTCCAGTTGGCGCTACGGTTATACCATCCCGGATCTCTTGGGCACGGAGATTCCCATCGCCGGCATCGCCGGCGATCAGCAGGCGGCCCTGTTCGGCCAGGCCTGCTTCGTCCCCGGCATGGCCAAGAACACATACGGCACCGGTTGCTTCCTTCTGGTCCACACGGGGGAACGGGCCGTGGCGTCGGAGGCAGGGCTCCTCACGACGATCGCGGCGAGTTCCGCCGAGGGGAGAGCCGAGTACGCGTTGGAGGGCAGCATCTTTGTGGCCGGTGCCGCCATCCAGTGGCTGCGCGACGGCTTGCGGGTGATCGCCGACGCTACGGAATCGGAGCGGCTGGCGGCTTCCGTGCCCGACACGGGAGGGGTGTACTTCGTGCCGGCGTTCGTCGGGCTCGGTGCGCCCCACTGGGACATGTACGCGCGCGGCACCATCCTGGGTCTGACGCGGGGATCCACCAGGGCGCACCTGGTGCGGGCGGCGCTGGAGGCCATCGCCTATCAGAGCCGCGAGGTGCTGGACGCGGCGCTGGCGGATGCCGGGTTGACGCTGGGGGAGCTGCGCGTGGACGGCGGGGCCACCGCCAACGATCTCCTCATGCAGTTTCAGGCCGATGTCCTGAACACGCCCGTAGTGCGGCCGGTGGTCAAAGAGACCACCGCGCTCGGCGCGGCGTATCTCGCCGGACTCGCCGTCGGATACTGGACGAGCCGGGAGGAGATCTCGCGGAATTGGGCCGCCGACCGGCGGTTTGTGCCGCAGATGGATCCGGCGCGACGGGAAGAGCTGTACGCCGGCTGGCGCAGGGCGGTGGCGCGCGCGGCCGGGTGGGCGCTTCCGGCCGGCGAAGTCGGACACCCGGCGTCATTTTGAATTTGCTTCGCTTCGACTTTATGCGATAGTGATGGCCGGCAAAGGCTCAACCAATCCCGTGTGTGCAGCGTCTGGCTTTCCAAGAGCGTCTCTCGACTCGGGGGGGCAAGTGGCGGGAGGATGGGCAACCACACACAAGGAGGTCGATCGTATGAAACGTCTTGCAGCGGTCATCGCCCTAACGGTCATGGGGGTCTTTTGCCTGACACAGGTGGGTCACGCCCAGGCTATCGAGAACGAGTTTTACCTGATCACCCCGGTCTCCAAGGACGTTCACGATCCGGCCTTGAAGGCCTTCGCGGCCTTCGTAAAGAAGAAGTACAACGTGGATCTCAAGACCAGCGCCATGCCCCAGGGGACGCCGGTCGCGTACGGCCAGATCGTCGAGTGGAAAGGAAAGCCGCAAGCGGACGTGTTCTGGGGCGGAGAGGGAACGCTCTTCGACCTGCTGGCCGACCAGGGCCTGCTGGACAAAGTGACCATCCCCAAGGCGATGTGGGATGAGATTCCGGCCACGATCGGCAAGCCTGTCGGGCTTCCCCTGAAGGACCCCAAAGGGTTCTGGGTGGGAACCACGCTGGAGCCGTACGGCCTCATCTATCAGCCGACGCTGATGAAGCGTCTGGGCGTGCAGATCAAGGACTGGGATGATCTGTTGAACCCCAAATTGAAGGGCCACATCGCTCAGTGCACCCCGGACCGGTCCAGCTCGAGCCATGCGAGCTACGAAGTCATCCTGGCCATGTACGGCTGGGACAAGGGGTGGGAGTGGCTGACCAAGCTGGCGGCCAACACGGGGATCTTCACTGCCCGCTCGCGTGACGTGCCGAGCGTGGTGGCCAAAGGCGAGTTCGCCGTGGGCGTGGCGGTTCCCAGCTACATGGCTTTCGCCGAAGTGCTCGGGGGGTACGACGTGATGTTCGTGTACCCCAAGAACGCCTACGTGACCCCCGAGCCGATGGCGGTGCTCAAGGGTGCACCTCACCCCAAGGCCGCCCACGCCTTCATCGAGTTTCTGCTGACCGAAGAAGGCCAGAAGATCTTCATGGAGCGCGGCCTCTACGCGATCACCCCCAAATACAAGGTCCAGGGCGCGCCGGGCTCCCCGGCCGAAAAGGCGGTCCAGTTCACCGCCGGGATCCGCTCGTTCTACGATATCCAGGTCGGCAACGTCTACGATCCCGCCGTCGCCGGCGAGAAAAAGCGCAACGAGGACGTGAACGCCTACTTCCGGAAAGAGATCGCCGAGAAGCACAAGGAAATCATCAAAAAATAGCCTGGCCATCGCCCGGATCGTGCAGGGGGGCACCTTGCACGATCCGGGCGCGCCGCGACCGGCCGGTCCCGTCGGGGGCGGGGCGACTCGCGGGTGTGGGCGCTCCGCCGCGTCGGCGTGTGCGCGCGGTGCGCGGGTTGCCGGATACGGTCGTCGGGCCGGATTCCTAAAGGTCGAACGATGAATATCCAGCTCAAAAATATGGTGAAACGATTCGGGACGCTGGAGGCGGTGAGCCACGTATCCCTGGATATTCGGGACGGCGAGCTGTTTACGTTGTTGGGGCCTTCGGGGTGCGGCAAGACCACCATTCTCCGTCTCATCGGCGGTTTTCACAAGCCCGATCACGGGGAGATTTACTTTGGCGACCGCGAGGTATCGGCTATTCCCCCCTACGAGCGTAACATCGGGATGGTCTTTCAAAACTACGCCCTCTGGCCGCACATGACCATCTTCGACAATGTCGCCTACGGTCTGAAGATCAAGAAGACGCCCCGCGCCCAGATGAACGAACGGGTCGATCACGCGCTCTCGCTGGTTCATTTGACCGGCCTCGAGAAACGGTACCCGGGTCAACTTTCGGGAGGTCAGCAGCAGCGCGTAGCCCTGGCGCGCGCCCTCGTGCTCAACCCGGATGTGCTCCTGCTCGACGAGCCGCTTTCCAATCTGGATGCCAAGATCCGTCAGCAGGTGCGCACCGAAATCCGCAAGCTCCAGCGGGATCTCGCCATCACCGCCATCTACGTGACGCACGATCAAGAAGAGGCCCTCACGCTTTCGGACCGGATTGCCGTCGTCAACCACGGGAAGCTGCAGCAGCTCGGCACTCCGCGAGACCTTTACGAGCGGCCCACGAATCCTTTTGTGGCGGATTTCATCGGGGTCAACAACCTGATCGCCGCCGAAGTCCGGGAGCTGCACCCGGCGAAGGGCTGGATGGCCGTGCAGACCCGCTTCGGTCCGCTCAAGTGCGTTCTCGACGGCCAGTTCAAGACCGGGGAAGCCTGTAATGTCAGCGTGCGGCCCGAGGTCGCTTCCATCTGTAACGCGGTCGACCCGGACGACGAAACAAACGTGATTGTCGGGAAAGTCAGTTTTGCCTCGTACATCGGCAACGCCATCCGCTATGACATCGAACTGGACGGCGAGACCCTCTTCAAGGTGGACGTGCAGAACCCCTGGAACCAGAAGCCTTTCGCCATCGACGAGAGGGTGCACGTCCGCTTTCCGGTCCAGATCACGCTGGGGATCCCTGCCCCAAAGAACCCGAGCAGTTGAGGGTGCTGAATGTGGAGACAGAAACCTCCGTTGCCCTGTACAAGCCCAGCGTCTGGTCGGATGTGAAAGCCGGCGGACTGCTGGCGTACGCCGTCGTCTGGGCTTTTTTTGTCGTCTTTTTGATCTATCCGCTGATCCGTTTGTTCTACGACAGCTTCACCACCGAAGACGGCATCTTCACCATCGCCAACTTCGCAGACTTCTTTACGGACCCCTTCTACCTGAAATCCCTGGTGAATTCCATGATCCTGGGTGTGGCGACCGTGATCACCACCTCGATCATCGGGATCACCATCGCCTTCCTGCTCCTTCGGTACGATTTCCCGGGTCGTGGGCTCTTTTCCTATCTGACGATCATTCCCATGATCATGCCGCCGCTGGTCGGCGTGATGGGTTTTGTTTTCATCCTGGGCCGTGCCGGAACCGTCAATATCATTCTCCAGGATTACTTCGGCTTTCAGAAGCCGGTCAACTTCATGTACGGGATCCACGGGGTGCTTCTGGTCGAGACACTGCACCTGTTTCCGCTGATGACGCTCTCCATCGTGGATGCGATGGGAAAGATATCGCCTTCGCTGGACGAGGCTGCCGAGAGTGTCGGATCCCGTGGGTTGCGCAAATTCTGGGATATCACGTTCCCGCTGACCACGCCGGGCTACGTTTCCGGGGCGCTCCTGGTCTTCATCTGGACGTTCGCCGATTTCGCCACGCCGCTGGTGGTCGGGATCTCCGATCTGCTCGCCTCCCAGGCGTACCTGAACATCATCCAGTTCGTCGACCGGCGGCTCTTCAAGATGGGGATCGTCATCTCGGCCATCATGGTGATTCTGGCCATTCTGTTTTTGATCATCGCCAAAAAATATGTCTCGATCAAGGACTACAGCTCCCTTTCCTACTCGGTGATCGAGCGGAAAAAGCTCTCCCCGGTGGCACAGGCGGGGGTGATCGCCTTTTTGACCATCATCCTGATTTTGGCTTTCATCCCCTATTTGGGTCTGGCGCTGGATTCCTTCGGCAAGGGGTGGGCGCTCACCCCCATCCCGGTGAAGTACACGCTCCAGTATTTCGAGCGGGTGGCCTTTGAGACTCCCAAGTTCATCATCAACAGCCTGCTCTTTTCCGGCATATCAGTCGCCATCTGCATCGCCGTCGGCGTACCGGTTGCGTGGGTGATGTCCCGGACCAAGCTGCCGGGGCGCGATGTCCTCGACTCCCTGACCACCCTGATCCTGGCCCTGCCGGGAACGGGCATCGGTATCGCTTACATGCGGGCGTTCCGGGATCCCTTCCCCTTTATGTCCACGGCCCTCATCGGCGTGTGGATCGTCATCCCCATCGTTCTGGCGGTCCGGCGGCTCCCTTACACGGTGCGGGGGACCTACGCCTCGCTCTTGGTGGTCCACCGTTCCTTCGAGGAGGCGGCCGAGAGCGTGGGCGCCACCAAGCCCAGGACCTTTACGGATGTCACGTTGCCCCTCATCTGGAAGGGGGTCCTGGTGGGGTCTCTCTATTCCTTCATTTTGGCCCTCCAAGAGGCCTCGGCCACGTTACTGCTGGTGGTCCCCGGCCACGAGATGATGACCGTGGGCATTTTCAACTTCTACATCGGCGGCTCCGTGAACGAAGCGGCCGCGCTGGGGTTTATCCTGATCATCCTCGGTGCCGCGTGCCTGTTCGTCATCAATCGTCTGGCCGGCTCCAAGATGGGCGGCGTCTTCGGTTGACGGCAAGCTGCAAAAAGGAACACCCGTCGGATACCATTCCGACGCGCGTCGATTCTGCCGCCGGACATCTGCCGTGTTCGCTGCTCGCCGTTGCGCACGTTGGTGCGTTCCCGTGGTCCCAGCCGGTCGCCGCGGCTTTTCAACACCCTACGCGCCGGAGGCTTGACAGCTTCCAACCTTGCACCTAGACTGCCGGCAATCGGCGATCCCGGCGGGATTCCTCACCTTCCGTACCGCGGGATCGTAGACCCAACCGAGCGCTGAAGGCCGCTGAGGGGTGCCGTGGCGCGGAAGGGAAAGCATTTTCAGGTAAATGGACAGGCCGCGAACGGGCCGGGACACGACTTCTTCGGGTACGGGCACAGGATCCGGGCCGCGCTGTCGGACCGGTTGCCGAAACGGCCGGTCCGGGCGCTGGATGTGGGCACGGGGTTCGGGCGGAACGCGGTCTTCCTGGCGCGGCAGCTGGCGCGGGGAAGCCACGTATGCTCGGTGGACCCCTCCGAGGAATCCCTCAAACGCGGGACCGCCGCGGTGCAGGACGCGGGACTCGCCGCCGTGGTGACGCTCGGGCCTGGATCGGCGGAGCGGCTGCCATTTCCGGACGGGGAGTTTGACCTGGCCGTCGGTGTGATGCTCTTCCACCACCTGGTGAAGGTGCCTCCCGCGCTGCGGGAGATGGGGCGGGTCATCAAACCGGACGGCAAGCTGTTGATCGTGGACTGGGGACCGACGGCGCATCTCCTTCCATTCGCCATCGAGCATCGAGTAGAGGATTTCTTCACGCCGCGGACCGTGGAGAAAATGCTCCTGGAGACCGGTTTCGGCGCGACGGTCGAACAGCACCCCATGTGGTATGTGGTGGAGGCCGTGAAGGTCTGACGTCGCGGTCCACGCACCCGACGCGCCGCGGGATCGCCGCCGGACTCCGACGACATCGAGGAGGCCGAGGGCGACATCGATGCCCGAGGGGCCGCGCGCGGAGCGGGGTCACCCTCGCCTTGGACGGTAGGCGCAGTGTACGAGAATGTCTCGGTGCCAACAGAAGGAGCCGCGCATGCCCACGTCGAAATGCGTCAAGTGCGGGAGCGAGCTCATCGCCGCCGGCGCTCTCTACGGACCGCGGCGCTTGTCGTTCCGGCCGGAGGGCACCAAGTTTCTGACTCTGGAGACCGGGGACGTCATGACGAAAGTCCACATGTGTCGGGAGTGCGGTCTGATCGAGATCACGGGAGATGTAGAGAAACTGCGCCGGCTCACCGCAGACGCGTGACCGGTGGGGCGGCGGGTCAATCGGCCCGATCAGCCGTCGCGTCCGTTTCCGCCTGCATCGGGCTCCGGCGTCACGGTTGTCTCAGCAGTATCCGGATGTTGTGTCTCACGTGTGGCATCGGCTGCTCTTCTTCCATCCGGTAGTCTCCTCCGATTCGCGTCTTTCGATCGCCCAAGACAAACCACGGGCCCTGAAGAAACGGGGAGCCGGGAAACCGGCGCCGGTGCGGACCGACGCAGGCGACGGTATCGGCCCCGGAACGCGCGTCGGCTCGACCCTACCCGCGGAACGGGCGGTCAAACGCCACGCGGGATCCGAGGGACGGCTTCGCGGCGCCGGCGACGGCGCGACGGGTACCTTGCAGGGGACACGGTCCGCGGAACGCGGTCAGATGGAATTGGCCACCCATACGGCGGCGAGGGGCCGTGCCCGCCCGCCACCGGCGCGCCCGAGCGTGCGACAAATACCAGATCCAGCCGTGGGCGGAGAAGATCGCGGACAACGCGGTAGTCAGTGGAGAGACAGCGCAAGCCGGACACGGGGACGGCCGGGCGCCATACCGATCGTGGTGCCGCCATCTTGCCGGATCTCAGACAGGCGACGGTCGAGGACAAAAAACCAACATCGGCCGGCCGACAGGCGCCCGAAATCAGAACAGCCAGCGATAGATCACAACGCCCACTCCTACCAGGAGCAGCAGCCAGCAGGAGGGTCAGAGTTGAAATCGTCTCACGGAAGGCTCCCTCGTGGGTTGGAACGCGTTGCGATGACTGTATCCCAGGGTTCGCCGAAAGATCAAGGTCAAACCGCATCCGATCTCGATCGAGATCGGGTGCGGCCGGGCCAGCGGGTGGCGCGGCGCGCACGCGCCGGCGACTCGTCGTGGGCAACGGCACCCACGAACGGCGTGCCCGTCGACCGGCTTACGCATGGGATCGCGATCGATGTGACCGCACCCGGAGGGGTGAGCGCGGACAGCCTTTTCGGGGCCGCGACAGTCCGACTCGCCGGCATGGCCCAAAGCCGCCATAATTTCTCGACGGTCCTGAAAGACCATCCGCAATGATGCAGACCAATGATACAGACCGAAGTTCATCATGCCCTCGGTTTGTTTGCCCCACCGATCCTTCCGCATTCGCTCGCGTGTCTTCCTTGACACTTGGATCCATGGTCTGATAGTAAGACCAAGCGAATGTTTACCAAGGTCAAACCACGAAGCGTCTCGGACGACATCGTCGAGCAGATGGTCTCGGCGATCTTCAGCGGAAATCTGTCCGCCGGGGGGAAGCTGCCACCGGAACGGACGCTGGCGCGGGCGTTCGGTGTCGGGCGGCAGGCCCTGCGCGAAGCCATCCAGAAGCTCCAGGGCATGGGACTTCTGGAGGTTCGCAAGACACAGGGGACATATGTCCGGGACCTGTCCGCCGAGGTCCTCCGCCGATCCCTGGCCCGAATCTTCGACGGCGACGTGGGGAGCTTTCTCCATTTCCTCGACGTCCGGAAGTGGATGGAGGCCATGACGGCCGCCGAGGCGGCACAGCGCGCCACGGTCGAGGACATCCACGAGATCGAGACGACGCTGCCGCGTCTCCGCCTGGCGGCATCGCAGAACGATCGCGAGGCGCTGGACGAAGCCGACGTCGCCTTCCACATGGCCATTGTGGCGGCCACGCACAACGATCCACTGGTCCACCTCGTGGACACGTTCGGAAACATCATGTGGGCGTCGCACGGGCTCCGCCTGGCGTTGCTGCGCGCCCAGAACCTCCAGACCATCTGCGAGGAGCACGAGGCGATCTCGGAGGCCATCCGCAGCCGCGCGCCGGACCGCGCGCGGGATGCCATGCTGCACCACATCGAGATGATTCGTCTCCGCGTGGCGCGCGCGTACGGGCAGGGCGCCGGCGCCTCCGCGGACGCGACCGGGCCCGAGGCGGCGGGTTGTTCGGCCTCGCGGCCGCAGGGCCTGCCGTCCGTCCCCCTTTTATACATTTCACACAACAAGTTGAGGTGACCCATGCGACCGCTGGACAAACCCCTGTTGCTCGAGATCTACAAGAAGATGGTGTCCGTCCGGACCTTCGAGGAGACCGCCGCGGACCTCTTCCTCAAGGGCCAGATCCCCGGTTTCCTCCACGTCTACGTCGGCGAGGAGGCGGTGGCCGCCGGCGTCATGGCGCACCTGACGGATCGGGATTACATCAGCAGCACGCACCGCGGCCACGGCCACGCGGTGGCCAAGGGGGCGCGCCTGGACATGATGATGGCCGAGCTCCACGGCAAGAAGACGGGGTACTGCCACGGCAAGGGCGGGTCCATGCACATCGCCGATCTGGATCTGGGTATCCTGGGGGCGAACGGGATCGTCGGGGGCGGGGTGCCGATCGCCACGGGCGCGGGGCTGGCCCTCAAGATGAAGGGCACGGATCGGGTCTGCGTGTGTTTCTTTGGCGACGGCGCCAGCAACACGGGTGCGTTCTACGAGGGGGTGAACCTCGCGGCGGTGTGGGGTCTCCCGGTGCTCTTCGTCTGTGAGAACAATCAATACGCCGAGTCTACCCCGCGGGCCGTTCATCAGAAGGTCCAGAACGTCGCCGATCGCGCTGCGGCCTTCAACATCCCCGGGGTGACCATGGACGGGATGGACGTGTTCGATGTGTACCGGAAGACGGGCGAGGCGGTCGACCGGTGCCGGGCGGGCCAGGGGCCGATCCTGCTGGAAGCGCGGACGTACCGGTTCCTCGGGCACTTCGTGGGGGACCCGCAGAATTACCGGAGCAAGGAAGAGGTCGAGGAGTGGAAGAAGCGGGACCCCATCCAGCTGTTCCGGGCGCGGACGATCGCCGAGGGCATGCTGACGGCCGCCGAGATGGACGCCATCGACGCCCAGATCACTCGGGACATGGAGGCGGCGCTGGAGTTCGCCCGGACGAGCCCGGAGCCCGACGTCGAGGTGGCCCTGCAGGACATCTTTACCGAATGACGGCTCAAGATAGCTTTCAGCGGTCAGCGATCAGCGTTGCCTTCGGTCTCGCGTTTTGAAGGCTGATCGCCGAGCGCCGAATGCTGACAGCTCGGTGGGTCGGTCCAGACCGCGCCACAAAGGAGACATACATGGGCATGAGAAAAATCACCTATCGCGATGCGGTCATCGAGGCGCTGCGCGAGGAACTCCGGCGCGACGAGCGGGTGTACCTTCTGGGCGAGGACATCGGCGAGTTCGGCGGAAGCTACAAGACGACGGTGGGGCTTCTGCAGGAGTTCGGCAAGGAGCGGGTGCGGAACACGCCGATCTCCGAGGCGGCTATCATCGGTGCGGCGCTCGGTTCGGCGCTCCTCGGGATGCGCCCCGTGGCGGAGCTGATGTACGTGGACTTCGCCGGGATCGCGATGGACCAGATCGCCAACCAGACCGCCAAGGTAAAATACATGTTCGGCGGCAAAGCCAAAGTTCCGGTCACGATCCGCACGCAGGGCGGCACCGGCCGGTCCTCGGCGGCCCAGCACGCGCAGAGCCTGGAGGCGTGGTTCCTGCATGTGCCGGGTCTGAAGGTGGTTATGCCGTCCAACGCCTACGACCTGAAGGGCCTGCTCAAGGCGTCCATCCGGGACGACAACCCGGTCATCTTTATCGAACACAAACTGCTCTACGCGACGAGCGGCGAGGTCCCCGACGAGGAGTACGTGCTGCCCCTGGGCAAGGCGGAGGTCAAGCGTCCCGGGAAGGACGTGACCATCGTCGCCAACTCGCGGATGGTCCAGCTCTCTCTGGCGGCGGCGGATCGCCTGGCGGCCGAGGGGATCGACTGCGAGGTGGTCGACCCCAGGACGCTGGCGCCCCTGGACGAGGAGACGATCCTGAACTCGGTGGCCAAAACCAACAAACTGGTGGTGGTCTGCGAGGCGGCGCCCGTATGCAGCTTCGCCTCCGAGGTGGCCGCGATCGTGGCGGAGAAGGGGTTCGATCTGCTCGACGCCCCGATCCAGCGCGTGACGTCCATGCATACCCCCATCCCCTTCGCACCCAAGCTGGAGAAGTACGTAACCGTGAGCGAAGAGAAGATCATGGCGGGCGTGAAGCGGATCGTGGGGTAGCCAGCCTTGACAGCCAGCGCCGGCGCGGATGATAATTCTGCGCCGGCCTGTCGTCCCAAACGGGTGACGCTGCTGGACTGAGCAGCTTGCCGGGGATCCGAGGGGGTCTCAAGGAGAGTGTCTATGGCGACGCGCTTGGATGTGCCGCAGCTCGGGCTGACCATGGAGACGGGCACGATTCTCCAATGGCTCAAGGCCGAGGGCGACAGTGTGGAGAAGGGGAAGCCGGTGGTCGTCATCCAGACGGACAAGGTCGAGTACGAAGTGGAAGCGCCGGTCGCCGGAACGCTGCTCAAGATCGCGGCGAAAGAGGGCGTGGAGCTGCCGGTAGGCAGCCTCATGGCGGTGATCGGGCAGCCGGGCGAGGACGTCGCGGCCCTGCTCGGCGTCGCGCCGGCGCCGCCGAGTCGTCAAGGGGTCGAGTCGTCAACGAGTCAAAAGGCTGCCGGCGTACCTGGGGGGGCTGTTCCCCAGGTGACCAGTCGACGAGTCGACGAATCGACGCGCCCAGCGGCGCCGCGCGCGCCGGGGGAGCGGGTGAAGATCTCTCCGGTGGCCAAGAAGCTGGCGCAGGACCACGGGATCGATATCACCACCCTGACCGGCACCGGGCCGGACGGCCGTATCGTACGCGAGGACGTGGAGCGGGCGGTTGCCGCAAAGGTGCCGAGCACCGAGCGTCGGGTGCCGAGCGCCACTTCGGAAGCGGCGGAGACCATCCCGCTGAGCGGCATGCGGAAGGTGATCTTCGACCGGATGGGCCAGTCCTGGCGCGAGGCGGCGCGGGTGACCCTCTTCGCCGATGCCGACGTGACCGAGCTGGTGCGTCTGCGGCAGGCCAAGGGGGCGGAGTGGGAGCGGCGCTTCGGCCTCAAGCCGAGTTACAGCGACCTGATCCACCTGGCGGTCGCCCGCGCGCTGCGGGAGGAGCCCCGGATCAACTGCCGGCTGGACGGCCAGGCCGTGCGCGTGCGCCGCGAGGTCAACCTCGGCGTGGCCGTGGACCTCGGCGAAGGGCTTGTCGCCGTCGTGATCAAGGACGCCGATACGAAGTCGCTGGCGGACCTCGCCGCCGCCACCCGCGACCTGGCGGGCCGGGCGCGGGCCGGCAGGCTCGCGGCGGACGACATGGCGGATGCGACCTTCACGGTGTCCAACCTGGGCGGGTTCGGGGTGGAGGCCTTCACCCCCATCATCAACCCGCCGCAGGCCGGGATCCTGGGCGTTGGGAAGATCCTGGAGAAGCCGGTCGTGCGGGACGGCGGGATCCACGTGCGCGCCATGCTGACCCTCTCGCTGGTCTTCGATCACCGACTGCTGGACGGCGCGCCCGCCGCCAAGTTCCTGGCCAAGGTCAAGGCGTTGCTGGAGGATCCGGCCTGGATCTGGTGAGCCGGCGGTTTGGAGGTCTGAACTGAGTACGCGGACTGCGCTGACGGCCCGGACCGAAACGCCCGGGGTCGCCGCCACACCGGCGCGCACACCATGGCGAATCCTCGACCTGGGTCTTGCCCGCTACGGCGCGGTCCTGGAGCAGCAGTGGGCCTTGCTTGAAGCGCGGATCCGGGATCGCATCCCGGACACGCTCATCCTGGTCGAGCATCCACCGGTGGTGACGCTGGGGCGCGCCAAGTCGACCGCGAACCTGCTCCACACTCCGGAAGAGTTGCGGGCCAAGGGGATCGAGTTTTTCGAGGTCAGCCGCGGCGGCGATGCCACCTTTCACGCGCCCGGGCAACTGGTCGGATATCCGATCTTCGACCTCCGGCAGCACGGCCGGGATGTGCTGCGTTTCTGCCGGGGGGTCGAGGCCGCGCTGATCGGCGTGCTGGACGCCTTCGGCCTGGATGCGCGGTCGGTGCCGGGCAAGGCGGGCGTCTGGGTCGGCAACCGGAAGATCGCCTCGCTGGGAGTCTCGCTGCGCCGCTGGGTGACGTTTCACGGGTTCGCCCTCAACGTTGCCGTAGACCTTCGCGGGTTCCGGGTCATCCGGCCCTGCGGAGAAGAGCCGGAAATTATGACCTCGATGGAGGCCCGGCTCGCCCGGCCCGTGGCCATGGACGCCGTACGGAGGTCGGTTGTTGCGGAGTTTGCCCGGGAGTTCGGATTCGGCGAGCAGAGTGCCGCCTCGCGTTGATCGGTCCGGAGAGAAGGAGGTTCGTCATGGAGTTTCCGAAGATGTTCCGTGTAAAGCAGGAGCTGGAAGGCCCGATGTTGACCGACATTCCGGGGGCCGTGCGCGATACTATCCGCAGCCTGCGCCTGCACGAGAAAGTCAAGCCCGGCCAGACCGTGGCCATCACGTCGGGCAGCCGCGGCGTGGCCAACATCGCCACGATCACAAAGGCGGTGGTGGACGAGATGAAGGCTCTGGGCCTCAAGCCGTTCATCGTGCCGGCGATGGGCAGTCACGGCGAGGCGACGGCCGAGGGCCAACTGAAGATCCTGGCGCACTACGGGATCACCGAGGCGACCATGGGCTGCCCCATGAAGTCCAGCATGGAGGTCGTGCGCATCGGCGACGTCAAGGGATTGCCCGTATTCTGTGACAAGAACGCCTGGGGCGCCGACCACATCGCGGTGGTGGCCCGCGTCAAGGCCCATACCGATTTCGACGGAGAGATCGAGAGCGGCCTCTTCAAGATGATGGCCATCGGTCTGGGCAAGCAGCACGGGGCGGAGCATTATCACCGCGCCGGTCACCAGTTCAGTTACGCCGAAATCTTCCCGATGACCGGCCAGGCGGTGCTCGATTCGGGCCACGTCCTTTTCGGGCTGGCCACGGTCGAAAACGGGTACGAGCAGACGGCCAAGGTTCAGGCGGTCCTGCCCAAGGATTTCGGACCGGTAGAGAAGGCCCTGCTGATCGAGGCCAAGGCCTGGATGGCGCGCATCCCGTTCGAGGATATCGACGTCCTGATCGTGGACGAGCTGGGGAAGAATATCAGCGGCGCCGGGATGGATCCGAATGTGACCGGGCGCGCCTCCGTGCAGAAGCCGGCTGGCAAGCCGCGCGTGCGGCAGCTCATCGTCCGGGACATCACTCCCGAGGCCGAAGGGAACGCCATCGGCGTGGGCTTTGCGGACCTGACCACGCAACGGCTTGTGAGGAAGATCAACTACGTCGCCATGAACATGAACGCCATCACCTCGGGTGTGCCGGATGCGGCCAAGGTGCCCATCACTTTGGAGAACGATCGCGAGGCCGTCCGGACGGCGTTGGGTATGATCGGTCTGATCCCGGTCGAGAAGGCCAAAGTGGTGCGGATCAAGAACACGCTGCACCTCACCGAGCTCGATTGCTCGGAGCCGCTGGCGGCCGACGTCAAGGCGCACAAACGGCTCAGCGCGGTGACGGAACCCAAACCGATGACGTTCGACGGGAGCGGCAACCTTCCGCCCTTCTAACGGAAGGCGACTTGGCAACTCGGCGATTTGGCGATTCGTCAACCAAGCAATTCGGCGATCCGGACGCAGAAACGTCACATACGCGTCGAGCTTTTCCTAATTGCCAAGTTGTCCAATTGCCGAATCTCCCAGTCGCCGAGTCGCCTAATTGCCCAATTGCCATCCTATCCGATGGCCATGCGTGGAGAAACGACGTCATGACCGCGTACTTTATCCAGCCGGATGCGCTGCCGCAAAAAGACCTGGCGCCTGGAGTCCAGCTCAAAGTGGCATGGGGCCAGCACCTCATGCTGTCCTTCGTCCGGCTGGCACCTGGCGGCGTGGTTCCCGCGCACAGCCATCCGCACGAACAGGGGGGCGTCTGCCTCGACGGGGCCATGGAGTTCACCATCGGCGCGGAGACCCGCATCGTGCGGCGCGGCGAAGGCTGGATGATCCCCGGCGGAATGACGCACGCCGTGCGGGCCCTGGAGGACGGCGCGGAGGCTCTGGACATCTTCTATCCGCATCGAGAAGACTACAAGTGACGAGCGGCGAGCCGGGTACCCATCGGGTGGCCAAGAGCCGCGAGGGGGGCACCATTCGATATCCGCTGAAAGCCAGGCTGGCGCACGGGGAAGCCGTCTGGGGCACGTTTGTGTTCGAATGCGGCGCGCCCGCCACGCCGCGGTACCTCAAGGAGGCCGGCTGGGACTACATCCTGATCGACACGGAGCACGCCAGCTTCAACATCGAGACGGTGGCGAATCTCCTGCATGTCTCATCCGCCGTCGGCCTGCCTGCGCTGGTCCGCGTGCCGGAGACGCGCCGGTCGCTCCTCAGCCGCCCGCTGGACGCGGGCGCCGCGGGCCTCATGATTCCCCGCGTGGAAAGCCGGGCGCAAGCCGAGGAGATCGTCCGCTACACCAAGTTTCCTCCGCTGGGCGATCGGGGCGTCATCCTGGGCACGGCCCACAACGCCTACCGGGCGGAGGACGGACGGCGGTTTTTGCGACGGGCGAATGTCGAGTTGCTGCTGGTCATGCAGATCGAGACGCTGGCGGGGCTGGAGCACGTCGACGAGATCGTGTCCGTCCCGGGTCTGGATGTGGCGCTGATCGGGCCGTACGATCTGTCCACCTCGATGGGGATACCGGGCGAGGTGAACCATCCCCGCATGGTGCGGGCCATCGACACGTTCCTCAAGACCTGCCGGCGGCACGGCGTGGTGCCCGGAAATTTTGTGACCTCGGTCGAGGACGGCCGGGCGTGGCTGCGGCGCGGCATGCGGTTCCTGATCTACGGGGCGGACTTTATGCTGCTGATGGAGCGGAGCCGCCAGGTTCTGGCGGCGCTCCGACCGAAGGAGAAATCGCGTGGGCGTTCATAGCGGAAAATTCACGGTCGTGTGCACCGATGCGCACCTCTTCCCGCCGCGACAAGAGCTGGAGATCCTCGGCAAGCTCGATTGCGAGATCGTCCCGGCCGTGTGCCGGTCCGAGGACGAGACGATCGCCGCGTGTCACGACGCGCACGCGGTGCTGAACACGTCCGCCAAGATCACCCGACGCGTCATCGCCGAGCTCACGAAAGCCCTGGTCATCTGCCGGTATGGCATCGGCGTGGACACCGTGGACATCCCGGCGGCCACCGAGCACGGGATCGTCGTGGCCAACGTGCCCGATTTCTGCTTTGACGAGGTCGCCGACACGGCCATGAGTCTGATCCTCTCCGTGCCGCGGAAGGTTCACCTGTTGAACGCCGCGGTCCATCAGGGTGTCTGGAACAAGGACGCCGCCAAGCCCGTCCGCAAGTTCCGCGGGGCAACGCTGGGAATCTTTGCGTTCGGGAATATCGGCCGCAACGTCGCCAAGCGGGCGATCCCGTTCGGATTCCGTATCCTTGTCCACGACGCCTACCTCACCCCCGACCAGGTGCGGGACTACCCGGTGACCCTGGTGGATTTTGACACACTCCTCACGGAGTCCGACCTGCTCACCGTCCACGCGCCGTTGACGGACGCGACGCGGCACAAGTTCGACGAGGCCGCCTTCCGAAAAATGAAGCCGTCGGCGTACTTCTTCAATCTCGGACGAGGACCCATCCACGATCAGAGAGCCCTGTATCGGGCGCTCACGGAAGGCTGGATCGCCGGAGCCGGGCTGGATGTTCTGGAGAAGGAGCCGCCGGACCCCGCGGATCCCATCTTGAAGCTGGACAACGTGGTCTTCACGCCGCATTATGCGTCCTACACCGAGGAGGCGTACGAGGAGCTTCAGTTGAAGACGGCCCAGAATGCGGCTGCCGTGCTCAGGGGCGAGTTTCCGAAGTATGTGGTGAACCCCGAGGTGCGAGCAACGGCGCGGCTGCTGACGCACCGGCCGCGCTAACCACCAATCCCGGATACGGGGAGGAGGATCGACGATGCGACTGAAGGGGAAGAAGGTCGCCGTGCTGGCGGAGGAGATCTACCAGGAGATGGAGCTGTGGGTCCCGTACTACCGGTTGAAGGAGGAGGGGGCCGACGTTAAGATCGTGGCGCCGGAGAAGAAGACCTACAAGAGCAAGCTCGGGTACCCGGTCAACGCCGATGTCGCGGCGGCCGACGTGTCGGGCAAGGACTTCGACGGCGTGGTCATCCCGGGCGGCTATGCCCCCGACATGATGCGCCGCTACCCAGCCATGCTGAACCTCGTGCGCGACTGCTTCAATCAGGGCAAGCCGGTCGCCGCCATCTGTCACGCCGGCTGGGTTCCCGCCTCGGCGGGCATCCTGAAGGGGAAGACGGCCACCTGCTTTTTCGCCATCAAGGACGATCTCATCAACGCCGGCGCCAAGTACGTGGACGAAGAGGTGGTGGTGGATGGGAACCTTATCACATCCCGGACGCCGGGAGATCTCCCGGCCTTCTGTCGGGAGCTGGTCAAGGCGCTGGAGAAGTAAGCCGCGCCGCCGCGGCGCTGCGGTTCAAGGCGGCACGGCTTGTGGCGTCAACCTTGAGCCGCGGCGCGCGGGGGCCTGAACTTCGAACCGTCAGCCGCGGACTCTGTCGCGCCTCGGGAGTCTCTATGCTCCTCCCCTCGATGTACCGCATTCGGCAGAAAGTCGATCCGCCGGTGGTGACGGACGTGGCCGGCGCCGTGCGCGCCGAGATCGGCAAGTTGAATCTGGGATCCCGGATCGCACCGGGCGCCCGGGTCGCCGTCACCGGCGGAAGCCGCGGCGTGGCGAACATCGCCACGATCCTGCGGACCACGTGCGACTGCCTCAAAGAGCTGGGCGGGCAACCGTTCATCGTCCCCGCCATGGGCAGTCACGGCGGCGCGACGGCGGAAGGGCAGCTCAAGGTCCTGGCCCGCTACGGGGTGACGCCGGAGAGTATGGCGGCGCCCATCCTGTCCTCCATGGACACGGTGGAGATCGGCCGGATGCCGTGGGGGTTTCCGGTCTACGTGGACAAGCACGCCTGCGAGGCGGACCATATCGTCCTGGTGAACCGCATCAAGCCGCATACCAATTACCGCGCCCACGTGGAGAGCGGCCTGATGAAGATGCTGGTGATCGGGTTGGGGAAACACCAGGGCGCGATCGTGGCGCACCGGGCGTCGGTAGACGTGGGGCTCCCCCGTGCCATTCCCGAGGTGGCGCGCTTCTCCCTATCGAAGCTGCCCGTCCTCTTCGGTCTGGGCACACTGGAGAACGTCCGGCATCAGACCGCGAAGATCGAGGCCGTGTTGCCGGACACCTTGGAAGAGACCGAGGCCCGGCTGCTCCAAGAGGCCTGGACGCTCCTCGGCCGGATCCCTTTCGACTTTCTCCACCTCCTGATCGTGGACGAGATGGGGAAGGAGATCAGCGGCACCGGGATGGATCCCAACGTCCTCGGCCGCTTGTACTTCTTTCCGAACGAGGAGCCAAAGAACCCCCGGTACATCCGCATCCTGATCCGAGACCTGACGGAGAAGACGGCAGGAAACGCCGTGGGCATGGGGCTGGCCGATTTCGCCACGCGCCGCCTCGCCGACAAGATCAATTTTCACTACACATACACCAACGCCCTCACCGGGCTCTCGCCGATGCGGAGCAAGATGCCCATCATCTTCGAGACCGATCGCGAGGCGATCGAGGGCGCCCTGAAGACGATCGGCCTCACCGAGCCCCCCGACGCCAAGGTGGCGCGGATCAAGAACACGCTGGATCTGGAATACCTCTATGCGTCCGAGGCCCTGCTGCCCGAGATCGAGGAGCGCGCCGACCTGGAGATCGTCGGCGGTCCGCACCCCTTCACGTTCACGGCGCAGGGCGACCTCGCGGACGGGGCGAATTGATTGCCAACTCCACCGGAGCGGCCGATGGCGGCGAGGGTGTCGGTTCGGCGGCTCCGACGCTGCTGACGCGCCCCTTCCTCTTCATCTGCGTCGCCACGGGCTTCTTCTACCTCAGCTTCTACCTGATCTTGCCGGTGATGCCGCTCTACGTGGCCGGTCTGGGTGGGACCTCGTCCCAGATCGGCCTCATCATCGGGCTGTTCGCCGCCATGGCGATGCTGATGCGACCGCCTGCCGGATGGCTCATCGACACACGGGGAACGCGGCCGATCCTGCTCGTCGGGATGGCGATCTTCCTGCTGGCCTCGTTGGGGTACATCGCCGTGCAGAGCGTCCGGCCCATCCTTGCGCTCCGGGTGCTTCACGGGGTGGGCATGGGCCTCTTTCCCACGGCCGCCACGGTGGTGATCGCGGAGCTCGCGCCCCCCACGCGGCGCGGCGAGGCCATGGGCTGGTTCGGGATCGCCAACAGCCTGGGACTGATCCTGGGGCCGGTGGCGGGCCCGTTCATCGCCGGGCGCGCCGGTTTCTCGGCGCTGTTCCTGGTCGCGGCGGGGTCGGCCGCCGTGGGCATGGCCTGCATCGGTGCCGTTCCCGCCGTCGACCGGCCCGCCCGTCAGTCTCGCCTGCCGCGTCCGAGCGATCTGTTCAGCCCGGCCGCCGTGCTGCCCTCGCTGATCCTGCTCCTCCTGTATATTCCCTACGGGATGGTCGTCGCGTTTATCCCGCTGGTTGCCACGGCGCGCGGGATCGAGAATCCCGGGTTATTCTATGCCGTATTCGCCACGGCCATGCTTCTCGTCAGAGCCAAGGCGGGCGAGATCTCGGACCGACGCGGCCGGGCGGCGGCGATCGTGCCGGCGATGATCGCGACCGGCGCGTCGTCGCTGGTGCTGGGCGTGACCGCCGGGCCGGTCGGTGTCCTGGCGGGCGGGGCGCTCCTTGGCGTCGGGTTCGGGGCCGCGCAGCCCGCGCTCATGGCGCTCACCACGGACCGGGTGACCCCCGCCGAGCGGGGCAAGGCCATGGGGACCTTCTACACCGCGTGGGAACTTGGAATCGCCTCGGGCGCCGCCGGCGCGGGTTGGCTTTTGAACGTGACGGAGTTTTCGACGCTCTTTCTGGTCGGTGCAACCATTCCACTCGGCGGGGTGTTTTTGGCGCTGAAGGCGCGTCCGAGGGGGTAACGGCATCCGTGATTGGCACAGCTCAATAGCGGGCAATCGCACGGGTTGGGTGTGCCGAACGTAGGCTGCACGGGCGGTGAGGTCCATGAGTCCCGATGTGATCGTTGTGGGGGCGGGTCTGGCCGGGATGACGGCCGCGCTCGCGGCGGAGGAAGCCGGGGCCGATGTGGCGCTCGTCGACCGCGGCGCGATCGGGTTGGGAACGAATTCGGCGCTCTCCAACGCGGTGTTCTCGGGCCCGATCTCGCCCGGGCGCGCCGACGAATACGTCGATCTCGTCCTCCGGGTCGGGAAACAGCTCAATCGCGTCGCGTACGTGCGGCAGGTCGCGCGCGAGTCCTCGGGGGCCGTTGCCTTTCTCCAGTCGCTCGGATTGGAGATCGCTCGCATCCCAGGGCAGTGGTCGGTTCGATCCGCCCGGCCCGAGGTCATCCCCGGGGTGGTCCTGGTGCGTCGCGTAGCCGAGCTGGTCGCCGCGCGGAGCCGGATCCGCGCAGCGCGGGGACTGTACGTGCGGCGGTTGTTGACGAGTCCGGACGGCGTCTTCGGGGTCGCGGGCGTAGACCGCGGCGGTCGCGAGCGGACTATACGGGCGCCGGCGGTCATTCTGGCTTGTGGCGGGGCCGGTGCCATCTACTCGCGACACGACAACCAGGCGTCGATGATGGGACAGGGGTATCGTCTGGCTGCAGGCGCAGGGCTCGCGCTGTGGGACATGGAGTTCGTCCAGTGCTATCCCATCGTGCTGGACGAGCCCGAGATGCCGATGGTGATGATCTACCCTCCCTATCCCCGGGAGGCGACGCTGATCGATGCGTCAGGCGCCGATCTTCTCAAAAAGCACCACCTGGGAGACATCAACCAGGCCATCGTCCGGGAGCGGGATACGTTTGCGGCCATGCTGGCGGCGGAGGCGCATGCGGGATCGGTCTGTGTGGACCTCCGTGCGGTGCCCGACACATCCTGGGCGTTCCATCCCCTGAGTCTTCTGGCACGTTTCAGGAGCGAGTGCCGGAGTCGGCCCGTCCGCATTTCGCCCGCCGTTCACTTCTTCATGGGCGGTGTGCAAACCGACGAGGAGGGTCGCACGAGTCACACCGGGCTCTTCGCATGCGGCGAGATGGTCTGGGGTCTGCACGGCGCGAACCGGATGGGGGGCAATGCACTGATGGAGTGCCTGGTGTCGGGGCGTCGCGCCGGCCTTGGCGCCGCACGGTGGGTGCGCGCGCATTCGGAAGACGCAACCGACCCGGTCCCGGCGAGCGGCGAAACGGTGAGCGGGGAAGACCGGGTAGACCTCCGAGATCTCCGGCGACGGCTCCAGGACGTCGCCTGGAAACACGCGGGCGTGGTGCGATCAGGCGAGGGGATGGCTGCCGGCGTCCGCATGGTGGAAGAGCTGTGGCATACGCTACACCGCGCGCGGGTCGGGACGCTGCGGGAGCGAATTCTGCGGGACGACCTGATGAGCGCGGCGTTCACGCTGCGCGCCGTCCTCACCGCGGGACTCGGACGCCTTGAAAGTCGAGGCAGCTTTTTGCGCGACGATTATCCCGCACAGGACGACGCCCGCTGGCTCAAGAACTCGCGCACGAGCTGGGACCCCGATAGCGACCGGCTCCACGTGGACTACCTCCCGGTAAACGCCGCGTGACCGGACGGACGGGTGGAGGGTTCCGGAGGGTTGCTTTTGCCAAACGACCAATAAGTTCAATCAGGCAACAACGTCCCCTATTCCGGCGCGCGGCGAATCGAAGCTGTGGGCGTGAACGAGCGGGAGCCGATTTCGCCCGAATTCCTGAAACTGCGCCCCGGGGGCCTCGATGCACAGGGTCGCCGGCTGTCACAAACGAAAGGGTCCGCGCAAGGGGCGGAATCGACCAAGGATTTTCCAGCACCTTTCCGGGCGGACGTGAAACAGCGGTGCGGCGAGGTCGGGGTTGATCTCGGCGACCGTGAGTGGCATCGCGACGCCAGCTTTGACCGGCCCTTCGGGCGGGTGTCGAGGTACATCCGGGGGCGGAGTCCGCGCAAATGACCAAATCCTCATGGCCAATCACCACGGGCGGACACAGCCACGTGCCGAGACTGCCGCGGGGTATGTCGTTTTTCTCCCAGACCTGGTCATTGGTAATTGGTCATTGGGCATGGGGTCCGGATCAGTGATCTGAAATGCCACCCTGGAAACGCACCCTCGCGATCATGGTGGCGGTGCAGTTCAACTCCGCCATGGGGTTCTCGGTCATCTTTCCGTTTCTCCCCCTCTATGTGAAGCATCTCGGCTCGACGACCGGCTTGAGCATCGAGGTCCTGTCCGGTCTGGTCTTTTCCGTTCAGGCTTTCACCATGGCGATTGCCTCCCCATTCTGGGGCGTCGTGGCGGATCGGTTCGGCCGCAAGCTGATGGTAATGCGGGCATCGCTCGGCGGCTCCGTGGTCATCCTGCTCATGGGCTTCGTGGCCAACGCCGAGCAGCTCGTAGCCCTGCGGGCCATCCAAGGCCTCCTCACGGGCGTCATCGCCGCCGCCAACGCGCTGATCGCGTCGGTCGTGCCGCGCGAGCGGACCGGACACGCCATGGGGTTGTTGCAGGTGGGTTTGTGGAGCGGCGTGTCGTTCGGGCCGTTGGTCGGGGGCGTGCTCTCGGACGCCTTCGGGTTCCGGATGACCTTCGCCGTCACCTCGGTCATCCTGCTGGTCTCGGGTCTGGCCGTCTGGATCTGGGTCCACGATCCCTTCGTCCGTGCCGACCACGCGCCGGGCGAGGGTCTGCAGTTTGTCCACGGCTGGGTGAGGGTGCTGTCGAATTCAAAGCTGACGTGCGCACTCGGCTTGCGGCTGCTGGTGGCCATGGGGCGGGCGACGCTGGAGCCGCTCCTGCCGCTCTTCGTGGCGCTGCTGGCCGCGGAATCGGCCAAGGTCGGGACGCTCACCGGGCTCATCGTCGGCGTCTCCTCGGCGGCCAGCATCGCGACCTCCGTAACGCTGGGGCGGCTGGGCGACAGGGTCGGCCATGGCCGCGTGGTCGTGTGGTGTGCCGTCGCTGCGATCACAGCCTACCTTCCCCAGAGTCTCGTGACGGGCGTCGGGCAACTTCTCGGCCTGCAGGCCTTGGCCGGCGCCTCGGTCGGCGGTCTTGTCCCCTCGCTCGCGGCGTTGCTCGCCCGCTATTCCGATCGGGGAGACGAGGGGTGCGTGTACGGGATCGACAACTCGGTGCAATCCGTCGGCCGCGCCGTGGCGCCTCTTCTGGGCGCCGCCTGCGCCGTCTGGTTCTCGTTGCGAGGCGCGTTTGTGGCCACGAGCGTCATCTTCGCCGCCGTGGCGGTCATGGCGTCGCGTGCCCTTCCCCGTGCGGTGGCCAAAGGCAGGCGCTGAGCAATCCAGCAGATACCCGCTTCCGAGTCGCGGGCCGCGGTGTGTGGTGCAGACCACCCTGTGACGCTCCCGCGACTCACCCCGCGTCGGTCCAGCGCTTGAACAGCGTCTTACGATCGTGTCCATGGCCATCGCGCCGTCGGGAGTGGTCTTGGCCGCCCAAGGGCGCTTGCATTCCCTGTCTTGTCGAGACAAGATTTCATATGGCTATAGACGAGGTGCTGGCGAAGCGCGTGGAGCTCCTCGTGCAAAGCATACGGCCATTCCTCCGATTTCTCCAACATCGGATCGGAAGCCGTGCCGACGCCGAGGATGTGCTGCGGACTGCGTTTCTCGGGCTGTTGCCCGGAAAGACTCCCAGCGCGACGAAGACAAACTGGGTCCGTGGTTCTATCAGTTGCTGCGGAATCTGATCGGCGATCCCGATCGTCATCGGGAGGGGTTCTCCCGCCTGGAATCAGCCGCGGCTGTCGATGCCGAGACAGTGACGGTAAGCGCCGACGAGGAGCTCTTCAGGCCGGTCTGCACCTGTACCAATGCGATGATCGCTGCGTTGAAGACGGAACACGCAAAGCTGGTGCGACGAGTCGAATTCGGCGGGGAGCCGCTCGGCCAGGTGGCGGACGATCTGGGAATCACACCCAACGACGCGTCGGTCCGCTTGCATCGCGCGCGCCGGGCTCTGCGCGAGGCGCTTCAAGACGCGTGCGGCGCGTGCGCGGAACACGGGTGTCTGGATTGCGGCTGCCGGAGCACGGCGCGGTGGTAGCCCTATTTTTCAAGAGCCTACGTTTTCACCGAGTACGCCTGGCAGAATCTGGTCCCCCTCCTGTAAGACTCTGCCGGATCATCCGCCTTCTACAGTGAAGGCGTCAAGAGCGGAAGTTCGACGGGAACCCACAGCAGTACTCGGGCAAATGAGGGTCCAGTCCATGACCGAGGTTCGGAGCGATTCCGCGGACGAGGCGCAGGACGGACTCGCTCCGGGCCTCGGGAGGCCATAGAAATGAAGCATGCACACCCGCTCTCGTCGTCTGTGGTAGACGACATCCGCTCGGCCGAAGTCGTCGATCCCGTGTGCGGAATGCGCATTGCGACGGAGGATGCGGTGGGAAGCCAGACGCACGGGGGCGCGACGCACTACTTCTGCAGCGCAAAGTGCCTGGAGGACTTCCGAGCCAATCCGACACAGTTCACGCGGCCCGCGTCAGCGCCAACCGCGCTGCGCTCGACGTTCTCGGAGCAAGAGAACGCGGAGTACACCTGCCCCATGCATCCGGAGATCGTGCAGCGGGGGCCGGGATCATGCCCGATCTGCGGGATGGCGTTGGAGCCTCGCCTGGTGACCCGAGAGCAACGAGCCAACCCAGAGCTGGCGGACATGACCCGTCGGTTCTGGGTGGGGCTCGCCCTGACGCTCCCCGTGGTCGTGCTCGAAATGGGCGGGCACCTGGCAGGTCTTCATCGGCTCATTCCGCCCCGGGTGTCCGGGTGGCTGCAGCTGGTGTTGGCCACGCCGGTTGTCCTGTGGGCGGGTTGGCCCTTCTTCGTCCGCGGGTGGGCGTCGGTTGTGGCGCGTAAGTTGAACATGTTCACCCTGATCGCGATGGGGACCGGCGTCGCGTGGGCCTACAGCACTGTCGCGACATTCGCGCCCGGACTCTTCCCGGCCGCGTTTCGCGGGATGGGCGGGGTGGTGGCGGTGTACTTCGAAGCCGCGGCGGTGATCACCGTCCTCGTCCTCCTCGGGCGGGTGCTTGAGCTGCGTGCCCGCGAGCGGACGGGGGGTGCCATCCGCGCGCTCCTCGACCTCGCGCCCAAGACGGCGCGGCGTGTGCGGGAAGGTGATAACGACCAGGAGGTGGCGCTGGAGGTGGTCGTCGTGGGGGACCGGCTCCGCGTGCGGCCGGGCGACAAGGTGCCGGTGGACGGCGAGATCGTCGAAGGGAGCAGCAGCGTGGACGAGTCGATGGTGACCGGCGAATCCATGCCGGTGGCCAAGGACCCCGGGGCCAAGGTGATCGGAGGGACCATCAATCAGACCGGCAGTTTCGTGATGCGGGCCGAGAAGGTCGGGCGGGATACCGTGCTGGCCCAGATCGTCCAGATGGTGGCGGACGCCCAGCGGAGCCGCGCGCCCATCCAGCGGCTGGCGGACGCGGTGGCGGCCTGGTTTGTGCCCACCGTCATCGCGGTGGCCGCGCTGACCTTTGTCGGATGGCTGCTTTGGGGTCCGGCGCCGGCCCTGGGTTATGCCATGGTCGCCGCGGTGGCGGTGCTTATCGTCGCGTGCCCGTGCGCGCTGGGTCTGGCCACCCCCATGTCCATCCTGGTGGGGGTCGGCCGCGGCGCGGGCGCCGGCGTCCTGATCAAGAATGCCGAGGCGCTCGAGCGCTTCAAGAAGGTCGACACGCTTGTAGTCGACAAGACCGGCACGCTTACGGAAGGCAAGCCCCGGGTCACCACCGTGATCCCGCCAGAAGGGTTCGCGGCTGATGAGCTGCTCCGACTGGCAGCCAGCCTGGAGCGGGGAAGCGCGCACCCGCTGGCCGGCGCCATCCTGGCAGCCGCGAAGGAGAAGCGGCTCAAGCTCAGCGACGTGCACGATTTCCATGCGCCGACCGGCAAGGGGGTCGCCGGCACGGTGGACGGCACGCGTGTCGTCCTCGGAAATGCGACGCTGCTGGCGGAGCTGGGAGTTGACACAGGAGCGCTGACCCCCGCGCCGAGGCGTTGCGCGCCGGGGGCGCCACGGTCATTCTCATGGCCGTGGACGGCCGCGCGGCAGGGTTGCTCGCCATCGCCGACCCGATCAAGGCCGGCACCCCGGACGCGATTCGCGCTTTGAAGGCGGACGGGATCCGCGTCGTCATGTTGACCGGAGACAACCGGACTACCGCGCGGGCCGTTGCCGCACAGCTTGGGATCGCTGAAGCTGAGGCCGAGATTCTGCCCGAAAACAAAGGGCGGGTCGTAAAACAATTTCGGGACCAGGGCCGCACGGTGGCCATGGCGGGGGACGGCGTCAACGACGCGCCGGCGCTGGCGGCCGCCGATGTGGGCATCGCCATGGGGACGGGCACCGATGTGGCCATGGAGAGTGCGGGCGTCACCGTGCTCCGAGGCGATCTGCGGGGCATCGTGCGGGTCCGACGCCTGTCGGAAGCCACGATGCGGAACATCCGGCAGAACCTGTTCTTCGCGTTTGTGTACAACGCGGCCGGGGTTCCCCTCGCGGCGGGTGTCCTTTATCCCGTGTTCGGAATTGTGTTGAGCCCGATCGTTGCCGCGGCGGCGATGGCGTTGAGTTCGGTGTCGGTTGTCGGCAACGCGCTGCGCCTCCGCCGGATCAAGCTGTGACGGGTGCCGGGGGTGGCCACGCCGCGCGGCATTTCTGTTTCGAGGGCGAATGCCGGCGACCGCCGATCACGCGGCGGCATCTGGAGAACGGGTCGGGGCGAGCGACGACGCTCCTGTGTCACGCTGACGGTGGCTACCTACCCATGCGACCGCATCGAGTGAATGCGAGGAAGAGGGAAGAAGATGCCCACGACGGCTGAAGATACGAGAAGGATGCGACAGCGCTGGGACCGGAGGGCCCGTTTTTACGATAAATTGACCACACCGATGGAACACATGGTCGGTCTGGCACGGGGACGGGCGTGGGTTTTCGAGCGCGCGACCGGTGGGCGGATTCTGGAGATCGGTGCGGGTACCGGGAAGAATCTGCCCCTGCACCCCGCGCGGGCGACGGTCGTGGCGAGCGATCTGAGCCTGGGGATGCTGACCAGGGCCAGAGCCAAAACCGCCGGGGCGACGGGAAACGTCCGTTTCGTCGTGACGGATGCCGAGGACCTGGCGTTCAAGGACGGGGTCTTCGACCGCGTGGTCGCCACGTGCGTCTTCTGCAGCGTGCCGGACCCGGTCCGTGGCCTCCGAGAGGCGGCTCGGGTCCTCCGGCCCGGCGGTGAGGTCGTCCTTCTGGAGCATGTGCGTCCGGGCGGGATCCTCGGGATGCTGTTTGACCTCTTGGATCCCCTGATGAGCCGACTCATGGGTCCGCACATCAACCGGCGGACGCTGGACAACGTCCGAAAGGCCGGCCTGCAGCTCGTGGAAGATCGACGCGTCTTTTCCGATTGGGTCAAGGTGGTCGTGGCGCGGTCGGAAAAAGGGCGCGAATCGTGACCGCACCACAACGCTCCGGGGATACCCCGCTACGGCAGCACTGTTGTGCGACGAACAGGAAAACCGAACGGCCCTGTGGACCTTCTCATCGAAGATCAGCCGGCAGATTTCCGGGCTGCTTTTTTCTTGACAGGATCGGACCACTGGTTTAAAAGAAGCACACTTCTCATCCAGAGTGGCAGAGGGACTGGCCCTACGAAGCCACGGCAACCCCGCGCGACGTGTGGGGTGCCAACTCCTGCCCCGAAGGAATGCCCGGCCGAACCAAAACGGCCGAGGCTTCGGGGAAAGATGAGAAGGGGCAACGTCTGCACAAACCCCTTCTCATCCACGGCGGTGAGAAGGGGTTTTCATTTTGGGGGAGGAGCACACACGTGATGGCGATGCGCAGGCGCCACGGGATGGCGCCTCTCCAGGGGTAAGGCGCGCGCTGCCATTGGGCAACCGCGTGCGTTCCGCACCGGACACGACCGACGACCATCCATACGAGGAGCGTTCATAATGGCACAGCAGGGACCGAGCACGTTGGCGTTACATGCCGGACAACAGGCCGACCCGACCACCGGCGCGCGGGCGGTACCGATTTACCAGACCACCTCCTATGTGTTCAAGAGCTCCGAGCATGCGGCGAACCTGTTCGCCTTGAAGGAGTTTGGGAACATCTACACGCGGATCATGAACCCCACCACGGATGTGTTCGAGAAACGGGTTGCCGCCATCGAGGGCGGGACGGGTGCGCTCGCGGTTGCGTCGGGCCAGTCGGCCATAAACCTGGCCCTGCTGGCGATTACACGCCTCGGTGACGAGATCGTCTCGGCCAACAATCTTTACGGGGGGACCTACCAGCTCTTCCACTACACCTTCCCCAAGCTGGGCCGGACGACGACCTTTGTCGATTCGCGCAAGCCCGAGGCCTTCAAGCGGGCCATCACGGAGAAGACGCGGGCCATCTACATCGAGACCATCGGAAACCCCAAGCTGGATGTACCGGACTTCGAGATCATGGCGAAGATCGCTCACGCCGCGGGCATCCCGCTCGTCGTGGACAACACGATCGGCGTGGGCCTCGTCCGTCCCATCGATTACGGCGCGGACATCCTCGTCGGCTCGGCCACGAAGTACATCGGCGGCCACGGCACCTCCATCGGGGGCGTGATCGTGGATTCGGGTCAGTTCAAATGGAACAACGGGAAGTTCCCGGAATTCACGGAGCCCGATCCCAGCTATCATGGTATCGTCTACTGGGATGCCCTGGGTAACGTTCCCGGACTGGGCAATGTGGCCTTCATCGTCAAGGTCCGCGTCACCCTCCTGCGCGACCTGGGGCCGGCGCTGAGCCCTTTCAACTCGTTCCTCTTTCTGCAGGGCCTGGAAACCCTTCCGTTGCGGCAGCGCCAGCACGCGCAGAACGCGCTGGCGGTGGCGCGGTATCTCAAGAAGCATCCGCTGGTCAGCTGGGTCACGTACCCGGGCCTCGAGGATGATCCCAATCACCCGGTGGCGGCCAAATACCTGAAACACGGCTTCGGCGGAATGGTCGGGTTCGGCATCAAGGGTGGGCTGGAGGCGGGGAAGCGGTTCATCGACTCGGTCCGGCTCCTCTCGCATCTGGCCAACATCGGCGACGCCAAGAGCCTGGTGATTCATCCGGCTTCGACCACCCACCAGCAGCTGTCGCAAGCGGAACAGGAGGAGACGGGGGTCACCGCCGATTACATCCGGCTCTCCGTGGGTCTGGAGGACGTGGAGGACATCACGGCGGATATCGATCAGGCTCTCAAGAAGGCCGCGGCCTGATCGAGCGGCAGCAGGGGAGCGCGACGACCATGATCGTGCATACGCAACAGGTGACGTTCGACGAGGAGCTTCGCCTGCAGAGCGGGGCCGCCCTCAGGCCGTTCACCCTGGCGTACGAGACCTACGGGACGCTGAACGCGGATCGCAGCAACACGATTCTCATCTGCCACGCGCTGTCCGGCGACGCCCACGTTGCCGGACGGCACTCCACCCATGATCGGAAACCGGGCTGGTGGGACGAGGCCGTCGGGTCCGGGAAGGCCTTCGACACCGACCGGTACTTTATCATCTGCTCCAACGTGATCGGGGGATGTTCCGGGAGCACCGGGCCGTCTTCCATCAATCCGGAGACGGGACGACCGTACGGGTTGTCGTTCCCGGTCATCACCGTGGCGGATATGGTCGAGGCCCAGCGCTGGCTGCTCGACGCGCTCGACATTCCTACGGTCCTGTGCGTCACCGGCGGGAGCATGGGCGGCATGCAGGCCATCCAGTGGGCGGTGTCCTATCCCGACCGGGTGCGCAGCGCGGTGGTGCTTGCGTCCACCGCGCGCACCTCGGCCCAAACCATCGCCCTGAACGAGGTCCCGCGTCAGGCGATCTACGCCGACCCCAACTGGAACGAGGGCGACTACTACGGGAAAGAGCCGCCCAACGCCGGGCTGGCCGTGGCCCGGATGATCGGCCACATCACCTACCTCAGCGAAAAGTCGATGCGGGAGAAGTTTGGCCGCCGTCTCCAGGACCGGGAGAAGTACGGGTACGACTTCGCCACGGAGTTCGAGGTCGAGAGCTATCTCAAATACCACGGCAACCGGTTCACGACTCGTTTCGACGCGAACTCCTTCCTCTACATCACGAAGGCGATCGACTATTTCGACATGTCCCTGGGTCGCGGGGACCTCGCACAGGCGTTTACGGACGTCAAGGCCAAGTTCCTGGTACTCAGCTACAGCTCGGACTGGCTCTACCCACCGGAACAGTCCGAGGAGCTGGTCCGGGCGTTGCTGCGCAAGGGGATCGACGCCAGCTATGTGGAGATCAAAAGCGACTACGGCCACGACGCCTTTCTGCTGGAGGTGGAGCGTTTGGGCGAGCTGACGCGGGACTTTCTGGCCAAGGTCGAGCGGGAGAGCGTGAGGCCGGCCGCGCCGAGCCGGGGGCCGACGGCGTCCGGTGAGGAGCGTGAAGAGAAGGTTTATCCCCTGGCGTCTTGGGCGGCGAGGACGCGCGGCGTCTGGCGTCTGGCTGACACCCGCAAGCAGGAGACCGCATGACCGCCGCGCGTCCGGACCTGGACGTGATTGTCGAGATGGTTCCGCCCGGCGCCCGCGTGCTGGACCTGGGGTGCGGCGACGGGACGCTCCTCGCGGAACTGGTCGTGCAGAGAGGCGTCCAGGGTCGCGGTGTTGAAGTGGACGAGGCCAAGGTCCGGGCGTGCATGTCGAAGGGGCTGTCGGTCCGACACGGCAACATCGAGGACGGGTTGGCGGACTTTCCTGACGGGATGTTCGATGTGGTGATTCTGAGCCAGACGGTCGCCTATCTGAACCGACCCCTGGGCGTCATGCAGGAGATGGCGCGTGTGGGCCGCTCGGCCATCATCTCGTTCGAGAATGCGGGATACTGGAAGACACGGTGGCGCGCCCTGTGCGGGAACGGGAACGGAAACACGCTGGTGTCCGGCCAGCCGCGGGTCCGGGCGATCACCCTGGCGCAGTTTGACGAGGCGCTCCGGCATCTCCATCTGCAGGCCACGGAGCGCGTGTTCCTGCGCGGGTCGTTACGAGTCGCGCGGTGGCCCTCGGTGGCCGCCGAGGCTGCCGTTTTCCGCGTGGCCAAAGCCTGATTGGAAGCGGGCAGCACACAGCTTTCAGCAATCAGCACTCAGCGATCAGCCATGAGCAAGGGCGAAGAGAATCGGAGCCGATGGCGCCTGGGCGTGTTTTGGGTTTCTTGTCGTTTGCCGGAAGCTGAACGCTGAAAGCTGACCGCTCCAGACCGTAGGGGGACCATGCCGCAGACCAGCGAACGCACCGCCGTCTTCACCGAGTCCGTCATCCGCCGCATGACCAGGGTGGCCAATCGGTACGACGCCATCAATCTGTCCCAGGGCTTCCCGGACTTCGAGCCGCCGTCGGCCCTGGTGGCCGCGCTGGCGGAAACCGCGGGGACGGGTCCGCACCAGTACGCCGTCACCTGGGGCGCGCCGAATTTCCGGGAAGCGTTGGCCGCGAAACAGTCGCGTTTCATGGGGGTGCCGCTGGATCCGGACCGACATCTGGTGGTCACCTGCGGCAGCACCGAAGCCATGATGGTGGCGATGTTGACCGCGTGCAACCCCGGCGATTCGGTCATCGTCTTTTCGCCCTTCTACGAGAATTACGGCGCGGATGTCATCCTCTCGGGCGCCCGGCCGATCTACGTCCCGCTCCGGCCGCCGGACTTCGCCTTCGATCCCGGCGAGCTGCGAGCGGCGTTCCGGCAGGGGCCCAAGGCGTTGATCCTGTGCAACCCGTCGAACCCCAGCGGGAAGGTGTTCACCCGGGAGGAGCTCCTGGCGATTGCCGCGCTGGCCGAGGAGTTCGACGCCTTCGTCATCACCGACGAAGTATACGAGCACATCGTGTACGCCCCGCACCGGCACGTCTACTTCGCCGCGCTGCCCGGCATGTTCGACCGCACCATTTGCGTCAGCTCGCTGTCCAAAACGTACTCCATCACCGGGTGGCGGCTGGGCTACGTGATCGCCGCCCCGGCGATCATCGACAGCGCCCGCAAGGTGCACGATTTTCTGACAGTGGGAGCCGCGGCACCGCTGCAGGAGGCCGCGGTCACCGCCCTGAAGTTCCAGGACGATTATTACGCCCAGTTGCTCGACGCCTACACGCGCAAGCGCGATGTCTTTCTGTCGGGGCTGGACGACGCCGGGCTGCGCTACACCGCCCCCCAGGGGGCGTATTACGTCATGGTGGACGTGTCGGAGTTCACCCGGGACGACGACGTGGGCTTCTGCGAGTGGCTGGCGCGAGACGTGGGGGTGGCCGCCGTTCCGGGATCGAGCTTCTTCCACGAACCGGTCGGTCATCTCATCCGCTTCCATTTCGCCAAGCGTGAGGAGACACTGGCGGCGGCGGGCGAGCGCCTGAAGAGACTGCGCGACCGCTGGCGCAGTCCTCGGATGTGAACTTCGCCCCGACCTCCCGGGCGACGAACGTCGGCGATTTCCCCGAGGCTCCGACGCGGCCAAGGGTGGGCCGGCGACCCGGCCGGCTCCGAGGTCGGCCCGCGGCTGCAGGTGCGCCGCCGACCGGAAATCCGGAACGAGCCCTTCCGATTGACGCGGCTCGCTTAATCCCTTACAAGTGGTTGTCGCAGCGTGTAGGTCGCGGGATCGACGACGGACCAGGCCTGCGACTGCTTGTGAGCAACGGCGGGGAGGCCGGGATGCGGTGCATCTGTCGCCGGCGCCAGCGAGTGGCGCCTTTCCGAGCATGAAGTCTGGACAGGGCGGCACGGGCCAGCCAAGGGCCGCGGGCTGCCGGCGAGTGATTTCGCGGTACCCCTCCAAGCGGGCTGCGGGCTAAAACGACCCACAGCCCCGCTCCGCACCTCCAGCGCTGGGCTCTCCTCCCTGCGCCTCATCGTCCGACTTCCACGCGCATGTCCTCCGACCGGGACGACCCCCGACGGCTTCCGCCGCACGACGCCGATCCGCGGCGGCGACGGGTTGACCGGGCTGTCCGGGCCGGAGCCCGAGACGGCTCCCGCGACATCGGTCCCGAGGCGTCCCCGCCTTCGGTGAGGAAGGGGAAAATCAACGATGCGAATCGCAGACGACGTGACACAGCTGATCGGAAACACCCCCCTCGTTCGGCTCCGCCGGGTGACGGAGGGCGCCACGGCGGAGGTGGTCGCCAAACTCGAATACTACAACCCGGCCCACAGTGTCAAAGACCGGATTGGCGTGTCCATGATCGAGGCCGCCGAGAAGGCGGGCAAGATCAAGCCGGACACGATCATCCTGGAGCCGACCAGCGGGAACACGGGGATCGCCCTGGCCTTCGTGTGCGCCGCCAGAGGCTACAAGCTGGTCCTCACGATGCCGGAGACGATGAGCAAGGAGCGGCATATGCTGCTCAAGGCCTACGGGGCAGAGCTCATCCTCACTCCGGGAAGGGAGGGCATGCCGGGAGCAATCAAGCGGGCGGAGGAGCTGGCCGCGGGTGATCCTCGCTATTTTATCCCGCAACAGTTCCAAAATCCGGCGAACCCGGAGATTCACCGGAAGACGACCGCCGAGGAGATCTGGCGCGACACGGAAGGAAAGGCGGACATCCTGGTTTCCGGTGTCGGCACCGGCGGAACGATCACGGGCGTGGGCGAGGTCCTCAAGGCGCGCAAGCCGTCCTTCCGGTGCGTCGCCGTGGAGCCCGACGCCTCCGCCGTGCTGTCCGGAGGGCCAAAGGGTCCGCACCTCATCCAGGGCCTCGGCGCGGGGTTCATCCCGGCGGTCCTGAATACCGCGATCTACGACGAGGTCATCCGCGTGACGAACGACGACGCCTTCGCCACGGCCCGGCGCACCGCGCGCGAGGAGGGATTGCTGGTCGGTATCTCGTCCGGCGCGGCGATCTGGGCGGCCGTGACGGTGGCACGTCGGAAAGAGACCGCGGGCAAGCTGATCGTGGTCATCGTGCCGTCGTTCGGCGAACGGTATCTGAGCACCCCGCTGTTCGCGGATTTGGCCGAGTAGCCGGGCACCGCCGGGGACGGGTGGGTCGCGTGCGGGTCCGCCAACCGACCGGTGTCCCGCAGGGGACGACAATGTTCCGTACGATTCGTCAAGATATTCAGTCGGTATTCGACCGCGATCCGGCGGCCCGCAGCGTTCTGGAGATCCTCGTGTGTTACCCCGGGCTCCATGCGATCTGGGGGCATCGGGTGGCACACTGGCTCTGGGCGCGCGGACTCAAGCTTCCGGGGCGATGGGTGTCGCATCTCTTCCGGGCGCTCACGGGGATCGAGATCCATCCTGGCGCCCACATCGGGCCGCGATTCTTCGTCGACCACGGGATGGGCGTGGTGATCGGAGAAACGGCCGAGATCGGTGCGGACGTGACGCTCTATCACGGGGTGACGCTGGGCGGGACGAGCCTGGCCAAGGGCAAGCGGCATCCCACCCTGGAGGATCGCGTCGTGGTCGGGGCGGGCGCGAAGATTCTCGGTGCCATCACCGTCGGCGCGGACAGCCGGATCGGGGCCAACGCGGTCGTGGTCAAGTCCGTCCCACCCAACTCGGTGGTGGTCGGCGTGCCCGGCCAGATCGTCAAACGGAGCAAGCCGCACACCGCGCAAGACGCGCCCGACCTGAACCATGTCCAGCTGCCGGATATGACCGCGGCACGCTTGAACGCGCTGGCCGCCCGGATCGAGGCGCTGGAGCGGGAATCGAGAGGGCGCGAGTCCACCGGCGTCGCCTCCGGGTCTCGGGAGCAGCGCGCCCGGAGCGGCGGCGAGTTCTCCATCTGACGCGGGGGTCCACACCGTTCGGCGCGGGCGGTCTCGATCGCATGGATACCGGGGGCGCGGATTTCCGGAATCCGACCGCGCGGACGCCGAGATCGCCATGGATCCGGCCGGGTGTCACGGCAACGTGCCGATCGTGCACGAGGAGGGGCAAAATGTCCGGCGCCTATCCGGCTTCCCGCTTCACCCGCTTGGCGTTCGCCGATTCCGACAGGCTTGTCTTTGGCTGCGCCGCCGCATCCGTCCGGTCGAGGTGAACTTCACCCTGCCGCCGATGACCATCAGCGACGCTACCTGGCACGAGGTGCTGGGGCGCTACGAGGAGATTGCGGGGGGTGTCATCAAGCGGGCGCTGGCCTGCAAGGTTCCCGGGATCGTCCTGGAGTTCGAGCTGCTGCCGCCCATGGCGGACCGCCCGGAGTGGGGCGCGGAGATCACGGCCATCCCCGGCGGCACCTGGAGGAGGCCCACACCGCCCATGGCTTGAGATCCGCACTGTGCGCCACGATCACCGACCTCCGCGATCGGGATCGTCCGCCGCTTTTCCGGGAGGGGGACGCCGGCGACACGGTACTCCGCTCGTTCGCCGCCTGTGCGGACGCCGGCGCGCATATCCTGTCGATCGAGTTGGTGGGGGGCAAGGAGGTGCACGACGAGGCGCTGCTGTACGGCGATATCCGCGGCCTCGTGTTCGGCCTGGGGGTCCTGGCCGCCGGGGACATGGCCTGGCTCTGGGACCGGATCGTGGAGATCTGCCAGACGCGGCCCGGGGTCATTCCGGGCGGCGATACCGCCTGCGGGTTCGGCAACACCGCCATGCAGCTTGCCCATCAGGGGATGCTCCCCGAGGTATTGGCCGCGGTGGATCGCGCCCTGACGGCTCCCAGGAGCCTCGTGGCGTTTGAACGAGGTGCCATCGGACCGCCGAAGGACTGCGCGTACGAGGGGCCCATCCGCAAGGCCATCAGCGGGGCCCCCACCGCCATGGAGGGAAAGTCGGCGACCTGCGCGCATTTCAGCCCCCTGGGCGACATCGCCGCCGCCATGTGTGATCTGTGGAGCAATGAATCGGTGCAGAACGTGCGGCTGCTCTCGGGCAATGCGCCCGAGGCGTATGCCGAGCTTCTTGCCTATGACTGTCGGTTGATGAATCAGGCGCTGGAGCGGGGTGGGGCGCTCACGCTGCGCGAGTGGTTAACGGAGTCCGACCGGTGGCTCAGCCCACAGGCCGCCATCCTATCGCCTGAAGCGACGTGGGCGATCGCACAGGCCATCGTTGTCGAGCCGAATGATTACCGACGAACCGTCGCGGCAGGCCGTGCGGCCGTGCGCGTCTTGAAGGACGGGATCCGGTCGGGACGACTCGTGATGTCGCCCGTCGAGCGGCAGTGGCTGGAGAAGACGGGCGCCGTGCTGGCGGACCTTCCCGCCGACGAGCGCTCCCTCGTGGCTGAATTGACGGACACGTACGGCCATCTGTTCCGTCCGGCGAGTTACGGGTTGGCTGCGTGAGCCCATCGTCTCTCACGATTTATGCCCGTTGCACCCCGGGGCCGACGAGCGGCCACATCGTCGTTCCTCGACCGTTGTCAAAGAATGAACTTGACCGGAGAAATTCGGTAAACGGCATAAGGAGCCGTAACGAATTTATCCTTCAACGCGTGGACTTTCCGTACACGCATAACCTCGGCCACCTCTTGGGCCTGTGCGCCGCTCACGCTCCATGGGCGGACAAACTGCGAGACGCCGAAGAGCCGACCCCGTTTGCGGTTACTGCGCGCTGCCCCGGCGAAGACGAAGAGGCAACCCGCGTCGGGGCGGTCGGGTCTATCGACATCGCCGAGCGAATCCGGAGGGCCGTCCGAGACGCCACCCGCACGATGGGGCTCTCCCTCCCGTCTGAGCCGACCCTGTGAGCAATGTCGCGCTGACACTGTCGCCGTCCTCTGGCCTACCCTCGGATTCCCTCCCGACATCCGTCGCCCATGCGAGCTGCCGCATGCGCGCGCGGCGAGGCGGGTCGGTGGACGCGGTGGAGCCGCCGCACCGTCCGCGGTGCGGCGGGGCGCCGCGGGCGATGGCCGTGGTCGAGCCGCCGGACATCATCCGGCAGTTCCTGGAACAGCTCGGCGGTGCCATCCCATCGCGCTCCGAGCCGGTGCCGCCCGAGCTGTCCCGACGCCTCCCGGTGGCCGAGGCGCCCGAGCGGACCTCCGATCGCGCGGCCACAGAGTTCCGGTGTCACCGCGCCGATCCGATGCCCGTTCCCATCGCGCTGTGCCCGTCTGCGCGCTTGACATCACCCCCGGCGGGTGGTAGCGTTCCCCGCGGCGGGTTTTCCGGGGCTTTTCCGGCCCGGCCCGGCGATGACCTTCCCGGGACGGGGCGCCAGCTCCGGATTCCGCCCGTGGGCGTTTCCCCACGCCCCGCCGGGTTTCTTTGACATCCGGACCGATCGCCACCACAGGAGGGAACCATGGCCATCGTGCGACGCGGCGTTGGACCGATCATGAGCCAGGTTGTCGAATACGGTGACACCGTCTACCTGCAGGGCTTCACCGCGGACGACAAGAACGCCGACATCAAGACCCAGACACAACAGGTGCTCGCCAAGATCGACTCGGCGCTGGCCGCCGCAGGCACCAATAAGTCGCACCTCCTGTCGGCGCAGATCCTCATCTCCGACATCGCGCTGCGGCCGCAGATGAACGAGGTGTGGAGCGCCTGGATCGATCCCCGGAATCCCCCGACTCGTGCCTGCGTGGGCGTGCAATTGGAAGGCAACACGAAAGTCGAGATCATCGTCGTTGCCGCGAAAAAGTCGTAGGAGACCCGTCCGGCGAATGAATGAGTCCCCCCAGTGGCGGGTACACACCAAGGGAAGAGGAGCCGGAGGGGGGATGTCACGGGGACGTCCGTTACAGATGTGACTTCTGCCGTCTACCCCTTGCGGGGGCATGGACTGAGACAACAGGACGGAAGGCCGGACGCGGGTGAATGCGAAACGGCGGAGACGATCCTTCCGGCGGCCGCGCCGAACCGTCCTGGCGGGGCGGGGAAAGGTGCCCGGCCACTCCCGATCTCTCCAAGCGTCGGTGGGGCTATAGCGCCCTGGCCTGCAGAGTCATCCAGAGATAAAAGGCCGCGTAGCTGCGCCAGCCCGTCCAGCGCTCCGCGATCTTCCGCAGGGTCTTCTCTGAAGGTCGCTCCCGCATGCCCCGTAATTCCTGAACGGCCACTTGCAGCCCCAGGTCACCGGCGGGAAAAACGTCTTTTCTCCCCAGCCCGCGCATCAGGGCGATCTCGGCGGTCCAGCGTCCCACACCCTTGATCTCGCACAGGCGGCTGAGTGCGTCTTCATCGGACAGCGTCTGAAAGGCTTCACCGCGCAACTCGCCGCCCACCGCGCGAGCGGCTATTTCCAAGAGGTATTCGGACTTTTGCCGTGACACACCCTGCTCGCGCAATGCGAATTCACCCGCGGCGATCAGCTGCCGGGGCGAGGGATAAAGGTAATAGTTCTCGCGGCCGTGATCGCCGTCCACCGTGATCCGAGTTCCGATATTTTCCATCAAGCGCCGCCGGATGGATTGAGCCGCGTGAACACTTACCTGTTGTCCTATGACGGCTACCAGCAGGGCTTCGTACAGATCGGGCGCCCGAACAATTCGCAGTTCCCCGAACCGTTGGAGCAGCGGTGCGATATCGGGGTCGGAGGCCATCACTGGATGATCGACGTCAAGGTCATCGTTGAGTCCCCAGAGGAAGCGGGCACGTACAGCAAGGTCACCTACAGAGATCGCGTCCTTCCTGACCGACCGACAGGCACGCCGGCGGTCGGACAACAGACGGAGCCCCAACGTTCCGGCCTTGGACAGGTCAAACTCCGCCACGACAGGAACGCCGGAGAACCGCAGCGGCCTTCGCAGGACACGTTGGCCCACAAAACGGTATGGGACACCATATGAAGAGGTGCGAATGTGGTTGAGCATCCATTCCACGTTGAGGCGCTCGGGCAGATGAATGCGCATGAATCCCATCTCCGGGATGGATTCTATCGTAACCTCGGCCGGAAGAAAATTCGACCGCGGAAGAAATGTCCCCATGGCCTGATTTTCCGCACGACGGTGAGCGCACCCGCCCCGTGGCCGCCGGAGACCGCGGCGCCCGGTGCGGACGCCGACGCGCGTCCGCCGGGGGCGGAGGATCGGGCCGCGCCCGAGGCGACCCGGCCCCCGCGGCGGCCGGCGCGCCCGAGAGAGGATCTGCGCTCCAATGGCCGCAGATCTCGCGGCCCGGGATCCCCTGACCGTCCGAAGGGGGTGAGTTCCGGCGCGAACCTGCCGCGCCGGTCCGATGGGCGTTTTCACGGCTCCTGCGGCCGCCTTCGCGCTTGACGCGGCCCTCCACGAGTGGTAGCGTCCGCTGCGGTTGGCCGTCCCGGTCTTTGTTCTCCCCCGGCCCGACCGTCGTTGCCCCGGGAGGGTTCGCCGGCCCCGGCGTGCGGCCGCGGGCGTGTCTCAATTGTCATCGGGTTGCCCGGTGGTGATCGAACCCGCCGCAGCCGCACCACGAAGACAGCCGGCACCTGCGGCTGAACCGCGGCGCGCGCAAGGTCTGTGCGCTCGGGGAGAGCCGGGTTGCGCGGCGAGGCGACAAGATCGAGCGAGGCCAGTTCGCGCGCCGCGTCTCCGCGTCGGCGGCGGACACCGCGCGCCACTCCCGCCTTTTTGGCGCAGTTGCTTCTGACAAAGGAGAAACGACCCGTGGAATTGTGCGACGCGATCCAAGGCCGCAGGACCGTCCGCGCTTTCGGACCCGACCCGGTGCCTGACCAGACGGTCACCGAAATATTCGAGGCGGGAACGTGGGCGCCATCGCACGGCAACAAGCAGCCGTGGGAGTTTGTGCTCATTGGACCCGCGACGCGCGCGGGTCTCGCCATGCGGTACCAGGCGATGCTGGAAGCAGGGCCGCTCAAAAATCCGGAATTGGCGGAAGCGCGCAAACAGGCTCTGCGCAACTTCGCCAAAGACTTCGGCGGCGCGCCGTTGCTTTTTGCGGTTGTCTGCCCCCCGGCAACGACGGATCTGGACCGGTACGATTTTCCGCTGGCCGCCGCCGCGGCGTTGCAGAACATCTTTTTGGCCGCATGGGAAAGGCGGATCGGCGGCGTCTGGCTATCCATCGGCAGCAATCCACAAATCCGCGAGCTTTTAGGGGTTCAGCCGGGCAGCACCGTTGCCGGCATCGTGGCCATGGGCTTTCCCGACAGCGTACCCGCGCCGCAACCACGGGCGCAAGCGGCCGACAAGACACGCCGACTGCCGTAACAATCGCTCCAGGCGCGTGGCACGGACGCGAGCGGCGAGCATTCGCCGATGGGCACGGGTCCCTGGGTCACCACGGATGCGACTGGCGGGCGAGATTCCGTCTTCCGAGCGTGCCGATGGCGGCGCGACGGTACGGTGTTCAACGGCCCGCGGCGTTTGCACGGTGCGGTCGGTGTGGAAATGCGGGTCGCATCGGTGGAACATCGAGGGATCGAACGGGTGGACCGCAGGAGGATCGTGCCGCACCGGGAAGTCTCCGGCAACGGCCGACGAACGGTCACCACGACCAACGGCCGCATGCAGGACGGCGGAGAGACAGCAAGGTCGGGATCGACAAAACGCTACGCACCGATCGGGGAATCGGTGACCTCGGAAACCTCCGCGCGCGATGTCTGGAACCGATCCCCGATTTCTCGAGTCGAAGGACGCGACCCGAGCGGCGGGGTCCCCGCGGACGGAGCGGCTCGAAGCCGGAACGGAAAAATATCGCCGTACGGCGCGCGAGGAATCCGTGGCGTTGATCGCCAGAAGCCGCCCGGATCGCGACGCGGCAATTCCTCTCCGGCGCGCCGCGGGATACCGGCGGTGTTTCCGAGCGATCCAATGCCGCGCGCCGCCCGGCTCCGGGTGGCCCTGGCGTCGGCCGTCATCGGTCCGCCGATCCCGTGCGGCGCACCCGACGCGATGCGCGGCCGGGCCATGGGCAGAGGTTGCGGCCGGCGATGGGGTTGAGCCCGCTGGGGGCATCCGGATCGGCTCTCTGGCCTCCACCTGGGGCGCGCCCCTCGCCGTCATGGTGTCCGACGGACAGGGGGTTTTTGCCGAGCCTGATCTGCCGGAAGACGGGGGTCCTCCGGTAAATCCGGCTCGGGGCCCGCGACCGGATTGCTCCGAACGAAACACGGGACGCGTGCCGCGGGGGACGGGTAGCAAGGCCATGGCGGAGATCCAGTCGTCCATTCCGATGTTCGCGGCGGCGACGCTGCCGATCCTCGTCGTCTTGGTGACCATGGTGTGGCTCCGCTGGAGCGGAACCATGGCGGGGTTCGCGGGGGTCATCGCCGCGGCCGCGATGGGCGTCCTTCTGCTCGGCGCCACTCCCATGGTCCTGGCGGTCGCCGGCCTGAAGGCCATGGTTCTTGCTTTCGATGTGCTCTACATCGTCTGGGCGGCGCTGCTCCTCTATAACATCGCGGAGGAGGCGGGCGCGATCCGGAGCATCGGCGTGGGCGTGGCCAACCTGACGGAAGACCACGTCATGCAGCTCCTGATCCTGGGGTTCGCGTTTTCGTCTTTTCTCCAGGGCGTGGCGGGCTTCGGCGTGCCGGTCGCCGTGGTGGCCCCCGTGCTGGCCGGGTTGGGATTTCCTCCTATCCAAGCGGCGGTGGTCCCGCTGGTGGGCCACGCATGGTCGGTGACCATGGGGACGCTCTCATCGTCTTTTCAAGCCCTGGTGACGGTCACAGGCTACTCGGGGCGCGTCCTGGGCCCCTGGGCCGCCGGCTTTCTGGGGGTCGCCTGCGTGCTCAGCGGATTCGTTGTCGCGCACGTTCACGCCGGGCTCCGCCCCATCCGCCGCTGCTTCGGGGCGATTCTCGTTCTCGGTCTCTCGATGGCGACGGTGCAGTTCGGGCTGGCGTATTTCGAATACTACCTGCTGGCGGGCTTCGGTGCGGGCATGGTGGGTTTGGGGTTGAGCCTGTTCGGCGCGCGCTTGGCGCAGGCCGTCCCAGGCGGCTACGGCGGTCTACTTCCGACCTGGCCCGCGGAGGGGGATCGGCAACCGCCGCACCGACCCGTGGGGCGGCCCTCGCGTTCGGGTGGCATGGGCTTTCATCTGGGCTTCGCCGCGTACTACGCCGTGATCGTGATCGTGGTCGCCGCCACCCTGATCCCAGGAGCGCCCGCGGCGCTGGACGTGCTGCGTCTCCGCATTCCGTTCCCGCGGACCGTGACCGGCCTGGGGTTCGTGACGCACGGTTCCACGCACAGCATCAGCGTGCTCCAGCACGCCGGAACCTATCTGGTCGCCTCGGCGTTTGTAGCCTGGGCCATCTATCGGGCCACCGGGCACCTGCGGTCAGGCGGGTGGAAGTTGGTGGTCCGGCTGACGATCAAGCAGGCCATACCGACGACGCTGGCGGTTCTGCTCATGGTGGTCATGGCCATGATCATGTCGTACACCGGGATGACCCGCCTGCTGGCGCAGGGTGTGATCACGGTGGCCGGCCGCGCCTTCCCGATTTTCAGTCCGTTCATCGGACTGCTGGGCTGCTTTGTGACCGGGTCGAACACCAATGCCAATGTGCTCTTCGGCGCCCTCCAGCGCGACGTCGCCGTTCTCCTCCGACAGAGCCCGGCCATCGCGGCGGCATTGCAGACGACCGGCGCGTCGCTGGGGAGCATGGTCGCCCCCGCGAAGGTCCTGGTCGCCTGCGCAACCGCGGGGCTCCAGGGACGGGAGGGTGAGGTCATGCGGGTCGCCCTCAAGTACTGCCTCCCCATGACGCTCCTCGTGGGCCTGCTGGGATGGCTTGCGAACCTGATGCAATGACGCGGATCCGTCGGGCGTGCCGGGGCAGCCGGGTGTCGATCGCGCGGCGACCGATGCCGGCGCCTATGTCTGCGGAGTGGCGGTGGTCGGGCGTGTGCGGCCCAACAGTCGCGCCAGCCACAGCCGCGGCGTGAAACTCTCCGCGATGTCGTCGAAGATGGAGTAGGCGACGGGTGTGGCCAGGAGGGTCAACAAGAGCGCCAGCGTCTGTCCGCCTGCGATGACCGACCCGATGGCATGGTTGTCGCCGGAGCCCGGGCCGCTGCCGATGAGGAGGGGCAGCATCCCGGCGACGAAGGCGAGGGTGGTCATCAGGATGGGGCGCAGCCGATCACGGTTGGCCTGGATGATGGCCTCGGCGCGGGGGACCCCGTGGGCCCGGAGCCCGATCATGTGATCGATCTGGAGGATGGAGTTCTTTTTCACGATGCCAAAGAGCACCAGGAGCCCCAAGGCGGAGAGGACGTTCAGCGACTGCTGGAAAATCAGGATCGAGAGCAGCGCGAACGGCACCGTGAGCGGGAGGGCCAGCAGGATCGTCACCGGGTGAAGCCAGGACTCGAACTGGGCCGCCAGGATCAGATACATGAAGATGATGGACAGCAGGAACGCCAGCCCAAAATTGAGCGCGGCCTTTCCCATCTCTTTCGAGGTACCGGTCGTCCCGATTTCGTAGGCCGGGTCGAGATTCAAGGCCTCGGCCGCTTTCCAGAGGGCGTCCAGGGCCGACTGCTGATCGTAGCCGGTCCGCATGTTGGCGCTGATCGTGACCTGGCGACGGCGCTTGATCCGATCGATCTGCGACGGGCCGTCGCCCTCCTGAAAACGCGCGACGTTGTCCATGCTCACGGCGCCCAGCTTTGTCGACGGGACGGCCATCTGACTCACCCCCTCCGCCGTCGTGCGCCACGGCTGTACGGCGCGGGCATGGACCTCATACTGTTCGCCACCCTCGTTGTAGGTAGAGATTTTCCGCCCGCCCACCATCACCCGCAGCGTGTCGGCAACGTCCGCCACCTGGATCCCGAGCTCGGCGGCCTTTTTCCGGTCCAGGCTCACTGCCAGCTCGGGCTTTCCCAGGATCAGGCTGGTGTCGACGTCCACGACACCCGGGACCTTGGCGAGCGCCCCGGTCAAGCGCGCGGAGTATTCTGCCAGCTTGGTGAGGTCGGGGCCGCTGATGTAAAACGAGACCTCCTTGTTGCCTATACCTCCACCTGAGATGGCGGCCACCTGAGACACGCTGGCGCGGAGCTTCTCGGCGGCAAACTTCGGGAGGACCGTCGTGCGGACCTGATCCATGATCTGGAACTGGGACGGCCCGCGCTTTCGCAGATCCCGGAGCTTGACAAAGATCGTGGCGAGGTTGGCGGTCCGCCGGTCGTCGTTCCCGACCAGGACCACGGTGTACGCCACGCCCGGCAGCGCCTTCACCTCACGGCCTATACGGGTGGCGATCAGCTCGGTCTGCTCCAGTGTGGTGCCCTCGGGGGTGCGCACCGCGATTTCGAATTGGGACTCGTCATTCTTGGGAAGGAAATCCTTCCCGACGGCCAGGAAGAGGGGCACGCTGGACAGCAGTGCCGCGATGGAGACGGTGACGATCACCCACCGGTGCGCCATGGCCCAGGTGAGGAGTCGCGTGTACCCCGTATCCAGGATGCGGAAGAGCCAGGCGTCCTTCGAGGTGCGCGCGGCGTTCTTCTCGGCAGAGAGCCAGCGACTGGACAGCATGGGGGTGACCGTGAAGGCGACCAACAGCGAGACCAAGATGGAGAATGCCATGGTCAGGCCGAAGCTGTACATGAACCGTCCGACGATGCCCCCCATGAACGCCACGGGGAGAAAAACCGCCACGAGCGAAAGGGTGGTGGCGAGGACGGCCAGGCCGATCTCGCGAGTGCCCTCGACGGCCGCCACGAAGGCCGGAAGCCGCTTCTCTTCCATATGACGATAGATGTTCTCGAGGACGACGATGGCATCGTCGATGACGATACCGACGGCGAGGGTGAGGGCCAGCAGCGTCAGCATGTTCAGGGTGAACCCCAAGGCGTACATCAGGCCGAACGTGCTGATAATCGACGTGGGGATGGCGATGGCTGCGATGAGCGTGGAGCGCCAGTTCCGTAGGAAGAGCAGGACGACCAACGCCGCCAGACAAGCGCCGACGATCAGATGTTCCTGGACGGTCTTGATCGAATCTTTGATGAAATCCGATTGATCCCGGATGATCTCCATCGTGTAGCCGGCGGGCAAGCGCGACCGCATGGCGTTGATGCGCCGGGTCACCTCGTCGGCCACGGCGACCGTGTTCGTTCCCGATTGTCGGCGGACCGCCAGGATCACCGCCGATTTTCCGTCCACGCTGCCCGCGGTTTCAGACTCTTCGACCCCGTCCTCTGCTCGCCCCACCTGGGCCAGCGTGACCTGCGCTCCGGCCCGCGTGGCCACCACGATCCCGGCAAACTCCTGGACGCTATTTACCCGTCCCTTCATTCGGACCGTCAACTCCCTGGCGCCCTGGGCCAGATTACCGCCGGGGAGCATCAGGTTCTGGTTGGCCACGGCACGTGTGACCTCCGCCGCGGTGAGGCTGTACGCGCGCAGCCGGGCGGGATCCAGCCAGAGATTGATCTGGCGCAGACGACCCCCCACCAGCGTCACCTGCCCGACGCCCGAGATGGATTCGATCTCGCGCCGGATCGTCTTGTCGGCGAACTCGCTGATGTCCCGGATGGAGCGGTTGGCCGAGAGCGCCACGTAGATCACCGGGGCCGCGTCGGGATCCATCTTGTCCACCACGGGTTGTTCGATGTCCTGTGGGAGTTCGGGCAGGACCTGGTTGATCTTGTCGCGCACCTCCTGGGCGGCGACGTCCACGCTCTTCTCCAGCTGGAACTGGATAAAGACCTGCGAGACCCCCTCGGTGGAGACCGACCGCAGCTCCTCGACGCCCGCGATGGTGTTCAGCGCCCGCTCGATCTTGTCGGTGATTTCAGTCTCGATCTCCTCCGGCGCGGCGCCCGATTCCCGTGTGGTGACCGTGATGATCGGGATGTCCACCTTGGGGAACAGATCCACGCCCAACTGGAAATAGGCGAAGACGCCAACCACCGCGAGGGAGAGCACCAGGACGGAGGCGAAGACCGGGCGCTTGACGGACAGTTCGGCCAACCACTGCATGACTACTTCGCCTCCCGAGCCGCGATCGGGGTGCCGTCCGCGAGTCCGTCGACTTGGGGGCTCACCACACGTTCACCCGCTTGCAGACCCCGCACGATCTCGACGGATCCTCCCGCTTCGCGCCCGACCTGAACGATCCGGGCCTCGGCCCGATCATTCTTGGCAACAAACAACTTGAAGACACCCCCCTCGTTTCTGACGGCGTCTGTCGGAACCAACACGCTAGGTCGGGCGGCGGGCAGCTCGATATGGGCGGTGGCAAAGAGCCCGGGCTGAAGCAGGCCCCTGGGATTCGGGACGATGGCCTCGACCACCAGGGCGCGCGATTCGGCGCGAACCGCCGGTCCGACGTAGGCGATCGTTCCCTCAAACGTCCGATCCGGGTAACTCTGGACGGCGAAGGAGACTCTCTGGCCCTTGCGGACGGCGGCGACAGCCCCCTCCGGGATCGTCAGCTCGATGCGGAGCGGGTCGATGCGCACGATGGTAGCGACGCGGTCGCCCTTCTTCATGAATCGGCCGACATTCACCGCCTTCTCGGCGATGATGCCGCTGAACGGCGCGCGGACCGTCGTGTCCTCGACGGCCTTGCGCGCCATGGCGACGCGGACCTTCTGGGCCAAGAGGGACTGGTAGAGCTGTCGCATCTGGTTCACGGTGGTCTCGTACTGCGCCTTGGCCGCCAGGTAATCGGCGCGGCGGAGGTCGTGCTCGGCCCGCGAGACCGCGCCCTCGTCCAGGAGCTGCACAAAGCGCTTGTAGTCCGCCTCGGCTCGATCCATGGTCGCCCGGGCCTGCTGGACCTCGGGGGTCTTCAGGGCGTCGAAGAGCTGTCCGTCAACCAGTCCCAGGCGTTCCCGAATCTGGTTTTCGGCGGCTTCGGCTTCGTGGACCAAATTCTTGGCATCCTGATCGTCCAGGCGCGCCACCACCTGACCGGCCGACACGTACTGGCCGCGCTCGACCGCGATCTCGACGATACGCTGCTCGGACTCGGACGCGATGTCCGTCTGGGCGTCGGCCATCAGCGTCCCCGTTACGTCCAGCCTGGTCGGCAGAGGCCGCTCCGGCGCCGCTCGCACCGAAACGGCGACGGGTTTGGGCGCCTCCTCGACCTTGGAGGGTTTGGCTTCCGTGTTGCCGCAACCCGCCAGGAGCAGCAGCGCCAATGGCGCAAGGTCGAGCCGCAACGGTGTGATGCTCCGCAGGATGGTCATTTCCGCGACTCCTGCCCCATGGGTTCGCGGCGGATATGCAGCCGGCAGATACGGTCGTCGAGGCAGTCGGAGAATTCGACCAACGCGTCCAGGGAAATCCGGCGTAATGCCTCGATCTCTTGCCGGGTCAGGTCGGCTCCGATGCGGAGACCGGATTCAACCGGATTCCGAAAAAACGCTTCACGGAACCCCGGATCCGTTACCAATCGCCCCACAATTCGCTCGACACCGCGCTGACTCATGGCTTCATCCCCGTCCCGTGTTCGAAGCGTGACAGCAACACCCGGACTGCCCGAGCGGGCCTTTCTCTTGCACACGATGCGCCAAAAGTCGAATCTGCCGCAACGTGTCGAATTCTCGGGTGTTCTTCAGGAGCTTACAAGAAAGGGAGCGCCGGATGTGCGTGGAGATCGACACCGGAGTGACGATTCTTCGCCACTCCGCACAGAAATCCACAGCGTGTTCAGCGATCGAGCCCGTGCCGCTTCAGGCGGGTATAGAGCTGCGAGCGGGTGAGGCCGAGAAGCGCGGCGGCCCTGGACTTGTTGCCGCCGGCCTTTCGGACAGCCTCGAGGACCATGCGTTTTTCCATGCCGCGGAGCGAGTCGGCGTCCTTTGCGGCGACGGGCACGGCGACCGCCGTGGGCAACGGCGGCGCCGAAACACGCGCCGTGCCCGAGTCGATCCCCAGGTGCGCGGCGGTAAGCAGGCCTCCATCCGAGACGATCAGGGCCCGCTCGACCGCGTTCTGCAGCTCGCGAATGTTCCCGGGCCACGCGTGGTTCAGCAGGGCTTCACGGGCGTCTCGGCTCAGGCCGAGATCCGCCTTGCCCATGCGTGCGCCAAGGCTGTGCACAAAGAAGTCGGCCAGGAGAAGGACGTCCTCCCCCCGCTCGCGCAGGGGCGGAAGCCGGATCGCGAACACATTCAGGCGGTAATAGAGATCGTCGCGGAACCGTCCGGCTTGCACCTCCCTCCCCAGGTTCCGGTTTGTCGCGGCGATGAGACGGACGTCGGATTTCAGCGTGACGGTACCGCCGACGCGCTGGAACTCGCGCTCCTGGAGAACGCGCAGCAGCTTGGCCTGGACCGCGGCCGAAAGCTCTCCGATCTCGTCCAGGAAGAGCGTGCCGCCGGCGGCCAGCTCAAAACGCCCCGGCTTCTGCCGATCGGCACCGGTGAACGCGCCGCGCTCGTGTCCGAACAGCTCCGACTCCAACAGGGTATCCGCCAGCGCGGCGCAATTGATGGCCACAAACGGCCCATCCGCTCGTTGGCTGGCGTGGTGGACGGCCCGCGCGACCAACTCCTTCCCGGTGCCGCTCTCGCCGGTCAGCAGGACGGTCGCTTCGGTCGGGGCCACCTTGGCGGCGCGCTCCAGGACCTCGCGCAGGGCCGGCGAGCGCCCGACGATACGATCGAAGCCGTACCGTTCGCCCAGCTCGTCGCGGAGAGACGCCAGGCGTTGCTCCAAGCGTTTGGCGTGCGTTTCGACAGAGACCAGGCGGCGCTGTTCCTCGGCCAGCCGTTGATGCTGGACGGCCAGGACCACCTGCGAGGCGACCGCGGCGGCGACCTCGGCATCGAGTCGGTCGAACCAGTTGGGCTGGCGCTTCCCGAAATACAGCCCGCCGCCGATCCGCTCGCCGAACCGCATGGGCACGATGAGACACGACCGGCCACCGCCCTCGACGATGAGCCGATCGCCGGGGCGCGTCGCGTCGAGCTCCCCCCGGGCGTCGTGGATCAACGCTATTTCTCCGGCCCCGACCCGGAACCCGAAGGAGAAGTCCTCCAACGGAAACCGGGGGGGCGTTGGCGGGCCGCCCGGTACATCATCGATCTCCGCCAGCATTTCCACGTCGCGGCCGCTCGCGGCCAGCAGGGCCACACCCATGAACTCGAAATCCAGCACCGGACGCACGGCGTCGGCCAACCGCGCGAAGACGTCCCGCACGTTCAGGCTTGCGCCAAGCGCTCGGGTCAACCCGTCCAGGGCTTTGAGCCGGCGGCGGCGGTGGCGCTCGCGCTGCAAGAGGACGACACCCTGGACAAAGGGTCCGATCAGCGTAGCGACCTGCCGCAGGACCGCCAGGTGTTGCTCGTCGTAGGCATGGGCCGCGAGGCTGGTGGCAACCAAGGCCCCGATGACGTGCCCGCCGCTTTCCATGGGAACGAGCAGGCCGGAGCGGATGCCGGTCTCCACCAGCTTCCGCTCGTGCGGGTTGAGAACCGCGAACCGAGGATCCGTTGAAAAATCGTCCACCCGCATGGCCTCGCCGAAGAACACGGGGCGCATGACCCATTCGCTGGCCAGGTAGCGGGCCCGCGGCTCGAACGCGACGGTGTAGAAGTCCTGGTGAAGGCGCAAGGCCCGGCAGGCGTGCTCCGCGAAGACCGTGAAGGTGCGACGCTCCTCGTCCACCAGGTCGATCACCAGCCGGTCGTGAGGAATCAGCCGCTGGAGCTGCTCGGAGAATTGATCGAGGAAGCGCTGCGGGTCGAACTCCTCCTGCATCGAGCGGCCGATGGCCACCAGCGATGCCAGGAGATCGGCCAGGGCGGCGCCGGGCAGGTCTTCCGGGGTCGCGGCGTGGCACACTGCGGGTTCCTGGCGCGAGGGGGTCTGGTCCATGACTGCCGAGGCATTGCCCGATGCGATCGCCCGCCGTTCGTCTGTCCCTTGCGGCGAGCGATGGGTTTTCAGTTCAACCGCTGGCCGGCCTCCGCGACAACCTTCCCGTTCTTGATCACGGTGTCCACGAGGTTCACACCGAAGTGGTAGCAGAGGTGCTCGTGCGTGGGCGCGTCGAGGACAAGAACGTCGGCCTGCTTTCCCACCTCCAGGCTGCCGACGCAGTCCTGTTCGCCGAGAGCCCAGGCGGCGTTGATGGTGGCGGCGGTGATGGCCTCGGCGGGCAGCATCCGCATCTGGGTGCACGCGAGGTTCATGATGAGCGGCAGCGATTCGGTCATGCAGGAGCCGGGGTTGAAATCCGTGGCCAGCGCCACCGCGACGCCGGCTTCGATCATGTCGCGGGCGCGGGCGTACCGCTGCATATGGAGGAAATACGCCGTGCCGGGCAAGAGGACCGCGATGACACCCGCCTCGGCCATGGCCCGGACGCCGTCGTCGTTGGCAAAGAGCAGATGATCCGCGGTCCGCGCCTTCATGCGGGCGGCCAGGGCCGCCCCACCCAGATCGGTCAGCTCGTCGGCGTGCACGCGCAGCTCCAGGCCCACCGCCTGTGCAGCCTGGAGGATGCGCTCGGTCTGCGCCACGCTGAAGACGTCGGTCTCGCAGAACACATCGCAAAACCGCGCCAGCTTCCGCGAGGCCACCATGGGGATCATGCGCGTGATGACGAGATCCACGTACGCCTCGGGGTTCTGCCGGAACTCCGGCGGGACCTCGTGTGCGCCCATAAAGGTGGGCACCAGCGTCATGGGACCGGTCTCCTCCAGCGCGCGGATCACCTCCAGCATCTTGATCTCGTTGACCAGGTCCAGTCCGTAGCCGCTCTTGGCCTCCACCGTGGTCGTCCCCAGCGCGAGCATCGTGTCCAGCGTCCGCCGGGCGCTGGAGGTCAGGTCGGCCTTGCTGGCCGCGCGCGTGGCCGCCACCGTGGCATTGATGCCGCCGCCGCCCGCGGCGATTTCCTGGTACGTCTTGCCCTGGATGCGCAGGGCGAACTCGTTCTCGCGGCTCCCCGCGAAGACGAGGTGGGTGTGCGGGTCCACCAGACCCGGCATGACGGTTTTCCCGTACGCGTCGATGACCTTGCAAAACGCCAGCGGCCGTATGGCGGTGAGCAGATCCCCCGTCGGGCCGATCCAGACGATCTTCCCCCGCCGCGCGGCCAGGGATCCCCGCCGCAGGATACCGAGGTCCCGCATCTCCGTTCCCCGGCGCGGCCCGGAGGCATTCCCCGCCACGGTCAAGAGCTCCGCCGCTCCCTCGACGATGAGGTCCGCCTGGATCATGTCGTCCCCCGATGGAGCACGGCGCAGCAAAGCTGCCCGGCGCCCCCGCTAGACAATTTTGAAATCGACGCGACTGTCCTTGACGCTGTCCTTCTTCTCCGGCGCGAGCCCCTTCGGCTCGACGATGAACAACCGCTCCGGATCGATGGTGCCGGCTTTCAGGAGCGCATCCCTGACCGCATTGGCGCGCCGGGAGGCGAGCGCGCGCAGCTCCCCGTCGCCCACCTCGATGTTGGTCAGGATGAGCTTTTCCATCTCCGGCACGGGGAGACTCTTGACCATGCCGATGAAGTTCCGAGGCTTGGGGAACGGCTCGGCGCGGTAGGCCAGGGTAAGGTATTTCTCGTACTCATCGGGTGCCACGACGATCTCGTCCACCGGCGGGACGGCGACCCCCTTTTTCAACAGGTCGTCCAGCTTCCGGGCCTTGACCTTGCGCTGCAGGAGGTATCGCTTCAGCCCCTCCCGGTCCGCGTCGGGAGCGACGTATCCCGCGATCTCCAGCTTGAGCGAAGGCTTCTCGGACAGGGCGGCCGCCAAGGCCTGGACTTTCTTCTGCCCATCCGGAGGGATGCGGGCCAGACCCGGATCGAACTCCACGTACTGCATCCCTTCACCGCCGCCGAAGGCGGCGCCGAGCAGCGCAAACGGCGACGTCACGGCCTTGGTGATGAGGTTGCCGATCACCTGAAGTACGATGCGGAATATGCTGAACTGCGGATCGTCCAGGCTGCCCGTCACGGGGATATCGAGGTGGATTTCGCCCTTCCGATCCTTGAGCAACGCCACCGCGAGCTTGACGGGGAGGCTGGTCGCGTCGGGGCTCTCGACTTTTTCTCCGAACGTGAACTGGTCGACGAAGATCTTGTTCTCCGAGCTGAGCTTCTTCTTGTCGATGAGGTACTGCAGATCGAAGGAGAGCTTGCCTTTTTCGATGACGTAGCCGACGTACTTTCCGGAGTACGGCGATGCCGGGCTCAGGTCCATGCCCGTGAATCGGGCCCGCAGGTCCACGAAGAGATCCTGCTTGAGCGGGTTCACCTTTCCGATGATCTCCAGAGGGGCGGCGCCGTTCATTTTGCCGCGCAGCTCGACGTCCGCCAGGCTGGTCTCCGCCGAGGACAGGCCTGACACCCGCCCGCCGATCTCGCTCAGGTCGGCGTTGTAGCTCGGCTTGAGGGTGCGGTCCTGGAAGTCGACTCGCCCGCCCTGCAAGGTGACTTCTTCGATCTGGATATCCCGCGTGGTCGCCGGCGCGCGGGGCTCCGTCCTTGCGGCCGTCGACGCCGGCTTTGGCTGGTCGGCGGGTTCGGCGGACCGCCCCGCGGTCACGATCTCCTGAAGGTTCAGCCGGCCGCCGGGCTGGATGATGATGTACGCAAAGAAATCGGCGAGGGCGACCTTCCTGGCTCGGATGGAGAGAGGCTGGTAGCCGACCGACAAATCCTGCAGGGCGAGCGACTCCCACCTCAGGAGTTGGTCGGCGGTGGTCGTTTCGAGGACGCCGAACTTGGCGAGGCGAGACTCGCCGGTGAACGTGGCCTGCAGCCCCTGCGGCTCCTTGATGCGGAGCACCAGCCGACCCGTCGTCGAGACGAGGCCGCCGGTGATGGTGACCTTGACGTGGTCCTGGACGTACGCCTGGAAGGGTTGGATGTCGAGCGCCTGGACGGCCACCTGCAAGTCGGCGGTGACGGGGGCAACGCTCACCGCGCCGTCTGCGGACACCGTGCCCTGGCCGATGCGCAACCCGAGCGCGACCTTCCCGGGGGGCTGGTTCTCGGCCGTCGTCAGGTTGTCGGCCTTCAGCTTCAGGTCCTCGACGGTGACGCTGACCGGCTGGGACGGCGTCTCATCGGTGAACTGGACCCGGTACCGCTCCACGGACACCGCGGTCGCCTTGACCGTCCAGGGGCGCGCCGGCGCCGCCGCGGGCGGGGCTGCGGTGTCGGCCGCGGCGCGGGGGAGGAGCGCGCGCAGATTGATCTCGCCGTCGCGTGACCGCACGACGGCGACGGTCCCCTGCGCCGTGGCCACCTCGCCGACCGTGACATCCTGCCGCAAGAGGTCGACGGCGGTATTCTTGATGTCGAGGCTCGGGACGGTCAGGAACACCTGGTTGGTGTCGCGCGTCTTCAGCTGGAGCGTTTTGAGTGAGACCGCCAGGCCCGCCAGCTTGACGTCGAGGGCGTCCTTGGTCTGCGCCACGCGATAGCCAGTCGTCACGTCGAGGACACCGCTCTGGATGTCGGTGGGGACCGCGTTCTGGTAGTAGACGGCGTAGCGGCTGAGGACGACGCCGGTGACCTCCACCGTGCCGTCCGCCTTCAGCGGGTCCAACCCCACCGCGGTATTCACCTTGACCGTGGCGCTCTGGTCCAGCCGCAGCGAGAGGCTCAATTTGCCGGTCGTGTTTTTCGCCGTCGTGATGTTGTCGGCGACCAGTCGGATCTTCTCGGCGGTCAGCGTGGTGGGCTCGGCCGCCGCGCGGTCCTCAACCTTGGCCGTGTACTGATCCACCGTCGCGCGCTTCACCGTGACGACCCAGGGCTTCGGACCGGCGCCGGCCGGTTTCGCGGCTCCACCGTCCGACGCCGCCGGCGGCACC
>JAKPQH010000225.1 GCA_029580855.1 bacterium | reverse complement strand
CCGTCCACCGCCTGACCGTCGCCCCGCGCCAATCTCTTCACAGTGCCGCCGACAGGAGAGCCTCTTACACAGGTCGCGCTGCCCTCGGGGTGCGGCCCACGAGAAAAAGTGAAGTCAGGCAGGCCTGCCGAAAGGACACGGCGCAGCTCGACGCACTCAAGGCCGCGTACGCGCGAGGCGAACGCTCGGTCACGTTCGGCGACCGCACGACCGTCTATCGGTCGGAGTCGGAAATGCGCCAGGCCATCGCCACGATCGAGGCGTCGATCGGCCAGGCGACCCGCCCGAAGCAGTTCCATGGCTATCACCGCGGGAAGGGCCTGCTCTGATGCACGCGACGGTCGGTCGGTCCTATCCCGCCCCGCGATCCGCCGGCGGTATGACTCTCCTTCGGCCACGCGCCCAGATCTACGAGAGCGCCGGCACCGGCAGGCGCACCCGGGGCTGGCGGGCGCCCACGGTCGGCCCGAACGATGGCGTCCTGGGCAGCCTCTCGCTCCTGCGCGACCGATCCCGCGCCGCGGACCGGAACGACGGATTCGCCAAGGCCATCATCCGGGCGCTGGTGACGAACCTCATCGGCTGCGGGATCACGCCGCAGTCGAGCGCCCCGGATCCTGAGTTCCGCGCGCGGCTACATGCGTTGTGGCTGCAGTGGACCGACGCCTCGGATGCGGACGGGACGTGCGAATTCTACGGCCAGCAGGCCCAGGCTGCCCGCTGCTGGCTGTCCGCCGGCGAGGCCTTCCTCCGCCTCCGCGACCGCCTCAAGGGTGACGGCCTGCCGGTCCCGCTTCAGGTGCAGATCATCGAACCCGAATTCTGCCCGCACACGTACAACGCGACGAACGGCGGGAACAAGATTCGGGCCGGGATCGAGTTCGATCCGATCGGCCGGCGCGTGGCCTACTGGATGTACCGCCAGCGGCCCGGCGATCTCCAGGACATCGACACGTCCCAGCTCCTGCGCGTGCCGGCGGAGACGGTCTGCCACCTGTACTCGCCGGAGCGGCCCGGGCAGATCCGCGGGGTCCCACGGCTCACGCCGGCGCTGGTGAAGCTCCGCGATCTGGACACGTTCGACGATGCGACCCTGCTTCGCCAGCAGATCCAGAACCTCTTCACCGGCTTCCTGACGCGGCCGGCAGGAGCGGGAGACGCGGAACTCGATCCCATCACGGGCCAGCCGATCGAGACGATCGGCGATCGCGCCGCGGTCGGCCTCGAGCCGGGCGCCTTCGAGGAGCTCGCCCCGGGCGAAGTGGTGACGTTCTCGGACCCGCCGAGCGTGGGCGACACGTACGAGGGCTTCATGCGCCAGCAGCTCATGGGCGCGGGGGTGGCCGTCGGCGTGCCCTACGAGATCTTCACCGGAGACCTCCGCCAGGTGAACGATCGGACGGTGCGCCTCATCCTTGGGGAGTTCCGCCGCCACGTGCAGGAGCTGCAGCAGGCGTTCGCCTACCAGGTGTGTCGGCCCATCTGGACGGCGTGGTTTGCGCGGGCCATCTTGGCCGGCGCCCTCCAGCCGCCGGGGGGCTACGACAGCGATCTGGCGGCATGGCAAGCCGTCAAGTGGCAGCCGCACGGCTGGCCGTACATGAACCCGGTCCAGGACGTGGAGGCCGACAAGGCGGCGATTCGCGCCGGCCTCACAAGCCGCGCGGCCGTCTTGAGCGCTCGGGGCGAGAACGCGGAAGTCATCGACCAGGAGCAGGCCGCGGACAACGCCCGCGTGGACGCGCTCGAGCTGGTCTACGACAGCGATCCGCGCAAAGTGAGCACCGCCGGCCAGATCCAGATCAACCCGCCGGCCTGAGAGAAGGGAGCGAATGATGGCTCAGAAGATCACGGCCCCGCGCGAGTGGTTCCGCGTCACGTGCGAGGCGGCCGCCGATTCCGCCGACGTGCGCATCTTCGGCGCGATCGGGAGCGGCTACGGGGACGATGCCGCCGTGAGCGCCAAGCAGTTCGTGGACGCGCTGCACGCGCTCCCCGAGCGCGTCCGGACCATCCGGCTGCACGTCAACTCCCCCGGGGGCGACGTGTTCGACGGCGTGGCGATCTCGCAGGCCCTGCGCCAGGAGGCGCGCGACCGGAAGCGCTCGATCGAGGTCACGATCGACGGGCTCGCGGCCAGCGCCGCCAGCATCGTTACCAGCGCCGGCGACACGATCAAGATCGGCGACAACGCCATGATCATGATCCATAACCCGTCCGGCCTCGTCTGGGGCCCGGCCGCCGCCATGCGGAAGACCGCCGACGAGCTGGACCGGATCCGCGACGCCTCCATCATCACGGCCTACCAGTGGCACAGCCCGCTCAGCGCCGACGAACTCCGGGCCCTGATGGACGCGACCACCTGGATGGACGCGACGGAAGCGCTCGCGAAGGGCTTCGCCACGGAGATCGTGCCGGGCCTCCAGGCGACGGCCTGCCTCGATCCGCGGTCGCTGCACGCGCTCGGCACGATTCCCGAGCGATTCCGACTGCGCGTCCATGCCCTGATCCGCGCGGCCGAGGCGGACTGGCGGGTCGGCGGCGCGCGCGACCTCCCGCTCGACGAGGACCGCGCGTGGGACGGTGACGCCGCGGACCTCCGCGTGCGGCGGTGGGCCAGCACGGACGGCAGCGGCGACAAGGACCGGATGGACTGGCCGAAGTACCGGAAAGCCTTCGTGGCCTACGACGCGGCCAACGCGGAAGGCTTCGCCGGCTACAAACTCGGCTTCGCCGATGTGGTGGACGGCGCGCTGACCGCGATCAAGGCCGGGCTGGTCGCGTGCCGCGCGGTGTTGAACGGGGGCCGCGGCGGGGTGGACCTGCCGGAGGACATCATCGAGAAGGCGAAGGCGTTCGTGGATGGCTATCTCGGCCCGTCGGACGCACAGGGCGCCGTCAACGCAGCCGCCGCGGCGTCCGACGGGGACGTGCTGGCGGCCGTCGACGCGGCGGGCTTCGGTCTGCCCTTCGCCCGCAACCTGCTCGATCGGCGCCTGCCGCTTGCCCAGGTCGCGGCCCGCATCGCGGAGGCGAAGGAGATCCGGGCGCTCTGCGCCATGGCCGGGCACCCCGAGCGGACGGAGCAGTACCTCCGGGCCGGCGTCTCCGTGGAGTTCGTCAAGGACGATCTCACGTACTGGACGGCCAAGCTGGACCTGATCGAGATCGACGCGAGCCTACCGCCGGACGCGGGCGGGGCCGCGAACCAGACGCGTCTGAACCCCTCGGCGGTCTACGCCGAGCGCGCTGCCCGCGCCGGGCAGAGAGGAGCGTGAGCGATGAGCAGCTTGTTGGAAGGGAGCCGGCCGGGTGAGTTCCTCCTGAGCGAGGCGCCGGGCACGCTGAGCCGGGATAACGCGACCGTGACGGTCCCCGCCGGGACCACGTATCCCGCGGGGCTCGTGCTCGGCAAGATCACGGCCACGGGGAAGCATGTGGCCTACGACAATGGGGCGAGCGCCGGCGAGGGCGATGCCGCCGTCGGCGTCCTCTATGCCGCGCTCCAGAACGCCGGCGCCGCGCCGGCGGACCTGAAGGGCGTGATCATCAACCTGAACGCCGAGGTCCGGCTGGCCGATCTCAACTGGAACGGGCAACAGGAAGCGGCCATCACCGCGGGGATCGCGGACCTGCTGACGAAGAACATCAAGTGCCGATAGGCTCGGCACGGGCGCTGTGTCGCTTCGGATCGCGCGCTCCAGAGCGGGCGCCACGGAGGAGAGGAGAAAATGCCAAACCTGGATATCTTTCGCAACGACGCCTTCAGCGTGACGAGCCTCACGGACGCCATTCTGCATGCGCCCTACCAGCCGCGGCGGATCGGCGAGCTGCGGCTCTTCGGCGAGAAGGGCATCACCACGACCACCGTCGTGGTCGAGGAGAAGGACGGGCTGCTGTCGCTCATCCCGACTTCGCCTCGCGGCGGCGTGGCGGATACGATCGGCGCGAGCAAGCGGAATGCCCGGAGCTTCGTGGTGCCCCACCTCGCCCGGGAGGGGCACGTCACTGCGGACGAGGTGCAGAATGTCCGCGCGTTCGGCAGCGAGACCGAGGTGCAGGTCGTCCAGAGCGTCGTCAACGACAAGCTCGCCGCGCTCCGCGCCATGCACGAGGTCACGCTCGAGCACCTGCGCATTGGCGCCATCAAGGGCGTCATCTACGACGCGAACGGCTCCACGGTGCTCTACAACCTCTTCACCGAATTCGGCGTGAGCCAACAGACGCAGGCGATGGCGCTCACGACGGAGACCACGGACGTTCGGGCGAAATGCATCGGGATCGCCCGGCTGATCGAGGGCGCCCTCGGCGCCGCGGCGTATACCGGTCTTCGCGGCCTCTGCGGCTCCGCCTTCTTCGACGCCCTGGTCGGTCACAAGCTGGTGATGACCTCCTTCCAGTACCAGGAGGGCGATGTCCTCCGGCGGGATCTCCGCAAGGGCTTCGTCTTCGGCGGGATCACCTGGGAGGAGTACGTCGGCTCGGTCGGCGGCGTGACCTTCATCGGGGCGGACGATGCCTATGTGTTCCCCGAGGGGGTGGTCACCGAGAAGGGGCCGCTCTTCACGACCTACTTCGCGCCGGCGGATTTCATGGAGACGGTGAACACCGTCGGGTTGCCGATCTATGCGAAGCAGGCGCCGGACCCCAGCGGCTTCAACCGATTTGTCGCCATTCACTCCCAGTCGAACCCGCTGCCGCTATGCCTGATTCCGCGAAGCGTCGTGAAGTGTTCGAAGGCCTAGCGTGACCGGTCGGCCATGAGCGATCTCCGTCCGGACCTCGAGGCCGCCCTGGGGGTCTTCGGGCTGCCCGCAACCGTGACGCTCCCCGGCGAGGAGCCGGTGGCGACCGCCGCCATCTGGCTCCCGCCGGTGCCGGTGGAGATCGCCGGCGTGCTGGTCCAGACCGATCATCCGCAGCGGGCGTTGGTGCTCCCGCGCGCCGGGCTGGCCTCCATCGAGCCGGAGCGGTTGCGCGGGACGATCGTGAACGTTGCCGAGTCCGAGGGCGCGCCGCCGTCCTCCTGGCTGATCGAGGCGCGGATCAGCGTGGGCGTCGACGAAGTCCGTGTGGTGGTCATCCCAAGCTGAGGCAAAGTCGCATGGTCGAAATGACCGTCAGCGTGGATACGCGGGACCTCAAGCGGGCCCTCCGCGAGCTCGGCGCCAAGGCGCCCCGGGCGATCATGCGGGCCGTCAACCGGACGGCCCGAAGCGCACGGACCCAGGCCGTCCGCGCCGTAGCGCGCGAGGTCAAGCTGCCGCAAAAAGACCTCCGGCCGATGCTGCCGGTGATCCCGGCCACCCAGCAACACCTCGAAGCGAAGCTTGTGGCCCGGGGGCGGCCGGTCTCCCTCATGCGGCTCGGCGCCCGACAGACGAAGCTCGGCGTGATCTACCGTGGACCAGGCGGGCCGGTCCTCATCCGGTCCGCCTTCATCAGGCGAATGCCCAAGGCGAAGCGCCCCACCGTCTGGCTGCGCGCGCCGCTGCCATCGGAGCGGAAATCGGTGGGCGCCTGGTCGAAGAACCTGCCGATCACGCGGCAGGTCGGGCCGTCCGTGCCGAGCGTGGTGATCCAGAAAGGCATCTTCGAGGCTATTCGCGCAACCGCCGGCACCATGCTCCGGAAGAACCTCGCGCACGAGACAGCATTCCTGCTGGATCGCCAAGGAGCCCGCCGTGGCTGAGGATCCGATCCGCGAACGCATCTTGCAACACTGCGAGACGAGCCTACGGGCCATCGATGGGACCGGCGCGTATCACACGGCTCTGGCCGGCGTCGCGCGCGGGCGGCAGGTGCCGAAGGAGGATCCCGCCGATCTCCCGGCGGCCTTCCTCCAGGAAGGCGACGAGAGCTTTGCCCAGGACACAAATCTCCTTGTGACCCGGACGCTGCCCGTCTCGGTCGAGGTGCTCCTCCGCTCCACGGCCGCCGATCTGCCGACGCGCGCGAATCGCGCCGCCGCCGACGTGGAGCGGGCCCTGACCGCCGATCCGACGTGCGGCGGACTGGCGAAACGAACCGACATCACGGGCATCGCGATCACGCACGACGAGGCGCCCGGCGTCCTGGCCTCGGTCCGCTGCGACTTCACGATCGAGTATTTCACGCGCCGGGGCGACCCGGCGAGTACTGGATGAGGGTGCGCATGGGGGCAATGCCGACAGCCGTTGGAGTATTTCCGGGACCTCGGAACGGCCACGGACTGGGCACATCCGGGGTGGATCCCTGGACTCAGCTGCGCCGGCTGATCGGCGCACGGCCGTCGGGCATCGTCCAATTCCCCACGCGCCGTGCTCGACTCGACGAGCTCCGGCCGGGCGAGAAACTCCTGCTCATCCGGAAGTACGGCGGCCTGGGTGACATCCTCATCAGCAGCATGCTGTTCCCGATGCTGGCCGATCAGTATCCGGAGATCCGGGTGAGTTACGCGTGTCCGCTCCGATACCATTCGCTCTTCCAGGGGAGCGGCCTTCGCCTCGTGCCGTACGAGTCGATCTGGGGCGGCGCCGGCGCGTATCACTGCGGGAGTGTCCGATCGGAGGTCCTGGAGCGTTACGACCTGATCGAGGACATCAGCATTCCCTGCCACGTCTGGGAGAATTTCTTCGTCGCCTACGGCGGGATCGATGGCGGGAACGGGCTCAAGTGGCGGAACCGGCTCGACATGTGGGCGCGCTGGCTCGGCCTGCGGGTCGTCAACCCCCGAACCAACATCGCGATCCGCGAGGACGAGCGTGCCGCGGCGCGGCGGCTGATCGCGGACACGGTCCGCTCGGACGGCCCCGTGTGCATGCTCGCCCCCTGGTCGGTCAACCATCGCAAGAACTACGGGTGGTTCGAGGAACTCGGGAGTGCGCTCCGGCGGGACGGCTGGGCCGTGGCGGTGCTCCATGACCGTCGCTTTCCGATCGCTCTCCCGATGCTGGCCGGCCTGTCCTCCCGCATGATGGGCGCCGTCTGCGCCGTGTCCGATCTGCTCGTCTCGATCGATACCGCCGCGTTCCACTGGGGCGGAATCCTCGGCCGGCCGACCGTCGGCATTTTCAACGTCAACGACGGCGCCGCGTACTGCCGCTACTATCCGACGGCCCGGCCGGCGCAGGCGTGCGCGCGGCCGTGCATCAACGTCCGGTACGGCGAGGGCGAAGGGACCTGCCCATATCAGACGCGCGAGGCGGTCCCATCCGGCCCCGGCCTGGGGATCCTGCCATCCCGGTGCTATGACCGCTCAAGCATCGACCGCATCCTGGAGGCCACGCATGAATCTGCGCGCCGTGACGCTTGAGGACAAAGTCCAGCTCCACCGCCCGATCACGCGGCCAGCGGTTCGATTGAATCTCGGTTCAGGCGAGGATTGGATGGATCACGGTGTGATCAATGTGGACTGTCGCAATCTGCTGCCGCCCGATGGCATCACCTTTCTCCGGGCCGACATTGCCGATCTCGCCGACATGTTCGCGGATGGCTGCGCCGCGGAGATCTGGGCCAAGGACGTGCTCGAACACTTCCCGCAGGCCCAAGCCGGCACGGTCCTGGACGAATGGATCCGCCTGCTCGCCCCCGGCGGCGTCCTCCACCTCAAGACGCCGGACCTCGCAGCCTTGGCCGAATTCATCCTGCGGGACGCGGAAAGCGACGCGACCAAGGCCTCCCGAGTTTATGGCGGGCAGGATTACGCGGAGAATTTCCACCGGGCCGGTTTCACCGTGCCGCTGCTCCGGAGCCTCCTGGAGGCACGCGGGATGGAGATCCTGGAGGCGCGCAATTGCGAGGGTACGAACCTCATCATTACGGCGCGGAAGCGGTAGCCGGGGCGTCCGTCCCCAACACGCGGGCCAAAGGAGGGCCGTCAGATGCCGGACAGCAGCAACCTCGAACTCGGACCGTGCAACGTCTATCTCGAGGAGCAGGCCGTCGATCAGAACGTCGGCTATCTTGGGAACGTCACCGTGAATCTGGCGTCCGAGGCCTCGCCGCTCACGGGCGCGCAGAAGGGGACGTCCCCACTGGACAAGATCTTGACCGGCGGGAGCGTGCGGGTGACCGTCGAGTTCAAGGAGATGACCCTCCAGAACTTCGCCCGGGCCTATCCCCATGCCGTGCTCACCACGGACGGCGGCCGCGTCGACTTTACCAACCGCGTCGGGCTGAGCCTCCGGTCGCTGGCGAAGAAGCTCACGCTCAAGAAGATCGTCGGCGGCGTGGAGTCGGCGCTGAAGAAGGATCACCTCATCATCCCCGAGGCGTCGCCGGTCGAGGGCGAGCTGGGCGTCTCGTTCACCCCGACCGACCAGCGCGTCCTGTCCGCCACGTTCGAGGCGTGGCCCGATGACCTGACGGGACGCTGGGGATTCATGGGGGATGAGCTGGCCTCCTAACGCATTAGGAAGCCGCTGAATCGCCGATCGGCACAGACGCACAAGGGGGGGGCAGGCATGACCCGATCGTCAACCAGGAGCCCGCGCAGCGCGCGTGATGGGCATCCGAGACCACACGAGGCGTGACGGGATGGCGAAACCGGAGACGCACATCGCGAAGCTGGACACGAACGTCACCGTGACGGTCGAGGTGCATTTGACGCGGGCATTCCGGATTCGCCTTGCCGTCGCCCGAGCGCTCTTCTGGTGTGCCGCCAAGGCGCTCGGCTGCGGGATCGTCGTCACGAATGTCACCGAGGACCAGTCATGACCGACCGAGACGAGGATCTGATCGACCTCGATGCCTTCGCGCCGGCCGAGGGCAAGCGCATCAAGTTCAAGGGGCGGAGCTACGCGGTCCGGCATGTGTCCGACATCCCGGCCGACGATCTGTTCCTGATCCTCCGCGCGGAGCAGGATCTCCGCGGCAAGGGCACCGCGGAACAACTGGAAATGGGGCTGCGCTACATGGCCATCCTGGTGCCGGAGATGGAGCAGGCCACGCTGGGGGCGCTGTCCACCCGGCAGGTCCTCCGCGTCATGCAGGAGGCCATGGGGCTGGCCGAGGTCCCTCCGGTGGGCGGCGGCGGGCCATCCGACTCGCCTATCAGTTCGCCGTCGTCGCCCGCTTCTACGGGTGGCCCTGGAGCGAGCTCCGGCGCCTGACTCTCCGGCAACTCCAGCGCTTCCAGGCGCTCATCCCGGAGATCCGGGCCCAGGAGCAGCTCGACGAGCTGGCGGTGAATCTGATGCCCTATGCCAAGCCGCACACCCGTCAGGAGCTGCTCGGGACGCTGCGGCGCCTCGCCGGGTACGGCGCGGAGCCGATTGACCACGATCGGGCGTGGACCGCCTTGCGGACGATGGTCCGCGCGGAGCGTTAGATGGCCGCGACGTTTTCCGAAGCCGTCATCAAGTTCACCGCCGAGTCGGGCGGCCTGTCCAAGCAGCTCTCCGCGATCGAGAAGAGTGTCGGCGAGGCGGCGGGCCGGATGGCCTCCGCCGTCAAGACCTCCATGCTCGCCCTCTCCGGCGCCGTGGCCGCGGCCTCGGGGACCTTCGCCGTCCTGGTCAAGCTCTCGGCCAACGCCGGCGACGAGATCGCCAAGCTCTCCCAGCGCGTCGCCATCGGCGCCGAGACCCTGTCCGGCTACAAGCTCGCCGCCGACCTGTCCGGCCTCTCGCTCCAGGACTTCGGGACCTCGCTCCAGAAGGCCGCGCGGAACATCGTCGAGGCCTCCAAGGGCACCGGCGAGGCGGCCGACGCCTTCGACGCCCTCGGAATCCGCGTGACCGACGGGACCGGCAAACTCAAGACCGCCGAGCAGATTCTGCTGGAGGTCGCGGACCGGTTCGCCCAGATGGAGGACGGCGCCCAGAAGACGGCGCTGGCCATGGACATTTTCGGGAAAAGCGGTGCCGGGATGATCCCGCTCCTGAACCAGGGGAGCGCCGCCATCCAGGCACAGCGGAAGGAGGCGGAGCTCCTGGGCGCGACGTGGACCTCTGCGCAGGCCAAGCTCGCGGAGGAGTTCAACGACAATCTCGCGCGGATCGAGGCGGGGCTCACCGGGTTTCGCAACCAGGTCGTGCAAGGCCTCCTCCCATTCTTCAACGAGGCGGTGTCCGCCATTGTCGCGAAGATGAAAGAGTGGGGCGAGAGCGGCAAGTTGAAGGCGTGGGCGAAGTCCACCAGCGACGCCATCATCAACGCCGTCGTGGCCATCGCCCAGTTCATCGATGCTCACCTGGTGGGCGCGGTCGAGACGGGGACGAAGGCCTTCTTGGCCATGGAGATCGCCGCGCGCGGTGCGGCTAATGGCGTCCTCGTGCTCACCAACGGGATTCTGGCGATCGAGTGGGCGATCAAAGCTGGCGGGCTGGCCATCCGAAAGCTCCTCGGCATCGAAGAGTCGCTGGGCGTCACGACCCGCGAGGTCGAAGAGCGCGTCGACAGTCTCACGACGCAAATCGCCCAGAACAGCAAGCGCATTGAGGAAATGTCCGGCGGCATCAATCGGGCGATCACCAATCTCCAGACGCCGTTCACCGACGAGGCGCGCGGTCGGCTGACGAAGTTCGCCGAGGGCGTTTCCCGCATTGCGACCGATATCCAGGTGTGGGCGGAAAAAGCGAAGACCGGCGGATCCGAGGCGGCGAAAGCCATCAATGAAACCACGGCCAAGGCGATCGGCGCCGTTTTGAAATCTGCCAAGGAGCAGGTCGACGAGCTGGACAAGGCTTTCAGGGCGCTGAGCACGCTCGGTGAGGCCAGCCTTCAGGAGCAGATGGATTACCTCCAAAAGCGCGCCGCGCTCTTCCGGTCGGGTTCCACGGAGCGCATCCAGGCCGAGGCCGAGGCCTTCAAGTTCGCCAAGGACATGGCCGACCAGCTCTTCGCGCACGAGCAGGCGATGGGGCTCAAGTCGCTCCAAGACGAGATCGACCGCGTCAAGCAGAAGGCGGCCGCGGCGAAAGCCGGCTCGGCGGAGCGGATGAAGGCCGAGGAGGACGTGTACAAGAAGGAAGAGGAGCTGCGCAACAAGCGCCAGTCGGCCGCCCTCGGGATCCTCGGCAAGGTCAAGGAGCGGCTGGAGGCCAAAGGGTATACCGAAGAGGACCTCATCACCCGCGATATGGTCGAACGCGAGATGGCCGATATCCGGGCCGAAGAGGCCAGAGCTGCGGCGAAGGCGCAGCGTTTCGCGGCCGGTGGCGTCGAGACCATGGCCGATGTCATCGCCGGCTATACGGCCGCCGGCAGCCTGACCCAGCAGCAGGCGCAGCAGCGCGAGCTCGGGACCGTGGGCGACATTCTCGCCGCCGGCGCGCAGGTGGGGGCCGGCCCGGTGACGCAGGCGCTCGGCGAACTGGGCGCGGCGATCACGAGGCCGGATTTCTGGGAGACGGCGGGGAGCGGCGTCTCCGACGGCCTGGGCAAGGCGATGGATGCCGGCTATGCCGCGCTCGACGCCGGCCTGACGAAGATGGAGGACCGCCTCGGCGATTTCTCGACCCGCGCGGGGCAGACCATCTACGCCAACATCGAGGAGTACCTGGTGCGGCGCATCATGGGCCAGCTGGATCGGAACTAACCATGCCCCTCGCGGCGCGCGGGACCGTCTATCTGGGCGGGGTGCGATTCTCGACGGATCCCCAGCCCTACGAGTCTTACGAGTGGCCGAAACGCATGAGCGAGCACCCGGTCCTCGGCGGCAAGGTCATCATCCAGGATTTCGGGACCGGCAAGCACGATCTCACGATCACGCTCGGCTCCGGGCAGAATCAATATCTCGAGAAGAGTGTCGTCGTCGCTTTGGATGCGATGTACCGGACGAAGGGCGCGACCTACCGGCTCACGGATTGGCTGGGCAACGACATGACCGTCTTCATCGCGGCCTTCAAGCCGACCGGGACGTTTCTCGGGACGTTGTTTACCTACACGATGACGCTCCGCGTCCGGGCGATCGCCGCGCTTTTCGGGAACGCCTACGCGGGCGCCTAGCGGAGGCCGGCGAGCAACCTGACCTACGACCGAGCCCACTCGCCCCCTGATCAAGGGCGAGGGAGCGATCCGAAGAGAAGGAGCCCGTTACCGTTCGAACGGCGGCGATGGGCTCCTTTTCTTTTGGGCCCGGAAGGAGCGAGACGCATGGGCCTGATCCTGAAACACCTCGCGAAGGACGGCGTAACGCAGATCACGTCCCAGGCCTGGCCCGACGCTTTCGCGGGCGTCCTGCAGACGGCGGAAAAGTTCTGGGTCCAGAACATCGGCGATCGCGATTCGCTCAACCTCGCCCTGAGCCTCGTCCAGGCCGGCGACAGCGACGGCAGCGCCATGATGCGGATCGGGCTCGATACCGCGACGGTGCGGCCGCCCTACGGCCTTGCGGCCACGCTTTCCGCGGCGGGGGCCGGCGGCCTCTTCGGCGCCATCGGCGTCTACGAGTATGTCGTGACCGCCTGGAACGCGACCGGCGAGACCCAGGCCTGCGTTCCGGTCAGCGCCAACGTGGACGTGACCACCAAGAAGGTGACTCTGACGTGGCAGCCGAGCCCGAACGCCGCGGGCTACTACGTCTACCGCACGCCGACGCCGGGGGTCTACGGATCGTCCACGCGCCGGGCCACGATCAACAGCGGAAGCAGCACGACCTACGTGGACGACGGGTCCGCGTGCGCCGCCGGCGCGCCGCCGCCCGAGAACACGACGGCGGGCGGATCCCCCACGTACGGCACGCCGCCCGCCCTGGGCGCCGGCCCGCTGAATCTCGGCGTGCTGAAGATCGGGCAGTGGGCCTGCTATTGGGCGAACCGCGTCATTCCCGCGGGCACGGCCGAGGCGGGCAATCCGCGCCAGTCGATCCGAAAATTTACCGAGAGCTGAGATCGAGAGGAGGAATGACGCATGGCGATCCTGTTGTCGGACCTGAAAAGTTACGGGGTAGCCACCGAGGCGGACGATGATAGTGTCACGCAGATCGGCGGCGCCATCGACACGCAGAAGAAGAAAGTCTTCACCGACTACGCCGGAAATCTGCAACTCATCTCCTCCGCCGCCGGGGATACCGCGCCCACCGTCACGGTCACCTACCGGAACGCCGCGGGATCCAAGCTGACGGAGACGAAGACGCTCAACGGCCAATCCCCTGTGGCCTTTGCCGCGACCGTGGAGCGGCTGCTCAAGGCGGTCAAGTCCGGGAGCACGACTGGCGACGTCGCCGTCGAAGCCTCCGTCGCCGAACGGACCGGGACCTGCCAGGCCTCGGGCAACGGGAATGTGGCCATCGCGCTCGACGCGGGGGCGTCGCCGGTCAACGACGCCTACCTCGGGATGATCGTCCGGATCACCGCGGGGACGGGCAACGGGCAGATCCGCGAGATCTACGGCTACGACGGCACGACCAAGATCGCCACGGTCAACCACCCCTGGGCCACGAACCCGGACGGGTCCTCGGAATTCCGGATCGCGAAGGGGTTCTTCTTCGAGAAGTCGCCCGCGGAAGTCCTGCAGGTCCGGCGGATCTTCTTCGACGCGGGGGCCAACCCCGGGGGCGGGGCCGAGAAGAAGATCTACGACTGCCTCTGCCTGAAGAACGCCCATGCCAGCCTGGCGCTGACGTCCGCCGTCGTCAAGGAATTCGCGGACCCCTCGACGCTGATCGCCTTTGCCCTGGCCACGGCGGTCAACGACGCCGGGACGAACGGCGCGGGAAATACCCGACTCGTCGCGCCGGCCGGGCTGACGTTCGACTCCGCGGACAAGGCCGTGCCCGGGGGGCAACTGGCCGCGGGCGACTACATCAAGGTCTGGCTTGAGCTGACCCTCGCCGCCGGCGCGGCGGCGCTCAAGAGCAGCTATACCCCCGCACTCCAGGGCAACACCGTCGCATAACGGGAGGCTCGATCGATGGGCTGGCTCGCGAGCGGCGGAACGCCATTCGCCTACCGGATGAGCCTGCCGGTCGCCAACGCGCTGGCGGCCAACGACCGGCAGATCATCATCCCCTTCCCCGGACCGTTCCTCCGCGCGAAGAACAAGGTCCTCCAATCCACGTATGCGGATGTCCACGTCACCGTCGCCGACGGGGTCACCGAGCTCCCGTGTGCCCTGGCCAACAGCGGAACGCAGCTCGTCATCGATCATGCGGCCATGCCCCAGGGTCGGACCACGCTCTTTGTCTACTACGGGCATGCCACGGTCGCGCCGCCGCCGCTCCCCTGGTTCCTCCAGGGCGAATCCGGCGGCAGCGTGATCGATAACGGATTCGATTGGGGGACGCAGGACACCGCGCTGTCGGACGCGATCTGGCCGAACACCGCGAACGCGCCCTCCGCCAAGATTCACGACCATACGTATCCCGCGCAGAATAACGCCTGGAGCATGGAGGCGAAGATCACCGCCCAGGCGGGCGCGATCTATTCGGGCATCCAGGAATCCGTCAGCTCGGTCAGCGGCGCCGGCGCCGAGCTCAGGTTCTGGATCCGCTTCAAGGAGACCACGACCTACAAGACGGTCGGGGGCGGGACGCCGCAGGTCTTCCATATCCGCTTCACGAACAATGCGTCCGTGGAGATCTACACCGAACGGAGCGCCACGGGGTATACCCAGAACAATTATACGAACGTCGGGAGCTATGCCGCCGGGGAATGGTGGCAGTACCGGCTGGTCTTCGATTTCTCGAGCGGCACGTATCAGCTGTCCCGCCGGAAGCTCGTGACCGATGCCTGGACGGGATTGAAGGCTTCGGGGGCCCCGACCTACGACATCCCCATGCGCGCGACCGGCGCGCTGACCGCCATGGCCGGGACGCAGTGGCTCGGATATCAGGGCGCCGTCTGGTGGATGGACGCGGTCCGGTACCGGTCGGGTGCGATCGCCGACACGCAAACCATCTGGACCGTCCAAGCGATCCGGCCGAACCTCGAGGTCGCGTCGGAGGAAGCCGCCGGCGGCCGCGTCTATGTTTTCGGCGATGAGCTGGAGGCGACGTACCTCGATTCCGCGGCCGCCACGACCTATTACGGCGCCGCGACCGCGCACAAAGCCGGCATCGCCGCAGGCGGGGCGAAGTACCATTATCTCCTGAAGCCGTTCGAGGCCGCTCTCCTCAAGGGGACGCTCAGCGCGGCGACGCTCCATCTCTACCTCGAGTCGAACGCCGACGTCGGCGAGCAGACCACGCTCCGCGCCCATCGGTTCAAGACGACCGCCCGGACGGGCGGCTCCCTCGCGACTGACTGGATGTACTACGTGCGGCCCGGTTGGTCCCTCCAGGGATCGAAGAGCCGTCCGACGTGGAACACGCGGTTTTTCTCGTTTTGGTCGAACTATCCGACGGGCGCGGATATCGCCTGGCAGACCGCCGGCGCGACCGGCGACGCGGAGATCGACGCGGCCGAATATGCGAGCCTGGTCCTCGATCCGGGTTTCACGCCCGGGTACGCGGCGCTGACGCTCCCGACCGGCTGGGTCGACGGGTGGACCGGGGACAATTATGCGCTCGGGGTGCTGCTGAAGGACTCGACGGATTCCGCGGGCGCGAACAACCGCCATGTGCCGATCACGGCGCCGGGCCAAGTCAACGGCCCTGTCCTGGAATTGGTCTATGCCGCCCTGGACGCCAATCCGCTCACCAAGCGCAAGCTCACGACCGATACCTACGCGTACAGTACGTTTTCCGTGCAGAACCGGTACGCCCTGCTCCCCTCGGAGCACTGGATGGGCATCGTCGGCTGGATCAACAACGAATTGCGGCTCAACGTGGCCTATGTGACCCCCGACGGGCGATTTGCGCTCGTGCAGAAAGATTCGGCGCCGGCCGCGCCGCCGCTGAACGGGAATTCGCCCGGGTTCGGCCTCGGTTACGACGCCGCGGACGATCGCCTCTGGTGCGCGGGGAACGACACGAACGGGAATCTCTGTGTGGCGTTTTGTGCGCCCGGCGTCGGCGGGGGCCCGGGATCCTGGATCTGGAAGACGAACGCGAACGTCAAGGCCGCCAAAGGCACCTTCGTCGTCAAATCCAGCGTCGCCCATATCGTCTGCTACGACAGCTCGGCGCACGCCCTCGTGTACGTGAAATACACTCGCGCGACCGATACGTGGTCCGCCGCGGTGACGCTGGCGACGACGACGGTCGGGGGCACGCAGCGCGGGCTTGCCGCGGGGCATGCGATCGGATCCGACGACGCGATGACCGGGTCCGGCGAGATCTGGGCCGACGGGTCAATCGCCGATTACCCGGCGTGGGGCGGTCTCAAGATCGATTCCGAATATTTCTGGTACGCCGCGAAGGACGTCGGGAACGCCAAATTTACCGGCGTGACCCGGGCCGTCTTCGGCTCGACGGCGGCGGCGCACAGCGTCGCGACGACCCTCGTCATCGACCGCGGCGAGCTGACGTACGCCGCCATGAGCTACGACAGCGTCAAGAACTGCCTTCACCTCACCTATCAGATCAATTCCACCTCCCCGCTCTTTGCGTACCTGTATCCGGGCTATCTCCGCCACGTGTTGACGGACGCCGACAATGCCTGGAAGGACGAAGCGGGCGCGGCGGTGACGCTGCCCATCGATCAGCGCATGGAGCGGATGGCCGGCCCGGTCGGCGTATGCGCCTACTGCAACGGGAACCATGTGAATACCGACGGCGATCTGCTCATCCTGAATCTGCGGTACACCGGGGTCGGAACCGCGGGGGTGGCCTACAGCACGCCCTACGTATCCCGCCTGCCGAATGCGGGCTCGGCGTTCAGCCATGTCGATACCGGATTGGCGATGGTGGAGTGCGCGCTGCTGGACATCGGGGACGGCCGGATCAAGCTGACCGGCATCGACAGCGACGAGAAGACCACGATGGTCGCGACCGATTCCGACGATAACGGCGCGACCTGGAGCGGCGCGGTGGTCACGCTGAGCACGCATACCTTGCCCGCCTACCTGCTCTGGTGCAGCGCGTGCGCGCGGACCCGCTATCTGAACGGCCGCGGCCTGATGTATGCCCAGCACTTCGCCGAGCACGGCGCGATCTGGGTGAACGCCCTGGCCGCAGAGCCTCCGGGCTCTCCGATCGCGCGGAGAATGCTTCTGGATGTGATGGCCGACGGCACGGCGTCGCGGGCCTTTGCGCTCCGATTCGAGGCGAGCGCCACCGGCGGCCGTCCGTTCCGTCTCCCGTTTGCCGTCGAGGCGCTGGCGCCGATCGGCCGCGGTTTCCCGCTCGTATTCGATTTCGCGCAGGGACTGGACCGGCGCATGAGGCTCCCCTTCGAATCCGACGGCGACATCGTCCTTGTCCGCCGGGTGCCGATGCGGATCGAGACGGGCGCCGCCCTCTGCCGCACGGCGGGCCTGCCGGTCGAATCGAGCGCGGGCGTGCTCTCGCGGGCGTTCGCGTTCCCGCTGGAATTCGGGGGCGGCGTCGGGCGGCTGCTCCTCCTGCCAGTCGAGTGGGACGGGAGCCGCATTCTCCGACGGAAGCTCGCCGCGCCGCTCGAGACCAAGCAACGGCTTTCGCGGACGGCCTCGCTCCCAACCGAAGCCGCCGGTCAGACCGACTCGCTCTCGGACCGCTGGCGGGTCTACCGAACGCTCAGCGAAATCTTCCTCGACGAGTGGACGGTCATCCCGGTCTCCCAGGCGATCGAGTTCTGCGATGCCTGGAACGTCAGGAGCGCCATGGGCCTGGAGCTGATCGATACGTGGCGGGTCCTGCCGCCGCAGATTGTCACCCTCTGGTCCGGCGATATCCAGCTTCCGTCGGGCACGATGGAGAAAGGGTGATGGCGACCATCGAAGGGAAGGCCTTCACGCTGGAGTCCACGCTGGATCTCGCGGCGGACGCCTTCACGCTCGACGTCCCCGGGACGCAGGAATATCGGGATGCCGCGGACGCCGATGTCGTGCGTCTCTCGGCCGGCTTCACGGATCCGGTCGATGGGCAGCACTACGGAGTCGGCCAGATTGCGGGTCCCGCGACGGAGTGGACGATCAGCGTCGGCGCCAACGAGACGAGCGGTGCTGTCTCGGGCCGCGATGCGATGGCGGAGCTGATCAATCGGAAGTTCCAGAAGCGCTATCTCCGGATGCAACCCACACCCGAACAGCAGGCCGAGATGGACGGCCGCACATTCGCCGGCGCGGCCGATCCGATCCTCTACGCGGTGGGCACCTTCCGCGCCTCGGAGATCGCCCGCGAGATCGTCGAAAGCTGCGGCCTGTCGCTCTCCTGGGAGTGCCGGGATTACACGCTGCTCGAGGATTTCGACGCCAGCGGCCGCTGCGTGGATCTCCTGCGCCGCCTGGTGGAGCCGTGGTGCCAGGTGGAGCGCTTCCGGGTGGATCTGTTCGTCCAGAGCACGACGGTCTTTTGCCGACCGCGCTCACCGGCCTTGGTCGCCGACTACACCTATTCCCATACGGCCGCCGGGATCAAGAGCCTCAGCATCCGGCGCACGCGTGGCAAGCGATACGGCCGGGTGAGTCTGTATGGAAAGCTCGTCCCCAAGGGTCTGACCGGAGGCGGCGGGGTCTACCAGCCGTCGGAGGTCGAGGAGACGACGGTGTCCGAGACCAAGGATCAGGCGGGGAATGTCCTCCAGCGCGTGATCCGGACGACCACCTACCGGATGCCGGAGAAGATCGTGCTCCGCTCCCGCGAGCAAACGTTCGATGCGCAGTGGTACGTGTCGGGGGCGGGGCAACGCTTGAATGTCGGCCTCAAACTCGTGAAGGACGAGCAGCGGGAAAATGAATGGGAGACGATCCACTATACCGAGACCGGGGCGACCAAGAATCCGCGGCAACTCCGCCAGCTGACGGCGGTCACCGGGATCCACCCGAACGACAAAACCAAGACCTTTCGGCAGATTGCCAAGGAGGAGATCGCCTTCTCCTATGAAACCGAAGGGTATCAGGACATGACCACCACGCGCAAGTGGGAGATTAACCTGAAGAAGAACGCCCTGGAGGAGAAGGAGCGGATCGTCAAGACGCAGAAGGAGATCGAGCACCTCAAGACCGAAGAGGTGACCTCGGTGTATCGGGCCGGACGGTCCGGCGAGTTCTACCTCGCCCAGATGGAGACCAACGTCTCGGCGGGACTGCGTCCGGGCGGGCCTCGGCCGGCCCGGACGATCGTCATCGGCGGCGGCGACACCGGCACGAAGGAGCCCGTAACGCTCGAGGCCATCGTTTCCGATCATGTCTGGGCCGAGGATTTTCAATATTCGAATCCGAATCTGGAGCGAGAAGACCTTGAGTACATCCTGAGTCGGCTGCAGGCGGCCTCGGGGCAGTGGGAGTACGAGCTGGACATGCACTACGTCGCCATGCCCTGGCTCCGCAAGGGGAACGTGATCGCCATCACGGGCCTGCTGGCGGAAGACGGCGCGACCGAAATCCCCCTCGGGCCCGCGCTGATCACGAGTCAGCGCCTCGTCCACGATGAGGGCGGCCGAACGCCGCAGCAGGTCTCGCGGCTGACCGCGGTCTGGTGGGGGGAGGCATGACGACCCTGGTGCAGGCGATCCGGGCGTTGGCGCAGCGGGGATCCGGGACCGGGGGCCAGGTGAGCACGGCCTTCTTCGAGGAGGGCCTGGTGGTCGGCGTGGATGGCGTCGGAGGCCTCACGGTGAGCGTGGCCGGGCAAACCGTGAGCGCCAAGCCGGTCACCGACGAGCCGTTCCGCGCGAACATGAAAGTGTGGGTGTCCCAGAGCACCGAGGGCTGGCTCGTCCACGGGGGGAAGCGGTGACCAGTCTACGCGACGCCGTCAACCGGGTGCTGGCCGGCGGCATCCCTGCCGCGCCGCCGGCGGCATCGGAGCATCGGATCTCCTGGGAGACCGTGGAGTCGGTCACGGAGAGGAACGAATGCGTGGTCCTCGGCCACACGCTGCCCGTGACGGGGCTTGCGGCCTTCCCCGTCGGCGCTCGCGTCCCGGTCGCCTGGCGGAACGGCGCGCCTGTGGCCGTCATCGGACATCGGACCCGGCGGGCGCAGTTCCACCCCTCGCGCCGGCGGACCGCGCAGGGCATCGTGGAGGAGCTCTTGGTCGGCAACTTCGACAGCACGAGCCCGGGGATCTGGTACCGGACGCATGACCGCCTCGAGCCGATCACGACCACGGACGGGACGCCGCTCCGCACTTTCCCCAACGGGGCAACGCCCGTGGACGTGAAGTGGGGCTTGGACGGGAAGAGCTTCGCGGTCCAGTGCTCCACTGGCCTCTATGCGGTCTACGTGCTCGAGCGAGACGACCCGAACGTGGTCGACCCCGCTAGCCCCGGGCTGGCGACGCTGTCCTGGTCGGATCGCCCCCTGGAAAACACCACGTCGCTGGTGTCCGTCACCTTCACGCACAGAGTCAAGCGGACCTTTCGGTACTGGATCGGGAAGTTCTTCACGACGATCGCATACCGGGCGGTGCAATCTGCCTGGTTCGATGGCGGCATGTGGGTCTGGTCCGAATACTGGGCGAACTGGGCGCAGGGGTGGGAGACCACAACGTCGGGCGAGGGGTCCGCCGCGGTCAGTTCCACCAAGGAGTTTCCACTCAAGGAGGTCCTGAGCGGCGGGATCGTCGATTGGTACGGGCACCCGCTGTGCCGGGGGACGGTCTCCGAGTGGTTCCTGGATGCGGATCTCCATGTGAAGTTCCTGGTTCAGGTCGATTGGGACTACTTCTGGGTAGGGACGAACGCGACCGGGACCGGCTCGATTCATTTTCCGTTCGGGGGTGGCCCGTACGGGATGGATGGGTATGACGAGCAGATCAGGGTCGGGGGGACGTCGCTCGGCTGTATCGGAGCCAAGCGCCAGAGCGACCAGCAGACCGTTCCCGAGACGCACCTGTTCCTCTGGGATGGGACCGCAAAGGCGGTGGCATGGTCGACCGCATCGCGGGTGCCGCTGCTCGGCAATGAGCAGATCGGCTTCACGTACCGAATTCTTGAGCATCACAAGCGTACCGATCCCGGCTACAGCGAGAGTGGGCTTCCAGATCCCCATATGCCTGGGTGGACGAAACCGCCCAGCGAAATCGAGTCGTATTACGGCGGGGCGAATTGGAGCAACCTGCCCCTCACGAACTACCCCATGAATGACCTGGGCTGCGGGGACGAGCGGGGAACGATTCTGAGCAATACCGGGACGTACCAGCTCTTCGACCCCTCCAAGCTGTCCTGCATTACGGGCCCGTTTGTCTCCCTGAGCGGCGACACGTTCTCCCGGGTCGCGACGATGCTCGGCGGATACACCGCAAACTATGTGGTGAATTTTTCGACCCGCACCGGGACGACCCAGCGGCTGTGGCATTACCGCGTGGCATGGGCGCAGCTCTTTTTCAGACGATACGCCGCGGACGGCACGACCGAGCGCGACAGCGGCATGGACGAGCCGCTGCTGTTCCTCGTCCTGGAGCGGTACCCGTTCATCGGTGGCACGGGCTACATCAACGATCTGCCGATGACCTGGGTCGGCATCGTCACACCAGCGGGCGCCATCGTTGCGACCCTGCGCGACTGGGAGCATGGCCTCTCGGCCGCAGCCTGCCGGCTGCTCACGGGCAACGGCCACCGGCTCTTCTGGACCTGCGGCGTCGGGGCGATCCAGCCGACGGTTCGATACGTCTATACCGATCTGGACGCCCTGGCGGAGACGGTCCTCACGCAGGAGCAAGCGCTGCAGCTCCTCACCAGCCGGCGGCAACTCCTGACCCCGGATTGGTGCTGGGAGCGGCTGGGGCCGCAGGGCTTCTACGCCTTGGAGGCCCTCCCCGTTCTCGAGCCGGACGAGATCATGGCGGAGTATGGCGCCCTCCTCGGCGCCGAGGGCGGCCCCGAGGGCAGCGTGCGCGTGATCAATGATCCGGAAATCCTAGACGCGCTGGACCGCTATCGGGCGCGCTAGTCGGCACGGGAAAGGACGGTATGTGGATGGTCGCATCGGGTCGGCGCGCAGGCGACAATCTCACCTTGCCCTTGATCCCGCGAGACTCGCCCTGGTGGATTCAGGTCGCGTTGATCGTCCTCTTTTGGCTGGGCCCGACGGCGCTGGTGGCCCTGTTCTTCATGTTGGTCTTCGCGGGCACAATCTCGTCGCCGCTGACGGAAAATAACCAGATCCTCAAGCGCGTCGAGAGCAAGCTGGATGCGGCCACCACGCGCATGGCGGCCGAGGTCGAAAGCAGCCGACGCAACGATGAGCACGTCATCCGGCTGCTCCTGGCCACCTGCCGCAACGTCGCGCGGGACGATCAGGGGCGGATGCAGTGCGATAATTATTGGCGGCGCTGACGCCGCGAGACCGGGCATGACGCGCCGGGAGCGTAACCACCCTCACACGGAGTTCAGGAGGTGCACCATGCGAATGCGATGGGTTCTGGCGGGGCTGCTGATCGTTTTGGCGTTCGGAGGCTGGACCGGGGCGGCGGTGGCGGCGTCCGCCACCCTCACCTGGACCGATAACGCAACGAACGAAATGGGATATGAGATCGAGCGCAAGCCCGTCGAGTGCGCGACGAGCGGGACGTTTGCCAAGATCGGGGACGTGGGCGTCAACGCCGTGACCTACGTGGATGGCACCGTGGCGGAGGGTGCCACCTACTGCTATCGAGTTCGCGCGTGGAACACAACAGATGGCACCGCGAACGGCACCAAGCAGTTCAGTCTCTACAGCAATCTGGCGGGTCTCACGATAAATTTTTCGATGCCTGCGGCGCCCAGCCAGCTTGGGGTGACGCAGAAGCCGTGAGGCAGTGGCTGCACTGCCTCTGGAGGCACTGGGACCGCAGGAATTGATTCCACAGGGTGAAAGTATTCGTGCGGGCGCTGATTCCCATTCCGCGAGTGCGAGGAGACCTGCATGCACGCCGAGATCCGCGACGCCGTCGCGTTCTACTTGGATCCCTTCGCCCCGTTGATCGAGGCCATGGTCCGGGCGGAGGGCGGGCCGGAGGCCTTCGTCAGGGCCGTGCGCTGCTCGTTCCCGGGGACGGCGGATCTGCCGGAGGCGCTCGCCCGGGCCGCGAAGACAATCCGCGGCCGCGTCATCGCGTACCAGCAGTTCGGGATCGGACCGCTGCTCGAAATGGTGCGTCGCGCCGAGCGGGATCCCTGGACAGGGGAGGAGGGACCGCGACGCCTCCGCTTCACCGATCGATTCATCGAGTTTCTCGGCGCGCACTGGGCGCCGCTCGGCGTCATGAACGATCCGACGGGCCTCAATGCGCATTGGATCCCCAACGTCTGCCGCATCTACGCGCAGCTCCTCGCGAAGGGAAGCGATGGACGATCCGGAGCCGATCACCCTGACACCGCTTGAGGTGGTCGAGCTGGAGGCTCTGCTCGAACCGTTCTGTCCGCAGGCCAATGAGGGTCATTATCGACCCGATGCCTGTCTGCCGTGGTGTACGGTCTGCCGAGATCTAATCATTCACCGACAGGAGGTCTGATCATGCCACGTTGGATCAACATCTTTACGCAATGTCTCTTGCTCGTCTGCCAGGTAGTCAACCAATTCTTCGAGATCCTCCCGGCCAAGTACAAGACGGCGGCCCTGGTCACCATGGCCATGGTGCAGGGTGCGGTCGCCATCATCGCCCACTCGTACAACCCGAACGGGACGAATGCGGCGCTTCCGTGGACCGACCCGAAGGTGATCGCCACCACGGGGAGACCGCCGCGGCCCGGTGGGGCCGGCGCCGTCTTCATGTTCACGCTGCTCATTTCGCTGGCGACTGGGTGCGCCTTCCCGATGGCGGGCGGCATGGACAGCAGCCAGACGCTGGAAATCATGAAGGCGCAGAACGCTCGAGGTTGTCTTTTCATCCGGGGCAGCGCCACGCCCTGGGCCTCTGCCGGCTTCATGGCGATCGGCACCTGGGGCACCGACCCACCGCCCTATAATGAGTGCTTCAGCGGGATCCCGGTCATCCCGTAGACAACTCTGCTTTCCCCTTGACAGCTGTGCGACCAGGATTATAGCCTCGACCAGGCTGATACCACGGCTGCCTCCTATTGGAGTCATCAGCCAGAGCTAAGTCGTCTCGTTTTCCGATAGTATGGCAGAAGCCTTCTCATCCGGAGCCACCACGCCAATGAGAAAAAAGTTGCTTCGCTCGTCAAAAGACAGCCGCCACTCAGGCGTCATCAGGGTCTGATCAATGTACCAGCAGCGGAAACCTCTTCTCGCAGATTGGGGCAATGCCAGGAGCGCAACGGCGCTCCTCTATGTCACTGGCGATCGTCAGAATTGGGAGACACAGATCCATGCTGAGGTGCTGGACCGCTTTCTCCATCACCTCGACAGTGTAGGGCAGGTCAAGAGGATCAGCCTAATACTTTACACGCGTGGCGGCAGCACCCTTGCCGCCTGGAGCCTCGTCAACCTTATCCGTCAGTTCTGTGACGAACTCGAGGTCGTCGTGCCTTCCAAGGCGCATAGTGCCGGAACGTTGATCTGTCTTGGGGCCGACTCCATTATGATGACGAAGCAAGCGACGCTCGGCCCGATTGATCCAAGTGTGAACGGACCGCTTAATCCGCAGATCCCAGGCGCTCCACCACAAGTACGGGCTCCGGTTAGCGTCGAGGCCATTAACGGGTACTTGGACTTCGCTAGGCAAGGTGCGGGTCTGAAGGATCCCGCTCAGCTCAAGGACATCTTTCAACGCCTTTCTGACCACGTGCACCCATTGGTCCTTGGCGACGTATTTCGTTCGCGGTCACAAATTCGAATGCTGGCACGGCGATTGCTTGCCAAACAGGTAACCGACGAGAAGAAGATTGATCGTATCCTCGAGTTCCTATGCAGCGAATCGGGAAGCCATGATTATACGATCTATCGGCAGGAGGCCCGGGACGAGCTCGGCCTGAAAGTAGAACGGCCGGACGATACTCTATACACAAAACTCAAGGCGATGTACGACGATTTTGCCGCGGAGCTCAGGCTCGCGGAGCCCTACAGCCCGGATGTTGCCCTGGCCGGCCAACCGCATGTGGATTATGAGTTTCGGCGCGCTCTCATAGAGAGTGTGGCCGGTGGGTCGCATGTTTTTATCAGTCAGGGACAACTGGCACAGCGTCAGGTTCAGACCGGCCCAGGTATCGTCCAAATGGCAGTTGACGACCGCAGAACTCTCGAGGGCTGGAGGCATGAGAATGCTTGATTGGAACTCAGCATCGCATATCAACTTTTTCGATCCTACCAGTTCAGGGGCGTCCTCCGGATTTGAGGAATCGACAGCGCCAAGCGGGAACTTGGCCAGCGCAATGAGGAACTGGATCGTCGTTGTTGAACACCCCGTCATCACGATCCCTAAACCTGCGAAGCCGGATGCTATCGAGCGGGGACGGGACATTTAACCAGCGTTCGCAGCCGGGCGAGGGCGAGAAGGTGTGATCGTGCGCGAACGCGTTGCGGGGACTCCCTGTGACGCAGGTGACGAAAGAGGAATGGCATCTAGTGCTAGGTAAAACGAAGAAAGCCGCGCGGTAAATTCTGCATGCCAGACGACATGGAGGCTCGGAAGATGAGTGCGAGCCTCCATTGCGTTCTTGGGTTTCCATAAGGGATTTACGCCACCCGAAAAAGAATCCGGAATGGCCTCCATGGATATACTCCGTGGTCATTTCTGGCCCACAAACGCGCCGGGCCTGAAGCGCGCGCTGATCCTCTTGCTTGCCCTCGGGCTACTCGGCGGCTGCGCCTCGCAACTGATTCAGCCGTAGAACATGACGTCGGAACAGCTCGCCGCGTGGGCGAAGATCAAGGACGCCACTGTCGGCTGCGCGAAGGGCGCCTACGCGGGAGCCAATGTGACGGCCACGCGGGCGAACGTCGACAAGGGCATTCCGGCAGGGATCACGATCAAGGATTCCTGCGAGATTAGCTTCGACAGCAAACCGCCGGAGCGATGATCGAATCGAATCGTGCAGCCGTCTGCACAACACACTCAAAGCCGCTCCCCCTGGTGGTAGCAGCCTACGCCTGTGCAACATGTTGCGCATGTCCGACCGGGCCATGAATAACCCTTGACAGCCAACGATTGGTCGGGTTAACTTTTTATAGGCTCACACTACGGCTGGCCCCCCGAGGGTCACCCAGCCAGAGCCAGAACAGATAGACCTGAGGGTGCTAGCGCTTACTGCCGATAATCGGAAAGAAGACCGATCGGCCGAGTGCCCGCGGGTTCCACGGGTTTCGCCGATCGGCTCCGCTTCCATCTGCTCAATAGACGGATTCTTCTAATGAGCCACACGGGAGTGCTTACCGCGGATTGTTTTTTTGGCAAGGCCATGACAATTGAAGGTCTTGCCGAGTGGGCGCGGCACAGAATAGAGCGGATCGAGAAAGCCAAGAAACAGCTCAAACATGACTGGCGTGGCCTCTGCCTTTTGCGCACTCTCGTCTTTTTCCTCTGGTGGGCCTTCTTGAGGCCGTTACGACGGAACGGCATTAAGGCGTTTGAATCGGTGGAGCTCGGCCGCATTTCGATAACGATGAACGAAATTGATACTGCCCTTGACCAGTTGCTTACGGCGGCTCAGTCCAGAGGCTACGACTCACATTTTTTGCTGTGCGGCGCCTTTCGGACGCTCATATCTTACCGCATCGAGCTCAAGAGGTTCGCCGCCATGGTGCACCAGGCATCCACGGAATGGGACAAAGTCACGTTTGAGCGTGGAAACGAAGCGATCGAGCAGATGAGGAACGCCATATTTGACCGGCGCTTTGAGTACCCGCCACATTTCACTGAACAGGATCCTGCCGACAGTTCGCTGGATAAGACCGAGCTGCGCGATCATCTTGGCCGCGTGGTTCTTCGTTCCTGACCCCATGTCCCTGCAAATAAATGCCGCTCTTCTACTATAGAGGCGGAGTTTATCTGGTCAGATTTCTCGGCTTTGAATCCCCACGAACCGAGATGCAGAAGTATGCCGTTTGTCTCCAGCAGGGAACGCTGGTGGAAAAACGCCAAACCTTTGCGGCCGTTATAATGAACTCGTGTAAAAATAACCGGCAGCCGAGGCTCTATCTGCGGAATACCGCCCATCGTGAACGCTGCGATCGCTCCATCGTGAACGCCCCGATCGGGCATCGTGAACGGAGCGCAGCGACGCTGGCAGTCGGTTAGCTGTCGAGCTTTTCCTCTTTTCGCCGTGAGGGACCTTTTAG
>JAKPQH010000224.1 GCA_029580855.1 bacterium | reverse complement strand
CGATCCTCTTCCATTGCGGCGGCCTGGACATGGACCCCCGACCAGCGGCCGGGTGAGTGATCCGGTCCCTGTGGGACCCCCTACATCTGGGGGCTACCCACACGGAACCCGGAAGGACCTTATTTATCACGTATAGCCTGTTTTCCTGTGTAGTCGGTGCCAACTATACCACCATGGCCGGTACTGTATCGAGATGGTTCCACCGGAAACGCGGCCTCGCGCTGGGTATTGCCGCAGCGGGTGTGGGGCTAGGCGGAGTTGTCATCGTGCCCTTATCGGCTTGGCTGATTTCGATTTTTGACTGGCGTGCCGCTTACGCGATTCTCGGTGCAACGGCCTGGTTTTTTATTATTCCTCTATCCAGGGTATTGAGACGAAGTCCTGGAGATCTTGGATTGGAGCCTGACGGTGGCATGTCGATAGCCGCCGAAAAAGAAATTCCACATGCTGGAGTCAACGGTGGTCCGGTTGCTGGGTTATCGCTCAGGGAAGCTTCCAGGACCGGGAGTTTCTGGTTTTTAACAGCCATCTCATTGCTGAGCGCCTTCTGTTACAACATGCTCATAGTCCATATCGTGCCACACGCCACCGATATCAAGATTCCCGAGATGCAGGCAGCCACCGTTATCAGTGCTCTCGGTGCCAGTAATATTGCCGGACGTTTGTTACTAGGTCGAATGTCTGATACTGCAGGCCGGAGAAAGGTGGCCATCAGTTGCACTGTGCTTTTGTCCGCGTCGATTTTTTCACTTATCTGGGCCGAGCGGTTGTCCATGCTCTATATTTTTGCAGTGGTTTTCGGTTTTTGCATCGGAGGTGTCGATACAGTTATGGCCGCCTTGACCGGCGACATATTCGGGATGCTGAATATCGGATCGATTATTGGGGCCACGCAGACCGCCTTTGGCGTTGGCATGATTCTCGGGCCTTTTTTCGGCGGCTTTGTCTTTGATAAGGTCGGCAACTACTCCGTTGCGTTCGGAGCGGGTGCAGGGGCGATGCTGGTAATTACCGCACTGATAGCGATGACCCGGAGGGAAGCTATAAGCGTCAATGTCAGCAGTCGGTAATCCGTTTCAAATCGAGATGCGACTTTTTCAAGCGTTCCATTTCTATCGCGGTGGCGGTGGAAGGCTATCCCGACCTGCCAAGGGGCCCTGGATCCCGGATCGAGAGTTCGGTCGCGGCGGCCGCCCCATTCATCGGGAGAGACTCCCGCCGCAAATCGATCGCGGTCGAGCTCGCGGCGTGAGAATCACCGCCTCCCACTTTCTTGGAGAAAGCCTCAGCGGGTCGTACACTTTCGATTTGACAACCTTGCGTCGCTTGGGCGATGTTTCCGGCGAGACCAATGGGTGAGATATCCGACGTCATGCAATCCTGGTGGGATCACCGCGAGCCTGCCGATGTCAGAACGATCTCTGAAAGGGCTCTTTGAGCGTCACTTTGGCGAGCCGGCCGCCAGCATCGCGCCGCTGAAGGGCGACGCGTCCGCGCGAAGACTGTACCGACTCCGCACCGCGTCGCGCACGGCGATCGGTGTGGTCGGACCGGACGACCGGGAAAACCGCGCCTTTCTGGAGTTCTCGCGGCACTTCAGAGGGTGCGGCCTGCCGGTGCCGGAGATCTATGCGGAGGACCTCGACCGGGGAGTCTATCTGGAAGAGGACCTGGGCGACACGACGCTGTTCCAGTTTCTGACCGCGAACCGCACCGAGGCCGGACTCTCCGCGGACGTGCTGGCGCTGTACCGCAAGGTGGTGGAGATCCTGCCGCGCTTCCAGATCGAGGCCGGCCGCACGTTGAACTATGACGTGTGCTACCCGCGCGCCAGCTTCGACAAGCAGTCGATGATGTGGGATCTGAGCTACTTCAAGTACTATTTCCTCCGTCTGGCGAAGATCCCGTTCAACGAACAGGCGCTCGAAAACGATTTCGAGTGGTTCACCGAGTTTCTGCTGTTGGCCGAGCGCCGCTATTTCCTCTACCGGGATTTCCAGTCGCGCAACATCATGATCCGGGACGGGGAGCCGTTTTTTATCGACTATCAGGGCGGACGGCGCGGCGCCCTGCAGTACGACCTCGCCTCGCTGCTTTTCGACGCCAAGGCCGACCTCCCCTTCGAGGTGCGCGACGAGTTGGTCGAGCGGTACCTGGACGCGGCCTCGCGACTCCAGCCGATCGACCGCCAAGCGTTTCGCAGCCAATATCCCGGCTTCGCCTACGTCCGCATCATGCAGGCGATGGGGGCCTACGGTCTGCGGGGCTTCTACGAGCGAAAACAGCATTTTCTGGCGAGCATCCCGTACGCCATCCAGAATCTGGAGTACCTGTTGCGGACCGCCGCGCTTCCCCTCGAATTGCCCGAGCTGACCGCGGTGTGGCGCCGCCTCGTGGCGTCCTCGTCGCTCCGGCAGTTCGGCACCGCCTCGTTGAGATTGACGGTCCGGATCCAGAGCTTCTCGTACCAGGACGGTGTGCCGAGCGACGAGAAGGGGCACGGGGGCGGCTATGTGTTCGACTGCCGTGCCTTGCCCAACCCCGGTCGGCTCGCCCAGTACACGGCGCTCACCGGTCGGGACGAGACGGTGATCGCCTTCCTCCAGAACGAACCCGCAGTCGGCGATTTCCTCCGAAACGTCTTCGCGCTCATCGAGCAGACGGTGGAGAATTATCGGTCGCGCAACTTCACGGACCTCATGGTGGCGTTCGGCTGCACCGGCGGCCAGCACCGCTCGGTCTACTGCGCCGAACGGCTCGCGGCGCACCTGCGGGAGAAGTCTCAAGTGCATGTCGAGATACGCCATCTGGCGCAGGACAGCGGGTCCCGATGAAGGCCATGATCCTGGCCGCCGGCGTGGGGAGCCGGCTGCGCCCCCTCACCCACGAGACGCCGAAGGCGCTCGTCGACGTCGGCGGCGCGCCGGTGATCGAGCACGTGATCCGCCGCCTGAAGTCGGCCGGCGTCGGCGAGATAGTCGTCAATCTCTTTCACCTGGGCGACCGGGTTGCGGCGTTTCTCAGATCGAAGGACAATTTCGGGCTACGCATCGAGCTGAGCCGCGAGGTGGAGCTGCTCGACACCGGCGGCGGCCTCAAGAACGTGGCGTGGTTCTTCGACGATGATCGGCCCTTCTTCCTCCACAACGTGGACGTGCTGAGCGAGATCGACCTCGGTGCGCTCTTCCGATTCCATCAAGCGCACCAGGCGCTGGCAACGCTGGCGGTCCAGTGCCGGCCCAGCTCGCGGCTGCTCTTGTTCGACCAAGAGGGGCAGCTGTGCGGGCGGGAAACGGGAGAAGGTGTCCAGTGGGCCAAGGCGCCGCTGCCCGGTGCCGAGCGGCTGGCGTTCACCGGGATCCACGTCATTGACCCGGCGATCTTCCCCGGAATGATCGAGACCGGTATCTTTCCCATCATGCAGACCTACCTGCGCCTTGCCGGCGAGGGCGAGAAGATCATCGCGTGTCGAGTGGACGGCAAGTATTGGCAGGACATCGGTTCGGTGGAGAAACTGGAGCAGGCGCGGGAAGCCGTGGCGAAGGGTCGCCTTCGGGCGAGGTGTTGACAGCATGACAGCATGCTGGCATACTGCGTTCAGGTGTTTCGGGCGAGGGGGGCGACGTGAAACGCACGCAGATCCAACTTGACGAGGGCACCTACGAGGCGCTGCGCCGGAAGGCGTTCGAAAAGGGGTGCTCGATCTCGTCGTATGTCCGAGAGGTCCTTGCCCGCTCGCTGGGAACCGGAGCGGCCAAACGGCCGCGACGACTGCAGGATTTCCGGTTCATCGGGGTCGGCCAATCGCGCCAGGGCAGACTGGGACCCGTCTCCGAACGTCATGACGACGCGCTGGCCGACGCGCTGGCCGAAGAACACCGGCGATGATCTTCCTGGACACGTCGGCGATCTATGCACTCGCGGACAGGGCGGATCCAAATCACAGGCGCGCCAGGGAGCATCTTCGGCGAGCGCTCGAAGCGGGAGCGACGCTCCTGACGCACAACTACGTTCTGGTCGAATCCATGGCGCTGCTGCAGCGGCGTCTCGGTATGCCGGCAGCCATGCGCTTTGCGCGCGATGCGGAGGGCTTGGAGGTGGTCTGGGTCGATGAGTCGACCCATGGTGAAGCGGTGGCGCGCCTGGAGAAGACCGGCACGGGCGGAGTGAGCCTGGTGGATGCGGTGAGCTTCCTGGTCATGCGCAAACGGGGGATTCGCACCGCCCTTGCCTTTGATGCCGATTTTGTCACGGCAGGTTTCCGTCTTTACGAGGGGCCTGGTTCCGATTGAACGAGGGATCGCCAACCAAGGAGATGCCCATGCTGAACGGGAAACTGGACTTTCGGAGCGACACGATCACCGAGCCGACCGAGGAGATGCGCGAGGCCATGAAGCGGGCCAAGGTCGGCGACGACGGCCGCGAGGGCGACCCCACCGTCCGGGAACTGGAGGAGTATTCGGCGCAGTTGCTCGGCAAGGAGGCCGGTCTGTTCGTGGTCAGCGGCACCATGGGCAACCTCGTCTCCATCCTGGCGCACACGCGCCCGGGGCAAGAGGCCATCCTCGAGCGCGACGCCCATATCTTCTGGACCGAGGTGGGCGGCATCTCGGCGGTCGGCGGTCTGGTCGTCAACCGGGTGGCCGGGACGGACGGGGTCATGGCGGCGCCGGACGTGGAAGCGGCGATTCGCCCGACGCGGATGCACTTCCCGGAGACCGGGCTCATCATTCTCGAAAACACCCACAACATGGCGGGCGGGACGGTGTGGTCGGTCGGGCAGATGGCGGCGGTCAAGGCCGTGGCGGACCGGCACCGGATTCCCGTGCATCTGGACGGCGCGCGCATCTTCAACGCCGCCGCAGCCCTGGGCGTGCCCGCGAAGGAGATCGCGGCACAGACGGACTCGGCCACGTTTTGTCTATCGAAGGGCTTGAGCGCCCCGGTGGGTTCGGTCATCGTCGGGGCCAGGCAATTCATCGAGGTGGCCCGCAAGAAGCGTCAGATGCTCGGGGGCACGCTGCGGCAGGGCGGCGTGATCGCCGCCGCCGGGCTGGTCGCGCTCCGGACCATGGTCGACCGTCTGGCGGACGACCACGCCCTCGCCCGGTCTCTGGGCGAACGGCTGAGCGTCGTTCCGGGTCTGGAGGTGAACCTGCGGACGGTGCAGACGAACATCGTGCGGACCAAGGTGTCGGGGCTGGGCGTCCCGGCGGCGAAGGTTGCGGAGTTGCTGGCCAAGGAGAACGTCTACGTCCTGGCGCAGCAGGCGGACACTCTGCGCTGGCTGACGCATCGGCACGTGACGGCGGACGATGTCGCCCAGGCTGCGGCCATCACGACAAAGGTGGCGGCGGGGCTCCGGCGGTAGTCGAGCGTGCGGCGCTCGGCGAGCGGATCGCTCCCCGCCAGTCACCCGCTCGGGCATACATTCGAGAAAGAATCGTTGGCCTCCGACCCGCGCGCTGTTATGGTGGACGTGGACCCGATGGCGCCGCCGCCGGGCGCTTCGCGGGTGCATGGAGGGACGCGCGGGTGTTGCTCTCGCGGCTCCAGACCGAAGACGAGGTGATCGCCGAGATCGCGGCCATCAGCGGTCAGGATGTGCGGGCCTGCTACCAGTGCGGGAAGTGCACCGCGGGCTGCCCGCTGGCCTCGGCGATGGACCTCATGCCGAACCAGATCCTCCGCTTGCTTCAACTGGGGCAGCACGAACAGGCGCTGCAATCGCGTACCATCTGGCAGTGCGCCTCGTGCCTCACCTGCGCCGCGCGCTGCCCCAAGGACGTGGATCCGGCGCGCGTGATGGACGCCCTGCGCACGCTGCTTTTGCGGCGCGGGCTGGTGCACGTGGAGATTCCCAAGGTTCCGGCGGACCTGCTGGCGGAGGCGCCCCAGCAAGCCCTGATCGGCGGCTTCCGGAAGTTCGTGGGGTACTGACCAGCGTTTTCCGCCGTTCCTTGCGACCTCGCAGGGGTCGGATGTGAACGCCACTCCAGCGCGCTCGCACGCCACGCATGAGACTCGGGGAGGGGGCTCAGTGCGACTGCCGTATTTCCCCGGCTGCACCCTGCACAGCAAAGCGCAAAACTTCGACGCCTCCGCGCGCGCCGCCGCCCGGGCCCTGGGGATCCTCATGGAGGAGCTGCCGGAGTGGACGTGCTGCGGCGCGACCTTCCCCATGGCGGCGGACAGCGCCATCGGGTTGGCGGCCCCCACCCGGATTCTTGCGTCGGCCAAAGAGGCCGGCAAGCTCCTGACGCTTTGTAGTTTCTGTTACAACACCCTCAAGCGGACGAATCGGGTGATCGCCACGGACGCCGAGCAGCGCCGCAAGGTGACGACGTTTATCGAAGAGGACTACGGGGGCAACGTCCGGACGGTTCACCTGCTGGAAGTCCTGCGGGACGACATCGGATTTGCGACACTGGCCCAGCGGGTGACGAAGCCGCTGAAGGGTCTCACGGTGGCGCCCTACTACGGGTGTCTCTTGCTCCGGCCCGCCGCCGAGATGGCGTTCGACGATGCGGAGCGGCCGACGATCCTGGAGAACTTTCTCGCCAGCCTGGGGTGCACGGTGGTGGATTTTCCCCACCGGACGGAGTGCTGCGGATCCTTTGTGGCGGTCAGCTCACCTGAGGTGGCGCAGGCCTGCTCGGCCCGGATCCTGGACGTGGCCGTCGGGCAGGGCGCGGAGATGCTGGCGGTCAGTTGTCCGCTGTGCCAGTACAACCTCGACCACGCGCAGCGGCGGGTCCAGGCGGGCCGCGGCCGCACGACGCGGCTGCCCGTGGTGTATTTTTCGCAGCTCCTGGCGATCGCCCTGGGGTGCGACGAGGCGTGCCTGCATCTGGATGCGCACGTGGTGGATCCGCGTCCTCGGTTGTCGAAGTGGTTGGGCCAACCCGACCAGGCGAGGGCGCTGGTGTAGGGGAAGAGGAGTCAGACCGATGGCTGCCGAACCCGCGACGGTGCGTTTCTTCCTGATGGGTAAACCCCACGACGTGCCCAAGGGTCTGACCATCCAGAAGGCGATGGAGTACGCCGGGTTCCGCCTGCTAAGGGGGTGCGGTTGCCGCGGCGGGTTCTGCGGCGCCTGCGGGACCGTCTACCGCGTGGGCGCGGACTACCGGCTGAAGGTGGGTCTGGCCTGCCAGACGGTGGTCGAGGACCAGATGTACCTGGCGCAGATCCCGTTCTTCCCCGCGGTGAAGGCGACGTATGCGGTGGAGGATCTGCCGCCGACCGCGGAGACGCTGATCGGTCTCTACCCCGAGATCCTCCGCTGCGTGGGCTGCAATACCTGCCGGAAGGTCTGCCCCCAGGAGATCGAGGTGATGCGGTACATCGCCGCCGCCCAGCGCGGCGACATCGCCAAGGTCGCCGACCTGTCGTTCGACTGTCTCATGTGCGGGCTGTGCGCCAGCCGCTGCCCGGCGGAGATCGTCCAGTACCACGTGGCGATCCTGGCCCGGCGGCTCTACGCGCGCCACATCGCCAAGCCGGCCGCGCACCTCGCCCAGCGCGTGGCGGCCATCGACCGGGGCGAGTGCGACGCCGACCTGGAAGCCATGGTCGCCGCGGATTCGGCGCGGCTCAAGGCGCTGTACAACGCGCGCGAGATCGAGCCCGAGGACCTGGAGGCGGGCGGGCAGGAATAGCAGGCTGCTGAAAAAGGCCCACCCACCCTTTGGGTGGGTACCCGGCGGCGTTGGCGCACTCGCGCGGCGCTGCGACGTACGCACCCATCGGAATGGGTACCCGAGTACGTCTCGCACCGCGCATCACGCGCCGCCTTGCATCCGGGCCTTTTTGAGCAGCCTGGGCGAAAATGGGTTTATAGCAGTGTGACAGGAGGGGCACCGTGTCGTATGACCGCGACATGCTGGAGTCCATGCGTCGGGTGGAGGCGACCCGCCCCGCGCGCCTGCACCAGACGTTTCCCCGGCTGACACCCGAGGAGAAGCAGGCGCTCCTCCAGAATTTCCACCCCGATTACCGGCCGGAGGGCATGCGGCCGCTGGCCGTCGGTCCAAACGCGGGCGACCGGGTGCCCCACGAGGTGGCGGATCTGCTGGAGGGAACCGGCCGGATCGATCCGGACCGGTTCGATCTGACGCGGCCGGACGCGGACGTGGATATCCTCATCGTCGGCGGCGGCGGCGCCGGGACGTCGGCCGCGCTGATGGCGCACGAGCGGGGCGCGAAGGTCCTGCTCGTCACCAAGCTCCGCATCGGCGACGCGAATACCATGATGGCTCAGGGCGGCATCCAGGCTGCCGACAAGGCCAACGACTCCCCGGCTATCCACTACCTCGATGTGATGGGCGGCGGCGGCTTCACCAACATCCCGGCGCTGGTGAGGGCGCTCACCCGCGACGCGCCCGGTGTGATCAAGTGGCTGGAGGACCTGGGGGCCATGCTGGACAAGCAGAAGGACGGCACCATGGTATCCATCCACGGCGGCGGAACGTGTCGCCGGCGCATGCACTCGGCCCGCGACTACAGCGGGGCGGAGATCATGCGGACGCTGCGCGACGAGTTCAAGAACCGCCGGATCCCCAACCGCGAGTTCACCGCCGCCGTCGAGCTGGTGCTGGACGAATCGGGGCGGTGCGCGGGCGCCATCCTGTACGACATGGAGACCGGCGAGTACAGCTTGGTCCGCGCCAAGTGCGTGATCCTGGCCACGGGCGGTATGGGGCGGCTCCATGTCCAGAGCTTCCCCTGCACCAATCACTACGGCGCCACGGCGGACGGCCTGGTGATCGGCTACCGGGCCGGCGCGCAGATGGCGTTCATGGACGCGGTCCAGTACCACCCCACGGGCGTGGCCTACCCGGAGCAGATCGTGGGTCTCCTGGTGACCGAGAAGGTGCGGGGGCTCGGGGCCCAGCTGGTGAACGCCAACGGCGAGCGGTTTATCTACGACCTGGAAACCCGGGACACCGTCTCGGCGGGGATCATCCGCGAGTGCGGGGAGCGGGGAAAGGGCGTCCGGACCAACACCGGGATGGTCGGGGTCTGGCTGGACTCTCCGATGATCGAGATCCTCCGGCGCGAGGGGACCATCCTGCGCGCCCTCCCGGCGATGTTCCGCCAGTACATGCGGTTCGACATCGATATGCGGAAGGTTCCCATCCTGATCTATCCGACGCAGCACTACCAGAACGGCGGCCTCCTCATCGCGGAGGACGCCGAGACCGGGGTCCCGAACCTGTACGCGGCGGGCGAGGTCTCGGGGGGCGTGCACGGACGGAACCGACTCATGGGCAACTCGCTGCTGGACATCCTGGTGTTCGGCCGCCGGGCCGGCGTGGCGGCCGCCGAGCGGGCGAAGAGCGTGCAGCAGAAACCGCTGACGCTGGCGCACGTGCGGGAGTACCGGCGCAGTGTGGAGGCGAGCGGCAAAGGGACCGGCATCCTGGCGCCGATGCTCCTTCCCGACTACGCTCGGCCCGAGACGGTGGCGCGAAGGCACGAGGAGGCCCGGGCCGCCTAGCGGGCGACGGCAAGAGAACCGAAGTTGATCGTTGTGCGTGCGCGCAAAACAGCAGGAGCGGAGCGTGGCGCGGATCGGGGTGTTTGTCTGTTGGTGCGGATCCAACATCGCGAAGACGGTGGATGTGGAGCGGGTCGCGGCCGAGGCGGGACGGATCCCCGGCGTGGTCCATGCCGCCGACTACAAGTACATGTGCTCCCAGCCCGGCCAGGCCATGCTTCGCGAGGCCATCGCCCAGCACCGGCTGGACCGCGTGGTGGTCGCGGCGTGTTCGCCGCGGCTGCACGAGACCACGTTCCGGAATTGCGTCGCCGCGGCCGGACTCAACCCCTTCATGGCGGAGATCGCCAACATCCGCGAACATTGCTCGTGGGTCCACGGCGACCGAGCCGTGGCGACCCGCAAGGCCCTTGACCTCACGCGGATGGCCGTGGCCCGGTCGCGGCGAAACGAGCCGCTCGTTCAAACCGAGATCCCCGTCACCAAGCGGGCGCTGGTCATCGGCGGCGGGATCGCCGGTATCCAGGCGGCGCTGGACATCGCCGGCGCCGGCTACCCGGTCACCCTGGTGGAGCGCGCTCCCTCCATCGGAGGACGGATGGCGCAGTACGACAAGACCTTCCCGACACTGGACTGCGCCGCGTGCATCCTGACCCCCAAGATGGTCGAATGCGCCTCCAACCCGAACATCAAGATCGTGACGTACGCCGAGGTGGAGGGTGTCTCGGGATACGTGGGCAATTTCGAGGTGACCATCCGGCGCCGGGCGCGCAGCGTGGACCTGGAGAAGTGCACCGGCTGCGGCATCTGCTACGAGAAATGCCCCGTCAAGGTGCCGTCCGAGTTCGACGGCGGCCTGGGCATGCGCAAGGCGATCTACGTGCCGTTCCCGCAGGCCGTGCCCAACGTGCCGGTCATCGACCGGGAGCACTGCACGTACTACCTCCGCGGGAAATGCCGGCTGTGCGAGAAGTTCTGCACCATCGGCGCGGTGCGATTCGACGAAGAGGACGAGGTCTTCACCGAGAAGGTCGGCGCCATCGTGACCGCCACCGGCTTCGACGTCTGGGACCAATCCGCCGCGGGGGAGTACGGGGCGGGGCAGTATCCCGACGTGATCTCGGGGCTCCAGTTCGAGCGGCTGGCGAACGCCTCCGGCCCCACGGCCGGCAGGATCGTCCGGCCCTCGGATCACACGGAACCCAAGACGGTGGTCTTTGTGGCCTGCGTGGGCTCCCGGGACCCGGCCCACGGCCATCCGTATTGCTCCAAGGTCTGCTGTATGTACACCGCCAAGCACGCGCTCCTGCTGAAGGAAAAGGTGCCCGACGCCAAGGCCTATATCTTCTACATGGACATCCGGGCCAACGGAAAGGGATACGAGGAGTTTGTCCAGCGCGTGGTGGAGCGGTACGACGCCACCTATGTCCGCGGACGCGTCTCGCGGATCTACCCGCTGGACGGGCACCTGGTGGTGCAGGGGGCGGACACCCTGCTCGGAAGACCGGTGGAGGTGCGCGCGGACATGGTGGTCCTGGCCACGGCCATGGAGCCGCGCGCGGACGCCAAGGACATGGCGCGCCGCCTGGGTCTATCCACGGATCAGGACCACTGGTTCACCGAGGCGCACCCGAAGCTCAGACCCGTGGAGGTGCTCACCTCGGGCGTCTATCTGGCCGGGGCGTGTCATTACCCGAAGGACATCCCGGACACCGTGGCGCAGGCCTCCGGAGCCGCGGCCAAGGTCGCGGACCTGTTCGCGAAGCCGCATCTCCTGTCCGAGCCGATGATCGCGGTCGTAGATGACGCCACCTGCGCGGCCTGTCTCTTGTGCAGGGAGGTCTGCCCGTTTACGGCCATCGAGGCGGCGGAGATCACGGACCCGGCGACCCGAAAGCCACGTACGGTGGCCAGGGTGAACGCGGGGCTGTGCCACGGGTGCGGGACATGCGTGGCGGCGTGCCGGTCGGCCTCGATGCGGTTGCGGGGCTTCGGCGACGACCAGATCTTGCTGCAGATCGAAGCGCTGGGCCACGCGCACGGGCTGTAAGCCGACGGTACGGCGGTTCGACGGTACGGCGGTTCGGCGGTACGCGGAAAAAGGCAACGCGTGGGACACGGCGAGTCGATTCGAGGGAACAGACCGTGGCAGACAAGCAAACGGCGCGGCGGACGACAAAAGAGCAGGCGCCGGCCCAGACGGCGTGGGAGCCGTTGATTGTGGCGTTCCTCTGTAACTGGTGCTCGTACGCGGGCGCCGACCTGGCGGGGTCCAGCCGCATGAGCTATCCGCCCAACGTCCGGGTCGTGCGGGTGCCCTGCTCCGGGCGGGTGAACCCCCTCTTCATCATGAGCTGTTTCAAGAAAGGCTTCGACGGCGTGCTGGTGGCCGGTTGCCATCCGGGCGACTGCCACTACGTTAAGGGGAATTACTACGCCCGCCGGCGCATGCCCCTGGCCCAGGAGCTGCTGGCCTACATGGGGGTGGACCCCGGTCGGATCCGGTTCGACTGGGTCTCGGCGGCGGAGAGCGGGCGGTTCGTCCAGGTGGTGCAATCGCTGACGGAGCAGGTGCGGGCCCTGGGCCCGTACGCGGTGAACAAGGCTCGCATCTGAGCGGTTGGGGTGAGCGGCGTCATCATGCGGGGGCTCGAACAAGCGATACGCGATACGGCGCGGGAGCTGCTCGCGAACGGCCGGGTTCGCCTGGTCCTCGGGTACCGGGAGGGGAGCGTGCCGTTCCGGACGACCCCGGCGTTCATCCGGACCCCCGAGGAAGTCGACCGCCTGGTCTGGAATCCGTTCTGCGCCAACAATCTGGCCGTGTACCTGCCCGCCGCGGTGGGCGCCGGCGGATGCATCGCCGTGGTGGCCAAAGGCTGCGACGCCCGGTCCATTGTCACGCTCGTGCAGGAACACCAGGTTCCGCGCGAGCGGGTGGTGATCCTGGGCGTTCCTTGCACCGGGATGGCGGACCCCGCGCGGCTGGCGGGGGGCGACGGCTCACTCCACGGGACCGCCGTGACGTGGGACGGCGAGGGGACGCTGGAGGTCCGCGATGCGGGCGGCGGGCGGTCGGTGGCGGTGCGGGATGTGCTGCAGGAGCGCTGCCGCCTCTGCGAGCACAACACGCCGACCCTGGCGGACGAGATGCTGGGCGAACGCGCGCCGGCGATGCCGGGCGCGGCGGAGGCCTTCGCCATCGTCGAGGCGCTGGCGGGCCGGCCGGTGGAAGAGCGGCGGGCCTACTGGCGCGCCCAGGTCGAGCGGTGCATCCGCTGCTACGCCTGCCGGGCCGCGTGTCCGGCCTGTTATTGCCGGACCTGCTTCGTGGACAAGACCGCGCCGCGCTGGGCCTCCAAGGCGAGCACGGCGGACGAGAGCTGGATGTTCCACGCGGGGCGCGCCTTCCATCTGGCGGGACGCTGCGTGGAATGCGGGGAGTGCGAGCGGGTCTGCCCCATGGGCATTCCGATATCGGCGCTCAACCGGATGCTGGACCGGGAGGTCCGGGAGCGCTTTGGCTACACGGCCGGGCTGGATCCGGAATCGGTGCCCCCACTGGGCACGTTTCGACCCGAGGACCCGGACCCCGGTGGCTCGGAGGAGCGGTGAGCGATCCGTACCGGCACTCCATCCTTCCGAAGACCGCTCTGGGGGGATGGCTCGCGCGACTTCTGGACTCGTACCGGCTCGTGGGGCCGGTGGCGGACACGGAGACCGTCACGAGTTACCGGCGCCTCGGGCCGGAGCCGATGCTCCGCTTGAGCGGGCCGCGGCCTACGGTCAGCCCCAAGGCCCACCTCCTGCCGCAGACCGAGTCCCTCTTCACGTTTCAGGGGTCCGGCCCGGCGCTGGCGCTCACCGCGGCGGAACCCGACGCCACGCCGACCGTGGTGTTCGGCATCCGGCCCTGCGACGCGCGGGCGCTGAGGCGACTGGACGACGTGTTCCTGGAGCGGGCCGAGCGGGACGTGCACTACGACCAACGGCGGCGGGCGACGCTGCTGGTCGGCCTTGCCTGCGCCACGCCCGGCTGGGGCTGTTTCTGCACCTCGGTCGGGGGATCGCCCGCGGGGACCGAGGGGCTCGACCTGCTCTTGACGGATCTGGGGGATCGCTACCACGTGGCGGTCCTCACGCCGGCGGGCGAGACGCTCGCGGCGGCCGCGGAGATGGGTGACGCCGCTCCGGACGATATCGAGGCGGCCCGAGCGCAGCATGCCGCGACGGCCGCCAGGATGCCGGCCCTCTTCGACGTCGACGCCGCCGTGCGAAACATCCGCTGGGACGCGCCGGTGTGGGCCGAGATCGCCGAGCGCTGTCTGGCGTGCGGGGTGTGCAGCTACCTGTGCCCCACCTGTCACTGCTTCGACATCCAGGACGAGGCGACGCCGGACGGCGGCGTCCGGTTCCGTTGCTGGGATACCTGTCAGTTCGGCGAGTTCACGCAGATGGGCGCCGGCCACAACCCGCGGCCCACACAGACGGAACGGGCCCGGCAGCGGGTATCGCACAAGTTCAAATACCTGGTGGAGGAGTTCGGCCGCGCGGGATGCACGGGGTGCGGGCGCTGCGTCGAGCGGTGTCCCGTGAATATCGACATCCGCGCCATCCTGCGTGCGTTCGCCGAGGAAGGCCGATGACCGAGGATCGGAGTCTCTATCTGCCCAACCTGGCGGTCATCGACCGCATCGCGCAGGAGACCTGGGACACCAAGACGTTCCGGGCCGTGTTCAGCGACCCCGGCCTGCGCGACGCCTTTACCTATCACCCCGGGCAGTTCCAGGAGGTCTCGGTGTTCGGCGTCGGCGAGGCGACCTTCTGTCTGGCCTCCACCCCGACGCGGCGCGGCTACATCGAGTTCTCCGTCAAGCGCGTGGGCGCGCTCACCGCCGCGCTCCACGAGCTGACCGAGGGGGACGCGGTCGGCATCCGCGGTCCGTACGGCAACTGGTTCCCGCACGAGGCGATGCGCGGGAAGCGGCTGCTCTTTGTGGGGGGCGGGATCGGCATGGCGCCGCTCCGCTCGCTGCTCAACTTCTGCCTGGACCGACGCTCGGAGTTCGGCCACATCGACATCTTCTACGGCGCCCGGACGCCGGGGGACCTCTGCTACACCGACGAGTTCGACACCTGGCGCACCGCCCCCGACGTGAACCTCTACCTGGCCGTGGACAAGGGCGACGAACGCTGGACCGGCTACGTCGGCGTGGTCCCGCGGTACGTGCGCGAGGTGGCCCCCGCGGCGGAGAACGCCGTGGCCATCACCTGCGGCCCCCCCGTCATGATCAAGTTCACCCTGCCCGAGCTCCAGCGCCTCGGTTTCACCGACGAGCAGATCATCACCACGCTGGAGATGCGGATGAAATGCGGGGTGGGGAAGTGCGGCCGGTGCAACATCGGTCACACCTACGTCTGCCTCGATGGCCCCGTCTTCACCTACGCCCAGATCCGCCGCTTCCCGCCGGAGTTCTGACGGTCCGGATGAGTTGACGATCGCGTGATCCTGTCGCGCCAACGGCGGCCGGGGCGTTTCGGCCACGGCCGGTATCACCGGTCCGCCCGGCGTCGGCGGTGCGCGAAAACGGAACGCGGGCCCCCGAGATCCGACCGGGCGGACCGTGTCCTTTCGGCAGGCCTGCCTGACTTCACTTTTTCTCGTGGGCCGCACCCCGAGGGCAGCGCGACCTGTGTAAGAGGCTCTCCTGTCGGCGGCACTGTGAAGAGATTGGCGCGGGGCGACGGTCAGGCGGTGGACGG
>JAKPQH010000223.1 GCA_029580855.1 bacterium | reverse complement strand
CCGCGATGAAACTGCAACGTCCCGTCAAAATCGTGTGGACGCGGCGCGAGTCCATCATCGGGCATCACAAACGCCATCACGTCTTTGCCCGCGCGCGTTGGGCAGCGGATGCCGAAGGGCGACTTCTGGCCGCCGAGACCCATGTCGTCGCCGACGCCGGCGCTTACGTGTACACCACCAACAAGGTTCTGGGCAATCTGTTGCTCACCGTCAACGGCGCCTACCGCATCCCGAACGTCAAGACCGAGGTGCTGGGAGTCTACACCAACAACGTGCCGGGCGGCGCTTTCCGGGGCTTCGGCGCACCGCAGGGCAATTTCATCGCCGAATCGCAGATGAACAAGCTGGCCGAGGCGCTGGGACTCGACCCGGTGGAAATCCGCCTGCGCAATCTCGTCCATGACGGCGATCCGATGCCGTGGGGCAAACCGCTCCCCGATGACGGGCGCGGCCTGGAAGAAAGCCTTCTCGCGGCGGCGCGAGCGCTGGGCTGGGAACACACGCCGCAGGGCTGGCGCGCTCCTCGCGTGGAGCCGCGTCCCGGCGATCCGCCCACCCGGCGACGGGGAGTGGGGATCGCTCTGGCGTTCAAAAACGTGGGGTTCTCCTTCGGCTATCAGGAAAATGCCTGGGCCGCCGTCGAATTGCGCGGCGGCGCCGAGATCGAAAGCGCTACCGTCTTCGCCGCCAGCGCCGATGTGGGACAGGGAACACGCACGGTGATCCGGCAGATGGCAGCGGAGGCGTTGGGAATCCCCATCGAGCGCGTCGAGGTGGCCCCCGCCGATAGCGCGATCACCCAAAGCTCCGGCTCCTGCTCCGCCTCGCGGATGACGTTTATGATCGGCAATGCGGTCCGCGGGGCGGCGGCCGCGGCGCTGGAAAAATGGCGCGCGGAGGAGCGTCCCGCCAGGGCCGAAGTCACCTATCTCGCGCCGAAGACCACGCCCATTGATCCGCTGACCGGCTACGGACATCCCAATTTCTCGTATGGCTACGTCGCCCTCGGCGTGGACCTCAGCATTGACACGGAGACGGGGGAGGTGCACGTGGCCAAAGTCGCCTGCGCCAACGATGTCGGGCAGGCGATCAATCCCCGGCTGGTGCAAGGGCAAATCGAGGGCGGGATCATTCAGGCGCTGGGCTGGACCACGACGGAGCACTTCATCGAGAAAGACGGCCGGCCGCTCACCGATTCGCTCAGCACGTACCTGATTCCCACCATCGCCGATATTCCCGATCAGATAGAGACGCTCATCCTCGAGAATCCAGAACCCAACGGTCCGTGGGGCGCCCGCGGCATGGGCGAGATGCCCTTCATCCCGATGGCGGCGGCCATGCATCAGGCGGTGCATGAGGCGACGGGCATCTGGTACAACCGCTTCCCCTTCAACGCCGAGCAGATTTTGCGGGGGCTGCGGGGGAAGTGAGGGAGAGGAGAGATTCCCCATTACCCATCACCCCTTACCTGCTGCCAGGAGTTCTTGATGTCGTCACGACCGGTGCGTTTCGGAGTCTTCGGCGGGAGCTTTGATCCGCCGCATTACGGCCATCTGGCGCTGGCGGAGACCGCGCGGGTGCAGCTGCAACTGGCGCGCGTGCTGTTCGTCCCGGCGGGGGAGCCGCCCCACAAAACGGACGTGAAGTTGAGCCCGATTGCGAAACGGGTCGCGCTCGTCCAGGCCGCCATCGCCGACAACGGCGCCTTCGCCCTCTCCCGCGTGGATGTGGATCGCCCCGGCCCCCATTACACGGTGGACATGCTGCGCCTGCTGCGCGCGGAATT
>JAKPQH010000222.1 GCA_029580855.1 bacterium | reverse complement strand
TCCCTCCACGAACACCAAGCGGCCCTTGCGCAGGTACTCGCCGCAGATCTCCGCCAGGCGCCCCCAGGCCAGGACGTTGTGCCACTCGGTGCGGCTCTGCTTTTCGCCATTGCGCTCGGTCCAGTGGGTGTCGGTGGCCAGGGAGAAGCGGGCGAAGGCCACGTTCTCCTGGGTGGCACGTACCTCCGGGTCCTTGCCCAGCCGGCCGATGAGTTGAACCTTGTTCACCATGATGAAATCTCCTTCCCGCGTGGTGTGGATGCGCGGCCCCCGGATGGATCAGAGTTAGAAAAGGGTCCGGTCCTCGGGCGCAAACTGAATAGTCCGGCCACAGGTGATGGAATAGACCTGGTTTCCGGCCAGGATCAGGTGATCGTGGAGCTCGATGTCCAGCGGCCGCAAGGCTTCCCGGAGGCTCCGGGTCATGGCCTGGTCCGCCGCCGAAGGTTGGGGTTGACCGCTGGGGTGGTTGTGAAATAGGATCACAGAGACAGCGTTGGACAGAAGCGCTGCCTTGGCTACCTCCCGGGGATAGACCGGCGCCTGGTTCACCGTGCCGGTGCTCAGGATCCGAACGTCGGTTACCCCGCCGGTCGAGTTCAGGCAGATGACCCCGGCGCATTCCCGGCCCGGATCGCCGGCGGCTACCACGGCCAGAGCCACGAACTGGGCGGCCTCCTCTGGGTTAGTCACCGCCTGCCGGTTGACCTGCGTTTCCTGAACCAAGTAGGCGATGCACCGCTTCGCCATCCCCGCGTAATCCGTCTTCTTCGCCATCTCGCCTCCTGTACCGAGCAATTTTTCCCTCGCCCGGCCCTTTCACCTCCAGTTGAAGGGCCGAGCGAGGGAAAATGACCCCCAACTGCCGGGCCGGAAGACGAAGCGGCCTGGTAGCAAGCCGGCGGGAGCGGACGTGACACCGCCGCGTCACGCAGCGGTGAGGCCGAGGGATAATTGGAGGGGACCCGTCCCGCTCCGGGCGGGACAGGGGCGGCAGCCGTTTATGCTCGGCCGCACTCGGAGGGACGCGCCAGCGGTGGCGGGCGGCTTGCAGGCCGCCGTCTCCCGGTCCGGCCCGCCCGGCCGCCGGAGGACGGGCGACCGCAGGCGGAGCCGGAGGGCCGGACCGTAAGAGACAAGCGAATGAAGGGCGGGAAGCAAAGCGGCG
>JAKPQH010000221.1 GCA_029580855.1 bacterium | reverse complement strand
ACGGGCGGATCCGTTTCTTCAACGGGACGTCCTGGGCGACCCAGGCGAGCGGCACCACCGAGCACCTCCGCTCCGTCGCCGGGCTCGACGCCGCGCACGTATGGGCGGTCGGAGCTACCAGCTTGAGCGGCAAGGGCACGGTGATGTTCTTCAACGGGACCGGCTGGACGACGCAGGCGATAATCAAGGACGAAAGCGGAAACAACCACCTGGCCCTCTGGTCCGTCGCCGCGCTGGACAGCCGGCACGTCTACGCCGCGGGCGACCTCGGGACCGTAGGGTTCTACGACGGCAGCACCTGGACGTCGCAGGCGACCGGCTCGGGTGACCACCTGGCCAGCGCCTGCGCGGTCGGAGGCAAGTACGTCTGGATAGCCGGCGGCGCGGGCAGTCCGCTCCTCTTCTACGACAACCCCGGCGAGTACAACTACTACTTCGCCGAGGGGACGACCCGCGAGGGCTTCGAAGAGTGGCTGTGCCTGATGAACCCGGGCAAGGCGCAGATACAGGTGGACGCGACCTACATGCTCTTCGGCGCGGAGCCGGTGAAAAAGAGCTACCGCCTGGCGCCGACGTCGCGTCTCTCGGTCAAGGTCAACGACGAGGTCGGGACGGGCAAGGACGTCGCGGTGAGCCTCACCTGTCCGAGCCAGTTCTACGCCGAACGGCCGATGTACTTCAACTACAAGATGTCCTCGCCGGGTTTCGGATGGACCGGCGGATCGTGCGTCACCGGCGTCCGCCAGGCCTCCAGGGACTGGCTCTTCGCCGAGGGCACCACTCGCGACGGCTTCGAGGAGTGGATCTGCCTCCAGAACCCTGGCGGCTTCGACACCCAGGTGACGATCGACTACATATTCGCCGGCGCCTACACCGTGCAGAAGAAGTACGTGGTGGCGAAGCAGTCGAGGCTCTCGGTGTTCGTCAACGGCGACGTGGGGCCGGGGCAGGACATCTCTGCTCGCGTCCACAGCGACACGCCGATCGTCGCCGAGCGGCCGATGTACTTCAACTACAACGGTGTCTGGACGGGAGGTCACTGCGTCGCGGGAGTGAGCGGACCCGCCACGACGTGGCACTTCGCCGAGGGCACCACCAGGTCCGGCTTCGAAGAGTACCTGGCGGTGTCGAACATGAACCCGACCGTGGCGGGCCTTACAATCCGTTTCCTTAAGACCGACGGCACCGAGACGGTGGGGAACGAACAGGTGCCGGCGAACTCGCGCTGGACCCTGAACGTGCGCGACAAGCTCGGCGTCGACGTCGACTCGGCGGTGCGCATCGAGAGCACGCTGCCGGTGGTAGCGGAGAGGCCCATGTACTTCAGTTATGGGCCCAACTGGACGGGCGGGCACGACGTCGTCGGCGCGCCTTACCCGAAGTCTACGTGGTACTTCGCCGAGGGGTGCACGTACTACAACTTCAACGAATGGATATGCATCGCCAACTCCAACGACCGGGAAGTCTCCGTCGCGATGGATTACATGCTCGAGACCGGGAAGACGATCCACAAGACGCTCAAGGTCCAGGCGCGGTCGCGGACGACCGTCAACGTTGCCGCCGACGTCGGGCTGACCCACAACGTATCGACGAGGGTGAGCTCCAACGCGGGGATAGTAGTCGAGAGACCGATGTACTTCGACTACGGCCCGGGCTGGAACGGCGGACACGACGTGATGGGGATGTAAGGAGAGCAGGCGCGGGGGCGCGCCCGCCTCGGCAGGCGCGCCACGCTCCTCGCGGGGGTCGAATTGGGTAGTGACGTAAAAGGCATGGAGTTCGCGATCGGCGGGGCCGGGACCGCCGATCGCGACAGCGCGCTGGCCCGCGAGGCGGCCTGGGACAAGGACGCCTTCTGCAGGCTGTACACTTCTTACTACCCGAGGATCTACTCGTTCATCTTGAAGCGCCTTGGCAACGTCGCCGATTCCGAGGACGCTACCTCGAGGACTTTCGAGAAGGCGCTGCGCTGCATCGATTCGTTCGACCCGTGCAAGGGCAGTTTCTCGAGCTGGCTCTACAAGATAGCCATCAACGTGTCGAACGACCAGTTGAAGACCGGGCTTCCGACGCGCGTTTCCCTGGAGGAACTTGCCGGGGCGCTCGTCTTCCAGGGCGAAGACAGCGCGGCGGCGGTACAGTCGTTCGTCGATGTCACCAACCTCATCGCCAGGTTGGACCGCGGGCATCAGGTCGTCCTGGTGCTCAAGTACTTCGAGGGGATGGGCCAGGAGCAGATGGCCGAAGTGCTGGAGTGCTCCAGGAAGGCCGTCTCCATGCGCGTGACCCGCGCGCTCAAATCGCTGCGCAAAGTTATGAGGGAAGAGGGCTACCTCACCGTCGCCGGGGGGGGTGTTTGAAGTGGGCGCTTCCCTCCGGCGGCGGGGTCTCCAGGAGATCGAAGGGCTGCTGCGTGCCGCGCGACCGGCGTGGGTCCTGCACGACGAGGCGCGCTTGCGGGCCGCGCTGGCACAACTGGTGGAACGGTTCGACGAACTGGCGCCTGGCGCGGCTTCCGATCCTGAAACGCTGCTCGAATCCGTCGCCCCGGTGGAGGTCCAGCATGAGGAGAGCGTTTTCAGGAAGAACAGGGAAGTCCTTGCCGGGCGCTTCGAGGAGCTGGCGGCGAGAGGCGGCCGAATCGAGGCGTTCGGCGCGGCCAGGCCGGCCCGGACCAGGGCCAGGGTCGTCTTCCAGGCGGGGCTGGCGACAGGCCTCGCGCTGCTGCTGGGCCTCGGTCTCTTCGTCGCGCTTTCGATGCGGGGCGGCACTACCCGGGTCGCGGTGAAGCGCCCCCCCGCACACCCGGCCGCAAGGACCCACGAGACCGCCGCGCGTCTCCTCAGGGCCCTGGAGCAGACGGAATCGTCGGTATCCGCTGCCGCGAGGAGGGCCGTGCCGGCAGGCCGTCGCGGGGCGCCGGAGCCGGACGGGGAGTCCGCGGCGGAGAAGGCGGCCGAACCCCGGGGGCCCAGCGGGGAGCGGAACGTCGTCCCTCAGCCCCAGGAGCCGCCGGCCGTCAACCTTGCCTACTACACACTTACGGGCAGCGGGATCTCTCTGAGCTGGAGTTTTACCGCGGGCGCCGGCGCCTCATGGGACGGCGTGGTGGTGCTCCGCGCGCCTTCGGGCGTGGAACCGACGTACCCGGCCGACCGCATCTCTCAGGAGCAGTCGGGCACGAGCTTCGTCGACAGCACGGTCGTCGGGGGACGCTCGTACTGCTACCGGGTGGCGGTTGTGAAGAACGGCGCGCCGGTGGCGTACAGCGGCGTATTGATAGCCACCGCCAGCTCCAGCGTTGACCTCTCGCTGGTTTCCGAGGTGCGGGGTTCACATGCTCTGCTCGGATGGAGCGTCTCTTTCGGGGGCCTTGCCCCGCAGATTACGGGTTACACCGTGTACAAATCGAGCAGCGGGTCGGACTTCTCCGGCGCCGCCTCGTTCAATCTCCCCACTTCGGCCCGCTCCTTCACCGACGATGCCTCCCCCGGCCCGTGCTACTACCAGGTGGTCGCCCTGGACGGCGCGAGGGTGCTGGCCACGAGCAACACGGTTTGCGTCTCTCCTTCGGACCGGTAAGGCGCTCTTCGCCCTCAGGCCGCGGGCTGAGGCGGCACCGGCTTCGTGCCTACCGCGAGCTGGCCCTTGAGCGACCGGAACACGTACGCCTCGGCTACTATCACCACCGGGACCGCGAACAGGAGGCCCACCAGGCACAGGCATGAACCCAGCATGTTGATGCCGACCATCGCAAGGTAAAAGAACGCCAGGTGCCACCAGACCCCGCGCGTGAGCTGGCCGCTGCGCTTCATGGCCTCGACCGGGCCCAGCCCCTCGTCCACTACCGCGTACATGCTGAAACGGTAGCGCACCGCCCAGTAGATGCCCGGGACGATGAGAAGTATAAGGCCCGCCAGCACCAGCAGCATGTACAGTATCCACGTCCCCAGCATCTTCCAGAACAGGGGATAGCCGTTGTACAGGTCGGACAGGTCTCCGGGCCTGCCGTCAACGAAGCCGAGCCCTATCTTCACACCCGCGATGGAAATGAATATGCCGACCACGAACGATACCAGCCCGAACACGGTGCCGAAGACGATTGCGACCTTCCAGTTGAGGAACGAGGAAGCGGACTGGAGCCCCGACGGTATCCCCGCTGCCACCCACATCAGGAGGACCGCGGGGATGAAGAACTTCAGGTTGTTCTTCATGCAGTCCCAGCCGTAACCAAGGGCGTCGTCTATCGAGAAGTCCTTATCCATAACGCCTCCTTTTTAAGCCGGCGAGCCGGTCCGCGGCCGCTCCACGGGTTCCGCCAGGCGCTTCCCTGCCGGACGCTTGCCCCACGCTACGCCGGATTTCTGATAAAATCAACGGCAATCGCATAACATGCCGCTCGTGGTGGCATTCGGCCTTGATAGGGAAGTCGGTGAGAATCCGACGCGGACGCGCCACTGTGATGGGGAGCGACCCGCGAGCCACTGGCGAGAGCCGGGAAGGGCGGGAAGCGTTGAACCAAGCCAGGAGACCTGCCCGGGCGGATACCCTGGACTGTCTTCGCGAGTGGGAAAGCAGGGGTTAGCCCGACGAATCGCCGCACCCAAGACAGGGGGCGGTTTTTTCATGCCGGTTCGGGCGGCCCGTTCGTGCGGAAGGGGGTGTCGACGGGTCATTTCCCATGCACCCGCAGAGGCGCCGGGGCGGAAGAGCAGGACCGGATTCGAAAGGAGAACAGCGCAAGATGAGAAGGACAACCGTACTGGCGGCGCTGGCCGCCATGCTGATCACCATGCTCCCAGCCGTCGCCCTGGCGCGGGGCGCCGACGAGTGGAGCCAGTACCAGAAAGACGCCGGCCACGGGGGGGCGATAGACATCGCGCTTCCCTCCTCCAACAAGGTGATGCGCCGGACCGCGGCGCTGAACGCGGTGGACGGAAGCCAGCCAGTGGTCGCCGGCGACAGGGCCTACTTCCTGGCCGGGACCGCGGGGGCGGATGGCAAGGTATACTGCTTCGACCTGCGCACGGGCAGGCAGGTCTGGACCAGGGCGGTCGGGGTTATTTCGGGTATGGAGAGTTGGTCTTCTCCAGCTATCGCGGACGGCGTTGTTTACACGGCTTCAGGTTCTATGATACATGCGCTGAATAGTTCGACTGGTGCGGTTCTGTGGACTAAAGACCTCAAGACTATCAAAGCTACAGCTGACGTAGTCAACAGCTCTCCTGCGATAGATGGTGGCAAACTGGTAATTGGTGACTTCACAAACGGCTGTTACTACTGCTTGGACCTCAAGCAGCAGGGCAAGCATCTTTGGACTTTCTCTCTCGAGGCGAACACTATGGCGATTGGCACAGCAGCCATCGACGGCGGCAGGGTCTACGTCGTCCAGTCGGCGGCATTGGGCGCCCCGGTGTTCCCCAACGGCAAGGTATGGTGCGTCGATGAATCCACGGGCAAGGCCGTCACCTCGTGGGGCACGGACGGCGCATTTACCACTGTGAACAAGATCGATGTCTGCTGCGCGCCAGCTTTGTACGGTGACTTCATCTACTTCACTGACTTCATCTACGCGAACAACCTGCACTTCGACGCCGCAAATCCCAGCAGCTATCTCTACTGCCTCAACAAGCATACGGGAGCTGAAGCGTGGAAGGTCAAGACCTATGGTACGGAGGGCGCCGTATCAGTTTCGGATGGCACGATAGTCGTATCCGGACAGCAGCCCGCCGTTTGGCCTGACGTAGGGACAAACAAGACCGTGGCGTTCAACGCAGATACAACGCTGGGACAAAAACCAGTCCGGCGCTGGCTTAGAGACGGAATTGGTGGTCCAAACATGTCTGTTTGTATTGGTAAGTACGGTCGGATAGCTGTTGGAAATAATGCAACAAGCGGATTTCCGCCTGTTGTAAGTACCGACACTTACGTTCTAGATATAGCCACTGGTAATACGGTATGGCACAGCACTGAAGGTGGAAGCTCTCCGGTTCCTACCCAGTACGGCCTGCTGAGCATCGCCGACGGGAGGATGGTCACCTTCGGCTCGGGCGGACTGCCCGCGGGCGAGTTCTACTTCGCCGAGGGGACCACCCGCGAGGGCTACCAGGAGTGGATTTGCCTGGTGAACCCCACCGCGCGGCAGCAGGCCTGCAGGATCGAGTACATGATAAACGGCGGGGGCAACAGGGAGCAGGACGTCGTTCTCGCCCCGAACTCGCGCACCACGGTGGACGTGAACCTGTTCCTCGGGCCGGGGCTGGACGTCTCGGCGCGGGTGACCGGCAGCGGGCACTTCGTCGCCGAGCGCTCGATGTACTTCGCCGCCGGCGGCCTCGACGGGGGCGAGCAGGTGCTGGGCAGGGCCGGCACTTCCACCCGCTTCCTCTTCGCCGAGGGGACCACCCGCTCCGGCTTCCAGACCTGGCTCGCGCTGCAGAACCCCGGGGATGCCGAGGCCAACGTCCTGGTGACTTACGTCTACGCCGACGGGACGCCTCCGGTGCCTCAGAACGTCGTGGTCCCGGCGAAGAGCCGCCTGACAGTGGACGTCAATTCGGGGGCGGGCGCGGAGAAGGACGTGAGCATGGCGGTGAACTCCACCAGGCGAATAGTCGCCGAGCGGGTGATGTACTTCACCTGCCCGACGCCGATACTGGGGTCAAGGCCCAGCGGGGTTCACAACTGCAGCGGGGCGGACGAGGGGGCGACGAGCTGGTACTTCGCCGAAGGGACCACCCGGGGCAACTTCCAGCAGTGGCTCTGCCTGATGAACCCGACCGGCCGCGAGGCCGAGGTCACCGTCCGGTACATGAAGGCGTCGGGCCCGGCCGTGGACGTCCGGAAAACGCTGGAGGCCGACTCGCGCACCACCATAGACGTCAACGCGGAGGTGGGACCGGACCAGGACGTATCGGTGCTGGTGACCTCGGACGAGCCCATCGTCGCCGAGCGCCCGATGTACTTCCAGTTGCAGCCCGGGGCGGGCGCCCTCTGGAAGGGCGGGCACAATTCGACCGGGGCGGTCTACTCCGCGTACAGGTGGGAGTTCGCCGAAGGGTGCACACGCGAGGGTTTCATTACTTACCTGTGCATCGCCAACCCCGGCGCCGCCGGGCAGAAGGTAACCATCGACTACTTCGTGACCGGGCCGGACGGACGCAGGGAGAAAAAGAGCAGCGAGTTGACGGTCGCGGCGAACAGCCGCAGGACCGTGGTCGTCAACGACGAAGTGGGAGCGGGCGTGGACGTCTCCGCGACTCTGACCTGCGCGGCCCCCATCGTGGTGGAACGACCGATGTACTTCAGCTTCGATAGATACACTGACGGAGGGGTGTCGCTGGGGCTGCCCGGCGCCCCCTGAACGAACGCACGGGTGGGGCCGGAAGAGCGCCGGCCCCTCCTGTCGAGGGTGGAAGTTGGCCAGGAAGATAGCAATATGGTTCGCGCTGACCGTCATCGCCGCGGTCGTGGTGTTCGCCGGGCTCCGGGGGTGCACGGCCATGCCCTGGAACAGAAACCGGGGCAGCTCCGGGACGGTGCGCATCGCCGTCACCCGTGACTACGGTGGGGCAAAAGTGAAGGAGGGCCGGGTGCCGATTCCCGACGGGGCCTCGGTGATGGAGGCGCTGCGGTCGTTTGCCGGGGTGGAGACGGAGTACGGCGGCGGGTTCGTGTCCCGAATCGAGGGCATCGCCAGCACCAAGGGTTCTTCGCGCAGCGACTGGTTCTACTACCTCAACGGCATAATGCCCGCCGCGGGCGCGCAGGACGTCCGGGTGACGCCGGGTGACCGCGTATGGTGGGACTACCGGGAATGGCACGGCGACGGATACGCCCCGGCCGCTGTCGGCGCGTATCCCGCTCCGTTCACCAGGGGCCCGGGCGGCGCGAAGCCTGAGGCGAAGGTGTTCTACGCGCCGGGGATGGCAGCGCCCGCCGAAGCCGTCGGGGCTTTCCTGGCCGGGCGCGGCGCCGACGTGGACGTTGCGGCCCTCACCTCTAACGCGCTGTCCCGGCCGGAGGGACCGACAATGGCGTTCATGACCTGCGGGCAGGCGATATCGACGGAGGGCGTATCCGCCATGCTCGACCCGCGGAGGGGAGCGTTCGTGGCCATCGAAGGCGACGGGCTGGTGGCGCTCGACGCCGGAGGACGGCCGGCGCCGTCGGCGAAGCCGCTCGCGTGCGCCGTGGTCAGCACCGCGAAGGGCATGGGTGACGAGGCGCCGGTGTGGTTCGTCCTGTGTGCCCGTGTGGAGGACGCGGGCCTGGCGGAGAAGCTCCTGACCTCCGGGCGGGGCGGCCTCCGCGACAGGATTGGAGCGGTCGTCGACCGGACCGGAAAGGTGAGCCGGGTGCCGAGATGATACCGGCGTACCGCAGGAAGGAAAACCTCATACACAGGCTCCACCCGGTTTCGATGCTGACGCTGGTGCTGGCGATGATGGTGGTTGCGCTCATGACCGACAGTCCCTTCGCGCAGATCGCGCTCATCGCCGCCGCGGCGCTCCTGGCGCTGGCCGCGGAGGTCCTCCGGGAGTGGTTCTCCTGGTGGAAGGTTTGCGCGGTGGTCGGCCTCGCCACGATGATAATCAACCCGCTGGTGTCGCGCGAGGGAGTCCACGTCCTGTGGCGCGGCCCTCACCTGCCGGTGTTCGGGGGCCTCAAGGTAACCGCCGAGGCGATCGCCTACGGCGCGGGGATGGGCCTGCGCCTGGCCGCGGTCATCTGGGCGTTCGCCCTGCTGACGCTGGCGGTCGACCCCGACGGCGTTCTGGGGATGCTCCGCGGGCGCGGCTCGCGCTCGGCGCTGGTGAGCGCGCTGTCGCTGAAGATGGTGCCGACGACGATGCGCGACGCGCGGGGGCTCCTGGACGCTCAGCGTTCCCGGGGGCTCGCACTCGACGAGGGCGGCTGGTGGGCGGTTCTGAAGAGCAGGATGCCCCTGGTGAAGAAGGCCCTGGCCACATCGCTCGACCGGGGCATGGGGCTTGCCGAGGCGATGGAGTCCCGCGCCTACGGCTCCGGAAAGCGCACCAGTTACGCAAGGAGGCGGTTCGGCGTCGGGGACGCCGCCGCGCTGGCCACCGCGGCCCTGATGCTCGCGGCATTCGCTGTAGGGCTCGCCACCGGGAAACTATCGTTCACTTACTACCCCGCACTGTCCGCGGCGAGGGGCGCCTGGACCGCAGTCCTGGTCCTGGTTCCTGTCATGGCGGCCGCGCTGCTGGCGGCGCTCTCGTGGTCATGGAGAAGATCGAACTGGTTGAGATCGAGAACCTGAGCTACACCTACCCGGGCGCGGGCGCACCCGCGCTCGAGGGGATCACGCTGGGGATATCCCCCGGCGAGTTCGTGCTGCTCGCCGGCGCCTCCGGCTCGGTGAAGTCCACGCTCTGCCGGGCGCTCAACGGGCTGGTGCCCCACTTCTACGGGGGGAGGATATCGGGGAGCGTGAGGATAGGCGGGGTTGACACGCGCCGGAGCGGGGTGCGCGATCTGGCGAGGACCGTCGGCATGGTGTTCCAGGACCCGGAGAACCAGATGGTGACCGACAACCCGGTTTCCGAGGTCGCGTTCGGTCTGGAGAACATGGGACTCGAGCCCCTGCAGATGCGCAAGCGGGTCGAGGAGGTGCTGGCCTCCCTGTCGCTGAGCGCCCTGCGCGACAAAACCGTTAACGAGCTGTCCGGGGGGCAGAAGCAGAAGCTGGCGCTGGCGAGCGTGCTGGCGATGCACCCGAAAGTCATCGTCCTCGACGAGCCCACTAGCCAGCTCGACCCGGTGAGCGCCGAGGAGTTCCTCTCGACTTTGAAGTCGCTCAACGACGAGCTGGGACTGGTGGTACTGCTGGCCGAGCACAGGGTGGAGCGCTGCTTCCACCTCGCTGACCGGGTGGTGGTCCTCGAAGGGGGCAGGCTTGCGTTCGCGGGCGCTCCGCGGGAGATGGCGCGGTGGTGCGCGCACCGGGCCTGGGTTCCCCTGCCGCCGATCACCAGGCTTTTTGCCGACGGTTCACGCAACGGTGTGCCCCTCACCGTCAAGGAAGGGCGCGCGGCGGTCGCCCGGCTTGCGGCGGAGGCCCGGGAACGTCCGGGTGAGGCGGGTACCCTTAGCAGCGGCGAAGCGCCGGCAGCGGAGCGGGGGCATCCGGCCGCGCGGGGCGCGGAACCCGCGGGGGCGGCTGGCCGCCGTGCCGACGGGGAAGCGCGGGCGGGGGACGCAGGCGCCGCGCAGGGAGTATCGGCCGGGCGGGGAAAACGAAGGCGGAAAGGGCGCGCTGTCACCGGGGGAGAACCGCAGCAGGGCCCCGCCGTCCGGGTAAAGGGGCTCTGGCACATCTACCCCGACGGGACCGAGGCACTGCGGGGGGTGGACCTGGAGATCGAGCCGGGCGAGTTCGTCGGCGTCATTGGCGAGAACGGCTCCGGTAAGACCACGCTGGTCCGGCACTTCAACGGCCTCCTTCGGCCGACAAGGGGCGCGGTGTCCCTTTTCGGCGAGGACACCGGCGTCCGGCAGGTGGCCGGCCTCGCCCGGAAGTGCGGGATGCTGGGCCAGGACCCCAACCTCCAGCTCGTGGCCGAGTCCACCGCCGGGGAGCTGGAGACCAGCCTGCGGGCGATGGGGGTCTCGCCCGGAGAGTGGGCCGCGCTCATCGAGGAGACGCTGGAGATGCTGGAGCTGACGGCGCTGCGCCAGGCGGACCCCCGGGACCTCTCCTGCGGGGAGCGGGAGCGCATCGCCCTGGCTTCCGTGCTGGTGTACCGGCCCGAACTGCTGGTGCTCGACGAGCCGACCAGAGGGGTCGACCAGGGGACCAAGGACAGGCTCGCCGCCCACCTGCGGGCGTACAATGAAGCGGGGAATACCGTGGTGGTGGTGACCCACGACATGGAGTTCGCCGCCGGGTGCTGCGCGCGCGTCCTGCTGATGGGAAGCGGACAGGTGCTGGCCGACGGTGACAAGCACCTGGTGCTGTCGGACTCGCTGTTCTTCACCACCCAGTACAACAAGTGTTTCAGGGACGCGGCGCCGGGCGTCGTAACCCGCGAGGAGGCGGCCGCAGTCCTGGAGGCGATGAGATGAAGAAGTCGTCGGTAGTCCTCGTGGCCCTTCTGGCGGTCCTGGCGGCGTGGGCGGCGGGAGGGGCGCTGGGCTTGAGGCCGCTTGCCAACATGGCGCTCATGAGCCTGCTCGCCGCGGCGCTGGTGGTCCTGTACTACTACGCGCGCTACGAGGAGAAGAAGAGCGACTCCAAGGAGATCGGCATCGTGGCGACGCTGGCGGCGCTGGCGGTCGCTGGACGGTGCCTGTTCGCTGCGGTGCCGAGCTTCAAGCCATCGACGTTCGTGGTCATCGTGACCGGGTACGTCTTCGGGCCGCTCCCGGGGTTCATGGTGGGGGCGACCACGGCGCTGGTCTCGAACGTCTTCTTCGGGCAGGGGCCGTGGACGGTGTGGCAGATGCTCGCCTGGGGGCTCGCAGGTTTCGTAGCCGGTCTGCTGGGGCCGAAGGGTCTGCTGGAAGGGCGCTGGAGGCTGGCGCTCTACTGCGCCGCCTGGGGCATGCTTTTCGGCTGGATCATGAACGTCTACTTCGTGATAGGGTTCGTGCACCCGGCGGGGTGGCGCGCTTTCCTCGCCGCCTGCACCGCCTCGCTGTGGTTCGACGGGCTGCACGCGGCGTCGAACTTCCTCTTCGCTTTCCTGCTGGGGCCGGCGCTCATCGCGATGCTCGGGCGTTACCGCGCGCGGTTCTTCTTCGAGGAGGGGGAACAAGGCGGGCGGGCGCCCGCCGAGCCCGAGCCCGTTTCGCCCGCGGGGTTCACCGCTCCCGCGCCGGCCGCGCCGGCTTCGCCCGCGGGGTTCGAGAAGGAGGCAAGGGCGTGACGAAGACAGGCCTTGCCTCGCTCTACCTGGTAGCGGCCCTCGCGGTGCTGCTGGTCTCGCCGGCGGCCTGTGTCGAAAGCCTGGCGGCCGCGCCCATGTCGTCCGGGACGACCGTGCAGACCGAAGCGCGGGGGAGCGGAGCGTCGGTAAAAAGAGCGGTGGATTACCTCAAGGGCAGGCAGCTCTCCGACGGGGGTTTCGCCGAGCCCGGCAGGTCGTCATCCGAACAGCTCACGATGTGGGTCGTGTGCGGGCTGGCTTCCGTCGGCCAGGACGTCGGCTCGTGGCGAAAGGGGGGCAAATCGCCCATCGATTTCCTGGCCGCGGGCGCCTCGAAGCTGGAGATGTTGACGGACGTCGAGAAGGGGTGCCTGGCCGTCTGCTGCGCGGGTGGGAACCCCCGCTCTTTCGGGGGGAGGGACCTGGTCGCGCAGATCAAGTCGAGGATGGCCCCGGACGGGCGCATCGGCGGGCTGGTCAACGAGCACTGCTGGGGGATAATCGCCCTGAAGGCCGCGGGGGAGACCGTCCCCGACGGCGCGCGGGCGTGGCTGGCCGCCAACCAGAACCTCGACGGCGGCTTCGGATACGGGGCGGGCACCGGGAGCGACCCCGACAACACCGGCGCGGCGCTGCAGGCGCTGATCGCGGCGGGGGAGGACCCGGGCGGCAGCGCGGTGAAGCGCGCCATCTCCTACCTGCACTTCTGCCAGGCGCCCGACGCCGGGTTCACCTACAACGCGGACCAGTCCAACGTCGCCTCGACGGCCTGGGCGGTGCAGGGCATCGTCGCCGCCGGACAGGACCCCGGGGGGCCCGACTGGACGCGCTCGGGAAAGACCCCGCTGGACTACATGGCTTCCACCCAGCAGTCCGACGGCCACTTCCGTTACATGAAGTCGTCCGACGCCAACGCGGCGTGGATGACCGCCGAGGCCCTGCCGGCGATCTCCGGGAAAGCTTACCCGCTCCCGCCCGAGGCCGCCCCGACCCGGACGACCACCCCGCCTTCGAACACCGCCGGCAACGTGACGCGCGGGGTCGACGAGGGCGAGACGGCCCTGGAAGGCTCGGACCCGGGTGAAACCGCCGAAGGCGCCGCCCTTTCGAGCGACGGCGAGGCGTTCACTGGAAAACGCGCATTGTCCGGAGGTCGGGGGTCGGTACGTGGCGACGGCGCGCGCACGCTCGCACGGGGGGTTGACCCGCGCGGAGGCGCCGGCGCGGCAGGGGCCGGCTCGAACAATCTCGTCGTGTTCTGCATATTCTGCGGACTCTACCTGGTGGTGCTGGGCCTCGCCTACGTATCCCTCTCCTACTACTTCACGGCCAGGGGAACCGCGCCGTAGGCGGGTGCGCCGGCCCCGACCTCCGATGCGGTATCATTACTGCGTGGCGTGAGACGAGAACAGGGAGCGGGGATGGCTGTCTCGACAGAACCGGTGAGGATAGGATTGCTGGGCTGCGGCACCATAGGTTCCGGGGTGTTCCACCTCCTGGAAAAGAACGCCGGGGGCCTGGCGGAGGCCGCGCGCAGGCCGCTCGAGGTCAAGCGCGTGCTGGTCAGGGAGTTCGACGAGCCCAGGCCGTTCGAGACCGACCGTTCGCTGATGACCACGGACCCCGACGAAGTGCTGGACGACCCGGACATCGACCTCTACGTCGAGGTGATGGGGGGTGTCGAGCCCGCCAGGGATTTCGTGCTGCGTGCGCTGAGGCGGGGCAGGTCCGTCGTTACCGCCAACAAGGAACTCATCGCGGAGTGCGGCCGCGAGATCATGGAGACCGCCGCCGCCAGCGGCGCCACCGTGCGCTTCGAGGCGGCGGTAGGGGGAGGCATCCCCTTCGTCAGGCCCCTGGAGGAGTCCCTCGGTGGGGACAACGTCGTCAAGATGATGGGCATCGTCAACGGCACCACCAATTACATCCTCACCCGCATGAGCACCGAGGGCAGCACGTACGCCGAGGCTCTGGCCGAAGCGCAGTCCCTCGGCTACGCGGAGGCCGACCCCGGGGCCGACGTCGAGGGCTCGGACGCCGCCAGCAAGCTGGCGATACTGTGTTCGATCGCCTTCCACACCGGGATCACCGCCGGCCAGGTGTTCCGGGAGGGGATAACCGGGATAAGGCCGGAGGACCTCGAGAACGCCCGCGAGCTGGGTTACGCGGTCAAGCTCCTGGCCATCGCCGAGCGCGACGACGGCGGGATCAGCGCCAGGGTGCACCCGACGATGCTGCCGGTGGACCACCCCCTGTCGAACATCGCCGGCAACTTCAACGCGGTGTTTGTCATCGGCGAGTCCGTCGGCGACCTGATGTTCTACGGGCAGGGCGCCGGTTCGCTGCCGACCGCCACCGCCATCCTCGGTGACGTGGTGAACGTGGCCAGGAACCTCGGCAACCCGCCGCCGGTGAGGCGCTCGTACTGGTCGCGGCCGGGCGCCGTCGTGCCGGTGGAAGACGTCGCCACCAGGTTCTACATGGTGCTGAAGGTGGTCGACCGCCCGGGAGTGCTGGCGAAGATCGCCGGGGTGTTCGGCGACTGCCACGTGAGCCTCGAGAGG
>JAKPQH010000220.1 GCA_029580855.1 bacterium | reverse complement strand
AGGGCGAGGTAGCCGCCGGGCGCGCGCTCGACTATTCGCTCGAGCTCCCTGCGCAGGCCGGACTCCTCGGGGCGGGCGGGGAAGGCGACGCTTCGGGCGACGCCGGTCCCGCGCGGCAGTTCCGCGTCGTAGTAGCGCGGGTAGACGGGGACGGGGCCTGGCACGGGGTCGGGCTCCGGCGGCGGCTCGGGGCCGGGGCCGCCCGGCGTGTAGACGAACGCGGGGTCGACGACTCCGTCCTCCGCGAGGTTGAAGAAGGGGTCGCCGGTGTTGACGCACAGGGCTATGAAGCAACCGTCGGCGATCTCGTCGTCGGGGCCCATGACGGTGATCGCGTCTTCGCTGACTACGGCGAAGGTTCTGCCGGTCACCAGGCCGGGCGCGAGCGCGAGGGTGTACCGCATGAAGACGTCTCCGCCCAGGGCCTTGACCACTCGCAGGTCCGCTGGGTGGAAGCCGCTGAAGCCCTCGAGCGGGTGCGCGACTACGACGTCGGGGGATGCGCGAAGCAGGGCGGCATCCTGGGAGACTTTGAACAGGGGGAGTCTCTGGAGCTTGTTGTAGGTGGTCTGCCGGGCGTCGAAGTAGTCGGCCACGGCGCGCACACTGACGACGAGCTCGCCGCCGGAGCTGTCGAGGATCCCGGGGATGCCCTCCCGGTAGGATGGCTTGAGGTCGCCCGGATCAAGCGTGCCCGGTGTGAGAGCGCCGGGCTGGCAGGTGCGGGCGGGGAGGCCGTCGATCTGCGTTGGCTCGTCCACCCAGGCCGCTCGGGCGGATATGGTACCGGGAACCAGCAACACCGCGGCCAGGAGCGCCGCTCTCAGCGCGAGTCGGGCGCGGACACGGCGAACAGGGGCAGGTCCGCCTTCCGCTGCGGGCGCGTCCGCGGTCCGTGGTTCTATTGTTCTGCTCGCTGCGTCCGTCGCGCCGCGTCCGCGCGTCATGGGGAGCACCTCCGTAGTCGGAGGCGGGGCTGCATGTCCCGGCCTCCATATCATTGGCCCGTTTATATAACGAGACGGGCGGTTCTGTCAATGATGGGAGGCTCTCTCGGTCGCGGGGGCGCGCACCTGTTCGCCGGTGCGATCTTCCGGTCGCGCGGGGGGCTCCTCACTACCGCTCTGTGATATTCTTTAGGAAGGTCTGATCACGTCCGTACCGCTGGCGCAGGGCCGGCCGGCGGCAGATGCTCGGCGGATGAAAAGGAGAGTCTTATTCATGCCCCCAAGAGGAAAACGCGCTTCAAAGACGCCGGAGCAGCCCGTCTCTCCGATCCCGGCGGTCGCGCCGCTCGCGCCGCGATGGCTGGCGGTCGCGTGCTTCATGGTCTCGTTCACGCTGCCGAACCTGGTGTTCTCGGGGTTCTTCTTCTATGACGTGCTGCACATCCTCAAGTGGGCGGTCACGCTCGCGCCGATGGCTCTGCTGGGGTGCGTCGCGGGCTTTCGGCTGGCGCGGCGCGGCGCGGGGGGGACGGGCTTCGAGCTGGACGGGTTCGCCCTGGCCTGGCTGGCGCTGCTGATCTACGTGACGGTGCAGCCGCTGTGGGCGCCTCCGCGCTCGTGGACGGGGTTCGTCCGGGAGTGGATGGCCTTCGCCTCGCTGTGGACGACCTACGCGCTGGCCCGGAGCGAGGCGGACGGGAGGCTGGTGCGGGCGATGCTGTGGGGGGCGCTGCTGAACGCGGCGGTCAACGTGGTCTTCGCGGAGGTGCAGGTACGGGGGCTGAGCACGCCGTACTTCTTCATGGCGCCGGTGCCGGGCCACTACATCGGGAACACGGGTCAGCAGAACATGTTCGCCCTGTGGATGGCGATCGCGGGGACGGGGGGGCTGTCGCTGCTTCTGTCGCGCGAGAGGCGCGGGCTCGCGGCCGGGGCGGCGCTGACGGGACTGCTGGCGGTGGTCTTCTGGGGGCTGGTCGGCTCGACGAGCCGATCGGGGATCCTGTCGCTGGCGGCGGGGGCGGCGGTGCTGGGGGCGTTCCACCTGCGGCTGCGCGGGCGGCGGGCGGCGGGGCCGATCCTGCTTGGGGCGGCGTTGTTCGCGGCTGCCCTGGCGGGGAGTGTGTCGCTGAACGACAATACGGCGGCGGCGCTGGCGAGCAAGATGGAGGACGTGGTGCAGAGGCCTCTGTCCTTCGCGAACAGGGACAGCATATGGGCGACGAGCTGGACGATGTTCGTCCGAAGCCCTGTCCGCGGGGTGGGGCTTGGGCAGTACAAGTGGCACTACATCGACGCGCAGAACGAAATGCTGAAGCGGTGGCCGCAGTTCAAGTGGCAGTTCACGAACTGGGCGCACAACGAGTTCCTGCAGTGGATGGCGGAGGGCGGGGTCGTCGGGGCGGCGATCATGTTCTTCATGTGGGGGTGGTGGCTGCTGGCGGCGGCGCGGGCCTTCCGACGAAGGGCGGCGCTGTCGGACGAGGCGGCCTGGGGAAGCGCACTGGCGGCGCTGTTCATGGTGAACGCGCTGTGGACGAGGCCGTTCCACAGGGTGGAGGACGTGATCTGGCTGGCGCTGGCGTTTGCGGTGACGAACAGGGAGCTGATGGCGGGGAGACGCACCGTCGTCCCGAACGAGCGAAGCGACGGAGGTAAGCAGGCGACCGAACGGGCGTTGTTTCCCGTTCGTGTCGATCGCTTATCCCGAGGAGCTTGCGACGAGGGACCTGGGTGCGAGGTGACACAAAGTAAGATCCCTCGCTTCGCTCGGGATGACAGGGCGGGCTTCGCTCGGGATGATAAGCAGGCGACCGAACGGGCGTTGTTTCCCGTTCGTGTCGATCGCTTATCCCGAGGAGCCTGCGACGAGGGACATTACTCTGTCGTCCCGAACGAGCGAAGCGAGGAGGGACCTGGGTGCGAGGTGACACAAAGTAAGATCCCTCGCTTCGCTCGGGATGACAGGGCGGACTACGCTCGGGATGACAGGGCGGACTACGCTCGGGATGATAAGCAGGCGACCGAACGGGCGTCGTTTCCCGTTCGTGTCGATCGCTTATCCCGAGGAGCCTGCGACGA
>JAKPQH010000219.1 GCA_029580855.1 bacterium | reverse complement strand
CCGGCGTCACCCTCACGGACACCCAAACCACCTATGAAGGCCAGAACCTGCTCATCTATGGGAACACGGCCATCATCAACGGCGCCCACACGTTTGCCGGGGTGGAAGTCTTGGGCGGGGCGACGCTGTCCCACTCTCCGGCCACGGCCGACGCCGAATACCGGCTTGACCTGACCATCACCGACACGCTCTGGATCACGGCCGGCGCTCAGATAGACGTCTCGGGGCGGGGGTACCTGTGCGGGCGGACGGTGGGGAACACGACGGTCGGTGGGGCGACGGGCTGGTCGGGCGGGAGTTATGGGGGGTTGGGCGACGCCGTAAACGGCGGGACCAACGCCGTCTACGGCGACTATCACACTCCCGCGGAGCGGGGTTCCGGCGGCGGCAACGCCAGCGCGGGCGGGGGCCTGGTGCGCCTCACCGCCGGGGCGGCCATTGTTGACGGGGTCCTGCGCGCCAACGGGGCGGACGGGGGCTGCAACGCCGGGGGCGGCAGTGGCGGCGGCATTCTGCTTGAGGTGGGAACGCTCTCCGGGGGTGGAACTATCGTCGCCAATGGCGGGAATGGCGGCGGCGGGGGTGGTTGCCTCGGCGGGCCGGGCGGCGGCGGGCGTATAGCCGTGTATTATGACGTCCTCGACGGTTTTGACGTGACGGCGCAGGTGAGCGCCCACGGCGGTGAAAACTCAAACAATCCCGATGGTGCGGTGGGTACAGTGTACCTGAAGCAGAATACTGGCGAGGGGGTACTGCGGATTGACAGCCACGGGGCGGCGACGGGGGGGTGGACGCCGCTGGGCATGGCAACCGAGAGCGCCTTTGTCGTGGATCATCTGCTTATCTCCGGTACCAACGTCATCGCTGCGCCGGAGCACGACATGCCCATCGAGGCCAATAACGTCTCGATCTACGGCGGCGCTAACCTGACCCATCGGGCGGCGACGACCGACCAGGAATATTCACTACGCATGACCGTCGCTAACACCTTGACCATCGCTACGGACGCGACAATTGATGTGAGCAATCGTGGCTATCTGGCCGGGCGGACGGTGGGGAACACGACG
>JAKPQH010000218.1 GCA_029580855.1 bacterium | reverse complement strand
GTACGCCGTTGTGAACCCGCTGTTAACTCGCTGTGCGCCAGTCGCATTGGCCGCAGCGCCTGACCATCCCGTCCCAGCCCCGGATCGTCAGAGCCTCGCCGACCTGGAGTGCGAGGGCGCAAGGGTCGTCGCGGATGTCATAGCTGCCGTAGCGGAGGGTGATCACGTCCTGGCTGGCGTGGGAGTTGTCCCGGCGGAAGTCGCGGAAGCGCCCGTCGACGTGGCCCCGTCGGCCGTCCACCTCGACGATCGTTCGCCATGCCTCGTAGTAGAGGTCGAAGCGGCTGCGTCCCTTGCGCGCCTGGCGGGCTCCCTTGGGGAGGCCGTGCGCGCGTTCGACATCGCGGCGGAAGACGAACTCGAGGTTGCTCTCCAACCCCTGGAGGTCGGCCAACACGGCCAGCAGCGTGTCCTTCTTCGCCATGCGCTCGCGCTGGCGAAGGACACGTTCGACCTGCTGGGGCGTGGTCCGGTTGAGCCGGGCGGCGTCGGTCACCGCGCCCACGAACCTCTCCATCGACCAGTGCTTGGCCTCGTCGAGGATCGCGTCCTCGATGCGGATCACCGGGAGCGTGCCGCGGGCGTGAGCCAGGCGGTCGCGTCCGTCGCGGATGAATCGGTAGGGACTCTGAAAGGTTCGTTCCGGCAGGGGCGGGATGAAGACATCGATCTCGTCCGGCTCAGGGCCGACCCCGTGGCGGTGCAGGGCGGCTTGGCCGCCGATGGCCGAGGGATCGCCGGCGAGCAGGTGGGCGATCCACAGGCGTTGCGTGAAGGTCGGAGCGCCGACGCCACGCAGGTAGATGCCGCGCTCGGAACGCGTCCAGCGTTCGTCGCGGACCAACCCGCGGAGGGCATCGGGGGTGAGGCCGCACCCCGATGCCTGGTGACGTGTGATGACGCCCGCCTGCTCCGCGAGCAATCGGTTCGCCGAGTTGGGGATGGTGGTGTGACTCATGCCCTCACTAGAGGCAAAGCAGCAGTAGATCCGTCAGTTATCCACAGAGGTGAATCTGGCCGATCCCGGAGCCCTCATCCGAGTGGGCGGGCACCCGAGGCGTCCGGGGTCCGGCGTTAACAGCGGGTTCACAACGGCGTACGCCCCTGTGAACCCGCTGTTAACGCGGGGATGGGGCACTCCCCCGGAGGGAAGTGCCCCATCCCCGCCATGCGACGGCGGGCTACGCCGCGGGCTCCTCTTCGATCGCGGCGTT